>NHBV01000035.1 GCA_002167775.1 Crocinitomicaceae bacterium TMED16 | reverse complement strand
AGATTTCGTCATGAATTTTCGTTAGTTTTTCGCGCTCTTTTTTAATATTTCCCGTGGAGTTTTTAATCTCGCTTTTGAGATCATCAGAAGCATTTTTAATTTGGTAAATTGCTTTTCCCATTGTTTTTGCAATACCAGGAATGCTGTTGGCTCCAAAGAAAATAAGTACAAAAACAAGTATCAGCAAAATTTCTGTTCCAGCAATATCGTTAAGAAAGAGAATCTGATACATATCGGGACAAATTTACAACTATTTTGTGTGCATAGAAACTGAATCTTCGCGTGATTAGCTGCGAATGTCGTAACCGACCCTGTATGTATTGGCGTGCGCCTCAACAATCGTGTTAATTTCTTTACTATATCCGCCGCCCATCGTGGTTACAATTGGCACGTCAAGTTGTCTGCTTAGATCGAAAACTATAGCGTCTCTTTCTTTGCACCCGTCCAAAGATAGGTTTAACCTACCTAATTTATCACTCTCAAGAACGTCAACTCCAGCTTGATAAAAAATAAATTCAGGTTCAAAGCTATTCATGATATTATCTAATCCTTCTTTAAGCTGATATAAGTAAGCTGCATCTTTTGTACCGTCATCGAGTTCAATATCTACATCAGAATGCTCTTTACGAAGAGGGTAATTGTTTCTACCGTGCATACTAAATGTAAAAATGTTGTCAAGATTGGCGCACAAGGCTGCAGTTCCGTTGCCTTGGTGTACATCGAGATCTAAAATCAGTATTTTATTGACTTTTTTTTGCTTCAATAGCCAATGTGCTGCAATCACCTGGTCATTCAGGAGGCAAAACCCTTCTCCTCGATCTGAAAATGCATGATGTGTACCGCCTGCAATATTAAAGCAGATATTTTTCTCCATGGCAAGTTCTGCGGACTTTCTTGTTCCTTCCATGATAGTCCATTCACGTTTGATTAAGGTATCATTATGTATAAATCCGGAGACCCGTTGTTCCTTTTTTGTCAGCTCTAGGTTTCTTAATCGCTCCAGGTAATTACGGCTGTGTACAGCCTCGACATAAATATTTTGAATTGACTGAGGCGCAAAAAATTGATGCTGCTCAATTGTTCCCTCATGAATGAGCTGTCTTGGCAGTAGGTCATATTTTTCCATCGGAAAACGATGATTTTCGGGCAGCTCGTGAATATATATAGAGTGAAAGGCAATCATTTTCAATGAAACATAAGAAAATGGAACAATGTTGTGATTTATTCCTGAATTATTTTTTCCACAATTCTAGCTACTGCAGGACAGACTTCAGTATTATTGATGGTTAGGTCCATAATTTGTAGAACGTTTTTTCGATCGGTATGAGGGTATTCTCTACAAGCTAAAGGCCGAAAATCATATACACTACAAGTGTTGTCCTCATTTAAAAATGGGCATGGAGAGCTTTTAAGGACATAATCATTGTCTTCATCAAGTTTTAAATACTTTTCGGTAAATGAACCAACTTTCATCCTAAGATGTTTGGCCAGTCGATTGATGTCCACATTTCTAAATATAGGACTCGTCGTTTTGCAACAGTTCGCACAGCTTAAACAATCCATGGTTTCAAACTCATGATCATGGAGCGTATTGAACTGATCATTGATTTGTTTGGGACGTTTCTTTTTGAGGTGCAATAGTTTTTTTCGGTATTCCTTTCGCTTTTTTTTTGCTTGACTCAAACTATTACGGTCTTGACTACTTAAGGAACTGTTCATGCGCTAAAATAAAATCCTAAGGTATACATTTATCTATTTCGAGGTCGTGTTTATTTTTCATAACTAATGAATACATTTACAATTCAATTGTTGTTGTGATGACTGATTATCCGATTTATCGAAAATTATCGAATCAAAAGTCTTTTTATCGAATTACATCCGATACTGAATTTGAGGAAATTCAATGCATTGGAACTGCTCGCATAAAAGCTGCGTTTAACGCAGAAAAATACCCTGAATTTCTTCGCGTAAAAGAAATGATTTCTTGCCAACCGCCCTTTGAATTGAGCACGGAGATGGAGTATAGTGCTCAGAAAGGAACGTAACTAGAATATGTTTCCAAGTTATAGAGAGTAAAGTTCTCCTCTATGAAAATAGTTTCTTTAATAATCGTTTTGAGCATACTCTTTTTATCATTTAATTTACCAAATGAAGCATCTAGTTCAATAAGATTTAACGCGAATCCGTCTGGGCGAGAAGACATTAAGGTTCTGAACTCAGTTTATGAAACTGAGCTTCTTCGTTTCATTAATCAGTACCGCAATAAAAAGGGTTTGAATTCACTTTTGGTGCACCCTGATCTCATGCGTGCAAGCCGCTATCATGCTGCAGATATGGCACATGAAAACTACCACGAGCATGCAACTCATAACAGGATTTCAAATGGATTGCAACGAGGATTGAATACATTTCAAAGGATTTCGAGTTTCTATGATGGGTTTCCAAATGCTGAAAATATTGCGGCTGGTTATGGAAATCCTTTAGCTGTTTTTGAGGCATGGGTAAAGAGTCCAGGTCATAAAAGGAACTTACTAAACAAAAGTGCGACGCATATGGGTGTCGGTTATTACCNTGATTCAAAAAGTAAATTCAAGAATTACTGGGTTTTTGAGTCTGCTGCCCAATGATTAAATTGTAGGCATTCCATTCTATTTTTAAACATCGATTCATTTGACTTGAATTTTGTACTTTTGGAGGCGTTTTAAATCGTACACTGAATGGAACAAATTCCCGCTTATAAGCCCAAAAACAAAATAAGAATTGTCACTGCTGCATCNTTGTTTGATGGCCACGATGCTGCTATTAATATTATGCGTCGAATTATTCAATCTACGGGTTGTGAGGTGATTCATTTGGGGCATGACCGTTCTGTTGAAGAGGTTGTAGATTGCGCCATTCAAGAGGATGCGCAAGCAATCGCCATGACTTCCTATCAAGGAGGACATAATGAGTATTTTAAATACATGTANGATCTTCTTTGTGACAAAGGAGCACCGCACATCAAAATATTTGGTGGAGGTGGAGGAACCATACTACCGGACGAGATTTCAGTTNTACAGGATTACGGTGTGGAAAGAATTTACCATCCGGACGATGGAAGGTCCATGGGGCTNCAGGGAATGATCAATGATTTGGTNGAGCGTTGNGATTATGGTTTGGGTGAAAATCTAGCGCATGATATCAATAAGATAAAAAGTAAGAATGTTCCNGCAATAGCGCGCACGATATCTGCAGCTGAAAATTTCCCAAAAATACATCATGAAGCCTTAACTGAGATTAGAAATATCTCGGAAAAGAGTGCTATTCCTGTGCTTGGCATCACAGGAACAGGTGGTGCGGGTAAATCGTCATTAGTGGATGAATTGGTCCGAAGATTTCTTGTTGATTTTAAGGACAAGCAAATTGCCGTGGTTTCTGTAGATCCTTCTAAAAGAAAGACGGGAGGAGCCTTACTTGGTGATCGAATCAGAATGAATTCAATTAAAAATAGCCGTGTATACATGCGCTCTTTGGCAACACGACAATCAAATCTAGCTTTGTCAAAGCATGTTGCTGAAGCACTTTCAATACTAAAAGCAGCAGAGTATGATTTAATTATTCTGGAAACGTCCGGAATAGGACAATCATATACGGAAATATTAGATCATTCTGACGTATCTCTTTATGTGATGACCCCCGAATATGGAGCGGCAACACAGCTTGAGAAAATAGATATGCTTGACTTCGCAGATGTGATTGCGCTGAATAAGTTTGACAAAAGAGGTGCGCTTGATGCACTAAGAGATGTCCGGAAACAATACCAGCGAAATCATAACCTTTGGGATGCAAATGTTGATGACATGCCTATTCATGGAACAATTGCTTCTCAGTTTAATGATCCAGGAATGAACTCTCTTTACAAGGTAATCATGGATCAGCTTGTTGAAAAGACAAATGCAGAGCTTCATTCTACTTTTGAGATTACACGTGAAATGTCTGAAAAGATTTTTGTAATACCTCCGGACCGAACACGATATTTATCTGAGATATCAGAGAACAATAGAGCATATAATAAATGGGTTGAAGCACAGGTTAAAGTTGCGGATAAATTATTTGGTTTGACGCAAACGATTGATACACTTAAAGAATCGGATTATGATGATAAGGACCGATTAATAAAAAACATTGAAGAGGTTTTAGAGAAAGAAAAATTAAATTTTGATCCTAAGAATTGGGAAATAGTACAAAACTGGAATGCACGTAAGCAATCATTTAAGAATCCAACCTTTGAATTTAAGGTACGGGATAAGACTTTATCAATACAGACCCATACCAAATCTCTTTCACATTCTGACATACCCAAAGTTGCATCTCCGAAATATAATGGTTGGGGAGATATTCTTCGTTGGGTACTTCAAGAAAATTTCCCGGGAGAATTTCCATATACCTCAGGTTTGTTTCCATTCAAAAGGGAAGGGGAAGACCCTACCCGAATGTTTGCAGGAGAAGGAGGACCCGAGAGAACAAACAAAAGATTCCATTATGTGAGTTTGGGCATGCCCGCCAAAAGATTGTCCACAGCTTTTGATTCGGTAACACTTTACGGGAACGACCCGGATCTACGTCCTGATATTTATGGCAAGATAGGAAACGCGGGTGTATCTATTTGTTGCTTGGATGATGCGAAAAAACTTTACTCAGGTTTTGATTTAAGCCATCCGGCGACTTCTGTGTCAATGACAATAAATGGCCCAGCGCCAATGCTTTTGGCTTTCTTTATGAATGCAGCTATTGATCAAAATTGTGAGAAGTATATAAAAGCAGAAGGACTTGAGGAAGCTACTGAAAAGAAAATTAAATCTATCTATAAGGCAAAAGGGGTCAAACGTCCAAGCTACAATGGTGATCTTCCTGAGGGAAATGACGGTCTTGGTCTGATGTTGCTTGGTATTACAGGAGATCAAGTATTACCTGCAGACATTTACAACGAGATAAAAGCCAAAACACTTACCCAAGTTAGAGGAACGGTTCAAGCCGATATTTTAAAAGAAGATCAAGCACAAAACACGTGTATTTTTTCCACTGAATTTGCTTTGAGATTGATGGGGGATGTACAAGAATATTTTATCCACAAGGGTGTCAGAAATTTTTATTCTGTATCCATTTCTGGGTATCATATTGCAGAGGCTGGAGCCAATCCAATCACCCAACTTGCGTTTACACTTGCAAATGGCTTTACCTATGTCGAGTATTATCTTAGCAGAGGAATGAATATAAATGATTTTGGTCCAAACCTATCATTTTTCTTCTCCAATGGAATTGATCCTGAGTATGCTGTAATTGGCAGGGTGGCAAGAAAGATTTGGTCCAAAGCAATGGCGAAGAAATATGGAGCAAACCCAAGGGCACAAATGCTTAAGTATCACATCCAAACGTCGGGTCGTTCACTCCATGCCCAAGAGATTGACTTTAATGATATTCGAACAACCTTGCAGGCCTTGTATGCGATTTATGACAATTGTAATTCATTACATACGAATGCCTATGACGAGGCGATCACAACTCCTACAGAGGAATCTGTTCGTCGTGCGATGGCCATTCAGTTGATTATAAATAGGGAGCTTGGATTGGCGAAAAATGAAAATCCGCTCCAAGGTAGTTTCATTATTGAAGATTTAACAGATTTAGTTGAAGAGGCTGTTCTTTCTGAGTTTGATAGAATTACCGAGCGCGGTGGCGTTTTGGGTGCTATGGAGACTATGTATCAAAGGTCTAAGATTCAGGAAGAGTCGCTCTACTATGAAACACTCAAGCATACAGGTGAATTTCCAATTATTGGTGTAAATACATTTTTAAGTTCGAAGGGCTCTCCAACGGTCCTACCGAAAGAGGTTATTAGAGCAACAGAGGACGAAAAGCAATATCAAATTGAAATGCTCAACAATTTGCATGAGGCAGAGAAGGATAGCACTAAAAAAGGGATCAAGGCGATTCAGGATGCAGCTGTGAACAATCAAAATATCTTTGAAGAGTTGATGGAGATTTGTAAACATGCCTCACTTGGACAAGTTACACATGCTTTATTTGAAGTGGGCGGACAGTACAGAAGAAACATGTAATATTCCCCCTTATGTTCACTATTGGCGAGGTTATATCTATTTTAAACGAAACAGGTCGTTACACTGTCGAATCTATCGCAAAGGATTTTATATTCGTTATCGATGAACATGGTTTCGAATTAAAAATACCGAGTGATCAAGCTGTTAAAATACATCATTTTAAAACGGGCGAAGTAAAAACCAAAGACGTTGATCGTATAAAGCCTAAATCGAATAAACTAGATGCTCAAGACATTCCTAAGCTAGACCTTCACTATGAATCATTTGATACTTCAAGATACGAGGCTTCAGCCCATGAAAAATTCACCATTCAGATGAATACCTTTAAACGATTTGTAAATGATCATTTAAAGAAAAAAACAACCCGTATTTTGATTATTCACGGAGTTGGAGAAGGTCGTTTGAAGAGTGAGATTTTATCGTGTTTAAGAGGTAGAAAGGGGTACGACATGAACGATGCAAACTACAGCCAGCGTGGCGTGGGCGCCTCATATATAGATATTAAGATTTCTATTGCCGAGCCGCTATAAATGTAGAAAGCTTTTTTTCGCGAGGAGTTCATCTTCAGATTCTCGATAATCAGGGTCATCCACACAACAATCTACCGGGCATACGGCGGCGCATTGAGGTTCGTCATGAAAACCGGCACACTCCGTACATTTATCGTGAGAAATGTAGTATACATCCATGTCCACCGGTTCAAAAGATTGATCTGCGTCAACTTCATTTCCATCGAGGGTTGTGATGATGCCATTTAATGAAGTTCCATCAGAGAATTTCCACTCTGCACCACCCTCGTAGATGGCATTATTTGGGCATTCGGGCTCGCACGCACCGCAGTTTATACATTCATCTGTTATCATTATGGACATAACACACAATTTTTATACAAATATAAACCCCAAATTTGATTCTTTTGTTCAATCTTACAAAAAAGAAGCTTAGTATATTTGTACCGTGAAAAGAGAATCATTAATTCAAGCCTTTAGTCAGCTCGGTATTATATTGCGAAATATAGGTGAAAATAAGCCCTGGAATAATTTTGAAATAGGTGTTACTGAGTCCGAATATAATCAGCTGATAACTACTATTGAAAAGCTAAAACATCATAATGGATGGTTTACAGAGCCAATGGTTAGAAAAGCGATGCTTAATCTGGGGAGTTCATTAGAGACAGATCATTTAGCATCTTGGTGCTCAAAATATACATTTACGAGTCAACCAAAAACGATTGCTGTGATTATGGCTGGCAACATTCCGCTTGTTGGTTTTCATGATTTTCTTTGTGTGTTGCTTTCGGGAAATAAAGTGTTGGCTAAAATGAGCTCAGAGGACGACAAGCTCTTACCTGCATTGGTGGGTTTGTTAGTCTGTTTTTATCCCGAACTTCGAGAAAACATCTCATTCTCCAGTCGCAATATGAAAGGTTTTGACGCCGTGATTGCAACCGGTAGTAACGCAAGTTTCCTTCATTTTGAACAATACTTTTCTAAGTACCCGCACATATTTCGAAAAAACCGAACATCAATAGCCGTTTTGGGAGGTAATGAAACAAGCGAGGAGCTGAAATCCTTGAGTAGCGATATTTTTGATTTTTTCGGACGTGGTTGCCGAAGTGTTTCTCACCTCTTACTTCCAGCGTCTTATGATGTCAATAAGATTTTTGAACATATAGTTCATCAAGCAGAGGTGATTAATAATAAGAAGTATGGTAATAATTATGACTACAATAAAGCGATTCATTTGATGAATCAAGAAAAATTATTGGACAATAATTTTGTTTTATTGAAGGAAACCCATGAGCTACATTCTCCGCTTGGTATGATCTACTATCATTTTTATAAAGACTTGAATGAGGTTCATGATTATCTTGAACTCCACAAAGATGCCATTCAATGTTCAATTGGACTGAACGGTTTGCCTTTTGGTACAGCGCAATGTCCAGCATTGGATGATTACGCCGATCAAGTGGATACCATGCAATGGTTGAGTAAATTAAGTTAATTATCCATCTATCAATAAGAATTATCTACCTTTGCGACCCATGTCGTTATTTAACAAATACATGATATTATATAAATCAAAAGAAGAAATTGCCATCATGCGTGATGCAGCGCTTGTGGTAAGTCGAACATTAGGGAAGGTAGCTCAACTAATAAAGCCAGGTATAACTCCGCTTTCATTGGATAAAATGGCACATGATTATATCCTTTCGCAAGATGCCAAGCCAGGTTTCCTAGGTCTTTATGGTTGTCCAAGTACCTTGCTGATTTCTGTTAATGAGCAAGTTGTGCATGGCCTACCTACAGAAAAACCTTTTGAGGAAGGCGACATCGTTTCAGTGGATTGTGGTGCTGTTTATAAAGGATATTATGGTGATCATGCATATACCTTTAAGGTAGGTGAGGTTTCTCCAGAGCGCCAGCATCTATTAAAAGTGACCAAAGAGTGCCTTTATTTAGGAATTGAGCAATGCACGACAGCTAATCGATTGGAGGATATTGGTTGGGCAATACAACAGCACGCTGAAAAGAATAATTTTGGTGTTGTGCGTGATCTTGTTGGACATGGATTGGGTAAAACATTGCACGAAGAACCTCAGGTACCCAATTTTGGACGTAGAGGTCGTGGTAAAAAAATCCAAAATGGATTAACAATTGCCATTGAGCCTATGATCAACATGGGTACTGAAAAAGTTCGTACACTTGAAGATGAGTGGACGATTGTTACCGAGGACGGTATGCCGAGCGCACATTTTGAACATGACATAGCCATCGTTGATGGTAAGGCTGAAATTCTTTCTACCTTCGACTACATCTATGATGTAATCGGATCTGATGATTAGAGAAAAGAAATTTGTTTTCTTGACTGTTTTGACATTTTTAATGTACGGTCTCGGCCTTTTTTTTGATGATCATTTTTTTTTACTACCCTTTCCTATTTTTGATTTTGTTTTGTTGTGGGGCGCTTTGCGATTTATTTTTTTTAATCCGAAGAGGAGAAAGTTGTATAGCTATTTATTCCTATTAGGGGTTCTGCTGAAAATCGGTATTAATCCGATACTTAAGGCATCGCTGTTGAATCAAAATCAGCTTATGTATCTGGAGACTTCGGTAATTCCGGATTTTTTGTTGGTATTCAGTTTGCTCTTCTTTTTTATAAGCTTTATCGCTTGGAATATTCAAGAAAAACTATCCATTCATTGGTTGTGGCATACGCTTCATGCCCTTATTGGCATATTTGCTTTATCTCTGGATTTATGGTTTATTTTGTTTTTTGCGCTACTTCCAGCAACTCTACTCTATGTAAAAAACAAAGAAAACAACTTTCGCTATATCTGGCATTTATATTTCCTTCTTGAGCTCATGACAACATTTATGCTATTCTTTGTTGTCGGTTAAAATCGCGTCAAGCGTTGAATCTATAGATGTATGACCTCGCCGTAGGCTGCTGCCGCTGCTTCCATTACGGCCTCTGACATAGTTGGGTGTGGGTGAATCGTTTTAATCAATTCTTCTCCTGTAGTTTCAAGTTTACGAATCGCAACAATTTCCGCAATCATTTCAGTAACATTCGCTCCAATCATGTGCGCGCCCAAAAGCTCACCATATTTGGCATCAAATAACAATTTAACAAAACCGTCTTTTGCACCCGCTGCACTTGCTTTACCTGAAGCAGAGAATGGGAATTTTCCGATCTTTAATTCGATACCTGCTTCTTTAGCTGCTTTTTCGGTCATACCCACTGAAGCGATCTCAGGAGAACAATAAGTACATCCTGGAACATTTCCGTAATCAATTGCTTCAGGGTGGTGGCCTGCTATTTTTTCGACACAAACAATTCCTTCTGCTGAGGCGACATGCGCTAATGCTGGACCTGGAACAACATCGCCTATTGCGTAGTAGCCTGGCATATTTGTTTGGTAAAAGTCATCTACAAGAATTCTTCCTTTGTCTACAACAATACCCACGTCTTCTAAACCTATATTTTCAATATTGGCCTGAATACCAACAGCGGACAATACAACATCGCACTCAATTTTCTCTTCTCCTTTCGACGTTTTAACTGTAACTACGCATTGTTTACCTGAGGTATCGACACTTTCTACGGAAGAACCAGTCATCACCTTGATTCCAGACTTTTTAAATGACTTTTCAAGTTGCTTTG
Organism: Crocinitomicaceae bacterium TMED16; assembly: GCA_002167775.1. Lineage (GTDB taxonomy): Bacteria > Bacteroidota > Bacteroidia > Flavobacteriales_D > Crocinitomicaceae > UBA952. Next base: position 29,651 of record NHBV01000035.1, on the reverse strand, counting down.
ATACATCTGTATCCTCCACTGGGACAATGTTTGGGAGATATTCTACAACAGTGACTTCTGTTCCAATTGCATTGTAGAAATATGCGAATTCAACACCAATTGCGCCCGAACCTACAACTACCATTTTCTTTGGTTGTGACTTCAAAGTCATGGCTTGTCGATATCCAATTATTTTTTCCCCGTCTTGTGGTAAATTAGGCAATGCTCTAGATCTCGCACCTGTTGCAATAATCACACCTTTCGAAGCAGTATAGTCTATGCTTTTTCCTGCCTCATCAGTGACAGCAACTGTTTTATTTGCTTTGATGACTCCGTTTCCAGTCAGAACATCAATTTTATTCTTCTTCATTAAAAATTTGATGCCATTGCTCATTCCATCAGCAACATCTCGGCTTCTTTTGACCATTCCATTGAAGTCTGCTTTCGCATCTTTAACGGTTATACCGTAATCGGAGGCATGACTTAAGTACTCAAAAACATTTGCAGATTTCAAAAGCGCCTTTGTTGGGATACAACCCCAATTCAGACATATCCCACCTAATTCTTCTCGTTCAACGATTGCTGTCTTTAAACCAAGCTGTGATGCACGAATAGCAGTAACGTATCCTCCTGGGCCACTTCCTACTACAATAATGTCATAATTCATAGTACTTATTTTAGGCTACAAAAATACTTAAAATAATGAAATTCGAAGGTGTTTTAGTTTCTTTATCAAATATCGCATTCGAGTGGATTTAATTCTTTTTTATTAGTGAATGAGATACCTATTTTATACTTATTTTTGTCTGATAATAAAGAAGAAATGAGCGAAACCCTCCAAAAAGAAGCAACAGTAGAGCAAGCGGTAGATTTAGGTCTAAGAGAAGATGAATTTGAAATGATTAAGGAAATCCTAGGTCGTACACCAAACTTCACAGAAACTGCTATTTATTCTGTGATGTGGTCTGAACATTGTTCTTACAAGAATTCAATTTTATGGTTGAAGACCTTGCCTAAAGATGGTCCCCATATGCTTGTAAAGGCAGGTGAAGAGAACGCAGGACTGGTCGATATTGGTGATGGTATGGGTTGCGTTTTTAAAATAGAATCTCACAACCACCCAAGTGCTTTGGAACCTTATCAAGGCGCTGCAACCGGGGTTGGAGGCATTAATAGAGACATATTTACAATGGGCGCTAGGCCAATTGCACAGCTAAATTCCTTGCGTTTTGGGAATATTGAACGCGACCGAACTAAATGGTTGGTCAAAGGAGTCGTAAAAGGCATTGGTGACTATGGAAACGCGTTTGGTATTCCAATCGTTGGAGGCGAGGTNGCCTTTGANGANTCTTACAACACAAATCCACTAGTGAACGCATTTTCGGCTGGTACAATTGATACGACAAAAATGATTTCTGCNACGGCGAAAGGACCTGGTAATCCAGTTTTCATTGTGGGTTCGTCAACAGGTAAGGACGGAATCGCTGGAGCAGCATTTGCCTCAAAAGATATTACTGAGGACTCTGCCTCTGATTTACCTTCTGTTCAGGTTGGTGATCCTTTCATGGAGAAATTANTGCTTGAGGCNACCATGGAATTGTCTGAAACAGATGCTATTGTGGGAATGCAGGATATGGGNGCTGCGGGTATTACCTGTTCTACTTGTGAGATGAGTGCAGCTGGTGAGGTTGGGATGGAAATAGATTTAGACAAAGTACCTACCCGACAATTGAATATGCTTCCCTACGAAATTTTACTATCTGAATCTCAAGAGCGCATGCTCGTTGTTGTTCAGAAAGGTAAAGAGCAAATCGTTAAAGATATTTTTGATAAATGGGACCTTCACGCGGAAGAAATAGGANTAGTAACTGATACCCAAAGGATTCGTTATTACATGAACGGTGAGCAGGTGGGTGACGTTCCTGCCGAATCATTAGTTCTTGGAGGAGGTGCTCCTCAATATNAAAGAGAATATAAGGAACCTACCTATTACGAAGAGTTTAAGAAATTTGATATTAATTCCATTGAACAGCCTGNGGACTTGAAAAAAGTTGCTGACGCGATGCTTGCAATGCCGAACATAGCCTCGAAACGTTGGGTTTATGAACAGTATGATTCTATGGTGGGTACAAGGACCATGACAACGAATGTTCCTTCGGATGCAGGNGTTGTAAACATAAAAGGTACCAACAAGGCACTTGCTATGACAGTAGACTGCAACTCACGTTATGTAAATGCCGATCCAGAAATAGGAACGATGATTGCGGTTTCTGAGGCGGCAAGAAACATTGCTTGTTCAGGTGGAGAGCCAAGTGCAATTACGAATTGTTTGAACTTTGGAAATCCTTACAATCCAGAATCTTATTGGCAGTTTGTAGGAGCNATCAAGGGAATGTCAGCAGCTTGCTTGAAATTTAATACGCCTGTAACAGGGGGTAATGTATCCTTTTACAACCAATCTGTAATCAATGGGGTAGAGGTTCCTGTTTTCCCAACACCGACAATTGGAATGATTGGAATCTTAGAGGATAAGAATACACTAATGTCACTAGATTTTAAAGACAAAGGAGATTTGATTTTCTTGATTGGTAAATATGAGGAAGATATTTCATCCTCCGAATATTTAGCAAACTATCATGGTGTCAAAGCCTCTCCAGCCCCATATTTTGATTTGGATTACGAATATAAAGTACATGCAGTAACCAAGGAGTTGATTCAGCAAAATCGAATCAACGCCGCGCACGATGTTGCAGACGGAGGTCTCTATGTGACTTTAGTAGAAATGTCCTTNCCTCGGGATTTAGGGTTTGATATTGTGACAGATTCTGAAATCCGAGAAGATGCGTTCTTATTTGGAGAGGGGCAAGGAAGGATTGTAGTAACTGTTTCTGAAGATCAAGAAGATTTGTTCCTTGAACATATGGTTAATTCAAAAGTTAATTTTACCTTGCTAGGACATGTTACCAAAGGAAAGCTTGTCGTTGATGATGAACACTACGGTTTTGTGAATGATGCAAAAGAAATTTACGACAACGCCTTAGGTAATTTGCTAGAAGACTAAATATGGAATACAATACAACAAGAGAAAAACTGATCCTTCCAGAATATGGAAGAAATGTTCAAAATATGATATCTCATGCGATGGAGATAAAAGACCGTTCTGAGAGAAATAGTGCGGCTCAAGCCATTATTGAGGTAATGGGACAGCTGAACCCTCACNTGAGAGATGTNGATGATTACAGGCCTAAATTATGGACACACCTTTTCGTGATGTCTGATTTTCAATTAGATGTTGATTCTCCTTATGAAATTCCTAATAAAGAGGTATTGAGTGAAAAGCCGGATCTAATGATTTATCCCAAAGGAAGAATTAAGTATGGTCATTATGGTAAATACACTGAGAAAATTTTGAGTGATGCAAATGAAGTAGTAGACCCTGAAGCAAANGAAGCNTTGAAAATGTCCATGGCTAACTTTATGAAAATGCAGTATTTGACTCATAATAATAATGCAGTTGAAAACAATGTCATTGCGGAAAATATAAAGGAGTTATCAAACAACGAACTGGTATTGGATAATCCTGATGAATTGACNAATACAAATCAGATTCTTAGAACCATTGGTCAGAANAAAAAGAATACAAGGACAAATAATAATTATAAGTCTAAAAAGAAGAGATATAAAAGATAGCGCGTATGGCTTCGTTTGAAATTTATGGAGGAAAACCTCTAAAAGGTGAGCTGACACCACAAGGAGCAAAGAACGAGGCATTACAAGTGTTGTGTGCCCCATTACTAACTTCTGAAAAGNTTACTATTTCTAATATCCCTGATATTATTGATGNCAACAAGCTAATTGCATTAATGCAAGCGATGGGTGTCAAAGTTGAAAAGGTCGAAAAGGGGACATATGTCTTNCAAGCNAAAGAAATTAATATTGACTATTTACAATCTGAAGATTTTAAGATCAGGGCAGGTTCNCTAAGAGGTTCTGTGATGATTGTGGGGCCGCTTCTGGCACGTTTTGGTGTAGGTTATTTACCNAAGCCAGGAGGAGANAAGATTGGTCGNCGAAGNTTGGATACCCACTTTGCGGGTATGATTGCTTTGGGNGCTAAATTCAATTATGATGCTGGAGAACATTTTTACGCAGTAGAAGGTAAAAACCTTAAAGGGACATATATCCACATGGATGAAGCCTCGGTNACTGGAACCGCGAATATTGTAATGGCAGCAGTTATGGCTAAAGGAGAGACGACTATTTATAATGCNGCATGTGAACCTTATCTNCAACAGCTATGTAAAATGTTAAATTCAATGGGTGCCAAAATCACAGGGATCGGTTCTAACATGTTGACGATTAAGGGTGTTCAGGATTTAGGNGGGTGCTATCATCGTATTCTTCCGGACATGATTGAGATTGGTTCTTTTATCGGGCTTGCTGCAATGACACAATCAGAAATAACCATTAAGGATGTAAGCTGGGATAACCTTGGAATTATACCGACTATTTTTAGAAGGTTAGGNATCAAGCTGGAACGAAAGGGCGATGACATATTTGTTCCTGCGCAGGAAAGCTACGAAATTGAAACCTTTATAGACGGTTCAATTATGACCATTTCTGACGCTCCTTGGCCAGGTTTCACTCCTGACTTACTTTCCATTATTCTTGTGGTNGCAACTCAAGCNAAAGGTTCTGTATTGATTCATCAAAAAATGTTTGAATCTCGATTGTTCTTTGTAGATAAGTTAATTGATATGGGTGCNCAAATTATTCTTTGTGATCCGCACAGAGCTACGGTAATAGGTTTGAATCGAAAGAATGCTTTAAGAGGAATNCAGATGACCTCTCCAGATATTCGTGCTGGAGTTTCATTGCTTATCGCAGCGCTATCTGCAAAAGGAAAGAGTACCATTCACAATATTGAACAGATTGATCGTGGATACCAAGACATAGATATTCGGTTAAATAATATTGGTGCGGATATAAGAAGGGTAGGATAATTTATCTATAGTCTTTCCAAAACATGTTGAATGAGCGCCNTCATGTGACTGCTATAGTCACTTGAAAACTTTTTTGCAGGTCTATTGGCNATNCCCAAACAAATTGTTGNGCANGAGTGTCCTAATGATGTTCCNAGTGCAAACAACGCGGAACTTTCCATTTCAAAATTTAGAAAGCGATGCTCATTATGCTTAAACCTTTGCAGTTTTTCATTGAGGTCTAAAGTGTAAGTTGGCAAACGAAGCGCTCTTCCCTGAGGTCCATAGAAACCTGAACTGGTTACCGTTATTCCTTTAATCGTATGTTCTGTCTCAAATTTGTTNAAAAAATCAGTGGATGACTTTTTTAGNTAAGGAATAACGTGCTCTGGAAAGAGAGCACAATCTTGAATCGACTTAAGTAGNTTTTCTTCCTGATCTGTATAATTAAGGGTGTAAAAATGTCCAACATTGTCAAGGCCTAAGGCGTACTCGCTTAAAATANATGAATGAATTGGTATATCTGCTTGAAGTAAGCCACAGGTTCCAATTCTAATCAACTCTAGCTTTGTTTGATCTATTTTTTCTNCTCTTGTTTCAANATTTATATTGAATGCAGCATCCAGTTCGTTAACGACTATATCAATATTGTCTGTGCCAATTCCGGTTGATAATACTGATATCCTTTTGTTTTTATAGAGACCAGTATGACAGAAGAATTCTCTATGATTTGATTTGAATTCAATNGAATCGAATTGTTCTGAAACCAACGCAACCCTTTCTTGGTCACCAACGAGTATGATTTTTGTTGACAAGTCCTTTGACGAAACTCCAAGATGATAGACTTGTTTTTTTGCGTTTAAGACAAGCTCTGTAGGGGCGAATTTTCTCAAAGAATATCAGTTAGTTAAACTTCCAAAGACTTTACTGAGCAGATCAGTAACTCGCGCTAAAGGATCTAGTCTAATTTTGTTCTCTTCAGCCTCTACCATGAAAAATAAGCCCTCAATTGCCTTTTGGGTCACAAAAACGTCAAGGTCTGGNTTTATTTTCTCTCCACCGGTCAGTATCATGGCTGTATTGTATTTGTTGATGAGTGGGGTCCAATAATCAGTGAGCTTAACTTTAGAAATAGCCGCTTTCACTTTAGGTGAAAACGCGCTTGTCAGGCTTTCTGTGGTTTGTTCTTTCAAATATTTTGTCGCCGCACCATTTCCTCCGTTAAGGATCGCGAATCCATCACTTAATGACATATCTATTATTGCTTTTTTGAAAATCGGTAGCGCTTCTTTGCATGCCTCTTCGGCCGCTCTATTTAATGTCGTTTCAAACTTTTGTACTTGATCCCCAAGACCTAAGTCCAAAGCTTTTTCTTTTACCTTGAGCGCATCAGGCGGAAAAGGCAATCTAATATCATTGTTAGAAAGGAATCCATCTGTAACTGATGTGATTGAAACTGAGTTTTCAATGCCAACACTTAATGCCTCTCTTAACCCAGAGATGACTTCTGAATTTGTTAGACTTGGTGGCTGTGCGTCTGACGAACCTTCATTCATGAAATTATTTGCAGCATCGGAAGCTGCTTTGTTCAATACGTCGCATGAAGAAAGGACAAGGAGTATTGTAAAAAGAAAGCAGCCGTGTTTTAACATAATTTAATCTTTAGCGAATCACGTTTACATAACCGGTATGTACTTTTCTACCGTCGTTTTCACGTTCCTTGTAAATAGCTCTCCAAATGTAAGTTCCTTCAGGTACAATTCCTTTGTGATATGTTCCATCCCATTCCGCGTTGATGTCATTCGTTTCCCATATCGTCTCTCCCCATCTATTGAAAATTTCTAATGTGAAGTTTTGAACGTCAATTCCTTCAACGAAAAATACCCATGTTTGATTGTGCTCATCGTCGTCAGGTGTAAATGAGTTTGGTGCATAAAAAATAACATCGGGAACAATTTCAACATCTAATGTTGTTGTATCCGAGCATCCTTCATTGGTTGTAGCGATGAGAGTGATCGGGTAGGTACCAGATACTCCCTCTGGGTAGGTAATCATCGCAGAACCTTCATTGCTGATTAGCGATATTGCACTCGGGCTAATCCATTGAAAATCTACAACGTTTCCAACGCATGCTTCTGTCGTTTGTATTTCGGTTTCNAACCAAGTTGCTGGGTTTTTGGATAAAGTAAAGTTTGCAATTGGTGGTGGAGTAACCGTGATAATATTTTGAAATTCTTGAGTGTAGGTGCATCCGTATGTAGATGTTATGGTAACATAACAATCATAAGTTCCAGGGAATTCAAAAGTACTTTGAATAGACTCTGTTCCGTTTGCTGTAAATGTATCGCCATTTGAAAAATCAAACACAGTAGTTTCTACATCGGCTCCTTCTATGGTGTTGTTGTAAAAAACAAAATCTCCAGGTACACATTGCACTTCAAAGTCAGGCGCAATAATGGGTGTAATCGTATTTGGGAATGTGACCGACAGACATTCACTTGCTTCAGGTGATCCACATTCTTCACTGAGTGTTACGCAATATTGCGTATTGTTGGCCACTGGATTCACGGTTATGGTTTGTCCAACATCAACACTTGACCCATTGGCAGTCCATGTATAGATATACGGACTTGAGCCTCCGCTTCCAGTTGCCTGAAGATTAATAAAGGCATCAGCACAAATAACACTATCTGGAGTTAAATCACTAATGCTTAATGCATCAGGCTCACCAATTGTCGCTGAAATCTGATTGGAACAACCGTTATCATCTGTTACTGTTATAATATGGGTACCCGCGAAAAGGTCAGTTGCTTCATTTGTAATGCAAGTGCTTTGATCCCAACTGTAGGTATATGGAGAAGTTCCATCGGAAACACCAACTTGAATAGAGCCTGTGTTTAGGCTATTACAAGATGCATCGTTCTGATTTATTATGGTTAAGTTCATACCTGGTATTTCATCAACCGTTATCGAAACATTACCGACGCATCCTGAACTCGCTACGATTTCGCAAGTATAAATACCAGCCGTAAGGTTTGTCGCTGTGGCNGTAGTTTGTCCGTTATCCCAGAGAAAAGTTTCAGAGCCATCGGAAGGCGTCATTATTGCTGTCGCTGTTCCATCTGTTCCACCTGAGCATCCGACAGGTGTATAGGTGGCCGTAAATGCTGCTGGGCTATCTCCAACGGTTACGGTTCCATTTGATGTGCATCCATTCCCATCTACCACAAATACTGAGTAGGTGCCGGGAAATACATTATTGACAGTTTGGGTTGCTGCGCCTAGTGCTGGCCAAGTATATGAGTGCGGACCNGGAGATCCTGCTCCCGGTGTAGCTGTTACACTTCCTACTCCTTGACTGCAAATATCATCTGTCATGGAAACCGTAATTTCTGGAGATGCTGTCGTTATATACGTTGTATCTGATACAGAGCCTAAGGCCGCGTCACATGCTGAAGCGGTTACAAAATAACCCGTTGTTCCTGGAGGAGGGTTGGGTATATTGAGTATTGCACTATATGTGAATGTCTCTCCTAAAGTATTGTTCCAAATAAGGTTCCCACCTGCACCAACAACCTGAATATAGGTAATGGCCTCTATNGTATAATCATTACCTCCCTCATAATTCCATCTGTAGGCATCGTTATCCGCCGTCCATATTGTGTTGTTTCTTCCNGGCGTAATGTGCGCTATTGTTCCACCCGCGTTTTGGATTCCCTGAATGGCTAGACTTCCATTCCACGTCCCACAAATTGTTTTCTTCCCGATATGCACTTCAATATCATTACTCGTTTCATAAAGAATGATTCCAGCATAGTTGCATTCCGTGGGACCGCATTGGAATTGACCGATTTCTCTGTATAAGACGACAAACATCCGGTTTGGTGCTGTTCCAATAGTTTGGTACTGAATATCTCCATCAGCGCTTATGTTTGGGTTCATATCCTGATAAAAAGGCATAATTGCATTGTGTGCGGCTGTCGTACCAGTTGAGGGCAATGCCCCAACAGCTTGAAGTGCCCATGGGCAACCACCACNCGCATTTCCCATGTTAAAAGACAAGATACCATTTGAACCTACAGTAAGTTGATTGAAAATGTTGTTGTAAAAAGTAAAGTCAAAACCAATGTTTATTGCCTGACTCCATTGATCATCAGACAAAGTTGGTAGAATAGTGGGATTATCTAATTGTAACCCTCCCACAATGTTACCGCCACCAACGGGTGAACACANTTCAATATCTACGCCTTGACCGCCGCAAACTGTTGCATCATCTCCTAGGCATATTTGCTGTTGAGAAAATGAGTTGTGCGAATAAACTAAAATGCTTAATAAAGCAGCGATTGTATTTCTTATAATCATCTCTAATAATCTTCTTATGTTTAAACGTATGCGTTCTTGCAAGGTTGCTTGATGCATGACAAAATTAATGCAATTTATTGTCAAGAAAAAATAGTTGAAAACAAAGAGAATAAACGATATGACTCAATCACCCTTAACTTTTTGATAAATAACATTTAACATTAGTAAATCTTGCTTACTTTTGCCTCGATTTGAACCTTTAAAANTTAAGTTGTTATGTCAACAAATTATCATTCAGAAATTGAAGCATTTATGAATAGAGTGTCATTGAAAAATGCACACGAACCAGAGTTTTTACAGGCTGTGCAGGAGGTTGCTGAAGCTGTAATTCCATTCATTGAGCAAAATCCAAAATATAAAACAACGCGTATTTTGGATAGGATTGTAGAACCTGAAAGAACCATAATGTTTAGAGTTCCATGGTTAGATGATAATGGTGANGTNCAAGTAAANAGAGGTTACCGGGTTGAGTTTAANTCCGCAATTGGACCCTACAAAGGTGGTTTGAGATTTCATCCTTCTGTGAATCTGTCAATTCTAAAATTTCTTGGTTTTGAACAGATTTTTAAAAATTCATTAACGACTCTTCCAATCGGAGGAGGTAAGGGTGGTTCGGATTTCGATCCTAAAGGTAAATCAGACAATGAGGTCATGAAGTTTTGTCAATCTTTTATGACAGAGTTGAGTCGTCATATTGGACCTGATACAGATGTTCCAGCCGGTGATATTGGTGTTGGTGGAAGAGAGATAGGATATATGTTTGGACAATATAAAAGAATAAGAAATGAGTTTACCGGAGTATTAACAGGTAAAGCACGCAATTGGGGTGGCTCATTAATCCGTCCCGAGGCGACAGGATATGGTACGGTTTATTTTGCAAAAGAAATGCTGGCNACAAAAAATCAAACTTTTGAAGGCAAAACTGTTGCAATTTCTGGGTCTGGTAATGTTGCACAATATGCCTGTCAAAAGGCAACACAACTCGGGGCTAAGGTTTTAACACTTTCAGATTCGAAAGGTTATATCTTAGATGAAGATGGCATTGATTCCGATAAATTAGCCTTTGTGATGGAGCTAAAAAATGTGAAAAGAGGTCGCATTTCTGAATACGTAAAAACATATCCGAATGCCAAATTTGTAGAAGGAAAGAGACCTTGGGGTGTTGATGTTGACATCGCTTTACCTTGTGCGACACAAAACGAATTAAATGGAGAAGAGGCTGCAATGCTAATTGGAAATAGTGTCATTTGTATTGCAGAAGGAGCCAATATGCCTTCTACGCCTGAAGCTATTGAAAAGTTTCTTGAGGCAAAGGTTTTGTTTGCACCAGGAAAGGCATCAAATGCCGGAGGGGTTGCTACGTCAGGGTTGGAGATGTCTCAAAATTCTTTAAGAATGTCATGGTCCTCAGAAGAGGTTGACGAACGTCTGCACTCAATTATGGTGTCAATTCATAATGCATGTGTAGAGTATGGNACGCTGGAGGATGNTAATGTAGATTACGTGAAGGGAGCAAATATTGCAGGTTTCGTTAAAGTTGCTGACTCAATGATTGATCAAGGNTTGGTTTAATCCNATATTAATNTAACAAATTGAAATAGCGCNGATTATCCTGCGCTATTTTTTTGTTCACTTATTTTCTTTTGTCTGATTGCCANAGTTTCATGAAAGTCATTATCTTTGTTTAGAATCTTTCTAAATAATGAGAAAATTAGATCCTTCAATCATTGACCCTACGAGTCAGGATGTTTTTTTTCCTGATTGTATGCTCTCCTGTGATAAAAAAAAGAAGTGCTGTAAGAAATACAAAAAGAAAGGTTATGCTTGTAAAAAGTGCCCCAAGTTTTAGTCTACTTTTTATAAAAAGGTNGTTTCACGACTTTTGCTTTGAGCATTTTATTTCGTACGGCAATAAAAATTTCCGTATCCACTTNGTTTAAAGGTAAATTCACGTATCCGAGTCCAATGCCCATTTTTAAGGAAGGCGACATTGTTCCAGATGTAACCATTCCGATANAGTTCGATTGCCCGTCGTATATCTCGTAATCTTTTCTAGGAATACCTNTATCAATCATTTCAAAAGCGACTAATTTTTTCTTTACACCCTCTTCTTTTTGTTTTATTAAAAAGTCGCTATCGACAAAGTCTTTTGTGAATTTAGTAATCCATCCTAGGCCTGCCTCTAATGGGGAGGTTTCGTCGTTGATGTCATTTCCGTATAAGCAGAATCCCATCTCCAATCGAAGTGTATCTCTTGCCGCGAGACCAATTGGTTTTATGTTGAAGGTTTTTCCGGCNTCAAAAACTTTATCCCAAAGCGCATTTGCATCTTCATTTCTTACATAAATTTCAAATCCACCCGAACCTGTATATCCTGTCGCTGAGATCATCACATTATCGATACCTGCAAAGCGATTGTGCTCGAAAGTATAATAGCTCATGTTGCTGAGGTCAACNTCAGTAAGGCTTTGCATTGCTTTTGCCGCGTCCGGCCCTTGAATCGCNAGTAAAGAATAATCGTCTGAAACATTCTTCATTTCGACGCCTAAATCATTCTGGTCAGAAATCCATTTCCAATCTTTCTCAATATTTGAGGCGTTTACCACCAAGAAATATTCATTTTCATTTATTTGATAAATGATCAGGTCGTCAACAATACCACCCTTTCCATTTGGCATACAGCTGTATTGCGCTTTACCATTAAATAGCTTGGAAGCATCATTTGATGAAAATTTTTGAATGAGCGCNAAGGCTTTTTCACCTTTTAATATAAACTCGCCCATGTGGGATACATCAAAAACACCAACCCCATTGCGTACTGTTTCATGTTCAATGGTAACACCTTCGTATTGTACGGGCATTGCATACCCAGCAAATGGCACCATTTTAGCTCCTAATGCAATATGTTTTTCGGTGAGCGCTGTATTTTTCATTCATTAATTTTTAACGCGTTCAACATACACTCCACTTCTTGTATCTACTTTTATTACTTCTCCAGTATTGATAAATAAGGGTACTCTGATTTCTGCACCCGTGGCAATTGTAGCAGGTTTCATACTATTGGTTGCAGTATCNCCTTTAATTCCCGGCTCTGTATAAGTAATTTCCGAAATAATATGCATCGGTAAATCAATCACTAAAGGGAGTTCTTCTTCGGCATGAAATAATATGTTCACCATCATNCCTTCTTGTAAGAATTCCGCTTTCTCAACCATGTCCAAAGGTATGTTTACCTGCTCATAGGTTTTTGAGTTCATGAAAATATAGGTATCTGAATCTTGGTAAAGGTATTGGTAGTCGCGATTCTCTATACGAACGGTCTCGATTTTGTGGCCAGCAGAGAAGGTATGGTCTAATACTTTTCCTGATTCAATCTGTCTCATTTTGGTTCTCACAAATGCTGGACCTTTACCTGGTTTCACATGCTGAAATTCAATAATTTGAAAAAGTTTCCCGTTGTGCTTAATGCACAGTCCGTTTTTGATATCTGAAGTATTTGCCATAAGTAAAAATATGTGCAAATATATGTTTTTAAAGGAACTGCAACAACCTCAAATATTTGAATTATAGAATATTCCTATCAAGAAAATTCGGATACAACTTTTTAGTACCTTCTGCGTTATCTAAATAAAAAAATTATGAAAGCGTATTTATGCACATTGGGTCTTCTATTGAGTTGCTCTATTTGGGCACAAATTGATGTGGGTCAAATCGATATTTACAGGGATCAATATGGAGTTCCTCATATTTATGGTGCCACGGATGGTGNTGCGGCATATGGTTTGGCATGGGCACATGCAGAAGATGACTTTGNGACCATNCAATATACTTTTTTGCCGTCCAAAGGACTAATGGGGATGCATGCTGGCAAAGATGGTGTGATTATGGATTATCTTGTTGAANTCTTGCGATGNAGAAATACAGCAACAAATCATATTAATGATCTTTCTGNGGAAGTGTTGAAAGTGATCGAGGGCTATGTCGCCGGAATTAATGCATATGCCAAGTCTTTTCCAGATGAGGTTCTTGTGAAAAATAGCTTTCCAATGACTGTACTAGACTATTTAACGGGTTATAATCTTGTTATACACTTCTTTTCAGATACTGGAGATATTTTGGGTGAGCTACTTTCTGGCAAAAATAAATCTGCTCAAGAAGAAATGGAGGAGAAGACCATNGGTTCTAATGCATTTGCTTTTAGCCGTAATATAATGGAGCATAAAAAGACTGTTCTCAATGTGAATACGCACCAACCCCTTGAAGGACCTTTTTCTTGGTATGAGGCCCATATTAATTCTGANGAAGGTTGGAATTTGCTCGGTGGTTTATTTCCGGGATCTCCTTTTCCTATGATTGGAACAAATGAACATTTGGGTTGGACGCATACCTACAATTATCCTGACTTAATTGATGTATATCAACTCAAAATAAACCCCAAAAACAAACATCAATATTGGATGGATGGAAAGTGGGTTTCATTTGAAGAGTCTTCTGTAAAANTGAANCTGAAGACTAAAATGGGTCTTACTATAAAAGTGAAAAAGAAATTGATTTGGAGTGCTTTTGGCCCTGTAATTAAAAACAAAAAAGGATCTTTTGCATTTTATTCAAACGCCTTNGAGAATATNGCTTCTATTGATGAGTGGTATCATATGGGCAAGGCTAAAAATTGGAATGAATTTGAAGCAGCTTTGAAAATGATGACTGTTCCTCGTTTTAATGTAATGTACGCAGATTGCGATGATAGGATTTTTTGGATGAACAATGGATTGGTCCCAGAAAGAGCATCCAAAGGACAAAGAATAAATGGTGTAATGAAAGGCGAAAGCGCTGAGCTCCTTCAAGAAACTTATGTACCATATGAGGCCTTACCCAAGCTTTTAGATCCGCCCCATGGTTATCTTTTCAATACCAANAATACCCCATTTAATAGCGCGCACAAAGCTGATAATCTTCAAGAATCTGATTTTACTGACTTTCAATTTGGATTTAAAGAATCTGAAAACAATAGGAGTGNCAGGTTTATGCAATTAATGGAATCAAAAAAATCTTTGAATATGCAGGATTTTTTCTCTATTAAATATGATATTCAATATCCCGATTCTCTTTGGACACCATCAGGAGCAAATATTGTATTCAAGACTGCTAAAAATTCTTATGCTAACTACAATAAATACAAGNAAGTTTTTGACCTTATNCAGGGTTGGGATAAACGTGCAGATACTACCAGTATAGGGGCTGCACAATGGGCTATTTATTACAACCGTTTTCTTGGGCTAGGAGGGAAGGGGCTTTCACTCGAAGAAAGGATGGATAAAGCCTTGAAGGCGACCGATAAGCATTTAATGAAGTATTTTGGTCGCTACGATATTCAACTCAAAGATTATCAGGTCCACCATAGAGGAGATAAGCGTTTGGCGGTTCCTGGTTTAACAGATATGATTGCTGCGATGACGAGTGCTCCTTTCGAAAAAGGAACTGCAAAACCTATGCACGGNGAATCCTACATTATGATTTTACAATATTCAAATGATGGAGTGGAGATTGAGACAGTCTTGCCCTATGGAAACTCTAGAANCGAATATGGTCCTCATTATACTGATCAGATGGAAATGTATGCGCGTCAAGAGAGAAAGAAGATGACCTTAGACAGGGCTTTGATTGAGAAGGCTGCATCNAGCCATTACCATCCAAAGTAACTGTTTACGTTCTTGCTATAAACTCGATANAATCTTTGTTGATTTTAATTCTGCGATGCTTATAAAGCTTCCCAATGGCTTGTTTAAATGTTCTTTTGCTCATCCCTAGCTCTTTATTTATTAAGTCTGAAGGAGACTTATCACTAAGCATTAGCTTTCCGTTTTCTTGNAGAAGTTCCAGTATTTTACTTTCTGCAAGATCATATTTTTCAAAAGTAATGGGTTCAAGACGAATGTCCAATTTTCCATCATCCCGGACTTTTTCAACATAACCTTTGCGTTCATCACCAGGTTCTATATTTGCAATGATATTTGAATCGAAAATCATTCCATCATATCTATTGTTTACGATGACACTTACTCCAAGGTCGTTTTGTTCACAAATTAATAAATCTACCTCTTGTCCTTTAAGGTCCTCGTTACAAATGTCTAGGGACTTTCTTACGCGCATACTTCCAAAAAGACGNTCAGTTTTATAATCGTATCGTAAAACAAAGAGATAATAANCTTCTTCCTCTAATTTGCAGATTTGTTCACTGAAAGGNATCAATAGATTTTTGTCTAGTCCCCAATCNACAAATGCTCCGATGGGCTTAACCTGTGTAACTCTAAGATATTTAAAGTCTCCTAAAAGCAAGAAGGGTTCCTCTGTTGTACAGACAATACGTTGNTGTGAATCTTTAAAAACAAAGACATCTATTTTCTGTCCTAGATCATAAGTGTCTAGTAGATATTTTTGAGGCAACAAGACTTCATTTCCTTGCTCATCTTCAAGAAANGCTCCTGGAGGAGTAAAGCGATCAATCGTCAATGTNTTTATGAGTCCTAGCTGCATTATGGTAATTTGTTGCGGTTCTTTTTTCTTTTGTATTTTCCAGTTGTTATGGATAGGCCTGAAGGATCTTTTTTATAGGCTCTTTTTAGTTTTCGTTGCGCTTTTTTATCGTATTCTAGAGGAGNATTTGTCGATTCTGATTCAAGTTCGGGCGTTCTGGCAACATGATTAATGTCTCCGTCATTTTGTTTAATATTGGTTGGGTTGATCCAATCTTTTTTAAGTTTTTTTCTTTCAAGTTTTCCCGTTCTAGGGTTCATCTGAATAAAACTTTTTGGTTCAAACTCGGGGTCATTCACGGCGATGACATCTTCCTTTAACACCCAATAAGCTCCGTTATAGGCATAGGAGTCATATGATAAGTCNGGTACGTAATAAGAATAGATGCCTTCGAGAGCAGGCGCTTCTGGGGATAGATGATCCATAACAATCCTTCCATATTTCTCCTCAAATCTCATATTCATTACTGCCTCATTAGCGTATTCGAATACAANCCGTTTTTGCAGCTTATTNTCAGAAATGAATACTGGACTACCAAAACGAACACTTCGTTTCCCTATAACCAAAACATCTAAAATCTTGAAATTGCTTCCCGTGGTTCCTCCATCCCAACCAAGTAATAGGTATTCAGTTTTATTACCATTNTCGAAAGGAATGATTTTATAGTAAAGTGCTCCATACCAATCTGAAAAATCAACAGTTCCTTTTGGCTTTTTCTCATACGCGCCATGCATGTCATTCANGGCAACTATTCGTACGCTTTTATTTTCATTTATCATGATGAATCCAGCATATGCGTANGACATATCCGGATATTCTATATTCCAGTTTACCATNCGTATTTTTCCGTCTGGGCTATCTAAAATTGCTACAGATTGCAAGTGTTTAAATGCATAA
The DNA here is from genome assembly GCA_002167775.1 of Crocinitomicaceae bacterium TMED16. Taxonomy (GTDB): domain Bacteria; phylum Bacteroidota; class Bacteroidia; order Flavobacteriales_D; family Crocinitomicaceae; genus UBA952. Next base: position 12,897 of record NHBV01000035.1, on the reverse strand, counting down.
TTAAACGCCCCCTCTTGCTGAAGGAATTCGTACATCTGTTTTTTGAAATTCTCATTTTCCGTATCCATTTGTTCGACGGTAATGGCTTTNCGAAAAGACAATAAGGTTGTATTCAATTCTAGCTCTTGCATTTCTAGCTCAGGTTGGGCAGCNACAAAAGCGCTGAGCAAAGNAAAGAGGAGTAGTATTTTAATTATGAAAGGCATTGTTCATTAAAACGTTTTAAAANCCAAAGAGTTACGCTTATAGTTTTTTCAGGTTTGAAATCGTTTTTGACGGGTCTTCTGANTTAAATANATAGCTCCCGGCAACAATAGCATCTGCTCCTGCTTGACATAGCTGCGCACCCGTTTCCAGGTTTACACCTCCATCAACCTCAATAATCACTGATGCATTTTTTTGCTCAATAAGTGTTTTTAATTTTTTCACTTTTGAGACACTTGAAGGAATGAATTTTTGACCACCAAAACCAGGGTTAACCGACATGATCAATACGAGATCTAGCTCTTGAATCACNTCCTCTAAGACGGAGACTGGGGTATGTGGATTTAAGGCTACACCTGCCTTAACACCGAAGCTTTTAATGAGCTGAATACTTCTGTGAAGATGTTGGCAAGCCTCGTAATGAACAGTGATTATATCAGCCCCTGAGTCAACAAACTCCTTTATGTAATTNTCTGGATTTATAATCATTAGATGCACGTCAAGTACCTTATCTGTATGCGTATTTACACTTTTAAGGACAGGGAATCCAAAGGATATATTGGGAACAAAAACGCCATCCATGACATCAATATGGAGCCAATCTGCCTCCGACGCGTGNAGCATTTTCGTGTCTCNTTCAACATTTCCGAAATCACATGATAAAATTGATGGGGATACAATCATTGTTTTTTATTTACAAAAGTAAACACTTTTACTGAGTGTTCTATTTTGTTTTACCTAGTCAATCAATATTATCTATATTTATCAGATAATTTAAAGCATGCTCAGTCTTATCCTTATTATTGTCATACTGACCGTTTTGATTTCTTACCAAGGATTTTCCAATGCGGATTTTACAGAGAAAAGTCTTTTTGTTCCNTATAAAGTAAAATATCAGAAAGAATACTACAGGATTTTTTCACATATTTTTATTCATGCTGATTGGACACATCTTTCATTTAATATGATCTCTTTGTATTTCCTCGGAAGCTTTCTTGAGGACCAATGGAATTATGCATTTGGTATTCAGGCAAGTTTCTACCTGATTGCATTGTATTTCGGAGGAGCAATCGTAGCGACCCTTTGGCCTTATTTTCGCAACGCTGATAATCCTGCATATCGCTCTCTGGGTGCCTCAGGAGCTGTTTCTGCTGTTATTTTTGCTGCCATGCTTTGGAATCCAGAGCTTGAGCTTTACCTCATGTTTATTCCGATACCGATAAAGGCCTATGTATTGGCTCCTTTGTATCTTTTTTTTGAATATTATTCGTTGAAAAGAGGGGGTTCTGGAATTGCACACGATGCTCATATTGGCGGTGCGTTNTTTGGAATTTTATTTGTATTATTGGTTGATTTCAATAAGGGAATTGAATTTTTAGGGCTTTTATTTTAATATGNGTGTTTTATATATCAATAATAACGGTAATCTTTTACCAAATTCCTCTCCAACAATTGACCCGGGAAACCGTGCGCATTTATATGGTGATGGTGTTTTTGAATCAATAAGAATTGTTAGTGGTAAACCTGTAAATGTTGAGAATCATATTGCCCGACTTGTTGAAGGTGCGAAGGTTCTTCGAATAAGAGTTCCAAGCTATTACAATGCTGAATTCTTTCAGGAGCGCATTGAAGAACTTATTTTAAAATCAAGAATTGAAAAAGGAGGTAAATGTCGTTTGTCCATCGATCGATCAATCGGCGGAACATATCTTCCTACCTCTAATGAAGCCAATTTTTATATAGAGGTGGATGCTTATGGCTCTAATTTTTTTGAGCTGAACGCAAAGGGCTTGGAGGTGGATATATANCAAGACATTAAGTTGCAGAAAAACTTTCTATCTAATTTCAAAACAAAATCCTGCCTTCATTATGTTATGGCCGCTATTGCTGCAAAAGAAAAGGGTCTAGATGATCTGTTTTTGAGCAATGATAAAGGAAATATTTTGGAAACATCTTCNAGTAATGTTTTTGTGGTCAGCAATGGGGTCTTATACACNCCAGGGCTTGAGGAAGGTTGTCTTGCNGGAACAATGCGGATGCAGATTATTAACCTTGCTTTAGCTGCGGGNATAAAGGTCTATGAGTGCAGTATATTGCCTCAAAACTTATTGGCAGCCGATGAGGTTTTTATCACGAATGCCATAAAAGGCGTNAATTGGATTGGTGGTTACAGGACAAAAACATTTTCAAATGCAATCGCTCGAAAGCTGATTATTGCGCTAAATGAATCTTGGAGAAAATCTATTGAAAAATAGCGATTTCTCATTTTCAACTACACAACGTTCATAATTCAATTGTTTCCCTTGTATTATCAAGGTGTTTACCAATTATATTTGTTATACACCACTATGCAATCGCTATACTATGTCTGAAAATCAATATACGGAAGATAATATTCGCTCATTAGACTGGAAGGAACATATTCGGCTAAGACCCGGAATGTATATAGGGAAGCTAGGGAGTGGCGCTTCAGCCGATGATGGGATTTATCTTTTGGTAAAAGAAGTTGTCGACAACTGTATTGATGAATTTGTAATGGGCAATGGTAAGAAAATTGATTTATACATAAAAGATGGTCTTGTAACCGTTAGGGATTATGGAAGAGGCATTCCTTTGGGTAAAGTCGTTGATGTTGTCTCAAAAATGAATACAGGTGGGAAGTACGACTCCAAAGCATTTAAGAAATCAGTTGGACTTAATGGGGTTGGTACAAAAGCAGTCAATGCCTTGTCTTCTCATTTTTCTGTTTATGCCGTTAGAGATGGTGAATTAAAAAAAGCGTCTTTTAGCCGAGGAGAGTTGATGAAAGATTTTTCACTGGAAAAGACAGATGAGCAGAATGGGACATACGTTGAGTTCACTCCTGATGATCAGATTTTTAAGAAGTATGCATTTAAAACACATTATGTGGATAAAATGCTTTGGAATTACTGTTATCTAAATCGAGGGTTGTCCATTTATTTTAATGGCAATAAGTTCCAATCGAAAAATGGACTAAAAGACCTTCTAGAGAATAATATGGATGGCGACCCGCTATATCCAATTATCCATATAGAAGGAGCAGATATCGAGGTTGCATTCACACATGGTAAAACCTATGGTGAGGATTATTATTCTTTTGTGAACGGTCAGCATACGACCCAGGGCGGTACGCATCAGAGTGCTTTTAGGGAGTCAGTAGCGAAGGTTATAAAGGATTTTTATAGTAAGAACTATGAGGCATCTGATATTCGTCAGTCTATTGTTGCTGCTGTTTCGGTTAAGGTAATGGAGCCTGTTTTTGAGTCGCAAACAAAAACCAAACTGGGGTCTCAAGAGATTGAACCTGGAGGTAAGTCAATGCGCGCATTTATCAATGACTTTTTAAAGGATAAACTTGATAACTTTTTACACAAAAACCCGGAGATTGCTAAGACGATTGAAACGAAAATTAAGCAGTCTGAAAAGGAAAGAAAAGAGCTTGCAGGTATTAGAAAAATAGCACGCGAACGCTCCAAAAAAGCGAACTTACATAATAAGAAATTGCGGGATTGTCGAATTCACCTCAATGATCTTAAAAATGAACGAAGAGAAGAAACAACCTTGTTTATTACTGAGGGAGATTCTGCGAGCGGATCAATAACAAAATCGAGAGATGTAGGGACCCAGGCTGTTTTTTCATTGAAAGGTAAGCCATTGAATTGTTATGGTTTGACTAAAAAAGTAGTTTATGAGAACGAAGAGTTTAACCTTATCCAAGCCGCTTTGAATATTGAGGATGATCTTGAAGATTTACGTTATAATAAGGTCGTTATTGCTACTGATGCAGATGTTGATGGCATGCATATTAGAATGCTTTTACTCACCTTTTTTCTTCAGTTTTTTCCCGACTTAGTGAAAAAGAACCATGTATACGTATTGCAAACGCCACTGTTCAGGGTTCGAAACAAGAAAAAGACGCTTTATTGCTATTCTGAGGAAGAACGCAAAAGTGCATTGAACGAAATAGGAAAGAATGCGGAAATTACACGTTTTAAGGGTTTAGGGGAAATATCTCCAGATGAATTCACCCACTTTATTGGTGAAGAGATGCGTTTAGAGCCAGTTTTACTTTCCCAAAATGCATCGATTGATTCCATATTATCATACTTTATGGGCAAGAACACACCGCAAAGACAAGAATTTATCATTGAAAATCTTAGAGTAGAAAAAGATGCGTCAGAAGATGGGGCAGAAGATCCATCAGAAGTTGAATCCCTAAAAGAAATAGCCTAACTTTTTATGTCAGACGAGAATCCAGAGAGAGAGCAGAACGAAGAGCAACACAATCCTTTTGAGAATAATGAAGTAGATGAAAGCATTATTCCAGTAAGTGGACTCTATGAGAGCTGGTTTCTTGACTATGCAAGCTATGTGATTTTAGAGCGTGCAGTCCCGGGTTTAGCCGATGGATTGAAGCCTGTTCAGAGAAGGATTTTACACTCTATGAAAGAAATGGAGGATGGACGTTACAATAAGGTAGCGAACATCATTGGTAATACAATGAAGTATCATCCTCATGGTGATGCATCTATTGGTGATGCATTGGTTCAGCTTGGCCAGAAGGATCTTTTGATTGATTGTCAGGGAAACTGGGGAAATACCCTTACAGGTGATGGAGCAGCTGCGCCGAGATATATAGAAGCAAGGTTATCTAAATTTGCCTTGCACGTTGCCTTTAATGCGAAGACGACAAACTGGTTGCTGAGCTATGATGGAAGAAATAAAGAGCCCAACAATCTACCAATGAAATTCCCCCTTCTCTTAGCACAAGGTGCTGAAGGGATAGCGGTTGGAATGGCTTGTAAATTTTTGCCGCATAATTTTATTGAACTCATTGACAATTCAATCAACCATCTTAAAGGAAAGAAAGTTTCGTTTTTTCCTGATTTTCCGAACGGAGGAATGGCTGATTTTTCCAATTATAACGATGGAAAGCGAGGGGGAAGGGTTCGTGTCCGTGGCAAAATCAAAAAGAAAGATGCAAAAACGTTAATTATACATGAGATTCCCTTTGGTACTTCTACAAGTTCGTTGATTGATTCCATCCTAAAAGCAAATGATAAGGGAAAGATTAAGATAAAGAAAATAGAAGATAATACCTCTGCAGATGCCGAAATTATCATACACCTTTCCGCAGGTGTTTCTCCTGATAAAACGATTGATGCACTTTATGCCTTTACGGACTGTGAAGTATCAATATCTCCGAATTCATCTATTATTGATGGAGAAAGACCCGTTTTCCTGGGGGTCTCAGAGATACTTAGAGCAAATACAGACCAAACTGTTTTTCTTTTAAGAAGAGAATTGGAGATAAAGCTTGCCGAACTAGAGGCCCAGTGGCATTTTGCGACGCTAGAAAAGATTTTCATCCAAAAAGAGATGTATATAGACTTCAAAAACTATTCTGATAAGGAAAGTCTTTATGAGTATCTATACAAGTGCTTCAAGCCATTCAAAAAGCAATTGATCCGTGAAATCACAGATGAAGATCTTCACAAGCTCACGCAAATTCCTATGATTAGAATTACCCGTTTTGATAGTAGCAAAGCGGATGATAATTTATTGAAGATTGAAGATCAGATTAAGGTTGTAAAGGAAAATTTAGCAAACCTCGTTGAGTATGCGATAACCTATTTCAGGAACCTTAAGAAGAACTTTGGCGAGGGAAAAGAACGAAAAACAGAAATAAAAACATTTGAAAATATTAGCGCCTCTAAGGTGATCATTGCGAATAAGAAGCTTTTCGTAGATTATGATGAGGGCTTTATTGGTTATAGCCTGCGTAAGGTACAAGCGGTAAANGACTGTTCTGAAATTGATGACATTATCTGTTTCTTTAAGACAGGTAAGATGTTGATTACCAAAATTACGGACAAGAAGTTTGTCGGAAAGGACTTGGTTTATGCAAATGTCTGGAAGCGTGGAGATAAGAGAACGATTTATCATGTGATGTATAGAGATGGAACTTCCGGCCCGACGATGATGAAACGTTTTTATGTCAATAGCATTACTAGGGACACGGAATATGATTTGACTAAAGGCAGTAAAAANTCAAAAGTGCTTTATTTTTCTGCCAACCCCAATGGAGAGAGAGAAATTGTCACAGTTGCTTTGAGGCCAAGGCCTCATTTGAAAAGGTTAAAATTTGATGTAGATTTAGGAGACCTGATCATTAAGGGAAGGAAATCAGTTGGAAATAGAGTCACCAAAGAATTGGTACAGAAAGTGATTTTTAAGGAGACAGGTGGCTCAACACTTGCCGCGCGTAAAATTTGGTTTGATGATGTTGTAGGTCGATTAAATGATGAGGGAAGAGGTCAGTTTTTAGGGGAATTTAAGGGCGACGATAAATTACTGTCTCTCTATTCTAATGGTTCCTATCGTCTGAGCAGCTTCGATCTTTCAACGCGTTTTGAGGAGGATATGATTCATCTTGAGAAATGGATTCCTAGTCGTGCGATATCTGCGGTTTACTATGATGGTAAGAAAGAGCTTCATTACGTGAAAAGATTTGAGTGCGAGTCGACCAGCAACAAAAGAGTCGTTTTTATTAGTGATAGTGATGGTTCTTCTCTCGCTGTTGTTTCTACCGCCTTTAAACCAGAGGTTAAAATTGTTTACAACAAACATTTGAAAGCAACGAAAAATCTTCCAGATACCATTTTAGATCTCAGCTCATTTATCGATATTAAGGGGATGAAAGCCCAAGGTAATCAGCTAACAAAGCTCAAAGTCAAAGAGGTGTTACTCAATCATGACATCGGAGAAGGGAAGGAGCCATGGCCTGCCGCTGAAGAAGAAGTNTTGAAAAAAGATTCACCGAGCGAAATAGAGGATGCTGAAGCTATAAAAGAAACACCTGCTGTATCTTCTCCAGCATTAAAGGCTGATNAGAATGAAGAAAAGAAAGATTTATCAATACCNAAGNTGAAAAAGGAAATAAAGTCTAAAAAGGACTCAGTTGAAAAGGATCAAAAAACGAAAGTTGAGCTAGAGAATAAAATTAAANCAAATAAATCTGCTAAGAAGGGTGCGCAAAAGAATGAAGCAGAAGAAAGTTCTTCTAATACGATTGAATGGGATTTGAGCGACGACAAACCTACTGACAAATCTGATGAAGACGATCAAATGACTTTGTTTTAGTAAAATCAATAGAAGGATTTAAGGTTTTTACCTAAATTTATTCCATGCTAAGCGCGCAGAGGCAAGATCAAATTAATTATTTAAACATTGGGCTCATGTTTATNAGCATGATTGCTGCATTTGTAATGCCTTTTGAGGTCTTTTTATTTGCGTATGCCTTTCTTGGCCCTNTGCATTATTTAACCGAGATCAGTTGGCTTCACGACCGGAAGTATTTTTCCACGGGTAAGTATGATTTTATAGTCCTTCTAGGCGTAGGCTGTTTACTTGGTTATAGTGATATTGCACATACCTATGAATTTCATTCGAGTTTTACGGAAATGTTCTTTGAATTGAACCTCGGAGATAAATTGATTTTACTCGCATTTATAAGCTCTTTGTTNTTTGTGTTGGTGAAAAACATGTTTATTAAAGCGGTCTTAATTATTATCCTATTTGGCTTCATCGATGGTTGGTTTGCGCCAAACTACACCAACGCCATGGGGAACGAGGTTTTTAAGCCAAATTATACAACCTTTGCACTCACCTCCCTTTTACCTACATTATTTCACGTTTATTTATTTACGGGTTTATTTATGCTATTTGGTGCGCTCAAGTCGCGGTCAAAAACAGGTCTCTTGTCTGTTCTATGCTTTGTGTTGGTTCCTTTTATTTTGATTTATGTGTTACCAAACACCACTTTTTTTCAAATTTCTGAGTATGGAAAGGAATCTTATTTTGCAGATGGAAAAGGTTTTTATAATTTGAACTTTCAAATACTGCGAGAGTTTAACCTAGCTGATATGCCAACAGTGGCGGGATATACTGATATGTTTGATAGGCCTTATGTTGATCCCAAAAAATCGTTGCCGGTAATTTTTTATTCAACACCGGGGATTCTTTTGATGAGGTTTATCGCATTTGCATATCTCTATCATTATCTAAATTGGTTCAGTAAAACTGAAGTAATACGTTGGCATAAAGTACCTAAGGTGCGTTTTATAGCGGTAATTTTGATTTGGATTTCGGCATGTATTGTATACCTTATTGATTATGGTTTAGGTTTGACTTTTCTTTTCTTTTTAAGTTTCACCCATGTGCTTTTAGAATTTCCTTTAAACATGATGTCTATTGTTGGTATTGGAAAAGAATCAATTGCAATCGCGAAAGGAGGTTTTTCTNACAAGGTAANATCTTAGCTGAATTNCAANTTAGAATTTACCTCTTTATNCTGATTTCGCAAGTTTCGTGATTGGTTAACGTTTTGCTTACTTTAGCAACCTCTTAGCGAAAAGGTCGTTAAGTTGGTAAGTGTCATTCTTACAATATAAATTGTGTTACTGAACAATATTTTTAATTTTCTTTTAAGGTATAAAAGTACTTTTTTGTTAATCGTGCTTCTCTGCATAGGGTACNCGAATTCANTGCATAGTCAATTATTTGAACCTTTTGATGTACGGTATCAGAATGCACAAAAAGGTGGTATTCGTTTTCTGTCAAATGTGGCCATTTCATGTAGTAGCGGTAATTGTTCGAGTCTTCAGTCACAGATGCCACCGAGTGGTAANGGAGCTAANGATAACCAAAACATGCAATATGTCGACATCGATAGTGATTTTTCAACCTTTATGTCAACCAGTGATAGTTTAGATTTAGAAAATTGCAGTGAGATTCTTTGGGCAGGCCTATACTGGAGTGGTGAAATAAGTACNGGAACTCNAGGTTATGCGCAGAGAGATCAAGTTAAACTTAGTGTTAATTCGGATCCATATCAAGATATAACAGCTGATGAAACTATTGATATCAGTGGTATCAGCCATCCAAGTTATAACTGCTTTAAAGATATAACGGGTATTGTTCAAAATGCNGGAATTAAAGCAAGATTTACCATTGCAAATGTTCTTGCGCGTTCAAATGCTTTTAATGTATTTGGTGGTTGGTCTATCGTAGTCGTTTACAAAAACATCTATGAATCTATGAGAAACCTTACCGTTTTTGATGGTTACGGNGCTATTGGAGTCGGTACGACACTAGATATTCCTATTTCCGGTTTCAATACACCACTTGCAGGTCCTGTTTCATTTGAATTAGGAATTATAGCGCACGAAGGAGATCGAAGTGCATCCGGTGATGGCCTTTCATTTAATGGTTCTGGTTCATTTGTTGCTATTTCTGATGCCTTACATCCTGTTAATAATTGTTTCAATAGTACTATATCCTACGATGCAGTGGTTACGCCGTACAGAAATCCAGNATACAATAANAATTTGGGCTATGATGCGGCNATTTATATTCCCGATAATTCGAGTTTTAATTACATTGGTAATAANACGAATTCTGCTACCGTTCGAGTTTCAACTTCAGGTGAAAATATTTTATGCCGTGTCCTGACTTCTGCAATAGATATATATGAACCTGATTTAAGGGCATCGGTCTACATNGATGACTTGAATGGAGGAATTGTTGAACCAGGAGATATTCTAGAGTATACTCTGGTGGGAAAGAACATCGGTTCTGATTTATCATTAAATACCTTCATTGTTGATACGCTTGACCCNAGAACACAATATGTTGCAAATTCAGTTTCTATTGATTTTGGACCAAATTCAGGACCCAAAACTGATATTGCTGGTGACGATCAAGCGGAGTATGACGCAGCTACGAATTCGATTAAGATAAGAATAGGCACAGGAGCAGATGCTTTAACAGGTGGTGAGGTTATTGCATCTCCGGAAGGGGCTGACAGTACGGTTGTGAGGTTTCGTGTAACTGTGGTTGATGATTGCTTAATGTTTCAATGTGATTCAACACTAGAGCATGTGACCTATATTTTTGGCACAGGTGAAATTTCAGGGAATGATTATGGTAATGATGGAGCCTCTGACTTATTGGACTCAAATGGCTGCCCACTAACGGCAAGTAATACCTTATTAATTGATGTTTCAGGTTGCCCTCCTCCAGCGGTAGATCATAATTATCCTGTCTGTGAAACTGAATCCCTCAACTTATCAGCAACCTTTTCAGCCTTAGCGAATTATTCTTGGTCAGGACCAAATGGCTTTTCAGGCTCAGGATCTACGATAAACATTCCTGAAGCTGAATTGTCTGATTCTGGTATTTACAGTGTGCAAATTACCTTTGATGGTTTGGATTGTTTGATTGATACTTTTGAAACGGTTGTCATTTATCCCAATCCTATTATTTCGCTTTCATCACTTCAAAATATTCTTTGTTTTGGTTTTTCTGATGGATATATTTCCACCGACGTGGTAGGAGCGGAGCCGATTTTTTATTCTTGGTCAAATTCTGCTACTGTGGATAGTATTTCAAATCTTTCGCCTGGTGAATATATCCTCAATGTTGTAGATGAGTATTCATGTATTGCTTCAGATACTTTTAATATTACGGAGCCTGCCTTATTAATTTCTAGCGCTTCTGTTTTGACTGATTTCAATGGTTTTAATGTAAGCTGCTTTGCAGATAGCAATGGTTTGGCCGAAGTAACCTATTCTGGTGGNACAAGTCCTTATGAGGTATTTTGGTCTAACGGGGATACAACGGATATCGCAGATTCATTGGCCGCTGGTGCCTATAATGTTTTGGTCACTGATACCAATGGTTGTGAGACAAATGCATCCGTTACTTTATTGGAGCCCACCCCTCTAGAATTGAGTTCTGATTCTATTGCCGTTTCTTGCTTCGGAGGTGATGATGGTTCTATTGATTTGACAGTCATTGGTGGTGTTCCTGCATATACGTATTCATGGTCAAATGCTGAGTCTGAGCANGATATTGATACCCTTATGGTTGGAGATTATAGTGTGCTAGTAACAGATTTAAATGGCTGTACTGATACGCTGACCGCAACGGTTACCCAGCCGGCAGCACCTATAGAGATAACTGAAACACATGTCAATGTAGATTGCTTTGGCAATGCTACTGGAAGTATTGATGTTACCGTACAAGGAGGTACTGCTCCCTACACTTATTTATGGGATACGGGTGATACAACAGAAGATCTTAATGACCTCACAGTTGGAACCTATACCTTAACCGTAACAGATACCTTAAATTGTATTGAGGTCATCGTTGTAGAAGTAACTGAGCCCGCTGCTCCACTTGATGTAGTNCTTTCAGTTATAGATGTGGCGTGTTATGGCGATTCTACAGCATCAATTGATGCAAGTGTTACGGGAGGAACAGCTCCCTATACCTACTTATGGAGCACTACAGATACGACAGAAGACCTTTCAGGATTGGCCATAGGAACATATTCTATTACTGTAACAGATACGAATGCTTGTACATTTTCTATTTCAGCAACTGTGACGCAGCCAAGTGATTCTCTGTTTGCTTCACTTCAGGTGACGGATGTAGATTGCTTTGGAGCAGCTACAGGTTCTATTGAAAGCACGGTAAGTGGTGGAACGGCGCCGTATTTATATCAATGGAGTACTGGAGATACTTTGTCCTCTATTGAGGATATAATTATTGGCAATTACAGTGTTTTGATTACTGATACATTGGGTTGTTCACTTTTATTAGCTGATTCCATTCAAGAACCTGAAGAAATTGTTTTAGGGCATACACAATTTGATATTTTATGTTTTGGTGATGCTACGGGTTCTATCGATTTGACCGTAAGTGGAGGAATTTCTCCTTTTACTTATTTATGGTCTAATGGCGCTGTAAGTGAAGACCTATCAGGTATTTCTGCTGGTCCTTATGATATTATAGTAACAGATAGTAATGGCTGCTCTAGTGCCCGAGCAATGAGTCTCTCTCAGCCTTTGGATGCTATTTTACTTTCTGAGACCCATACCGATGCGCTATGTATTGGTGGAGATCAAGGAACGATTGATTTAACGGTAACGGGAGGAACCCCTGACTATACCTATTTGTGGAACAACAACGAAATCACTGAAGACATTGTAGAGCTTGTTCCCGGTATTTATGTTGGTCAAGTAACCGATGACAATGGTTGTGTTGATAGCATTTCGATTGAGATATTGGACCCTAGTAACACGATGGATCTTTCGATTGTAGAGATTGCTGTTTCTTGTTTTGAGGGCAGTGATGGAGCGCTTGATCTTACGGTAGTTGGTGGCGCATTACCTTACAGCTACAATTGGTCGAATACGGACACAATACAAGATTTATCAGGACTTGTGACTGGAAACTACTTTGTAATTGTAACGGATGGCAACTCATGTGAAAGCTTTATTTCTGGGTTTGTAGATCAACCATTGTCGGCATTGTCAGCAACAGATTCTATTACTGATGTCATTTGTTTTGGAGATTCTACTGGAGCCATCGCTGTTACTCCATCAGGAGGAACACTTCCATACAGCTATACTTGGAGCAATGGTAGCACAGAAGAAGATGTTGATTCCTTAGCTGCAGGAAGCTATACGCTTGTCATTACCGATGACAACTTATGTACAGATACCAATACCTATATCATTAATGAACCCCTTGCTTTGGTATTAGGCTCTGATCTTATAGATGCGACCTGCTTTGGTGACAATGATGGGGTCATTGATTTGACTC
>NHBV01000034.1 GCA_002167775.1 Crocinitomicaceae bacterium TMED16 | reverse complement strand
AATGAATCTGTGGGTGGAGATACATTTGTGTGGAATATGGGAGATACACCTATTGATTTTATGGGCTTCGAGCCTGGCGCATATACCTATAGTCCAAATGTTGCAGACACTTTCTGGGTGAGTCTTTTGGCGATAACAGATGAAGGATGTACAGATAGTACCCAAGGATTTATAGCCTTCTTCAATGATCCATTCTTATATGCACCGAATTCATTCACGCCAGATGGAAATATCGTCAATGACACTTGGTTCCCCGTATTTTCGAGTCCTGAGTACGTGAAGCGATACAATCTCGATATTTATAACCGATGGGGACAGCTTGTCTTTGAAACGACAGACTTCAACCAAGGATGGGATGGAACCTTCCAAGGAAACCCTGTACAGGATGGAACCTATACCTGGAAAATCAACTTCAGGTGGTATGACCAAAGAGCCTATGAGCTAATAGGTCATATTACCCTCATAAAGTAAGATTCAATTCTTCTATTAATTNTTTAGATGAGATGTTNTTAGTTCACCATATCACGCATATGATTGCTTATATTTGTCGTCACTTCTTATTTCATCCGTAATTTGAATACATTCAAAATATATTTAGCATAGTTATGCCCTTTAAACTTTTCTACTATATCAAACGCTTTGGATATAATGCACTACCTCAGTCTTTTTTTGACCGAAACTTTAAGCGGCTCATGGAGTTTGAGAAGCAATGTGACCCAGTAGAACTAAAGACACGAATCAATTACTATATCAAATTAAAAGAGCCTTTCAAGCTAGAGGGTGAGACTCAGTCGATAGGCACATTTAGACGCACAAAGGGAAGTGATTATTATCTTGATTTGAAAGATTTTCTTCATTATTTTCCTGGTGAAGCGTGTTTCGTGTATCATTTTGGAGACAATACAGCGTTGAGGGATATCCCTACGATAATTAAAGCTAGGGAGATCAGCAATACCAATGAAAATTCTATTCTTTTTAAGCTCAATAAAAAAAGACATTTTCATTGGGTAAATGATTCTAGGTCTTTTGCTGAAAAGANAAATGCTTTGGTATGGCGCGGTGGGGCATATCAACAANTCAGAAGAGACTTTGTTAAGCAATTTTATGACCACCCAAAATGCGAGGTGGGACAGACCAATAATCCGGCTGAGAATGTTCCATGGCAAAAGCAATTNATGTCGAAAGAAGCGCAGCTCGAGTATAAGTTTATATTTTGCCCTGAAGGAAATGATGTTTCTACCAATCTAAAGTGGGCGATGTCCTCAAATTCTATTTGTTTCATGCCGAAGCCAAGATATGAGACATGGTTCATGGAAGGCCTNTTAAAGCCAGGGATACATTACGTAGAATTGAAGTCAGATTATAGTGATTTAGAGGAGAAAATNGACTATTATTCGAACCATCTAGAAGAGGCTGAAACAATTATCACTAATGCACATNAACATGTTGCTAGGTTTCAAAATCAAAACCTGGAAGATTTACTCTCTATTCAGGTTTTAAAGCGTTATTTTGAGCTAAGCGGTCANCTGTAATGATTTGATCTAATTATTTTCTTTGCTTTTGTCAAAACCCATTCAAGCTGTTCTTTTTTTGTTAGGGTACTATTGTCAAGAACAATAGCATCCTTGACCTGAATCAGAGGGCTCTCTTTTCGAGTGGAATCTATGTGGTCCCTTTTTGTAAGATTGGACTTCACTTCTTCAAGTGATTGTGNAATACCTTTTTCTTGCAATTCGGCAAATCTTCTTTGGGCACGTATTTCGGGATCTGCAGTCACAAATAGCTTGAGCTGCGCATTTGGGAATACAATGGATCCTATATCGCGGCCATCCATGACAATTCCGCCATTTTCTCCCATCCTCTGTTGCTGTTTAACGAGGGCAATCCGAACNGCTTTTATGGTCGCTACTTTGGAAACGATATTTGCGACATGCGCCTGTCTTATTTCATCCTCTATATTTTCATCACGTAAATACAAACAGTTCTTTNCATTGTGGATTTTAAAGGACAGTTCGAGGTCTGGAATAGCCATATCAATTGCTGCTCTATCAATATGTTTTTCTGAGACATANCCCAGACGCTGAAAGAATAAGGCTGCGCCCCGATACATGGCGCCTGAGTCGATAAATGAATAGTCAAGCGCTTTCGCCAAAGCTTTGGCTAAGGTGCTTTTTCCACAGGCGGAATACCCATCAATGGCTATCGTGATTTTCATGCTCATATCCCTCTAATTTAAGCATTGTAGTCGATTCATCAAGNCAAAGCTTTTTTTAAAAATCGAGCGGTATCGTTCTTTTTTTCCTTTACTAATTCTTCCGGAGTTCCTGTAAAAAGTAAATTCCCTCCATTTTCTCCTCCCTCTGGTCCAAGGTCGATGATGTGGTCAGCGCATTTGAGAACCTCGGTATTATGTTCGATAACAACAATGCTATGGCCTTGGTTAATNAGNGCATTAAAGGCAAGAATAAGCTTTTCTATATCGAAAAAATGAAGTCCNGTTGTNGGTTCGTCAAAGATAAAGAGTGTTGATCCTAGTTTGTTCCCTTTGGCTAAAAAAGACGCGAGTTTAATACGTTGTGCTTCACCGCCACTCATTGTACTTGAGGCTTGACCNAGNTTNAGNTAGCCCANNCCNACNTCTACAAGNGGCTGAATCTTTTGTATAATTTTAGTTTCTAGACGATCTGGTTTCTCTCCAAAAAANANCAAGGCATCATCTAGNCTNAGCTCNAGNACATNGTGTATTGATTTCCCNCGGTAAAGNACNTCTAGNGTTTCTTTTTTNTANCGTTTCCCTTTACATGTTTCNCACTCNANNTGCACGTCNGCCATNAATTGCATNCCTACNGTNATNGTGCCTTCNCCTTCNCANTCCTCACATCTTCCNCCTTTNACATTNAAAGAGAANAATCCTGGTTTGTANCCTCTTGCNTTNGANANCNGTTGNCNNGANAANAGATCCCNNATNTCGTCAAANGCCTTCACATAAGTTACNGGGTTGCTTCTTGAAGATTTNCCAATNGGATTCTGATCAATAAATTCTATNTTTTGAATAGCGTCGAGNTTNCCTTTTAAGGCNGTATAATCTCCNTGNGTATCATTGCTAATNCCNTTTGTTTTACGCAGGGCAGGGTANAGGATGTCTCCGATNAATGATGATTTACCTGAACCNGANACACCNGTTACNCANGTNAGNCAGTGAAGCGGNATATCNACNNTTATGTTTTTTAAATTNAACTGNTTNGCNCCNNNNATNGTTATCTTNNTTTTNGATTTTCTTCGCTTTAGNGGTGNTTTTATTTCTTCTGCNCCTGTTANATAGGCNNCNGTTAANCTATNTTTAGACTTNTAAAGNTGNTTNAACGTNCCNTTGAAAATGATTTCNCCACCNAANACNCCNGCTTTTGGTCCAATGTCNATGATTCGATCCGCGGCCCGCATAATTTCCTCTTCATGTTCTACAACTACGATTGTATTCCCNAGCTTCTGAAGGTTTTTAAGCACACCTATGAGGTTTTCTGTGTCTTTAGGGTGTAAACCTATTGATGGTTCATCTAGAATATAAATAGAGCCTACTAATGAGCTTCCTAACGAGGTTGCGAGATGAATCCGTTGTGATTCGCCGCCAGACAGTGTATTAGATTGTCTATTTAGCGTTAANTAACTNAGGCCTACTTCGCATAGGTAGTTGAGTCGATTGATGATTTCTGGTAGNATTCTTTTTGTAACACTNCTGTCGTTAAAATTGTCCTCTAGACTGTGAAAGAAATCAAGACAGCGGCTCACTGGCATGAGGACTAAGTCTTGTATTGATTTTCCATCGATTTTNACATANGCCGCATCCCCGCGNAGACGGGTTCCTTTACATTCAGGACAATCTGTTCTTCCTCTATATCTCGAAAGCATCACCCTGTACTGGATTTTATACGTTTTACTTTCTAAATATTTAAAAAATTTATTGAGACCCATAAAATACTTGTTTCCATCCCAAAGTAANTCGTATTGTTCCTNTGTTAGGTCTTGAATCGATCGGTGTATTGGAAAGTTAAAATCATCTGCGCTGTAGATCAGTTTATTAAGGTATTTACCCATCACTTCTCCACGCCAAGGTGCAATAGCTCCTTCATAGACACTGAGAGAAGTGTCAGGAATAACTAGTTTTTCATCAATTCCAAGGACTTGTCCATACCCTTCACATGTTTTACAGGCCCCAAAAGGGTTGTTGAATGCAAAGAAGTGTATGTTGGGTTCTTGAAAAGCTATACCATTGGATTCAAACTTTTTAGAAAAAGTTGTGAGCGCATTTGATTCTGGGTTTAATAGTACGCAATAACCATTACCTTCATTAAAAGCCATGTCTATCGAATCTGCAAATCGGCCTAAATTGCTTTCTTCAGAAAAGTCGCAAACGATCCTGTCAATCACCAAATAAGGTTGGTCTTTTTGGGTCGGTTTATAATCTGATAAATTTTTAAATTTATTGTTTATATAGATTCTTTTAAAACCCTGTTTTTCATATAATTGTAGATTAAATTCGTCTACAATATTTACCGGTGCTAAAATGGCTATTTTTTGGGTGTCATTTTGGGTTTTTAGATGCGATATGACATCACTTGTCGTCTGTTTTGTTACAGGCTCATTAGTGGTAGGATCAAAAGTGGTTCCCGTTCGTGCAAACAACAATTTGAGATAATCATAGATTTCTGTTGTTGTACCAATCGTAGATCTCGGATTATTCGTGCTTACTTTTTGTTGTATTGCGATGGAAGGTGCAATCCCCTTCATTGAGTCCATATCGGGTTTATCAAGTTTTCCCAGGAATTGACGGGCATAGGATGACATACTTTCAATGAATCTTCTTTGGCCCTCGGCAAATAAGGTGTCAAAGGCAAGAGAAGTCTTTCCTGAACCAGAAACGCCTGTAATCACGGTAAATGAACCATGCGGAATTTCTACATCTATATTTTTTAGATTGTGCACCCTTGCTCCCTTGATCACAATGGAATTCTTCATATTACAAAAATAACAGATGGGGGACAATGCGGTTCATTAGTCGCTAAATTATTATATGTATTTTTGATTAAAACTATCTGTATATGTCCGAAAATACTAGGTCTCCAAAGTTGGTAGAATCATTAATTCCGATTGTTGTTTTAATTTCATTATTGGCCTTCAATGTTTATGTTTTTGGAGACGATGCTACGGGTGGGCCAAATCAAATAGCTTTATTGTTTGGGGCTGTCATTGCTGCCGGTATAGGACTCGGGCAAGGGTTTTCTTGGAAGGCCATTCAAGATGGGATGATCAATAGTATTAAGTCTTCATTGGGTGCTGTATTGATTTTATTGATTATTGGTGCATTGAGTGGTACTTGGATGATATCTGGGGTAGTGCCAACAATGATTTATTATGGACTTGATATTCTTAATCCTAGTTTTTTCCTTGTGGCTACAAGTGTGATTTGCGCGATTGTAGCATTGGCAACGGGTAGCTCATGGAGCACAATAGCTACTGTCGGTATTGCCCTTTTAGGTATTGGTAGCGTGATGGGTATTGGTGAAGGGATGATAGCAGGGGCTATTATTTCGGGTGCCTATTTTGGTGATAAAATGTCTCCGTTGTCCGATACCACTAATCTTGCACCTGCAATGGCTGGAACAGACTTATTCACACATATTAGATATATGATGTATACAACAGTGCCCACTTTAGTTATTACCCTATTAATCTTTTTATTTATTGGTCTCTCGCTAGATTCAAAGACTGACCTAGCAGGAATAGAGTCAATGCAGCAAACACTTCAGCAAACTTTCTATATCTCTCCATGGCTCTTTCTAGTGCCTGCAGTCGTAATCGGATTAATTATTATGAAATGGGATGCATTACCGGCTTTGTTTTTTGGAACCTTAGCTGGAGGAGTTGCGGCAATTATTGCCCAACCTGGAATAGTGAATCAGTTGTCTGGGATTACAGATGATTATTTTATGTCTTCTTATACGACCTTTTTTAATACGATCGCTGGAGCATCAAATATTGAAACGGGGAACATCGCAATAAATGATCTTTTATCTACTGGCGGAATGAGTGGAATGCTGAACACGATTTGGTTGGTGATTTGCTCGATGTGTTTCGGAGGTGCAATGGAGGTAACAGGAATGCTTAAGAGAATTACATCGAGTTTCATTAATGCTCGCGAATCAGCTGGATCTTTAATTGCAAAAACGGCAGGCACATGTATCTTTTTTAATGCGACTACATCTGACCAATATTTGGCCATTGTTGTTCCTGGAAGAATGTTTTCTAAAGAATTTGAAGACAGGGGTTTAAGACCTGAGAACTTAAGTAGAACTTTAGAAGATTCAGGAACAGTAACTTCGCCTTTAATTCCATGGAATACTTGCGGTGCTTATCATGCAGGTGTCTTGGGTGTAGCAACCGGAACTTATTGGATGTTTTGTTTCTTTAACCTAATCAGTCCAATCATGACGATGCTTTATGGTTTTCTGAATATTCGCATCAAAAGGTATACAAAAGAAGAAATGGAATCGATTAAATTGAAGCAGGCTTCTATGAAAGCTTAAGCGCTTTTTCTATGCCGTCGATTAACGCATGAATAACCTTGATGTGTATTTCTTGTGCGCGGTCCGCAAATTCGCTGTGCGGTGCGCGTATTTCGATGTCCGCTATATTTGAGAGTAAACCACCCGTTTTTCCCGTGAGTATAATTGTTTTCATACCCATGCGTTTTGCAACTTCTACAGCATTGATNACATTCTTAGAGTTTCCGGAAGTTGAAATACCAAGTAATACGTCTCCTTCATTACCCATGGCTTCAACATACCGCGAAAAGACATATTCGTAGCCGTAATCATTTGCTACACACGAAATATGCGTTGGATCGGAAATTGATACTGCTGCTAGTGCTTTACGTTCATTTCGAAAACGACCACTCAGTTCTTCTGCGAAGTGCATTGCATCGCTCATTGATCCCCCATTTCCACAACTAATAAGCTTATTTCCATTTCTTAANGCCTCAACCATAACCAGGAGTCCGCTATGTATAACTTCTATATTCGTTGCATTATTGAAGGTGTTCAATACTTCTGCAGCTTCATCAAAATGTTTTTTTATTGCTTCTTTGCTCATCGTAAAATTCTATTTGTAAAAGTAAGGATTATCGACTGAATCAACATTTATTTGTTTTGTATCTTTGTTTTATGTCAAAAGGAAATCATTTTCAAGGAAAGGTAGTGTGGCTTACTGGGGCAAGCTCTGGAATAGGAAAAGAACTCAGTATTCAGCTCTCTGAGCTCGGNGCANAGCTCATTCTTTCATCTCGAAAGGAACAGCTTTTGACGGAATTGNACCAGAATCTACCTCGAAAAGAGGAACATATGGTTTTACCNTTAGACCTAGCCAAACCAGANGAATTCGATGGCTTAATGAAGCAAGTCGAAGCTAGATACGGNAAAATTGATTTGCTTATCCAAAATGGTGGTATCAGCCAAAGAGCGACCGCGGCGGAATCCTCCGAAGANGTCGTAAGGCGCATTATGGAGGTGAATTTCTTTGGCAATGTATTCCTAATGAAAAAGGTCCTGCCAAAGTTGCGAGAAAGCAAAGGCCAGGTTTTGGTCATCAGCAGTATTGCCGGNAAGTTCGGTTTCTTTTTGAGATCTAGCTATAGCGCTTCAAAACATGCACTTCACGGCTATTACGAATCACTTGCCTTAGAAGAGGAGGAGCATGGAATCTCTGTAACGATTGCTTGTCCTGGCAAAATAAATACGCCTATTTCAACCAATGCACTTGATGCGAAAGGAGAGAAACACGGAGAGATGGACCACAATCAAGAGACTGGCATGGCTGTTGAAGAATGTACTACTCAACTTTTGCGCGCAGTAGCTGGTCGAAAACGGGAGGTACTGATTGGAAATAAAGAGATTAAAGCTGTTACCTTGAAAAGGTTTTTCCCTCTCTTATTTTGGAAAATTATTCGAAAGCAATCAGCCACCTAGGTTTCATAAAAAAGGAAAAAAAAGGCAAAAAAAAAGCCATCAGTTACTGATGGCTTTTAAAATCAATGTAAATTCTTAGTTTACGCTAGACGATAAGTCAGCACCTGCTTTAAATTTTACTGTGTTTTTAGCTGCAATTTGGATAACCGCACCCGTTTTAGGGTTACGTCCAGCACGAGCTGCTCTTCTTGTGATAGAAAAAGATCCAAATCCTACTAAAGAAATACGGTCACCTTTTTTCAATGCACCAGTTGTTGCACCTACAAAAGCATCCAATGCTTTCTTAGCATCAGCTTTAGATAATCCAGCATCACTTGCCATCGCGTCAATTAATTCTGCTTTGTTCATAATGAGTTGTTTTAAATAATTAATAAATATTTATNACAACAAATATATCCGAATATCAATGTCAGTCAAGGTTTGGGGGGTTAAATCTGCCAAAAATGTTGATAACTGACCTATTTTGTTAATAAACCCACCTAAAATCCTTNTAAAATAAGGGCTTAATGTCATTTATACGCGTTCTAATGTCTGTTTTTATATCTGTTTTATTNTAATTTTTGCTTGTGCGAACTAAAACCATTTGACAATTGTTATTCTTCATTCTATGAAAGCAGTCATTATTGGTTCGGGAATTGGGGGTATGGCAAGTGCAATTAGAATGGCGTCTATGGGCTTTGAAACACATGTTTTTGAGCAGAANTCTTTTTATGGTGGTAAAATAAATTCGAAATCCTTGGNAGGATATCGTTTTGATCGCGGTCCTTCCGTATTTACAGAGCCGCATCTTGTAGATGAATTACTCGCTCTGGATGACCNTTCCGAAAATGAGTTTNCCTATACAAAGCTNCCNGTCTCTTGTTGTTATTTTTTTGAGGATGGTACTCGAATTGCGCTTCCAACAGGAACCCGTGCTGTAGCCAAATCCTTAGCGGATGAGTTNGGTGAAGACCAGAAGAATATAGAAAAGCTTTTGAAACGTATCGAATTGAACTACAAGGCAGTTTATGCTGTATTTATTCAGGCATCCTTACACAAGCTAAAACAATGGCTTAATCGCAATGTAATCAACGCTATTTATCGCATTCCGTNGTATGGGCTTTTCTCTTCNATGAATAGCGTAAACTCAAAGACTTTCAAGAATNCTAAAACAACGCAAATATTTAATCGATTTGCTACCTACAACGGNAGTGATCCCTATCGCAGCAATGGCATGTTTAATATAATCGCTCATTTGGAGCTGAATGTTGGTCCCTACATGCCGAAAGGTGGTATGGTNTCAATAAGTGATGCCATATACAATAAAGCGATAGAGCTTGGAGTTCATTTCCACTTTAATTCACGGGTTGATAAAATCTTGTATTCCGAGGGAAATGTAAAAGGCTATTCGTATGCNGGTAAAAATCACGAATGTGATCTTATNGTCAGTAATATGGATGTTCATTTCACTTATGAAAAGCTTTTACCAAGCTTAAAGGGGCCTCGAAAAATATTAAACCAAGAAAAGTCATCGTCTGCAATTGTTTTTTATTGGGGTATNCGCAAATCATTTGACCAACTTGATGTGCATAATATTTTCTTTTCTAAAGACTATAAAGATGAATTCAAATCTATTTTTCACGAAAAGACTTTATCTGATGATCCAACGGTTTACATTCACATATCTTCAAAAATGGAAAAAGAAGATGCTCCCGAAGGTTGNGAGAATTGGTTTGTTATGGTGAATGCACCAATAGATACAGGTCAAGATTGGGAGGTTCAGAAGCAAAATGTTAGAGCCAATATACTTCTNAAGCTAGAGAAGCTTCTTCATGAAGATGTAGCAGCACTGATTGAGGTGGAGGAAGCACTAGATCCTGTTATGATGGAGCAAATGTATTCAGGTAAAAATGGGTCTATTTACGGTAACGCATCTAACACAATGCTGTCCTCATTTTACCGCCACCCTAATTTTGCGCCAAGTCTTNAAGGTTTATACTTTTCTGGTGTTACTGTCCACCCNGGAGGNGGAATACCGCTCGCCTTAAATAGTGCCGCGATTGTNCAACGATGNGTGAANAAAGACTTTTCAATCCGTTAATACTGCAGGATTGATTTCCTCTACATTCTTATTNTTGGACATAATTTTTCTAGCATTNTTTATGAATAGTTTCATTTTTGCTAAATGTCCAGGGTNTTTTATTTGTGCTTTAGCCGGGNANCTGGAACAAGGAAGTACTTCAAACAGTTTTTTATTCGAACGCGTGGGTTTGTTTACCCAAATAAGATGATAGCCTGCATCTTTGATTGTTAATTTATTGTTCTTTTTTTCGAGCTCAATTTCAAGCATCATTCCTCCATCAGTATTCACACTTGCTTGATTAGAGACAAAGTTCCCCAAAGAATAGGCGACAAGTTGGTCTTTGTCTTGATCCCATTCAACCTTCTGAAGTACGTGGGGATGGCCACCAATAATGATATTTACTCCATTTCGAAATAGAAAGTCAGTAATTTTCTTTTGAAACTTATTGGGTTTAGTTTGGTATTCTATCCCCCAATGGACTATGGCTATTAAAGCATCTATGGATTCATTTTTACTTTGCTCAATATCTAATAGCATTTGATTGGTATCAATATAATTTACCGATGTTGGTTTCGGGGCTTTTAGTCCATTTGTGCCGTACGTATAATTAAGCATTCCTATTCTAATATCCTCTTTTCTTAAGATCATAAGATTGCGCAGTGCTCTATCGTTTTCATTTTTGTATGAGCCATTGTGCGGAATATTCATTTCGTCAAGAACTTCTATTGTTCTTCTTATTCCCTTTCCACCGCGATCACATGTATGATTGTTTGCAGTAACTAAAACATCAATACCACTATTTTTACATGCTTTTGCAAGGGCATCAGGAGAAGAAAATTGAGGGTAACCACTGAATGGTTCTCCAGCAAGTGTTACTTCAAGATTCGCTATTGCAAAGTCTGGTTTTTCGATGATTTTTCTGAGCTCAGCAAAAACGAGATCATAATTGTATGTTTCTTTACCCAAGTCATGAGCTGCTTCAATTTGTCCTCCATGTCCCATAATATCACCTAAAAAAATCAGTGACATAGAACTTTGGCTCAAGGAAATAAAACTTGATAAAAAGAATAAAATACAGAAGGGTTTCATAACGTTAAATATGATTTGAAAGTACTATTTTCGCATCAAACTCTTTCTATTGATTGTGTTTTTTTATTGAGCTCAAATGCAAAAGGATATAAATAAAGCTGATTTTCTGAATGCAATGCATGAAAGTATCAGTCTGCGCATTTCAGAGGCTTCACTGATTCTTGATGGTATTCAGGAGTCGATAGATTCTGAAACGCATAGCACAGCTGGGGACAAACATGATACTTCTCGCGAATTGATGCAGCAAGAAAGAAACAAGGCAGCGCAGAATCTTCAGAATCAAATGTCACTAGATGGTTTAGTACTAAAGCTTAAAACGATTGCCGTTTCCAGTGGTGTCAGCTTTGGTAGCTTGGTATTGACAAATGTTGGTTGGTTTTTCATTGGTTTACCATTGGGAAGAATACGTTTCGAGGATGAGGATATATTATGTGTTTCTGGTAATGCTCCTGCCGCGAAACTTTTGGAAAGTCAAAGCGTGGGGTCCTCAATTATAATGAATGGAAAGAATATCCAAATATTGGGTATAACATAAAAAAAGTGAGACGAATCTCACTTTTCTTGATAAATATTTACGGTAGGTTATTTATTTCAATATTTACACAAAGCATACGAAAATATTTTCTATAGGTTTCATTTTATATACTACCTGATTACGTTTAGGTGTCCTGTTTCAAATATTTTCTTACCATCGCTCAAACGGGTATATTCAACTTGCCAGGTGTATGTTCCATTTTGGACCATTTTATTCTTGAATGTACCATCCCATTTTGCGCTGACATCATGCGATTCCCATATGATTTCACCCCATCGGTTGTATAGATTCAAGCTAAAGTTAAATTCGTCAATACCCGAAAGTACAATAAACCAGTCTTGATTGTTTTCATCTCCATCGGGAGTAAAGCTGTTCGGTGCGTATAGGTTTACATCATCAATTTCATAGCAAGGTTCAATTGGGTTGATAAGTGTCGTACTTTCTGCCGCTGCGCAACCTGCGTCATCCATGACAACCACAGAATAAGTACCTGCAGCTAAGTTTTGCAGTATTGAAATGGATTCATTTTGTGACCATTGTATTGTGTAAGGCTCTGTCCCTCCACTAATTTCAATGCTGATCTCACCAGAGTCATCCCCAGAACAAATTGGATTTGTGCTTATAATTTCAAGCATTGGTTGGGGATAAACGTTGACGTAGATGCTGGCTGTACTTTCACATCCGTTTATATCTATTCCCGTTACAGTATATTCTGTAATCCCAACATTTGGTATAAATGACACACCATTGATAATTCCACCATCCCATACATAGGAATTCGATCCGTTAGCAGAGAGTGTTATATTTTCACCTTCACATACTGCGATATCCTGCCCAGGATTCACATTATTTATCGTAAAAACTGTTAAGTCCAAGG
>NHBV01000033.1 GCA_002167775.1 Crocinitomicaceae bacterium TMED16 | reverse complement strand
TTTATTAAATTTATACCAATAATGTCTGTTCTTGGTCCATTTATCCTCATTGCTTCCTTCTTCGGAATGGAATTTATGGCGTGGTTCACCCATAAATACCTGATGCATGGTGGAATGTGGTTTTTTCATAGAGATCATCATCAAGCAGAGCCTGGTTTCTTTGAGCGAAATGATGTTTTCTTTTTAATTTATGCGGTCCCCTCTTGGTTATTAATCATGCTCGGCTCAATGTATCAAAAGCCTGTATCTGTTTGGATTGGATTAGGTATTCTAGTCTATGGTATTGCCTATTTCTTAATTCATGATGTCTATATACATCGACGCTTCAAATGGTTTCGAGACATTGATCACCCTTACTTTTATGCTATTCGTAAAGCCCATAAAATTCACCACAAGTATCGTGGTAAGGAAGATGGTGAGTGTTTTGGAATGCTTGTTGTGCCCTGGAAATATTATGTAGAGGCCAAAAAAACTTACCAAAGAAGAGGGAAGAAAAAATGAGCTTGTACCTAATTTTGATGCTCGTCTCATTTGGTTCTTGTCTTGTGTTGAGTTTTGATAAAAAGGTAGCATTTTATAAAAATATGCGTTTTTTTATCCCAGCTGTTTTTGCAGTAGCTACTCCTTTTTTAATCTGGGATGAGTATTTTACAGTTCACAAAATATGGGGCTTTAATGAAACATATCTTCAAGGGTTATTTTTGGGAAGTCTTCCTTTAGAGGAGGTGCTATTTTTCTTTTTAATTCCGTATTGTTGCGTGTTTATTTATGAAGTGCTCATTGCCTATTTCCCTAATACTTCTTTGCAAAAGGTCACACGAATATTCTCACTCGCATTTGTAGTTTCAGGAACTCTTTTGGCGCTAATAAATATCGACAATTGGTATACCATGTCTGCATGCTCTATTTCAGTTCTGTTGGTTGTTTTTTCATTACGCGGAAGGTACATTTGGTATCCTCGAGCGATTTTTGCNTTNNTNGTNGCNATGGTNCCTTTTTTAATCGTNAACGGTGTNCTNACGGGTGCCGTCACTCCAGCACCTATTGTTTGGTATAATGAAGCGCATATTGTTGGATTGCGAATTGTTTCTATTCCCGTAGAAGATGTGTTTTACAACTTTAGTATGCTGATTCCTATCATTGGNATCTATCATTATTTTAAGGCACGTCATCATGGCGCGGCAGTGAAATAAACATTTAGAAGTTCAATTCTTTTTTGAATTCTAAAAAGTTAAAGCCTAGATATTATCTATTTTCGTATTGTGTCAGCAAACATAAATAAATACAGTAGACGGGGCGTTAGAACAAGTTATGCCTCAACGGTAGTNGGTATNTCNCTTGTTCTTTTTATGATTGGGTTAATATTAGGTGGTGTTTTAGGTATTCAGGGTCTAGAAAAACAGGTGAAAGAAGATGTGCAGGTTGATTTATTTTTTAGCAGTGAGCTCAATGAGGCAGATATAAAGCTTATAGAAATTGAGCTACAGCAATGGGCAGAATTTAGTGAGGTCTATTTTGTTTCTCCTGAACGTGCGATGCAAGAATTTGAGGGTGTCGGTACAGGGAAAGAAGAAATGATGGCCATTTTAGACGGAGAAAACCCTATCCCACCAACCNTTGTTTTCAAGCCAAAGGCAGATTTCGCTAATAAAAAAGGGATGCTCTTGNTNNAGGANAAGTTGAANACTAATTTCCCGGNNTCTATTGCGGAGTTGAGCTANAGCGAAGCTAGTTTNGANGANGTCAANGTNGGCTTTCAACAATTNGTTTACCTCNTNTTNGGNGTTGCNTTNCTTNTNGTNGTCATTGCGGTTGCGATGATNAACAATACGATTCGNCTNGCNCTNTATGCAAAACGTTTTACCATTAAAACCATGCAATTGGTGGGTGCAAAAGGAGGATTTATACGTCGTCCTTTTTTGTTCCAGGCAATTATTCANGGTGTGCTTTCAGCAATCTTTGGTATGTTTCTTTTGGTTGTTGTCTTTTACGCCTCAAACAATATTTTTGACACCTTTGAGATCACTTTCAGCCAAGAATCTTTTGTGATGCTTGCGATTGCTTTACTTTCTTTAGGGATTTTTATGACNGTATTGTCTACTTGGTTTGCATTAAACAAGTATCTTCGCATGACCATAGACGATTTATATTCCTGACATGAAAAATTCAATTCCATCTGAAACACAAAAAGACGCCATTTCTCACTTTGGCTTTAACAAAGACAATTATCGCTTGCTCTATATNGGATTAGCGTTAAATGTTGTTGGATTTATTCTTATGATTGGAGGNGGTGCAGAAAGCTTAGACGAATTCAATGCATCGGAGCTTTTTAGTCATGTTCGTATTACGCTTGCACCTATATTAATTCTGCTAGGTTATGTCTTCATTTTATATGCAATTATGAAGCCCAATAAAAAAGNAAAGTCTGAGGAATAATNCTTTTTATTTTTTTCTATGAGTTTTTTAGAAGCCATTATTTTAGCCATTATTGAAGGACTCACAGAGTTTTTACCTGTTTCTTCAACAGGCCATATGATCATTGCTTCCACTTTTATGGGGAACGCCTCGGATTCTTTTGTGAAGCTTTTTACGGTGGCCATTCAGTTTGGAGCGATTCTTTCTGTTGTGCTTGTATACTTCAAAAAGTTCATTAAGTCCATTAATTTCTATGTGCTACTTTTTGTGGCATTTTTACCAACGGGTATTATCGGGTTGTCACTCAAAGGATATGTCGATGCGCTCCTTGAAGAGGTGGTTGTTGTCGCCATTTCACTACTTATAGGTGGTATTGTACTATTATTTGTAGACAAGTATTTTGCTAAAAATGAAACGGAGGGAACGGATGAGGTTTCTTATAAAACTGCATTTATTATTGGTGTAATTCAAAGTATCGCTATGATTCCAGGAGTATCTCGTTCGGCAGCAACNATTATTGGAGGGATGTCTCAAAAGCTCACTCGAAAAGCAGCTGCGGAATTTTCGTTTTTCCTGGCAGTACCAACGATGTTTGCCGCAACGGCNAAGTCGATGTGGGATGAAAAAGAGCTGCTTATAGAATCTTCAAACAACGAGTGGGTGATACTCTTAATCGGAAATGTAATCGCTTTTATTGTGGCTTATTTCGCCATTAAATCCTTCATTTCATTCCTTAATAAAAACGGGTTTAAGGTCTTTGGCTACTACCGAATCATCCTTGGAGGACTGATCCTAATTTTAATGGCGGCAGGTGTAAATCTTGAGATGGCGTGAAAGCAAGCCAATTTCAGGAAGGCCATATGCTCTTAATTGATAAGCCCAAAACATGGAGCTCTTTCGATGTTGTCAACAAGCTCCGCTGGCAAATCAAAAACAAGCTGAAAGTCAAAAAAATAAAGGTCGGTCATGCAGGNACCTTAGATCCCTTGGCAACAGGACTCTTAGTTTTGTGTACTGGGAAATTCACCAAAANGATTGAAGGACTCACNGCAGACCANAAAACTTANACAGGNACGATTCTTNTNGGAAAGACCACGCCTTCNTATGANTTGGAAACTGAATACGATGGGGAGTTTCCCACAGAACACATCACTGAATCGCTCATCGATGAGATTCGTCAATCTTTTATGGGCAAACAATTACAGACGCCTCCCATTTTTTCTGCCAAACAAATAGACGGCAAGCGCGCCTATGAATTTGCAAGGAAAGGGGAAACGGTTGAGCTTAAGCAAAACGCAATTGAGATTTTTGACTTTAACGTGGACACGAGTGGATTGCCCGAGCTAAAGTTCTCGATTAAATGCTCTAAAGGAACGTACATTCGTTCGATTGCGGCTGACTTCGGCAAGGCCCTTTACAGTGGAGGAACACTCATTGAATTGCGTCGCACAGCTTCAGGCGACTTTGATATTAAAGATGCTTTAACGGTTGAAGAGGCCATCAAAATGATTCAAGAGAGCGAAATTTAGGCCAAGCCCTTTTTTAGTTTTAAAAATTCCCTATTTTTGTCGTCCTATTGAATAGGCCCGAGTGGCGGAACTGGTAGACGCGCTGGATTCAAAATCCTGTTCTTTCGGGAGTGCCGGTTCGATCCCGGCCTCGGGTACAAGCAAAAAGGAGTTGGTGTTTCATTAGCTCCTTTTTCTATTTATAAGCAAAAAAGCCACTTATTGAACATGAGAGATTATCAATAAAAGTCCTTATTATATCTCTTATTTCCCTTTTATCTATAGGTTTTTTAAAATTATTTCGGTTTTTTTCAAATCCTTTTGACGGGTCATTAACACTCTTTTTAATTTAATATTCTTCTTATTGATCTTTAGATTTGTTTTATTAATCAAAAAATATCGTGTATGAGAGTCTTGTTTCTTTTTGTTTTTTTATCAAGTCTAACATTCGCACAAGTAAATAACACAGATGGATCAAACCGACTGCTTAAAAACAGTTTTTCATTAAATATTGGAACAGCAATACTTGCAAACGCTGTAGGGCTAAATTACGAAAGGGTTATGCCAAAAAAGAACATGTATTACACACTATCAGCGGGTGCTAATATATATCGACTTGTTTTTTTTACAACAGAAAACCATACTGTACTTTCNATNAGNAATGGNNTTATNACGGGGCTTGATNCACGAAATCATTTTGAGGCGAGTATTGGTTTAGGTTGGGATAATGTCAATAAAGAAGCTTCAGGGGGAATATACGGATCGGGAGGATCTTCGGCGTCTCAATATAATCAATTCATTCCGGTGGGAAATGTTGGTTATCGTTTTCAGGCACCAAATAAAAATTTTGTATTTCGNACTGGTTTTGGATTTCCTGAGCTTCTTTATATCAGTTTTGGAGTGGCGCTTTAAAACTCCAAAGGTTAATCTTTTGTAGACTGAATATCCATTGAAAGTCCACTCCTTAAAGTGGCTCTAAATCTTAACCTTTGCCGTTATCGGTTTATCCGTGTTTCAGAGTTTAGTATATTTGAGGAAATTTAATACTATGAACCTAATGCTAACAGCCAGTTGTAATGATGCTGATGATTTTAAAACAAATGGCTATGAAAAAATAAAATCTGAGTTTTCTGATTGGTGCGATTCTTCAAAGTGTGTTTTTTGTAAAATTGACAATCAAAATGTTTTAGAACTTTTCTTTGATGTAAATCCTCAAAAACTGAAAGAATGGCTGGCTAAACCATCCACTCGGCAAATTTTTAAAGAACATAATTTTGTTCCATCAAGATATTCTTTTGAGCCACTAACAATGTAATTTTACCTTCCTTTGCTTTCTTAATATTTCATTTAAACCCAATCAACTCTTATCTATGTATATGATGATAGGAGTACTGAGAAGGTGTTTAAAATTGAATAACTTAAATTAAACCACTGTGAAAAAGATATTATACCTCTTATTTGTAATGTCTCTTCTATTTGCTTGCATTCAACAGGAGGACATTACCAATATTGTTGGAAGATGGGATGTTGAACAAGTATTCGATGAGAATGGCGATGAGTTGATAGGTTCTAATATTGATTGTTTTAAAGAATCATATTTGGTACTGGATGTCACAGGTACCGGTGATTTTTATGCCTATGAAATATACAATGAACCCTTTTTTTGTGGTCTTGACACGATCATTGAGTGCGAATGGTATGAGCAATCTAATTCATCCGACTATACGCTTCAATTAGATGGTCAATCGGGCAATCTCTCTTTTGACGGCGACAACATGATATATTCGTTTGGTACGAATGACGCTGCAATGGCTTTTGTAAGGCACTAGGGTTTTTTCAAAATGATTCTCCTTTTTTCAAACCTGCTCAATTAGACTTAGTCTTAAAAGCATGTTTTATGAGCGTGTCAATCGTTGTGTATTCTAAGGTTTTTTCATGTGTTGCCTCTAAAATTACCTTAGGTGCTTTTCCTTCTTTTTCTGCCTCAATCCATCTGCTTATACACAGGCACCATTTGTCGCCCTGTTTTAATCCTGGAAATTCATAGTAAGGCATTGGTGTTATTAGGTCATTTCCTTGAAGTGCGGAGAAAGCTAAAAAGTCATTGGTCATAACTGCACAAACTGTGTGCGTTCCATGATCCTCGAATATAGTTCTACATACACCATCTCGAAAATACCCGGTCATTGGTTTGGTGCAGCATATTTGAAGGGGCTCTCCAAAAACATTTTTCTCCATTGTCCGAAGCTACAAATTTTAATACTATTCCCCGCTACTTTTTTCTTGTCTCAGCTTAATTTAATATCACATATTTTCAATAGACTAAGCAAGCCCTCAGTACATTCTTTTGGAGTATCCTATCCTTTTTTTCAACAATGCCTTATGGATTATTTTTAAACCTTCACTACGAGGTTATTTTTTTGAAAAATACATTTGTTTAAATTAAATTTAAAACCTATGAAAAGAATAATTTTTGCGCTCGCATGTGTGGGCTTATTGAACAACGCAGCCGTTGCTCAGAAAGGAGAGAAAGAACAAGCTCAATACGGCGTATCTTTGGGAGTAAGTCCGTTTGGGGGTTCCCTAAATTTCCAATATCATAAAAACAACAAAACATCGTTTTCTGTTTCACTTGGTGGTTTACCTGAAACGGAATCCTTTATTGAGCCTAATATTGATGGAATGGACGAGATTGAATTACGCGGAGAAAGTGCCTGGATGGGCATGTTCTTAAACCATAGACCATTTGAAAACATGGATTGGTTTAGAGTCAATTTAGGAATAGCAATTGGTGCGATTAATAACACCATTACCGAGACGCTCCCGGGAAGTCCAGGTGGGGTTTATAATATAGATTATGTTTCAGCGCCTGTTGGTTATTTTGGTGTAGGTGTTGGACAACGCACACAAAAAGGCATAACCTTTGGTTTTGATCTAGGGTTGCTATATGGAAGTGGTCCAGAGGTTTCCGGGCCAGATGAAGCGAAAGTTCAGGCTATTCGTGATAATTCTTTTTTCTCGAGTGTTCTGCCTAATATTCAGTTTTCGGTTGGGTATAATTTTTAGCATCCGCATTTATGTAACTAAAGGGGGCTTATGTGAGCCTCCTTTTTTGCTGATCTTATTTTGATTTAAATTGGGTGAGTCCAAGCCAAATATTTTATACTTTTATTTTATGAACTTATTTACAACAAATCAAAACAAATCGGAACGCATCGCGCGTTTCATTATTTCTTTGTTTCTGATCCCAGCGCCATTTATAATTGAGTCCAGTAATTACGCTATTCTACTAGGTGCTGTTGGCGCAACTTTATTGTTCAATGCGCTTATTGGGACGTGCATGATTTATAAAATGCTTGGTGTGAACACCTGCAAGCTGTAGCGCATATTAGTTGCAAAGTGCAAGTAACTATGATTGCGTTCATGTTTCGTTCGTTTTTTACTTTCCGTAGTTTTAAAAAGTGAGGCTTTATTTCTACATATTTCTTTTTATTGCGCTTCAAAGCTGTGCGTTGACCAAGAACAATGATTACGTTCTGAATTTTAAGGAGATACGAGTCGTTTCAGATGTGGATTCATTGGCGGAGAGAAGTGCTTCTTTGTATCCAACCATCGTGGAGTTTTCAAATAGCAATGCTTGCATGGCAGCGTATAAAGAGCTTCAAAAAGAGGGTTATTTACTTTTAGGTTATGCCATTTTCCAACACAAGGGTAAGCTAAGCCAAGGCCTAGCGATTCAGACGGGAAAGCAGTTAGGCGCACACAAGATATTGTTGTCTCGTGAATTAGCAAATTCCGGTTCTTTAAATAATGTAGAACCTGAGAACGGCCCTGGGTATAACTCAGGATTTAAAGAATCACCAATTGTTGAGGCATTGCTGTCGAATAAAGAGAACAGTAAGTCCAACGGTAAGATATTTTATCTGCACAATACATTATTTCTTGTCAACACCACTCCCTAAGTAGCCGCTGAAATGGAATTGTTTTTTTATATCTAATATTTAGGGTCTGTTATCCTTAAAGGTAAAACCTATATCTTGTAGTAAGGTAATTGATTGCTCAATATTTTGCTCTTGTACCATAACATAATCATTTGTATAGGTTGATGTTAAGGTGATGTCAATTCCCTTGGATGCAAAAATGGAAGCAATAGCCGCCAAAAAACCTTCACAATAAAATGGATTGCCACATTTTATATTCAATAAAATCCAGTTGTCTGGATT
>NHBV01000032.1 GCA_002167775.1 Crocinitomicaceae bacterium TMED16 | reverse complement strand
GGTTTTGGTAACCACAGCTCCCGCACCAATGAAAGCAAAGGTACCAATATCATGTCCACAAACAATTGTTGCGTTTGCACCAATACTCGCTCCTTTTTTAACTACTGTTTTTGAATACGTACCTCTTCTATTTACAGCGCTTCTCGGGTTCACAACATTGGTAAAAACCATTGAAGGACCAAGAAATACGTCATCTTCACAAACAACACCGGAGTAAATAGAAACATTGTTTTGAACCTTCACATTTTTACCTAAAACTACCTCAGGAGAAATCACCACATTTTGTCCAATGTTACACTTCTCACCAATGATACAATCAGGCATCACATGCGAAAAATGCCATATTTTGGTGCCTTCGCCTATGGAGCATCCATCATCAATGACTGCGGTATCGTGCGCGAAGTAATCCATCAGCGTACAATGTATTTATCAAAATTCATATGCTCTTTTTCATAAAGCTCCTCTTTAGAAAGGGACTTAAAATATTCGTATGTTATTTTCAACCCTGCCTGTCTAGTTACCTTCGGCTCCCAATCCAAAATCTTTTTGACCAAAGTAATATCAGGCCTTCTCTGTTTTGGATCATCTACAGGTAAATCCTTATAAATAACCTTTTGTTCGGTGCCCGTAAGCTCGATAATTTCTTCTGCAAATTGTGCTATAGAAATCTCGGATGGGTTACCAATATTAACTGGCTGTTCATAATCACTTTTCAATAGTCTAACGATTCCTTCTACTAAATCATCGACATAACAAAATGATCTAGTTTGGGAACCATCTCCAAAAACCGTTAAATCTTCACCTCGCAATGCCTGACCGATGAACGCCGGAAGCACGCGGCCATCGTTCAACCGCATCCTTGGTCCATAGGTGTTAAATATTCTAACAATCCTAGTCTCTACACCATGAAAAGTATGATAGGCCATTGTCATTGCCTCTTGAAATCTTTTTGCCTCATCGTAGACACCCCGTGGGCCAACGGGATTTACATTGCCCCAGTAACTTTCTGGTTGCGGATGTACATTAGGGTCACCATATACCTCTGAGGTAGATGCAATCAGAACTCGGGCTTTTTTTACGCGTGCCAATCCCAAGCAATTATGAATCCCTAATGAACCGACCTTTAAGGTTTGAATAGGAATTTTTAAATAATCTATCGGACTTGCTGGTGATGCAAAATGAAGTATGTAGTCTAATTCCCCTGGAATATGAATGTGCTTCGAAACATCGTGGTGGTGAAATTCAAAATTAGAATGCTTCACTAAATGCTCAAGGTTTTTCATTCTACCCGTAATGAGGTTGTCCATACCAATCACATGAAAGCCATCATTGACAAAACGATCACATAAATGTGAACCTAGAAAACCTGCAGCACCAGTTATAAGGACTCTTTTCATCATTAATCAATTGTTTTTCTGCCGATACTCGAATAATAAAACCCTTTTGCGTTCATATCTTCAACATCAAATAAGTTTCTACCGTCAAAGACTATAGCATCCGTCATGAGTTTTTTTACTTTCTCAAAATCAGGATTTCTGTATAAACTCCACTCCGTACATATTATTAAAGCATCTGCTCCATTCAAAGCGTCATATTCATTTTCTGAAAAACCGATTTGCTGACCTATTGAAAGTGCCTTAACATTTTCCATTGCCTCGGGATCATGTGCGACAACCTCTGCACCACTTTCAATCAGTTTTTCAATCATGTATAGCGCAGGAGCTTCTCTGATATCATCAGTATCAGGCTTGAATGAAAGTCCCCAGATTGCGATTTTTTTACCTTTCAAATCGCCTTTGAAATAATTTTTGACCTTAGGAAAAAGAATTGTCTTTTGCTCATGATTCACCGTTGTGACTGCATCAAGGATTTCAAAGTTAAAGTCATGCTCTCGACCAGATTTTATTAGCGCTTGAACATCCTTAGGAAAACAAGAACCGCCATAGCCAATACCTGGAAATAAAAACCTTTTACCTATGCGGGTATCTGAACCTATCCCTATGCGTACCTCATCAACATCGGCACCAACCAATTCACAAAAATTTGCTACTTCATTCATAAAAGTAATCTTTGTGGCTAAAAACGAATTTGCAGCATATTTAGTCAGCTCGGCAGACTTTTCATCCATAAAGTATATAGGATTTCCTTGTCGAACAAACGGCTTATAAAGACTTTGCATTATTTTTATTGCACGCTCATCTCTTGTTCCAACGACCACTCGATCGGGCTTCATAAAATCAGAAACAGCAAAACCTTCTCTCAAAAACTCCGGATTTGAGACAATCGCAAAATCAACTTTGGCATTTTCAGCGACCGCTGCATGAACTTTTTCGGCTGTCCCCACAGGAACGGTACTTTTATCTACAATTACCTTATACTCCTGGATCATTCCTCCCAATTGATTGGCAACATTTAAGATGTACGATAGATCTGCGGAACCATCTTCTCCCGGAGGAGTGGGTAAAGCAAGAAAGATGATATCTCCATGCGCAACACCTTCTTCCAAGGATGTCGTAAACTTCAATCGACCAGCAGAAATATTTCTTTCAAAATATGTATCAAGATTCGGCTCATAAATAGGAACCTTCCCGGCTCGCATCATCTCAACTTTAGCTTCATCAATATCCACGCACAAAACATCGTTTCCTGTTTCTGCAAAACACGTTCCAGTAACAAGTCCGACATAGCCTGTTCCAACTACAGTAATCTTTTTCATTTAGTTTAAATTAATATATTCGTTTACTCCTTCAATTATAAAATTCAATTGGTCTGCTTCCAATTCTGTATGCATCGGCAATGAAATAACTTGGTGGGTTAGCTCATCTGTTACTGGAAGATTACATTCCAAATTAAAATGAGCAAACATCTTTTGCTTGTGCGCAGGTATTGGATAATAGATCATAGAAGGAATACCTTTATCAGTAAGGTGCTGATTCAATCCATCTCTGCTCACACCGTTCAATTTAAGCGTATACTGATGAAACGCATGGGTTGAGCTAGATGTTCTAAAAGGAACCTCTATACATGCATTATCTTTAAACGCCTCATCGTAAACCCTGGCTGCACTTCGACGGGCGGCAATATAGTCATCTAATTTTCTCAGTTTTATCCTTAAGACGCCTGCCTGTAAATTATCTAATCTAGAATTACATCCAACGACATCATGGTGGTATTTTTTACTTTGCCCATGATTGGCAATCATTTTGAGCTTCTTCGCCAATTCATCGTTATTTGTACAGATGGCACCTCCATCACCAAAACAACCCAAATTCTTTGAAGGAAAGAATGAAGTACACCCTATATCACCAATTGTTCCTGTTTTTTGTTTGTCCCCTGAGCTGAAAATATATTCTGCACCTATCGCCTGAGCGTTGTCCTCTACAACAAAGAGATTATTTGCTTTTGCAAAACTCATAATCAATTCCATATCAGCGGACTGACCATACAAATGCACAGGAACTATCGCTTTGGTTTTTGTCGTCAAAGCAGCTTCAAGTGCTGACGGATCGATACAGAATGTTTTCGGATCTACCTCCACAAATATCGGTTTTAACCCAAGAAGGGCA
Organism: Crocinitomicaceae bacterium TMED16; assembly: GCA_002167775.1. Taxonomy (GTDB): domain Bacteria; phylum Bacteroidota; class Bacteroidia; order Flavobacteriales_D; family Crocinitomicaceae; genus UBA952. The sequence continues at coordinate 66,659 of NHBV01000032.1, read as the reverse complement.
ATAACCTCAGTAGTTGCTATATATGTAAAAGAAGGAGTAATTACCTCATCACCTGGTTGTAAACCCAAAGACATTAAGGCAATCTGTAACGCATCGGTACCGTTTGCACACGGAATCACGTGCTTTACACCTAAATATTCTTGAAGCTCATTTTTAAATGCCGAAACCTCAGGTCCATTAATGAACTGAGCTTTTGACATAATATCCTCGATTAGAGGTAGTACGGATGGTTTGATTTTTTCGTATTGAGAAATCAAATCAACCATTTGAATTTTCTTCATCTCTGCGCTTAACAGCCACAAATATAAACAATTCAAGGTGAAACATAAAGGCATTAAAGCCCTTGTTTGATTAAAAAAAAGAAAACTTAAAATTAGGCGAAGCTCGTTTTCAAAAAGAAAAAAATAGAACGTATTTTTGTATTCCATGAAACACATGATAATTCTCATCTTTTTAGTCGCTTTCACACATGAATTGAGTGCGCAAAATCAAAAATCAGATAGCGCTGTTTCGAGGACCTGGATTGGATTTGAATATGGGGCAAATGGAACGCATGAAGACCTAGCTGACCGTTATGGATTTTTAAATCATGTTGGCTTGATGACTGGTTTCAAGACAAAGAAAAACTATTTCTTCGGTCTGAATTCTTATTTCTTATTTGGGAATAACGTGAAACTAACGGGGGTTTTTGATCATCTGACCGATGAATACGGGAATATTACTGATATCAATGGAGACATTGCAGCCCTCGTTGTTTTTCCTCGAGGTTTTAGCTCAAATCTAACCATAGGAAAAATACTACCCATATTCAATGTTAATAATAATTCAGGTGTTTTTATTCACGGTGGTGTTGGTTTTCTTCTGCACAAAATGAAAATAGAAACCAACGAGCAGGTAGTTCCCCAGCTTGAGTTGGACTATAAAAAAGGATATGACAGACTGACCACAGGAATTAATTTTCATCAATTCCTAGGCTATAATTTCATGGCGTCAACAGGTGGTTATCATTTTTATGGGGGTTTCTATGCACAACAAGGGCTGACAAAAAACAGGCGAGATCTATTTTATGACCGCCCGGACGAAGAAGTTTCTAAAGATACAAGACTCGATATTCAAATGGGCCTAAAGCTAGGCTGGGTAGTACCGATTTATAAGAGACAACCCAAAGAATTTTACTTTGACTAATGGGTATACTCTATCAAATAGGAATTCATTTTTTCATTCTTTCTCTGAGAATTGCGTCAATATTTAACCTCAAAATACGCGCCGGACTGGAGGGTAGAAAAAATTGGAGCTCCATTCTAGAAAATATCCCAAAAAACGTTCAGGTCATTTGGTTTCATTGTGCCTCACTTGGTGAGTTTGACCAGGGTTTACCTGTAATGCACATGATCAAAAACAATACACCAAACGCTTTTATTCTTGTCACCTTTTTTTCTCCTTCAGGTATGGAGCACTATCATAAAAGGACGCATCCTGTGGACAAAGCACTTTACCTACCTTTTGATACAAAAATAAACGCCCTTACTTTTATTCAAAAAGCCAAACCAAAGCTTGCGGTTTTTGTGAAATACGAATTCTGGCCTAATTTCATCTTAGAATGCCGATCGTCAAACGTGAAACTGGTATCGATTTCGACACTATTGCGCAAAAACCAAATCTATTTTAAAGGATATGGTAGATTTTTTGCACGCATTCTAAAAAAAATAGACTACTTTTTTGTTCAAAATGAGGAGACCAAATCTTTACTCGAATCTATCGGGATTAAGGACATAACGTTGTCAGGAGACACTCGATACGACCGAGTCTTACAGCATAAAGAAGCTACGACGGAAAGCGATTCCATTTTGTCAAAATTCTCTGCGCAGGGGCCAATTTTAATCGCAGGAAGCTCCTGGGAGTCAGAAGAAAAAATCATTAAACAATTCATGGAATCGAATCCCGAAACCAAAGTAATTATTGCCCCACATAATATCAAAAGAGCAAATATTGAGCGCATAGGAACTTTATTAGACCAAGCTACTATGTGTTACACAGATTACAACGAAGCGCATGTCGAGCAAGTACTCATTTTGGATACCATTGGACATCTTTCAGCTGCCTATCAATATGCGGATTATGCTTTGATTGGAGGCGGGTTTTCAGGTAGTCTTCATAATATCATAGAGGCGGCAGCTTTCGGACTCCCTGTGTTTTTTGGACCTCATCACGAGAAATTTCCTGAAGCGCAAGGTTTCATTGATGGAGATATTGGATTTGTGGTTGAAAATGCAAAACAGCTATCTGATAAAATAAAAGCTCTTGGAAATCAAGACGAACTCAAACAAAAAATTGAGGCGTTTGTGCGCGACCAAGCTGGTGCTACAAACAAAATTGTGAATCACTCATTTATTACAAATACACTAAAACAGAAATGAAAAACAGTATTCTGATGTACATATTGCCATTTTTGATGTTGGGACTTTCCCATCACTCTATTAGCCAAAACAGGTATCATGTAGATGAGACTTCTTTTTACGAGCCGGGAGAATACCAAGAACATATTTATGATTCCTTAAATGATTTGTATGAATGGGTGGCCTATCCGATGGCAATTAGAACCGTAAACGAAAAGAAGGTTAATGGAATTGTATTTGATACATTGAGCAATGGCCAATTACAATATGAGGGGAATTTTAAAAATGGAAAGCAAGGTGGCTTAGAAAGAACTTGGCACTTTAACGGTCAGCTGATTTCTGAGGCGAATTTCACAGAAGGTAACTTTATCAGCAAAAAATGCTGGGACAAAGAAGGTAATGTAATTGAATGTGATTAAATCAAAATAACGTATCCCTTAATACGCCCTTTCGTTCCGGTCTTCCTTCCAGTTGATAAAAGCTTTGTTTACAACCTTATTCCCTCCTGGTGTTGGATAGTTTCCAGTGAAGTACCAATCCCCAAGGTTATTCGGACACGCTTTGTGCAAGTTCTCAATCGATTGAAACACAATCTCAACAGGTGCATTCATGTCTTTTGGCGTCAATAATTCAGATATTTTTGCTGAGATCTCTTCAGGTTTGAATGGCGAATAAATCTCTTTAACAAAATTAACAACCTCTTCTTTTGGAAGATCAACCTGTGACAAACATTTGTGATAAACCTCATCAATTACGTTTTCCATATTACGATCTTTGATCAATGCAATCGCCGCATTAAAGGCGATAAAATCACCAAGCTTCGCCATATCAATACCATAACAATCTGGGTAACGAATTTGAGGCGCTGAAGATACGATAACAATCTTTTTCGGGCTTAAGCGGTCTAAAATCTTGAAAATACTTTTACGTAGCGTCGTTCCGCGAACAATACTATCATCAATGACCACGAGGTTGTCTTCATTAGCGCGAATACCGCCATAGGTAATATCATATATATGAGAGACCAAATCATCCCTTGAATCATCTTGTGTGATGAAAGTTCTGAGCTTTGCATCTTTGATGGCAATTTTCTCGATGCGCGCGCGCTGGCGAATGATTTTTTGAATTTCTTCCTCTGTTGGATTTGAACCCAAGGCCTGAATTTGGGCGATTTTCTTTTCATTCAAATGTTGGTCAAGTCCTTTTACCAATCCATAAAATGATATTTCGGCTGTGTTTGGAATGAACGAAAATACTGTATTGTCCAAATCGTGATTAATTGTTTCCAAAACCGGAGGAACTATAAGCTTACCCAATGCTTTTCTTTCTGTGTAGATATCTTTATCAGAACCTCTTGAAAAGTAAATACGCTCGAAAGAACATTTTCTTGGCTCATTTGGTTCGTTGATCAATGTTTCTTTAACCGAGCCATCTTTTTTGATAATTAAAGCATGACCAGGAGTCAATTCATTAACGTCTTCGACCTGTATATTGAAAGCTGTCTGCAATGCAGGGCGTTCGGAGGCGACCACACAAACCTCATCGTTTTCAAACCAAAACGCAGGGCGGATACCCGAAGGATCTCTTAGTACAAAAGCATCACCATGGCCTAGTAAACCTGCCATGGTATAGCCACCATCCCAGTCCTCACTTGCTTTCTTTAAAATCTTTTCTATTCCTATTTCATCGGCAATCTTGGCATAAACCTCGTCATTAGATAACCCTTCAGATTTGAAATCACTGTAAAGCTCATCATTTTCAACATCTAAAAAATGACCTATTTTCTCTAGAACCGTAACCGTGTCTGACTTTTCTTTTGGGTGCTGACCAACGTTTAAAAGTACGTCAAACAATTCATCCACATTCGTCAGGTTAAAATTACCTGCAACAACAAGGTTTCGAGTAATCCAATTATTTTGTCTTAGAAATGGGTGACAGCTTTCTTTTGAATTTCTGCCAAACGTACCATAGCGAAGATGCCCAAGGAAAAGCTCCCCAGTGAAGCCCACATTTCTTTTTAAGAAATCAACATCCTGAATGGAATCTGGGTTGACATCATAAAGCGCTTTAAATTTTGCATTGATTTGATCAAATATATCTTGAATCGGTGCTTTTTTAACCGAACGAACCCGTGAGATATATCTTTCTCCAGGCTTCATTCCAAACTTGATGTTTGCTACACCAGCACCATCTTGGCCGCGGTTGTGCTGCTTTTCCATTAAGAGGTGCAGCTTATTTACACCATAAAAGGCAGAACCGTAATTATCAATATAGTACTGAATAGGTTTTTTTAAACGAATAAGGGCGATACCACATTCGTGCTGGATTGAATCACTCATTGCTTTTAACTAGGTGGCGAAGATAAACATTTTTAACCGGAAAGAAATGAAAAAAAGCTAAAGGTGCGCTCCCGGCTGACAGCATTTGGGCAATTCATTCATTGCCTTCTCGTTTGCCTTTATATCGCCTGCAGAATAACCCAATTGAGCGACTATTTTTTTTACAGATGCTTCCGTATGAACCTTAGTTTTATACTTCACCGTAAGGAACATATTGTCCATATTCAGCTCGACAAATTGGATACCACGTTCGTAATTCATTGCTCCCTCAATCCTTTCTTTACACATTCCACATTGCGCAGAAGTATGAAATTCTATCGTATTGGATTTCTGAGCATTCGCATTATTTGACAGTATACATATCATCATGAAGATGACAATTAAAACGGGTTTTACTTTATTATTCATTTTCTTCTTTTGGTTTAGGTATTGCAAATCGGATACCAAAATACACATTATAGCCAATAATTGGTCCCCAAACCCGACTGGCATCGAAATTTGGACCAAATGGATTTTCAGGTTCAACAATTGGATTTTGCTGAGTGTAGTTCGTTAAATTCTCACCTCCTATGTACAAATCCCAACTTTTTAATTTATACGTTACCTGTGCATTAAGACGGGGGAAAACATCACTAAATTCTTGGCTTGACTGTTCTGTGGAGGCTAATCTAGACCTGCCAAACACAGATAAGGTAAGGTCGTAATCCCATCGTTTATTTCTTGTCGTGTACGCCAAATTCAAAAATCCTCTATGCTTTGGAATCATCACTTTTGCTTGAAGAGAATCCCCAAAAAGAGATCGAACATCTAAATATTTGTATGCGCCTCGAATGACAAACCTTTGCATAGGTTCAATTGAAAGCTCCGCTTGAAAACTATTGGAAACAGATTGATTTTCAAGATTGAAAAACCTCACTTGATTATTTTCTCTATCAACCACCAATTGATTTTCAAACCAAGTTCTGTAAAAATCTAAGGTTAATGTCGCTGGACTGTGCTTCATATCAAGCTCTTGGAATACAGAACCCCCTACATTCCATGACACTTCAGGTCGAATCGTTTCCGGGGCTATCCACGTAAAAGAATTGGCAAGTAAGGATACATTGTCAATAATATAGTTTGGAATTCTCCAACCTTTCCCCCCTGTAAACCGAAGATCTGTTCGTTCTGTGAGCTTATATTTTAGATGTGCTCTCGGAACGAATTGTTCTCCAAAAAGCAAATGATAATCGTATCTCGCTCCTACAACAGAGGTTAGTCTCGAACCCGTATGTGTATACTCAAAAAATGCTCCTGGCACGTGTTCAATTCTATTGCTAGAAAGACTATCCGAGGCGACCTGAAATATGTCGATGTAATTGTAGCTCAGCCCTGTTTTAATTTTATGGTCTGACGTCATGATGATATCATCATAAATGATGTTGATATAAGCCCTTTTCTCTTCTCCTGCAAAAAATCGATTTCCAAAATTACCATCAATCATTTCGTATTTCCATTTGGTAATAATCCCTATGGATTGCGAGGGATTTTTGCCGAAAAATCCTGTCTTCGAAAAAACATCAATATGATTACTGTTGATTTGCAAACCAAACTTTGAAGGGTCAGTATCCCAATCCGTATTCCATCCAAAAGAATTAGGCTCCTCAACGTAACCTATTTGGCCTCCCAGTTTCGTATCCAGATGAATGTTGACTCCCAGCTTGGCTTCCATATTTTCACCCTCGTAATCCAACCTACTCAAAAATGCAGCATAAGAGCCCAAAGGTATATCCATGAATTCATCTGAATTTTCATCTAATTGCCCCCATTGTGAACTGAGGTAACCAAAAAATCCCGCCGACCATTTCTCATTTAGCTCAACTCCAGACATCAGATTAATTTCGGATTTCCCCATTCGGTTTTGATAGGCGTTAAAATAAAATCGATCCATCGTCTCAGGCTTAGCAATTTCAAGATTAATCAAACCTGCCATGCTTTCATAACCGTTCACAACATTTCCTGCGCCTTTGGTTATTTGAATAGATTCAATCCAAGAGCCAGGAATAGTTTCAAGTCCAAAAGAACTTTCAATTCCTCGTAAAAAGGGCATATTCTCAAGCTGAATCTGTGTATAGATCCCCTCGAGCCCCATCATTTGTATTTTCTTTGCGCCCGAAACTGCATCCGTCATGTTTACGTCCACAGATGCATTGGTCTCAAAAGACTCTCCTAAATTGCAGCAGGCCGCTTTTCGCAATTCACTTGAAGTAAGCTCCTCTACATGCAGCACTTTTAATCTTGATATGGAAGAAGTGTTTTTTCGATAACCCACAATGACCTCGGGTAGCAGCTGTTGCGAAAATAAAACGATATTAAATGCAGTAAATCTATCATTCTTAGTTACAGGAATAGTATCTGAAAAATAACCTCTGGCACTTATAATCAGTGTATCTGGAAGCACCCTAGGCAATATTAACTCAAACTGTCCATCATTGTCTGTAATAGCGCCATCATTTGAGCTTAAGAGTTTAATTTTTGCACCATAAAGGGGTGTCAACTTTTCTCCATTTTGACCCTGAATCAATCCTGTAACCTGACCAAATGTCAAGACGGGAAGAAAAAGAAATAAATAAAGTAGTTTCATAGAAATTTAAAGTGTGAATTTATATCCTACACCCCGAATAGAATGGAAATAAATGGGCGTTTTGGGGTTTGACTCAAAAATTTTTCGAAAGGTCAAGATGTAATTGTCAATCGTTCTAGAAGTAGGGAAATTTTCTTGCCCCCACAGTTTATCTAGAATCTCGTCTCTAGAGACAACAGCTCCTTCGGAGTTTCGAAAAAGTTTAAGCAATTCTATCTCTCTTTTCGAAAAAACATGTTTTTCACCTGTAATTAAATCTAACAACTCATAACTTGAGAAGTCGACTGATTTAGATCCAATAATGAATGTCTCATCTCCATCTGATGCAGAACTTTCAGATGGCAACAGATTTTGTATTCTCAACATGAGTTCTTCTAAATCAAAGGGCTTAGGAAGGTAGTCATTTGCGCCCAAACGCAGACCATGAATGCGGTCCGCAGCAATTCCTTTTGCTGAAAGAAATAAAATCGGTACCTGACTAAAACGCCTAATTTCCTTACACACGTCGAAGCCGCTATTTTCGGGAAGCATCACATCTAAAACAACCAAGTCACTTTTGATGATTTTCTGAACATTTGAAATTGCTTTTCGTCCATTTTTGTATACTTCAACTTTATAACCTTCAAGTTCAAGATTGAACTTTATCAATTCAACTAGGCTTTCTTCATCCTCAACAAGACAAATTTTAATCATTTTTAAAATTGGATTACAAAACTTATATTTGTTGGGTAAAATTAACAAAACTATGTCGAAAAAAGGAATTCCTAAACCATCGACGTCTAAAACCAAAAACAAACCTATGAAAAACTTTTTTACACTACTTTTATGTGCCTTAGTCACACTCAATCTGAGCGCACAACGAAAAGGACTTATTTCACAACCTTTTGAAAACCTTAAAACCATTCCTGCTATAACGCTTGAAACCCCTGACCTTTCTCAAATACAGTTGGAGAATGAAGAAAGAGAAAAAAATGGAGCCCTGTACCGCATTGGAACGGCTATTTCTACAAATATTAATCCTAGTCTTGTTGGAGATTGGAAAATCAACAATGATGGGTCAAAAACATGGATGCTTCGTGTAAAAGCAAACGGAGCTGAAGCACTAAGCTTTTTATTTTCAAAATTTGAGCTATTTGGTCAATCAACACTTGAGATTCGAAATACTGAGGGTCGATTGGTGCACAAGCCAATGAGTCAAGCAGATGTTTTAACACATAAAACACAGAATGCCGCCTTATGCTTCGGAGATGATTTAGTACTTTCATTGACTGAACCTGCGAATACACAAGAAAGCCTAATATTGATTGATCGGGTGATGTACAATTACCGCTCTACAGGAAACCCGAATGTGACAAAAATAAATGAATCTGACCCATGCGAAGTGAATGTTAACTGTTCTCCCGTTGGAGATTCTTGGCAAGATGAAAAAGATGGTGTCGCTAGAATCTACATTGTTGAAGGAAATAGTGCCGGATGGTGCACAGGATCACTCGTCAATAATACAGCTCAAGATTGTAAACCTTATTTTCTTACTGCACTGCATTGTGGTGTGAACACAAGTGCAAACAACATGAATAGTTGGCGCTTTTATTTCCGATATGAGTCACCCAACTGCAACAATCCAAACTCTGCAGGTACTTTGGATGACCATTATATTACAGGATGTGTAAGAATTGCTGACTCTGATGATGGTGGAGGTAATTCAGGGTCTGATTTTTTATTGGTTAAGCTTGGTAACAACAACAATGAAACTTCTGTTGTCAATACACTTAAATCATCCAGCTTTAGTGGATATTGGAACGGTTGGAAAGCTGCATCTTCATCGACGCAAGGTGGAGCTGGCATACACCATCCAGCTGGAGATATTAAGAAAATATCCACTTTCAATGGGACTACACAAAGTACTTCATGGGGTTCTGCAGGAGGTTCTCACTGGCAGATGTCTTGGTCCTCAAATTCAAATGGCCATGGCGTAACTGAGGGAGGCTCTTCGGGATCACCGTTATTTAACAACAGTGGATTAATCATTGGTACACTTACCGGAGGAAGCTCCTACTGTACAAACCAAACCTCTCCTGACCTATACGGTAAAATGTCTTTCCATTGGACCTCAAATGGATCAGCAAATAACGAGAGACTAAAGCCATGGTTAGACCCAACAAATTCAAATGCTACTACCTTAAATGGTTCGTATGATCCGTGTTCAGGCACTGGACCTGGGCCTACACCATCAGACTGTGACCTACAAACCAATAACATTCTTAAAGTGTCGTTACTGACAGATGACTATGGCGATGAGACCTATATGGAAATCACAGATAGTGATGGAAACGTTGTTTGGTCCGAAGGAAATGAAAATGTTGCGGGTAACTTTGGCACCGGAGAATTCCCTCCTGCCGCGGATCCGACTAACCCATTACAAAACCTTACGCAGTACAATTGGGACGTCAGTCTGCCTGGCTCAGATTGTTATACGTTCGCTATTTATGACTACTATGGAGACGGATTAGGTGCTTCACAATGGGAGGAAACTAATACGGACGGTAACCTTCAATTGAAAAATAACGGAAACACAACAATCTATACAATCAGCGCTGCGGACTTCGGAGGAAGTGAAAGTATTGGTGTAGAAAATACTGGCGGAGGAACGAGCGGTATTGATGGATTTGCGTCAAATGAAATTTTAATCTATCCAAACCCTGCGCAAACGGAAATTATCATTGACGCATCCAATGCATCAAGTGATTATGAGCAAATTAAAATTTCAGATGTTAGAGGTAAAGTTATTTTTGAAACGACTTTGAACACAAATAAAATAACGGTAATAAATCTTGGAGATTTTGCAAGTGGTATATACCATGTCAAAATGGATTCATCTTCAGGAACTACTGTAAAGCAATTCATTAAAAAATAAATTGCATTTAATACAATACTAAAGGGCCTTTGGGCCCTTTTTTTTGTATCTATCATTGTGTTTTACTTTCGAAATGCAATTTATTTCTACTTCGTTGTGCTCAGATTAAGGAAAATCCTAACTTTGTTAACGTTAACATTCTAATTTTAATGGATAAAACGTCATATATAGGCAATGCTGATCCCAGTGCCATAGATTATTTATATAAGCAATATAAAAAAGACCCAGACAGTGTCGATATTGGATGGAAAAAATTTTTTGAAGGTTTTGAATTCGCGCAAACCAATTTTGATTCATCTGATGAAATACCAGAAAATTTCCAAAAGGAATTTAAAGTTCTAAACTTAATTAACGGTTACAGAACGAGAGGCCATCTTTTTACCAAAACAAACCCCGTTCGAGAGAGAAGGAAATATACACCAGACCTCTCAATTGAAAACTTCGGGTTATCTGAGACTGACCTTAATACTGTCTTTCAAGCTGGAGAGTATGTAAATATTGGACCTGCATCACTCAAGGACATTATAGAGCACTTAGAATTGACCTACTGTCAATCTATCGGGATTGAATTCATGTATCTCAGAGGCCCCATCAGAACAGAATGGTTTAGAAACAAAATTGAAATCAAAAATAGGCCCACATTTAACAAAGAAAGAAAGCTCAAGCTCTTTGAATCATTAATCCATACACATGGATTTGAGTCCTTTTTAGGAAAAAAATTCGTAGGACAAAAAAGATTTTCTATCGAAGGTGGCGAATCATTAATCCCCGCACTTCAGACAATGATCACAAAGGGTTCCGAACTCGGAGTTGAGAATTTCATAATGGGAATGGCCCATCGTGGACGCCTGAATACGCTTACAAATATCTTCAAAAAAAGGCCCAAAGATATTTTTGCAGAATTTGAGGGCAAAGAATTTGATTTTGAGACCACGTTTGATGGTGACGTAAAGTACCATCAAGGTTTTACTTCAAAGATCACCTTAGATAGCGGAAAAGAAGTTGGCGTAACACTCGCTCCTAATCCATCTCATCTTGAAGCCGTTAATGGTGTTGTTCAAGGAATTGCTAGAGCAAAAATCGACCATATATACAAGGATGAAGAAAAAGTTTGTCCGGTGCTCATTCATGGAGATGCCGCTATTGCAGGACAAGGAATAGTATATGAGACCGTTCAAATGGCTGAACTGAATGGCTACAGAACTGGAGGAACGATTCATATTGTCGTGAACAACCAGGTTGGATTCACGACAAACTATCTAGATGGCCGTTCTTCTACTTATTGTACGGATATTGCCAAAACGACACTTAGTCCAGTTTTCCATGTGAATGGAGACGACGTAGAAGCGGTATTAACAGCTATTGAAATTGCAATGGAATACCGTCAACAATTTCATCGCGATATTTTCATAGACCTGCTTTGTTATCGAAAATTTGGACACAATGAAGGTGACGAACCAAAATTTACTCAACCAAAGCTTTACAGTCTTATTGCAAAGCATCCAAACCCAAAGGATCTTTATTTTAGTCAACTAGAGGCTGATGGAATTCTAAATAAGACTGAGGCTCAGAAAATTGAAGGGGAATACAACGCCTATCTAGAAGCAGAATACGATTTAGCCACCAAATCAGAAAAGGCCCTAGTCCATGACTTTTTAAGCGAAATTTGGGAGAACTATCGCCATTGTAACGGAAAAGATTTTGATGTATCTCCCGACACGAAGGTCAATATCAAATCATTACAGGAACTTGGTATTAAGCTCTCTACACTTCCGGAGGGCAACAAATATTACAGAAAAATAGGAAAGATATTCAAAGATAGACTCAAGGCATTTAGCAGCGATACCCTAGACTGGGGAAGTGCCGAAATGCTTGCTTATGCCTCGCTGCTAACTGAAGGCCACCCTATTAGGATTTCGGGACAAGATGTAGAAAGAGGAACGTTCTCTCATAGACATGCCGTAGTTAAGACTGAAGATACAGAAGAGGAAGTTGAAACTTTAAATCTACTGGATAAAACTCAGGCCAAATTTACAATCTACAACTCTTTGCTAAGCGAATACGGGGTGCTTGGTTTTGAATATGGCTATTCATTGGCATGTCCAAAAGGCTTAACCATTTGGGAAGCGCAATTTGGAGACTTTTTTAACGGAGCACAAATCGTAGTGGATCAATTTATTTCAGCAGGTGAGGATAAATGGGCCACACAATCAGGTTTAGTAATGCTTTTGCCGCATGGATACGAAGGACAAGGAGCAGAACATTCAAGTGGAAGAATGGAAAGGTTCTTGCAGCAATGTGCAGATCAAAACATGCAAATTGTTAATACCTCGACACCAGCGAATCACTTTCATTTACTGAGGAGACAACTAAAAAGAGAATTCAGAAAACCTCTGGTTATTTTCACTCCCAAAATGCTGCTAAGACACCCGATGGCTACATCGAAAATGGAAGCCCTCTCAAAAGGTGGATTTCAAGAGGTTTTAGATGATATTAACGTTGTATCAAAAAACATAGATACCCTAGTCCTTTGTACCGGTAAGTTTTATTATGAAATGAAAATTAAAGCGGAAGAGCTTGGCGTCGAAAATATGGTATTCGTTAGAATAGAACAGCTTTATCCGTGGCCTAAAAAGCAAGTAGATAAAATACTATCAAAATACAAAACGAAGCACCTAATTTGGGCGCAGGAAGAGCCAGAAAACATGGGTGCTTGGCAATACATAGCCATGCAAAACAGAGAATTACCGATTATAGGGATTTCTCGACCCGCATCAGCTGCTTCAGCAGAGGGATCAAAAAAATTACACGAAAAGAGATTGGCAAAATTATTCAATGAGCTCTTTTCTTTTGCTAAGACAAAAGTTCATCAAAAAAATTAATACGAAATGAGTTTGTTAGAAATGAAAGTTCCGAGTCCGGGTGAATCGATTTCAGAGGTTGAAATTGCTGCTTGGCTCGTCAACGAAGGAGATTATGTTGAAAAAGACCAGGCCATCGCCGAGGTTGATTCAGACAAAGCAACACTTGAATTACCTGCAGAAGAAAGTGGAACCATTCAATTTAAGGCTGAAGAAGGAGACGTGGTTCAAGTTGGACAAGTTGTATGTGTTATTGATACAGCAGCAAAGGCACCTGAAACAGCACCTGCATCGAAACCTGTAACTGAAGCTAAAAAGGAAGTGGTAGAAGCACCTGTTGTTGAAAAGGAAGCTGTAAAGCCTGAACCTGTAAAAAGCACATATGCCACCGGCGTTCCAAGTCCGGCAGCCGCTAAAATAATGTCTGAAAATAATATTCAATCGGGACAGGTTTCAGGAACAGGGAAAGACGGAAGGATTCTAAAAAGCGATGTGCTTAGTGCGTTATCAGGAGGCATTGAAATGCCCGCTACTGACAGTTGGTCGGGTAGCAGAGAAGTTTCAAGAGAAAAACTTTCAATGCTGAGACGAAAAATTGCAGAACGCCTCGTCTCTGTGAAAAATGAAACGGCAATGCTCACAACTTTCAATGAAATAGACATGAAACCGATCATGGATTTAAGAAAGAAGTACAAAGAAGCCTTTGCAAAGAAACATGAGGTTAATCTTGGATTCATGTCCTTTTTCACAAAAGCCGTAACAGAAGCCTTACAAATTTATCCTTCAGTAAATGCACAAATTGACGGAAAGGAAATCATCCTTCATGAATATGCTGATATAGGTATTGCTGTTTCCTCTCCAAAAGGACTTATGGTTCCCGTTGTGCGCAATGCAGAAAGCATGAGCCTCGCTGAGATAGAACGCGAAATCAAAAGACTTGCGATAAAAGCAAGAGACGGAAAGATCACTCCTGATGAAATGACTGGAGGCACATTTACAATAACCAATGGTGGTGTTTTTGGCTCAATGCTATCAACCCCGATTATTAACCCTCCNCAATCCGCTATATTGGGGATGCATAATATTGTTGAAAGACCTGTAGCTATAAATGGACAAGTTGAAATAAGACCAATCATGTATCTGGCACTTTCCTATGACCACAGAATCATCGACGGGAAGGAATCTGTCAGCTTTCTTGTAAAAGTCAAAGAAATGCTTGAAAATCCAGACAAAATGATCTTTGGTTCAAAAGACCCAAAAGAAATACTCCTAGGTCTGTAAACAAAAAGCGTTCATCTTAAACTTCTTAGGTGTTTTAAGTCTTGTATTTCGTATATTTGAGGCCCTTAACAAGCTAAGATGTCCAAAGTAAGAAAACAAGAAGCATTAGATTATCATTCCTCGGGAAAACCTGGGAAAATAGAAGTAATACCAACAAAGCCTCATGCGTCGCAACGAGACCTTTCTCTTGCCTATTCNCCGGGCGTAGCAGAACCGTGTCTTCGCATATCAGAAAATATAGATGANGTTTACAAGTATACGAGCAAAGCGAATTTAGTAGCGGTAATTTCTAATGGTACAGCGGTCCTTGGTCTTGGAGACATCGGACCAGAGGCATCAAAGCCAGTCATGGAAGGGAAAGGTTTNTTATTTAAAATATTTGCCGACATTGATGTATTCGATATTGAAATAGACGCGAAAGACCCTGAACTTTTTATTCAAACGGTCAAAGCAATCGCACCGACATTTGGAGGGATAAATTTAGAGGATATCAAAGCACCNGAAGCATTCGAAATTGAAACAAGATTGAAAGAGGAGCTGAATATTCCCATNATGCATGATGATCAGCATGGAACTGCCATTATCTCATCAGCTGCGCTTTTAAACGCGCTAGATATCGCGAAAAAGAAAATAGATAAAGTTAAAGTTGTTGTCTCCGGTGCAGGAGCCTCCGCGCTTTCATGCGTAAAATTGTATCGTTCANTGGGCATCAAGCTTGAGCATATATTTATGTACGATTCCAAAGGACTGATTTGGAAAGGAAGAGAAGGGCTAGACAAAATGAAAGCACCTTATGCAGTGCATAAATCTGATATTGATTTCAAAGATGCNTTCAAAAAAGCAGATGTATTTTTAGGCCTCTCAAGAGCAGGTCTNGTATCNAAGGAAATGATTGCTGATATGGCAAAAAATCCGATTGTTTTTGCTTTGGCAAATCCAGAACCAGAAATACCTTACAAACAAGCAACCGCTGCGAGGAAAGACATTATTATGGCAACGGGTCGTTCCGACCANCCCAACCAAGTCAACAATGTGCTAGGTTTCCCTTTTATTTTNAGAGGGGCTTTAGACGTCCGTGCTACGACCATTAATGAAGAAATGAAACTCGCAGCAGTTCACGCAATTGCAGACCTCGCAAAAGAAACAATCCCTGAGGAAGTTATTGAGGCTTATGGTGAAAAATCAATTTCATTTGGGAAAGAACAAATCATTCCAAAACCGCTTGATCCAAGGTTGATATATAAAGTTGCTCCTGCAGTCGCGAAAGCCGCTATGGANTCAAAAGTGGCAAAACAACCAATCACNGATTGGGAAAAATACGAGCACCANCTCAAAAAAAGACTTGGTCTTGATAATAAATTGTTGAGAGACATCACCTTGAAAGCACAAANCAGCCCGAAAAAAGTGGTTTTTACTGAAGGAGACAATATCAAAATTCTGAAAGCTGCTCAAATTTCCTATGAAGAAGGANTTGCCATNCCCGNGCTGCTNGGGAGAAAGTCGAAAATCTTAGCGCTAATGGAGGAGTATGCGATTGAGCTTCCTGAAGTAGAAATTGTTGATCCAAAAGGAGATGAAGAAGCCGAGCGAAGAGAACTCTATGGCCAGTCCTACTTTGAAATGAGGAAAAGAAAAGGCTTTACTGAATTCGAAGCCATTCAAATCATGAGAGAACGAAACTATTTCGGATCCATGATGGTCAATGAGGGTGATGCTGATGCCATGATTACTGGTGTGACAAGGGGATATAGATCTTGCATCAAACCAGCCTTAAGCTCAGTAGGAATGCAAAAAGATGTCAAAATNATTTCGGGGATGTATATCCTNAATACGAAGCGAGGACCTNTGTTTCTGGCGGATACTACCATNAACCTAAATCCAACTGCAGAAGAATTGGCTGAGATTACGGTGAATGTGGCNAAAACAATACGGAAATTTCAGGTAAACCCGCGAATCGCTCTATTGAGCTATTCTAACTTCGGTTCTTCACCTGGAGCGGATGCCGAAAAAATGGGTGAAGCCGTAAAAATACTGCATGAAAACCATCCAAATATTATTGTTGATGGTGAAGTTCAAGCCAACTTTGCCCTTGATACAGATCTNATGAATGAAAAGTTTTCATTCTCGCAAATTGCGAATAGAGATGTCAATACATTGATATTNCCGAACCTTTCAGCTGGAAACATTTCNTATAAACTACTTCAAAATATGGTGGATGGAGATGCCGTAGGACCAATTCTAATAGGCCTCAAAAAATCGATTCACATTCTACAGCTCGGTGCTAGTGTTCGAGAAATCATCAACATGGTTAAAATTGCTGTAATCGACGCAAAAAACAAATAATTATGATTGCCCAAATCCAAGGAAAATTAATTGAAAAAAATCCTACTGATCTATTAATAGATTGTAATGGAGTGGGATATGAAATAAAAATATCGCTAAATACATACAGCGCTCTNCCTGATGGTGAATTTATCCGAGTACATACCAAGCTTATTGTAAGAGAGGATGCCCAGCTGCTTTATGGTTTTTACACTAAAGAAGAACGGGATATGTTCAACCTTCTAATTGGTGTATCAGGTATAGGACCAAACACCGCAATGATCATGCTTTCTTCGCTGACTCCTGCAGATGTAGCACATGCTATCCAAAGTGATGATGTTGCCACAATTCAGAGTGTCAAAGGAATTGGTGCAAAAACTGCACAACGCGTGATCATTGATTTAAAAGGCAANGTTTTGGCATTCGAATCAGACGTGGAAAATATTAACGGAACAAACAATACAAACAGGTTTGACGCGTTAAATGCTTTAGTTTCTCTAGGGTTCGACAAAAAAGCTGCAGAAAAAACTTTAAACAAGTTAGATTCTGGGGCTAATTCTGTTGAAGAGCTCATAAAAGAGGCACTGAAGCTATTGTAAATTGAACATTTGTAAAACATATNAGACGTCAGTAAAATGGGGCATTTCGCTCTTGTTTTATCTNTTGAGTTGGTCCTACTTTGCGCAAGGNGATACCATTCAGCTTCCTTTCCCNATTTACAATGCGCAAAATCCTTTTCAAGTAGAAACNCAAAGCTTTGACTTNGGAGACCCTTCTTCGCTAAATCAAAATATTTCTTACGATCCACTAACCGGCACCTATATTTTTTCTGAAACAATGGGAAACGGCCTGGACTACAGAAACCCTTCATTTCTGACCTTAGATGAATATTTAGAGTTCAAAAGAGAAAAATCAATGTCCCAAGATTGGCTAGAAATCATAGAGGAAGAAACAGAGGAAAACAGGGCTTTTGAGTTGCCCATCAAGATTGGAAGTAAGGCTTTTGAAAACTTTTTTGGTTCAGACCAAATAACCATAAAACCACAGGGAAACATTGAACTTGCCTTGGGTGTAAATTCATCAAGATATGACAACCCGCTGCTGCCACTGAGACAGCGAAGGGTCACAAGATTTGACTTTCAACAAAATATCAACATGGATATTGTTGGCCAAATTGGTACAAAATTGAAAATTGGCGCAAAATACAACACCCAGGCTTCCTTCGATTTTGAAAACATTTCAACTTTAGAACACACAGGAGACGAAGATCAAATTCTTCAAAAAATCGCACTAGGGAATGTTGCTTTAGATCTTCCCACATCACTTATTCAGGGTTCGCAAACTTTATTTGGTGCCAAAACACAGCTGAAATTTGGCCGTGCAACAGTGGACTTAATTGCGGCCTCATCAAAAGGCAAAAGAAATGAAATTAATGTAAGTGGAAAGGCCCAAATTCAAGAATTCGAGCTGAGTGCCGATAATTATGAAGCGAACCGACACTATTTTCTAAACCTTTATCACCAGCAGCATTATGATGAGGCCATGTCAACCCTACCTGTAGTAAGTTCGACGATGTATATTACCCGAATAGAGGTATGGGTCACAAACAGAAACAACAGCATTGAAAACACAAGAAACGTAATCTCATTTGCAGATCTAGGGGAAGCAAAGTCAGATAACTGTCAGGGAAACCCAGGTGGGTATTCCGTAAATGAAATTCCACGTAACGAAGCCAATGATTTGTACAACTGGGCTGCTAATCAACCAGCCATAAGAGGATTCGCAAATTCAGTAGGTACACTGAGCTCTCAATTTTCTAGTCCTGGACCGTTCGAGCAAGCCGTTGAGTATGAGAAACTTGAAAATGCGAGAAGACTTGAAACTAGCGACTTTACCTATAATGCACTTCTTGGATATATTTCTTTAAATAGCCCTCTTAATAACGATGAAATTTTATCAGTGGCATATGAATATACTTATCGCGGAGAAACCTATCAAGTGGGAGAATTTTCAACAGATGGATCAACTGGTCAAGATGCACTTATTCTAAAGTTACTTAAACCAACAATCACAAATCCCAACAACAAGATCTGGGACCTCATGATGAAAAATGTCTACTCGATTGGTGCTTATCAGGTAGATCAATTAGGGTTCAAGATCGACGTTTTATATAACAATCCCGAAACCTCTGTTGAGCTTCCGATTATTCCATTGGACGGTGTTGATACAAAACAGATTGTCACGCTTATTGACATGGATAAAATCAATCAAAACAACCAACCATTTTCAGATGGTGTTTTTGATTTTGCGCCATTCAACCAAATCCAAAACAAAATTGATAACGGTGGAACGATCAATAAGAAAAATGGGCGTATCTTCTTTTCAACAGTTGAGCCGTTTGGGAAGACGCTTGAGAGTAAACTAGTTGAAGCAGGGATTCCGGGAATTACCGTTGACAAAATTGCATTTCACGAGCTTTATGATTCAACAAAGACAGCGGCACAACAGATTCCAAGTAAGAACCGATTTGTGTTCAAAGGAGAGTATCAGTCGTCTATTACTTCTGACATACCACTAAACGTGATGTCTGTTCCTGAGGGATCTGTTTCTGTAACGGCTGGAGGAATTAGGCTAGTAGAGGGTGTTGACTATACCGTGGATTATGCTTTTGGTCGGGTGAAAATTTTAAATACAGGTATTCTAGAATCAAATACACCAATAAAGATTTCCATTGAGAGCAATTCTGTATTTGGATTCCAAGCAAGGTCCATGATTGGAGGCCGATACCAATATAGGTTCAGTGACCGTTTGAAATTAGGTGCGACCTGGGTAAGAATGATGGAGCGACCTGTTACGCAGAAAGTTGACTTTGGAAGCGAACCCTTTAAAAACAATGTGATTGGTGCAGATATAGCGCTCAGAACGGACGTTCCATTTTTAACAAAGCTTGTTGATTTTCTTCCTGTTATTTCAACCAAACAAATGTCCACCTTATCCTTTACGGGAGAATTCGCGCATTTAATCCCTGGTCAACCAAAAGCCATTGAAAAAGAAGGAACCTCCTACATCGATGACTTTGAAGCCGCACAGAGTGCAATTGACCTTAGAAACATCAATGCGTGGCGTCTCGCCTCGATCCCTCAAGGGCAACCAGATCTCTTTCCAGAGGCAACAAATAAGGATTTATCAGCAGGATTCAATCGGGCTAAGACTGCCTGGTACGTTATTGACCCCGTACTTAATGGTGGAGGTACCTCACTTACACCTCAGCACATTCTCGATAATGGTGGTGCAATTACCAGTGATAGTCGAATGAGACTCGTGAACCAAAATGATATTTTCCCACTTGTAGACGTTCCCTACGGTGGTATTCAGAATATTCCTGTTTTGGATTTAGCTTACTACCCAAAAGAGAGGGGAATGTACAATTACGACACGACAAATACAGTAGATTCTATTGGTCAATTCGTTAACCCGGAGGAAAGATGGGGAGGAATTATGCGCGGCTTAACGACAAACGATTTTGAAGTTGCAAACATCGAATTCATTCAGTTTTGGGTACTAGATCCCTTTAATGAAGATGCAGAAGGAGTTGACACCAATGCTTTTCATAATGGTGGAGACATCTATTTCAATTTAGGTAATATCTCAGAGGATGTCCTTCCGGATTCAAGAAAAAGTTTTGAAAACGGGCTCCCGCCGCAAGGAGTCTCTGTCGATGACAATATTGATACCACAGATTGGGCTCGTGTTTCAACACAACAAGTTGTGGTCAATGCCTTTGACAATGACCCTGCTTCGCGCCTCAACCAAGATGTTGGACTAGATGGTTGGGACAACACCGAAGAAGCTATAGCTTTTCAGGATTACCTTTCTTGGGTAAATAATCATCCAACGATGACTCCAGGAACGAAAGATCAACTCATTGGTGATCCTTCGGGAGACAATTACAACTATTATTTGGATGATGATTTTGATAGCGCCGAATCAGACATCCTAGAGCGCTACAAGGATTTCAATGGAATGGAGGGCAATTCTCCAACGATAGAGTTCTCGACTTCTTTGAATTCAGATGGATATCCAACGCAAGCAACAAATATGCCTGATATTGAGGACATTAATCAAGATAACAACCTTTCCGAAACAGAAAGTTATTTCCAATATAAAGTCAGCTTGAGAAGAAATGACATGCAAGAAGGCAGCAATTATATTACCAATAAACAGGTTTATACAAACGGAAATAAAACAGAAACCTGGTATCAATTCAAGGTTCCAATTACCGACTATGAAAAGCGAGTCAATGGGATTCAGGATTTTAGATCCATTCGTTTTATGCGTATGTTCTTGAAAAACTTCGATGAGGAAGTTGTTGTTCGTTTTGCCAGATTAGAGCTCATAAGAGGAGAATGGAGAAGGTTTTTGGAAGATCTTACCCAACCCGGCTTGAGTATTCAACAGGATCCAAATTTAACGACCTTCAATATAGGTGCAGTAAATATCCAAGAAAATGAACAAAGACAACCGATCAACTACAGCGTTCCACCTGGAATTCAGCGAGAGGTAGATCCTTCACAACCTTATGCAAGACAAATGAACGAGCAATCTCTCGTTCTTGAAATCTGTAACCTACAGGATGGTGATGCCCGAGCTGCATACAGAAATGTACAATTCGATGTGCGTACCTATAAAAAGCTTAAAATGTTTGTACATGCGGAAGAAGTTGTTCCCAATACCTTAGAAGACCACGAACTCACCCTATTTGTAAGGCTAGGAACTGACTTTGTCGATAATTACTATGAATATGAGCTACCTATGGATGTCTCGCAATGGTACAACCACGGTGCAGATGATGCATGGCCAGCGGCCAATGATATTGAAATTGTTTTCGACGACCTAATTAACCTAAAAAAAGAAAGAAATGCAGTTGTTGAGGCAGGCGGAACAGGTATATCCTACATCGTTGAATATTCCAAAACAGATCCAAAAAATAACGAACGAAGAATTAAAGTAAAAGGAAGTCCAAACCTTCAAGGATTAAGGACGATTATGATTGGGGTGAGAAACCCTCTGAAAAATGACCCAAATAATATTTGGCAACCAGATGATGGAGAGGCAGAATGTGTAAATGTCTGGGTCAATGAGATGAGGCTTACCGACTTTGTCAGCGAAGGAGGATCTGCCGCAGTCGGTCAATTACAGCTAAAGCTTGCTGATTTTGCAAACATTAATGCCTCTGGTAATTATTCTGGAATCAATTGGGGGAGTGTCGACAGCAGAGTGCAAGACCGACAAAGAAATGAACAGATTGGATTTGATTTGAATTCTACTTTTCAGCTCGGACAGTTTTTTGGTAAGCAAGCTCGGGTTTCATTACCTTTCTTTTATGGCTATTCACTTGGATTGGTAAACCCTGAGTACGACCCATTTAACCCGGATATAAAGCTTGCTGACTACGATGATGCGACGCGTCGCCGAAGAATGAAGCTCGGTCAGGATTTCAACGAAAGAAAATCATTCAACTTTACCAATGTCAGAAAAGAGGCAAAAGCAGGCAGTAAAAATCACTTTTGGAGACTTTCTAATTGGGCCGCAAGCTACGCATATGCAGAGAACCTGCAGAGAGACTTCAACACAAAAAAAGATTTGACAAAAACATGGACCGGTGCCTTAAACTACAACTACACTTTTAAAGGAAAACCAATTCAGCCATTTAAAAAATGGAAGCCAGTTCAGAAATCAAAATACCTAAAACTGATCAAAGACTTTAACCTCTTCTTGATGCCAAAAAACATGTCCTTCACCAATGACTACTCGCGAATTTATAATGAGCGTCAGGTGAGAAACAACCTAGTTCCAGACTACGAGTTTGATCCTATCTTTTTGAAACGTTTTGATTGGAATAGGAAATATGAAATAGGATACGATATTACACGAAACCTGAAAACAACATTTAGTGCACGTAATCAATCAATTTTTGAAGAAGGGAACAATAGCGTGGATAGAAACGAAAACCCTGAAGGATACCAAGAATTTCTAGATACCATTCGTTCGCAAATGTCGACACTGGGAAAGACAATGCAATACAACCAAAACTTCACGGTCAATTATAAAATTCCATTCAATAAATTCCCTTTAACAAATTGGATCAATGCCAATGTTAAATATACTGGAGGCTATAATTGGGCAAGAGCTCCTTTAGGACAAAGTGATTTTGGAAATACGATTCAGAACAGCAGGAATATCAATATGACCACCCAAGCCAACTTTGTAAACCTATATAACAAAGTACCTTTCTTTAAAAAGATCCTCTCTGAAGGAAGAAACTCAAGAGGAAGGTTGAATCCAAGGTCTGGGCCTGGAAGCAGAAACTCTGGTGGGACCGAACAAAATACTGATAACGAAGAGAAGAAAAAATGGGAATGGATTATTGTGGAAGACCTCGAACCCGACCAACCACTTGACTCCATGAACAAAGAAGAATTAAAGGCCTATAAGAAAAAGAATAGAGTACACAAGCGCAAAGTGCGCAAGGAAGAAAGGGCTAAACGCAAGGTGCCTAAAATCATTGGCTTCTTTGCTAGAATCATTATGACCGTAAGAAATATTTCGGGAACGTATGCCTTGAATGACGGTACAATATTACCCGGATATGGCGAAGAATCAAGATTTCTTGGAATGAATAGCTCCACCTCACAGCTGAGCGGATTTGTATTCGGACAGCAAGGATATGACATCTTTGGAAGATCAAACGGATACAGTATTTCAAATTTAGCAACAGAAAACGATTGGTTGATTCGAAATGAGAACCTCAACACACAATATGCCACAACGCATACAGCGAATCTTACGATGAGAGCGACACTTGAGCCGTTTAAAGATGTGAATATTGATTTGAATTTAAATAGAAATTATTCCGATAATTCAGGTGAGTTTTATAGATGGAATGAGAGTGCGGCTGCATTTGAAGGACAGAGTAGGTTTCAAACCTCTACCCTCACCTATTCAACAATTACTTGGGGAACATCCTTTATTAAACANGGAGCGCAGTATCAGTCTAGTGTTTTTGATGCATTGCTCAACAATAGAGANGAAGTTTCTCAATTGATTGGAGGCCAAAATTCGAATTCGTCACTCACCAGTCCTGGGGGATATTATTCGGGTTATTCGGGTAGTCAGCAGGATGTCGTTTTAGGATCCTTTATGACCGCNTTCAATAATTCGACAATCAATGATAGAAATATTNACCCGATGCAAAGCTTGCCTCTACCAAATTGGTCTGTGAATTANAGTGGCTTGACAAAGTACAAATGGACGAAAAAGTTTTTGAAATCATTTATCGTTAGACACGGCTACAGCTCAACAGTATCTTTAAATGGAATGCAAACCAACCTCAATTCAGAATCTGATGCCCAAGGTAACTTAACGGCACTAGACATTGACAACAACTACATTCCTGAGATGCAAATTCAAAATGTCGTTATCAGTGAACGCTTCTCACCATTGATCGGAATTGATGCCAATTGGATCATTGGAAATCATACACTTCAAACGAGGTTTGAGTACAAAAAAGACCGTCAAGCAACTTTAGCATTAAGTAATAATCAGGTTACCGAATCCTTATCTGAAGAAATTGTAATTGGAACAGCTGCACGGATTAAAGATGTAAAGCTGCCATTTAGAAATATAAAATCAAGTGATGTAAATATTAAATTCGATTTTTCTTTTAGAGACAATCTTACGGTAATTAGAAAAATAGTAGAAAATACGAATCAAGCCACGGCAGGACAAAAAACTGTTGCCATAAAGATTTCGGCAGATTACAACATAACAAACAACCTTACTTTGATGTTTTACTACGATCAAAACCTAAATACTCCAAAGGTTCAAACGAGCTATCCTACAGGAAATATAAATACTGGTTTCAAAATAAGATTTAATCTAGCAGGTGTACAATGATCCAAGTCAGAGAAGCTAAACCGGGGGATGAGCAAGATATTCTTTTATTGATTAGAGAGCTCGCGGTCTACGAAAAAGAACCGGATGCCGTTGAGAATACTGAAGAAGAAATAAGGGCCCATTTGTTTGAAGAATCCATCTGCCATGCATTGGTAGCAGAGCTACAAAATGAAATTATTGGTTTTGCATTATACTACACCTCGTATTCAACTTGGAAGGGGAAATGCGTATATCTCGAAGACTTATATGTAAAAGAAAGTTACAGAAACATGGGTGCGGGAACTATTTTGTTTGAACACNTGATATCAGTCGCTAAATCGGTAAAGGCTNGAAGGCTNGATTGGCAAGTATACGACTGGAATAAACCGGCAATTGACTTTTACAAAAAACACAATGCATCAATTGATGGACAATGGCTAAATGGCCGTTTAGAATTTGATAAATAATCAAATAATAAGTGAATCGTGCCTTATTTTCACCCTTCACTTGGGTATATTCATTCCACTCCTGTAAAACCCTTACAACTGCATACCTTAGNNATGAAATAAGGAGAGACACAGGCAACTTCTTATGCAAAAGTNAACTGCTTGGAGAAGCAGTTTTATTTCTAGTTTGATAAGAGTTTAATAGTTTTAGTCGACCCGCCAGGGTCATTGCATGAGAAGTTCCTGTACCTTNTTTAAAAATCCGCAGTAGCACAAACAATCAATATAAAGGCCTTTCGAGGCCTTTTTTCATTTTAGACCCATCTAAAAACACTAATAATAAGTGAAAATACCCTTTTCTTCAACAAGAATATATAAATATTCATCGAGACTAAACAAGCTCACTTAAGTATCTATCTTAGAAGTGAAATAAGGAGAGACACAGGCAACTTCTTATGCAAAAGATAACTGCTTGGAGAAGCAGTTTATTTCTAGTTTGATAAGAGTTTAATAGTTTTAGTCGACCCGCCAGGGTCATTGCATAAGAAGTTCCTGTACNTTATTTAATATCTTGCAGTAACACAAACAATCAATAATGAAGGCCTTTNNAGGCCTTTTTTTATGTTTGATATAATTTCAGAACAAAGTAGATTTATTGCATAAGTCAATCTTTCTAGGCCTNACAAGCTTAATTTTTCAGCTTTTTTCATACCTTTGTACATAAGGATAAACAGGTCCCTTCTCACGCAACTTTAGAATCTTGCTTGGAGAAGCTAGATTTGTATCATCTAATGATAAGAGTTTAATAGTTTTAGCAAGGTCCAACTTGGACCAACTGTGTGAGAAGCCCTGTCCTTACATTCCAAGAAGAGATTTTCTCAAGGTTTTCTTTTCTCTCTAGTATACAATATCGGTCTACTTGGACTGGCGTCATTACTAAAGGCGCTCANTTGTAGGTTTAGAATATATAGACCATCCTCAACATTTGATGGAACATAGATAAACTCTGTAATAGTTCTCGTCTTATTTGGATTTGCCGGAACATTCCAAAAGGCGTGGTGAAAAGCAAGTATTCCATCATCCTGCTCCTTATCAACGGAAGGTAAATCAACCAACAGATGCTCTACTCCTTTATCTATTAGAAATTGAGCCACCTTACGATCTATATATGGCGGATTCGTACCCGTATAGGTACAACTCTTTTTATATTCATTATTTGGAAGGGTTCTTATTACAATTGCTTCAGTATTTTCATCTAGATGAAGGTCATGAATCTGTTCCAAAGTAATGATTGAATCATTATTTATGTTCTTTGGCTCAATAGTCACCAGCTGAGCGTTAAAAAAATATCTAGTTAGGCTATCATTAACAGAATGAAACTCCTTTGTGATATGACCACAGCATTCCGTATGGGTTAAATGGGCGTGGGGATTAAAAAAAATGTTTTTAAAGTTTACAACACCTCCTTCGGCAACACTCCCAACAAAGTTGTCGTCCCGAACCGGTTCTATTGTAGGATCTCCCTGCCCCCATGCCTTTAAGCTTTGCCCCTTTGCTATGAGCTCTATTGATAAATCAATTGGTTTCAAGGTGTCAATGAATTCCGTTTGGTTAAGCTGTAAAATCATGAATCAAAAGTAATATAATATTCCCTTATTATTTATCCCATTATTCTTCAAAAAGTAGAGAACTGCACTATCTTTGTTACATGGAACAAAAACAAGATAAGCTGAAAGAAATCATTTCGCATGCCAAAGAATATGGTTTTGTTTTTCCTTCTTCGGAAATATATGATGGCCTTGCAGCAACNTATGATTATGGACAACTGGGTGCAGAGCTCAAAAATAACATCAAGCAATATTGGTGGAAATCAATGACGCAACTACACCAAAACATTGTTGGTCTTGACGCCTCCATATTTATGCATCCAAAAACCTGGAAGGCTTCAGGACACGTTGACGCATTCAACGACCCATTAATTGACAACAAAGACTCCAAAAAAAGATACCGCGCAGATGTACTTTTAGAGGANCATATGGAGAAAATCAATAAAAAAATCATCAAGGAAATTGCCAAGGGTAAAAAGCGATTTGGGGAAAACTTTGATGAAACGGAGTTCAGAAAAACCAATCCAAATGTTCTTCGCAACCAAAAAAAAATAGATGATATAGAGGCCTCAATGAAAAAGTCATTAGAGGAAAATGATCTAGAATCGCTCAGAAACTTAATTGTCGATCTAGAAATATCATGTCCAATATCTGGATCGAAGAACTGGACAGAGGTAAGGCAGTTTAACTTAATGTTCTCAACAGAAATGGGATCAGTAGCTGGAGATGCTTCAACCATTTACCTAAGACCAGAAACGGCGCAAGGTATTTTTGTCAACTTCTTAAATGTTCAAAAATCTGGCCGAATGAAAATTCCATTTGGGATTGCGCAAATTGGGAAAGCCTTTCGAAACGAAATTATAGCTAGACAATTTATTTTTCGAATGCGTGAATTTGAACAAATGGAGATGCAGTTTTTTGTACCGCCAGGAGAAGAGCTAAAATGGTATGACTATTGGAAGTCTCAGAGAGAACAATGGCATAAAAACTTAAACCTAGGAGACGATTTGCATAGATTTCATGACCATATAAAACTTGCACACTATGCAAATGCAGCATGCGATATAGAATTTGATTTCCCNATGGGATTCAAGGAGCTTGAGGGCATTCATTCTAGAACAGATTTTGATTTAAAACAGCANGAGGAGCATTCAGGCAAAAAGCTCAGCTATTTTGATCCCGAATCAAACAAAAGCTATGTGCCATATGTGATTGAAACTTCAATTGGTTTAGATCGAATGTTTTTAGCTGTTCTTAGTGCGGCTTTCAAAAAAGAAACGCTAGAAGGAAATACTACACGTACCGTATTAAAGATCCCTGCGCCACTNGCGCCTGTNAAGGTGGCAATTTTACCCTTGGTAAAAAAAGATGGGCTCCCGGACATTGCCGATAAATTAGCAAATACGCTGAAGTTTGATTACAACTTCCAAATTGACCAAAAAGATTCAATTGGGAAGCGGTATCGAAGACAAGATGCCATTGGAACACCAATTTGCATTACGATAGACCACCAAACCAAAGAAGACCAGACCGTAACCATACGTTTCAGAGATTCCATGACACAAGAACGCGTAGAACTTTCCTCAATTGCAGGAATCTTAGAAAATGAGCTTGGTTGGAAGAAACTACTTCTTAATTTAGCATAGATATTGAAGAATTATATTTTTTATTTCTTATCCTGTATATATAGCCTTCAATCAATAGGCCAAATGATTCTGAATCAACGTGGAGAGGCTTTCGAGGCTCCACAATTCTTCAATGAACAATTCATCAAAAAAAACGGTATTAAAAAGATAAAAGGTTCTTATTCTTTCAAAAAGAGTGGAGAACGGATAAAAGAAGTTCCCGGGAGCTACAGCTATACTTTTGATAAACAAGGAAGACTTGCTGCAATTGTAGATTTAAAATGGAACGGGAAAGAACTNGATACGCTTGTTCACTACTACCGCTATAATAAAGTTGGTGCATTAAGCTCCATAAAAAAAAGTGAGTATGGAGGTATTACTGAAAAAGAGATGGGCTATGATAGTCTTCAAAGGATCATTAAAATTGTGAATTTCCGTGTAAGTCTTGATATTAATGGAAATACAATGACTAGAACCGAAATAAACGAGGAAACATATAGCTACAATGGGATAAAAAAAACCACACATAATTCCTACGGCCTCCCCTATCTGATCTCCTTTGACACCTTTGACGAAGATGGATATCTGCTTTCCTCTCAAGATAAGCTCAAAAGAAGCGGGACGATTTCTGTTAAGAAATATAACTATGACGAAAAAGGTTATTTGAAAGGAATTGATACCTATTACGACAAAAATATAGAACCTGTCGAAACACTTACTTTTTCCTATGATCCATTTGGAAATATTACAGAACGATTGCAAAAAAAAATGAATACTCTGGTAAATGACTTACAAATCATTTATGATACAAAGACACAGCTTCTATATTCTCTTATACGCCGGAATCCAAGTACGAATTTCATGGAAATTATTCGTTTTACAAGCTACGAATACTTTGAAAAATAAAATAACAGAACTTTAACAATTGCTCAANAGCATAATAAAATAAGGTCATACAAGCCCATTCATTCACATGGNAAAACAACTCGTATGATTTTTAATTACTTTGGCATAATAATTACACATCGGTANGAAAACNATAATGATATGAAAAACTTATACCTCCTCGCATTTACATTATTAATCTTTGGAAGCATCCATGGACAAAAGAATAAAAATAATTACGACTCCAAATGGTTTATTGGATTTAACTACGGAGCAACCTGGAGCAGTTCAGATATTGACAATTCCTGGGATGNAAGAGAGCCTCAATCAGAATCATTAAGGTCCACAAATCCGACAGGCTGGAGTTTGTTCCTCGGTAAATCTTACAATTACGAATACGGTAAAATGTTGAGCTTTGACCTNCGAGGAAGATACTTGCGNGGGCACTGGTATGGACAAAATACGGAGCTTGATTCATCTNTGACTTCTAATATCGGAGAAGNACAGGATATATACGATCAATACAATAGTGCTTACGGAGGATTTATTCCAAATTATTACACCAAATTGGATCGTTTGAGCCTTGAATTGGTCATACANCTGAATAGGCTACGCGAAAAAACAGGCGTAGACCCATATATNTTCGGAGGCCTAGGGTTTTCNTGGAAATCAATTATGGCAGATTTGACAACGCTCGATGAAACTGGTGATATTCCTTTATTATACTCTGAGGANCAGATGCTGAACAATGATTTGGACTTTGATTATGAGACAAATCTGATTGACAGACAAAAATATTTTATGCCCAGCCTCGGATTTGGTTTGGCATATNATTTCGGCAATGCATCAATTGGTTTAGANCATAAAACAACATTCACGCGTGGAGATCAATTTGATGGATATATATCAGAAGCACCAAGACTAGAAAATGATTTATATCACTACACCTCGGCGTTTGTAAGATTNAGNCTTGGTGGATCTAANAACACACGCCCATCTCAACCAGCACCAAAGCCACCGGCATCAGCGTCTGATTTTACGAGCTGCCCGACGCCTGTTGTTGACATTCTGAATGCAAACAACACATCCTCTAGCTCCGGAACTTTGGTTATAAATGCAAAGTTGACGAATGTAAATTCGGTAAGCCAAATAAAGCTTACAGATAAGAACAATATGACGNTGCCTTTTGATTATGACCCTACGACGAACAATGTAACGGCAACGGTCTCTTTGGTGCTAGGAAATAANACCTTTACGCTGGAAGCAACAACAAATTGCGGCAGCGACGTAGAAAGGCTGAATATCCAAAANACAAACAACTCATCTTCAGGCTTTACAANCTGTCCTTCACCAATAGTGAATATCTTTAATTCGAACAATGCTTCCGTTGCTCAAGGTACAATGATTATTAGTGCACAAGTTGAAAACGTCAATAATGGGTCTGAGATCAAGCTTAGGGATGGAAACCAGCTTTCTTTACCATTTAACTTTGATGTCAATACTAAATTACTAACTGCCACCGTTACGCTTGTTGACGGCAACAATGTTTTTAATATTTCAGCATCAAACGAATGCGGCAGTGACGCTCGACAAATAACTGTTCAGTATACCAATATAAGTTGTCCTTCGCCAGTGGTAAATATTTTGAATACGAATAATGTATCAATTACTCAAGGTACGATGTCTATTACTGCGCAAGTTGAAAATATCAATGATGCGGCTGAAATCAAGCTTTTGAATGCGAACCAAGTTTACCTACCATTTAGTTTTAATGCGAATACAAATATGCTTACTGCGTCAGTAACACTTGTAGAAGGAAACAACATCTTTTATGTTTCCGCATCGAATAATTGTGGGAGTGATGCTGAACAAATTACTGTACAGCATACAAACATAACTTGTCCATCTCCGGAAGTAAATGTCCTAAACGGAAACAATTCATCTGTTGCTCAGGGTACGATANCCATTAGTGCACAGATTGAAAATATCAACGCAATTTCTGAAATATCTTTTACCAACGCGAATCAAGTTGCGCTTCCCTTCAACTATGACTTCAATACAAGAACGATGACCGCATCGGTTAGCTTGATGCAAGGNAGTAACACCTTTTATATTTCTGCGATAAATAATTGCGGGGGGGATACGGACCAGATAAATATTGAATATACCAATGCACCTTGTCCTTCGCCGGTCGTAAACATTTTAAATGCGAACGACGTGCAAGTTAACCAAGGGGTGATGTCCATAAGCGCGCAAATTCTTAATGTAAACAGCGCTTCTGAAATCCTATTCACTGATATCAATCAAAACCCTTTATTGTTTAGCTATAATCTCAATACAAATGTGTTTTCAGCTTCCGTNACATTGGCCGAGGGAAACAATACTTTTTTCATCTCTGCTGCGAACAACTGCGGTAGTGATACGGATCGACTGAATATTGAGTACACAAATTGTAAAGCNCCCACTGGAGTATTCATGAACCTGGGAANTACAACAGTTGAATCGCCTAGCGTTATGGTTCAAGCAAGCATACTTGAAATCACAGATGGAGCGATGGTGAGGCTATTTGTAAACAACAACCAGNTCTTTGGATTCAACTTCAATCCGTCAACAGGGCTCTTGCAAAGCAACTTATCTCTAGAACCTGGACAAAATTTGATTCGAATAGACTTTGCGAATGACTGCGGTCAAGGAACCATTAACCAAACGATTATCTACAATCAATGTGAAACACCACTTATTGAGTTGATTCATCCTTCGGCNTCAGGAGCAACAAGCAACAACCAGAATCAGAATATTGATATTCAAATTACGGGTACAGATGTTACCAAAAATAATATCACTTTAAAGCTGAATGGCAAGCCTATGAATCTGTCAGCTGCTTCTTTTACAAATCAGCTATTAAGCTTCTCACTAGTTCTNATACCCGGAATNAATACAATATCCGTTGATGTTCAAAACGATTGTGGTTCAGATTCGGAAGTATTTACAATTGATTTTGAAAATTGTATCCCTCCGTCTATTGTGTTCAATGGAGTGCANACAGGTCTAGTTACAATGCAGCAGAGTTTAGCTCTNAATATTACCATGAATGAAATCTTTGGTTCACAAAATATATCCTATAAGCTAAATGGAAAGAATCTTTCAGGTCTTCAATTCAATNCAGCGAACAATACTTTGTCGGGCAGCATATCACTCGTTCCTGGAGATAATTATTTCACTGTTAGTGCCTCTAACGATTGCGGAACAGCAATAGAGACATTGCATATAATTTATAATGATTGCAAAGATCCTGCGATTTCAATCACAAGCATGGGNTCTTTAACGGGAGGAACCAATGTTTCTGTGAGTAACCCTGNTTACACGATAATGGCAAGTTTAAGCAATGTNCAGCTGAATAAGGAAATATCTGTTAAACACAATGGNAAAAACATTAATTTTTCCTTTGTAAAAGGCAAATTATCAAGTAATGTAACACTTGGCCCAGGCTTAAATACTTTCAATATTACTGTTCATACGCCATGTGGAGAGGCAAGTGAAAACTTGACAATTGTTTNTGACGATTGTCAACCACCTANTATNACGCTGAAGGTACCAACAAGTANTTCCATTCAAAGCACATCACAAAAGGTTCAAATCATTGCTAAAATATCAAACANAACGAGCATGAGTCAAATCAGCCTGGTAAATGGAGGTACTGCTGTTCCCTTTGCATTGAACAATGGAATCCTTAAAGCTCAGGTAACACTTACAGATGGNATCAATTCTGTTGTTCTAAAGGCTAAAAACCCTTGTGGGGAGGATACTGAAAGCATCTCTATAAGCTATGAACCTTGTTTAATCCCCCAAATTGTATTGACTAGTTCAACGCCATCTGTGGTCATGACTTCCTCTGTTCCTTTGACAACAGTATCGATAAATAATTATGCAGCAAGTACAACAGTTACTATTAGCGTCAACGGTCACAGTATTTCCAGCGCATATTATCAAATTTCAAATGGGAATTTAACCGGGAATATTCCCTTAATAAGCGGAATGAATACTATCTCAATTTATGCTGTTAGCCCCTGTGGTTCTGACTCAGAGACGATTTCAATTCTAAGATGCAAAAACCCATCGGTCAATTGGATTAATCCTGCACTCGTGAATACAGTNGTGACAAGCGAGAGTTTNACACTTCAAGCCATGGCGAATAATGCCTTCGATGCNTCAAATATTCAGCTGGTATTAAATGGCTCTGTTATTCAATTTGATTACAATGAAAATACCGAGTTGCTAAGCGCTACCGTTAACCTGATGCCTGGAAACAATGTTTTTGCCATTAGGATTGAGAACACCTGTGGTGCGGCAAATTCAAATATTAAGTTGATCTACCAGCCGGGGAATAACGGCTCTAATGGTAATAACGGAAACAGTGGAAGCAATGGTTTAAATGGATCTAATGGAAACAGTGGAAGCAATGGTTTAAACGGATCTAATGGAAACGGTGGAAGCAATGGGTCAAACGGCAATAACAATTCTAATGGTNATAATGGCCAAAATGACCCTAGTGGAAATGTAGATGATGAAAATCAACAAGGGAATGGATCAGGAAATATGGGGACAAATGGAAATAATGGAGGCCAAAATAATAAAANCCAAACTCCAACTCCTTCGAAAGTTCCAAAAGGTAATTCGGGATCCAACAAAAACACAACTGCACCGAAAGGAACTTCATCCTCAGGAAATAAGGGTTCAGGTGTTAAGTCAAATAAACCGTCTGGCAGTTCGAACGACAAGGGTACACCGAGTCCAAAAANACCTAACAAAAACAATGGAAAAGGAAAAGGCCGATAGGCCTTTTTTTCTTGGTTTTACTGCTGTTTCTCATTAAATCTTAGTATGTTTGCAGACTAAAATTATTAACAGCTATGGCATTAATTGGTAAAATTAGAGAGAAGTCCGTTCTTCTCGTTATCATCATTGGACTCGCATTACTCGCTTTTATTGCGGGAGATTACTTTAGTACCAGAGGTGGCGGTNTTGAGGGGGAATATGGCGTTGGTCATGTATTTGGAGAAAAAGTAGACATCAACCGATATAATTATCTTAGGTCCAAATACCAAGAATCTGCCTGGCCGATATTAGTTGACTCTCTTGTGATGACAAAGGAATACCAGGGCTTAGGGATTTCTGTTTCGGATAAAGAACTCAATAGCTATCTGATGGCAACAGATGGGTTTGACATTTGTCCAGACCAAAATATAAGATCCTTTTTTACAGATTCATTAACGGGCCAAATTACGGAGCAATCGAAAATTGACGGACGTGTTAAATTAAAAAAGCAACTAAGTGAAATCAAAAAAGATAAAGCGCAATGGAAAGACATCAAACGCTATTATGCCAATCAAAGAATGCGTCAAAAATACTTGGATGTNGTTTCACAAGGTATTTATGTTTCTACNCTNGAAGCAGAGGACGATTACGCAGCAAAGAATGCAAGAAAAAACATTGACTANGTCTTAAAAAACACGAATAGTATACCAAACGAGAATATAGAGGTCAAAGAGACAGAGCTTTCAGCTTATTTTTCAGAGCACAAATGGGATGCAAAATACCAAAGCGACGAAGCATACAAGGTGATTAAATTCTTTAGTATTGACGAATCCCCTTCAGCAAAGGATACGGCAAATTTCAATTCAATGTATGCGTCCTTCAAAGAGGGATTGCAAAACGCAAAAAACGACACTATCTTCTCAAATTCCAAAAGTGATATCAAACTGTCATTTTTTAACGCAAGATCAACCTTTGTTCCTGAAGGACATTTTAAAGCTGAAGAACTATTTACTTACCCAAAGAATATGGACAGTGTATTTAGTAATGCANCCATCGGAANTGTTGTAGGNCCNTATGCTTGTGGTCCAAAAATGAAAACCAAAACAAATGGTTTAAATTATTATGCAGTNTCAAAGGTCTTAGGAAAAACACCTTCACGCATCAAAGCGCGACACATTCTTTTAGAAGTTAGCCCAGAAAGAGACTCAGCTTCGATTGTTNCTTTGTCTAAATCTTTACTAGGTCAGCTCCAAAAGGCAAAAAATAAAAATCCTCTTTTTGAAACTTTAGCTAGAGCAAACTCGGCGGATGCAAGTGTTGAATTTGATAATTTATTAGAACTCACATTAAACTATCCTGAGCAAGATAGAACGAAATTTTACGGAAATGAAATTTCAGCTTTCTGNACAAATAATGCAGTGGGTACAATTGGCATTGTTCAGTCTACTTTAGGAACGCACATTGTTGAAGTGCTTGAAAAAGATGACAATNGCTTGCCAAAATTGGCTACCATTTTCAAAGAATTCAAGCCTTCAGAAGAAACGATGAGCCTGAAAGAAAAAGAATCAGATAATATGCTTAGTTCCCTTTACCAAGGTGTTACTAAGTTGAATTCGCAGAAGGAAATTAGAAGCTTTTTTGATTCAATTGTCAGAGCTAGATCCTATAAGCCTAGAGCAGTGAAATTAACAGACAACAGCCCAGAGGTTCCTGATAACTACTTGAATAGTCCAAGTGCTGGAGATCGTCTAATAAGAGCTGCATACAAGGAAGGAGCGCAAGTAGGAACCCTTGTTGGTCGACCGATAAGAGATAAAAACACCTACGTGATCGGTATGGTTTATTCTTCAAGATCCAAAGGTTCACCAAGCTTTGATGAAGTTGAAGACGAAATACGCAAAAACTATATTCGTGACATGAAGGCTAAGATGATCATGAAGGAATTTGAAGGGAAATCGATTCAAGAAATCGCAAAAGAACAGAATTTACAAGTTCAGTCACCATCCGTAACATTGAAGAGCCTCAACAATATTGATGCAAAAGTTGGAGGAGCTTTATTTTCGACAATTAACAATAAAGAAAATATTTCACTAGAAGCAATGGCGGGGGAAAATGGCGTTTATAAGATTTTCATAAAGTCAGCAAATGTACCTATTGAAAAGAAAAGCTTTAAGGTTGAAAAAGAGCAAATGAATAAAGAGATGGTTACTAAAATGGTGAAATCGCCAATCAATTACAACCAAAACAGAAAGCCTTCCGAAGAAAGCTTTTTGATTAATGGTCTCTACAAGAAAGCAGATATTATCGACAACAGAAAGCTCTTACAGCTTAGTGTTAGAAATTAATTAAGGATTGATTAGCTCAAACAAGCCATTCGGGAATCCTACCGAGTAGGAACTAAATCTTGAATCTGCTTTATAATAATCTGTGGAAATTATCTGAGCATGGCTTTTTAAAGCACTCTCCCAAGTATGATAATTATTCTCTCTAGATTCTCTTGTCCCGGAATCTGACCTTGTTCTAATCATGAAGTGTTTAGCAAGATCATGAATCTCCGCGCTACTAGCGACAGGATCGTTTCTTAATAAGAAAGCTGTGTTTTTATCATTAATATCACCATAATAAAACATGAGAGGGTCAATAAAAGATTTATATACATGTTGATTACTGCCCTCTAAGACAAAAATAAACTTGCCTCTCGCCTCTTTTAGCGTAGGCCATCCCAAGGTGTTAATCCTTGACCTCAGGCTTAAGCATGTATCTCTAAAATGCTTCGGACTGTATATTTGATTTGGATTGAGCACCGAACTGATTTCTGACTCTAAAGATACATAGGCGATTGAGTCAAATGGAATACAAGTTTGAAAGCCCAAGCGTTTGAGTGATTTAGATTCATCAGCAGGATGAGAACCTTTAGCCTCTATATTGACGTATATTGGCAGGTGTCCAGAATGTGCTTCACTCCAAGTTTTCAAATCATTTAAAGCCGACTTGAGGGTTAAATAATTGGTTTCAAAGTCTACATCGGAAATATGTAATATCTTAAATCCGGGTTTCTTCAACTCGCCTCCTTTCAGACGTTGTCTTTGCCCTAGCAAGAACAAATTGACCCGCCTCCGTTTGTAGTGGCCTCCCTTTGGATCATAATTAACATCGAGCTCGATCCCTCTAATCCCGTAGTTATTAAATTGCTCCGAAAAAGGCAAATGTTCGTAATCAATATAATCCGGATTGTTTTGTTCACCGAGCCGACCCTGGAACTTTTTCAAGAAACGTAAAACCTTATGGTGTGGCTTCTTTTTATAGCTATTGTGTGAAGCTAAAATTCTAATTTCATTAAGCGGAGTATCATCACTTGGGAATTGTCCATAGAGATAAGCAAAACAAAAAAACCAACAAGAAAAAACAAAGAACCTAATCATTTAAAATATGTTGATAACCATGAACGCACCTCCGAACGTTTACATTCAGTTTGATTTGCAAAATAATTAGAAGTCGGCAATGAAGCAGCACCGCTATTATAATAGACTATTGAATCAGAGCTATAAGTTGACTTAATCGTAGAATATAGGCATGAAAAACGATCTATTTGATTTATTCGAATGACATTTAAGATATTATGATTAGACCAATACAATGAATCGGAAAGCATCTTGGAGGTAAAAGGGAATACTTGTTCTGAATCACCACTATAATCTTTTAAAATAAGCCCCCCTTGAAAATCCTCAATAAGCGAAAAAACAGGTTCATTATTGTAATTTGAATTTAAGAAATATGGAACCTCAACAAATATATAGTCTAGGGCATTTTCTTCATCTAATATCGGAACTATACGATCATATACCTCAACTCTTTTGTCCCAAGATCTT
The DNA here is from genome assembly GCA_002167775.1 of Crocinitomicaceae bacterium TMED16. Lineage (GTDB taxonomy): Bacteria > Bacteroidota > Bacteroidia > Flavobacteriales_D > Crocinitomicaceae > UBA952. The sequence goes on along the minus strand of NHBV01000032.1, from coordinate 28,741 downwards.
ATGCTGTTGATGACTTGCATTTCCATTGAGGCGAACCACAACACGGCGATAAAATAAGATAGAACATAAAGTTTACTATTTAATAGCCGAATACAAAGCAAAGCTAGGACAAGGGCAACAAATAAATGACTTGGAAGAAGCATCTTATTATATAAGCCATAAGTTACTGCGGGGTAATTCGAAAGAATAAAAATTAAACAGCAGGCAAAAATTGTAATCAATGCATGCAGAAAGGTTCTTTTATCCCATTGCTTATTGGATTCTACATTTGAGTAATACACCAAAGGAATCACTAAAATACTGAGCCACAAAAGAGGTTCAGAAAAATAAAAAGGTACTACCTCCAACAAGAGCAAAGGAAACTCTACAAAGAGAGCAAAGAAATAATATAGTCCCTGTAAAATCGAATGACTTGAAAAAGAAAAGCCATATGCTGTATCCCCAATTTGATAATAAGGCCCGATCACAAACTTTAAAATAAGTACAGCTAAAAACACCAATCCTGTTATTAGCAATACATTTCGAAATACTCTTGAGTTTTTGGAGGTGCTCCGCAACTGCAATAGCGGAAAAAGGAATAAAGGGAAAACTATTTCACACGAGAGCAAAGCCAATAAAGACCAAGAAACATACACTAAATAAAAACGAAATGTCTCCTTACCCTTTTGATTTTGAGTGGTTCTAAGCGCTAAAAGAAAAAAGATAATCGACAATATATATCCCATTTGCATCGCATTAAAAAGCTGGGAAGAAGCAAAAATGGGAAAGGATAAAAAAAACAAAAACAGCAAGGTACTATTTCTTCCTAATGACTTATTAAAAACAAGATGAGCAATATAGATAAGAGCTGCCCAAAGCAATAGGCGAAAAATATTATAGAGCAAATAACTTGACCCAAATAAGTGAAGTAACGTTGTTTGAACAAAACCATATATGGGTCGCGAAATATGACCAGATCTCGAAAGACTATATTTTAAATCTTGCCAATAATCAGGACCTATATGGGCCACAAGCGACAAATCATCTGAGGTACCAAAACCGCCAAATAAAATGAACGGAACATATAACAACAGCGCCAATAAAATTAACCAGTAATAACCCTGAAACCTCTGAGGCTTCATTAAGAAACATCTAATTTTGAAAGTAAATCATCCTCAACCTTTTGCGGCATCGTTACCTTTAAAAGAGGTTCTTTTTCCATTGCTCTTGCAATGGCAAAATTTGCATTTTCATTTCGGGCCCAGCTCCTCCTTGCAATTCCGTTGTTGACATCCCAATGCAACATTTGCTTGATATGTTGAGATGACTTTTCACTACCGTCGATGAGCATTCCAAAACCACCATTGATGACCTCACCCCAACCAACACCACCACCATTATGGATAGAAACCCATGTAGCACCTCTAAAACTGTCTCCTATTACATTTTGGATAGCCATATCAGCTGTATATCTCGATCCATCATAGATATTCGAGGTCTCTCGATAAGGCGAATCGGTTCCAGAAACATCGTGATGGTCACGACCAAGAACAACAGGTCCAATTTTATTTTCTTTGATCGCTTGATTAAAGGCCTCAGCAATTTTCATTCGACCTTCTGCATCAGCATATAAGATTCTTGCCTTCGAACCCACTACCAATTGATTTTCACGAGCACCCTTTATCCATTGAATATTATCGGCCATTTGCTGCTTTATTTCGGGAGGACTCGTTTGCATCATTTCTTCTAAAACTGCACAAGAAATTTCATCTGTTTTGTCCAAATCACTTTGTTCACCTGATGCACAAACCCAGCGAAATGGACCAAAGCCAAAATCAAAGCACATGGGCCCTAAAATATCTTGTACATATGAAGGATAAATAAAATCATCCCCATTTTCGGCTCTCAATGCTGCTCCTGCTCGAGTCGCTTCCAATAAAAATGCATTTCCATAATCAAAGAAGTAAGTTCCCTTATCGGTGTTCCTTTGAATGGCAGCGGCATGTCTTATTAAACTAGCTTGAACTTTTTTCTTAAATAAATCAGGGTTCGACGACATCATTTCATTTGAATCTTCAAAACTTTGTCCAACGGGATAGTACCCTCCAGCCCATGGATTGTGTAAAGAGGTTTGGTCCGATCCCAAATCAATATGAATGTTATCAGTATCAAACTTCTCCCATACATCTACAATATTGCCCAAGTAGGCAATTGACACTACCTCTAAATCTGCTTTTGCCTTTTTAACACGCTCACAAAGGGCATCCAAATCTTCTATTACTTCATCAACCCAACCTTGCTCATGCCGTGTTCTAGCCGCCTTAGGATTCACCTCTGCAGTTACCGAAATCACTCCCGCAATATTTCCTGCTTTTGGCTGTGCTCCTGACATCCCTCCAAGACCAGCCGTAACAAAAAGCTTACCCTGTGTTGATTCATTTGGTTTTGTCATTTTCCGAATGGCATTTAGGACAGTTATTGTCGTTCCGTGAACAATTCCTTGTGGACCAATATACATATATGACCCAGCAGTCATCTGCCCATATTGCGTTACACCCAATGCATTGAACTTTTCCCAGTCATCTGGCTTTGAATAGTTAGGAATCATCATTCCATTTGAAATGACCACGCGTGGAGCGTTTTTATGCGAAGGGAACAAGCCTTGAGGGTGACCTGAATTCATAACTAAGGTTTGCTCTTCAGTCATTTCTGACAAATACTTCATGGTCAATCGATATTGAATCCAATTCTGAAATACCGAACCATTGCCTCCGTAGGTAATTAGCTCATGAGGGTGCTGAGCAACCGCTAAGCTCAAGTTATTTTGAATCATCAGCATAATTGCCTTGGCCTCCATACATTTACCGGGGTACTCTGAAATAGGACGCGCTATAATCTCATGATTGGGACGGTATCTATGCATATAGATGCGTCCATATGTGTTTAATTCATTCAAAAATTCAGAAATCAATTGCGCATGGTGCGCTTTGGGAAAATAACGTAACGCGTTCTTGAGTGCTAGTTTTTTTTCTTCTGCATTAAGAATCTCTTTTCGCTTAGGGGCATGATTAATCTGGGAATCTATAGGTTTTTCTTCAGGAATGTGAACAGGTATTCCTTCTAAAATTTCTTCAGCAAATGGCTTCATATTTCTTGGTTGATTAGAAACACAAAGTTAAGTTTTTCTTAGTGTATCAGCACAACAAATCCATGCTTTTGTACCGATTCTCCACCTTCAAAGGTCGCGTCGATTTTATAGAAGTAGGTGCCCTCTGTTGCAATCTTTCCAGTTTTTTGATTTGTTCCATCCCAAACACCAGCAGGATCAGTATATTGGTGAATCATATTCCCCCATCTATTTAGAATTATACAATTGAATTCTTCAATTCCGTTGTAGTTGACAAAAAACTCATTATTCCCCACCGTTGAAGACAAAGCAATTATGTTAGGCACTTCAAGATCACAACCATAAAACACCAATTCAGAATCATCCGTTGCTAATCCGCACTGATGGTTTAGCGTTACCGTATAAATCCCTTCCTCATTCACTGAAATAACAGATCCCTCATCGCCATTACTCCAATTAATTACGTAATCAAGTGGATACCCTGCCTGAACTGCATCTGGAATAGGAATAGCAGCTAGGTTAACCGTAGAACCAATACAAACACTAGTGTCGATAGCCACAACATTATAATTGGGAGGGAAAGACACAAAAATAGTTTGGTCATACACACATATGGGATCTGTAAACGTTAAATCATAAAGACCTGCCAAAGAAGTGCTAACATCAGGATTTAATACATCACCAGATATATCAATTTCAGAACTTGAGGAAGACCAAAAACCACCATTAGGGGCAATGGTTCCCATAATTTGAAAAGCATAATCACAAACAATGGTATCATTTTGAATTGAAGGTACAGGTAAAATTGTGAAATCATCTGAAACAACGTAACACTCATTGGTAACATCAAATTGATAGACACCAGCGTCATTTATAATCAAAGTGGAATCAGTACTCCCATCATTCCAGCTATATTCAATATAAGGAACATATCCTGAGTCTAAATCCTGGGTAGTCACAATAGGGACAAGTTCAAAATTGGAACCTTCGCAGACAGTCGTATCTGGCATTTCAATATACAAATAAGGAGGATAATGAATCTGAGAAGTCACAGTAACATTACATTCGTTGTCAGTGTACGAGACATCAAAATACCCTCCTGACGAGGAAGTAATTAGGGGGTTATCAGCTAAACTATTGCTTATTGTAATAGCCGTGTCAAGGGTTGACCACTCTCCTCCACTAAAAGCTACAGTTCCAGAAACTTGAAAAGCCAAATCGCAGGCGATAGTATCTGGAAATATTTCAGGACCTTCGGTTACCGTAAATGAAACAGTCGTGTCATAAGGACAGCCATAGTCGTCAATAATATTAAAAACATAGCTATAGGTTCCAATTGATGTTGGTTCAACAACAATGGAAGTATCGTTTTGTCCTGAAATAATGGTGGGGTCGTTGTTCCACCAACTTGTATCTGCAGAAGTTTGATAAGAACCTAAGCCAGGAAAATAGGAAGCATCAAAAAATAATCCCCATTCAAAAATATAACCATCATCAATACCAATGTTGTCTTGTACAAAAATTGTCCAATTACCATTCACTGGACACCCTATAAGAGAGTTAAATGAGGATTCCGGTTGATATACATTGTTAGGATTTATAGATGGACCATTATTTCCAAAATTAGGAGCAGGTATCGTGTTGCCTAGATTATTTGTAATCGAGCCATTAATATCATTAAATACTGAACTAAAACAATATTCCCAACCCTCACCTGGACCCCCCCCACCTGAATCGTCTATGGGGTCACCCATGTAGGTGCCACCGCCAGAACTCCCACCTGGCAAAAAACCTCCGGGGTATGAATTTACAAGGGGAACTGTGGTGCCATTCGGACACTGCAACCAAATTTCTAAATCACCCAAATAAGAATGCTCCATGGTTATGCAAACTTGATTCAGATCTTGATCATTCGTTATTGTAGATCCTCCAGGAAATCCATTAATGGTAATGGGTGCTTCGTATTGTTGCCCCGAACCATCAGGCAAGTAGGTTAATCCGGCAAAATTTCCGCCCAATTCAAATGAACCAGAAGGAATTTCAATACCTACAGTATCTTGTGATGTAACACCACCAATAAGGGTTGTACTGGCTCCTAAACAAACCGAATCCTGCAATGGCCCTGTTCCTGCAAAGCTAGGCAGCAAGGACACCCTCACCTTGCTTCTAACGCGCTCATTCAATGGGAATTGGTCTTCTATTTTTAAGTCAACTAGATAGCCTGCTCGAGCTGGCGGGATAAACCAAATAGAATCATTGTTCGGATAAACATTTCCGTCAGTAATATTCCATTCAAAATCAATATCCAAATCAACATTTTGAGAATAACCATAACCCGTAGAGTCTAAAGAATTCTGGAAAACAGGTTTCGCGACAAACAAAATACTGTCTCCAAAGCATACATCGACAAACCCTGTGTCAGTCGGGTTTATGGCGTCAGATCCAACACCATTGATATAAGCCTCCATGTGCGCCTCAAAGGGTTGAAATTGGTTTCCGCAAGATGCATTTGCAAGCCAACCCGTTCCCTCACCAGCTCCATCGGTAATAAAAACAACAGTTAAACATCCCGAAGGATTATTCCAACTAGCCTGGTATGTAAAACCCGTTGGATCAGTCACGGAATTATGAATACCCAGAAGAGGAGCATTCGTATTAGGTCCGTCGTAAACTTGGATAAAATCAGATCCATCAACATCAAATTCAAAGCCAGAACCCGAACCTACATCAATGGCAAAGGTGATAGAAGCTTTTGTTCCAAGATTCAAGTCTGGACAAAAAACAGTCGTATCGTTGAAATTAGGTGGATAATTAGCTGTGCCACCTGGGTCTTGAAAATTAGTTCCTGTTATGCCGAAATTATTACAATCCATGGGGTTATTTTCTGGATAACCATCGTCTCCCATGATTACAACCTGAGCCCAACTATGTGCAAAAAACAACACAAAAAGGAATAAATTGAGAATATTTCGCATCATAATTTTGCTTGTTTTTCATGATTCAATACCCAAAATGATTTGACAACAAGCAGCTTTCCTTCACTTTCCCAATAAAAATATTGATTTTGATCTTTTATTTTCAGACCAAAATCAGTAAACGAGGGATCGTTAACACTTTCTTTTAAAGAAATAGGTGGCAGATCGGAATGCTTAGATTTATGATAATCAGAAGTGTAAATGGCATGGTCAACAGCATAATTTAATAATTGGAATTGATGTTCGTCTGCTTGCTCAATAAGATTAAGCTCCTCTTGACTGTAACTCAAGAGCAATTGACTGTTTTTATCTTGAGAAAAAGCTCGAAAACACAGACATAAAAATAAGGTGAGAGAAAATATTAATTTCATAAACGCATTGTTTTTCATCATAATAGACCTCTAAATCGTTGAAAAGTTGCACCTATTGTTCAAAGAATTATTCAAGTCAAATGACAATTAAAATTAGTTTTGTAAAGTTAGCAATACTATCCAATATATAAAATCATGAACAAAGAGGACTTAAAAGCAGTTTCATCGCAAGTAAGAAGAGATATAGTACGAATGGTTTCTGCCGTAAAATCGGGTCATCCCGGAGGATCTTTAGGATGTGCAGACTTTCTAACCTATTTATACTTCGAAGCAATGAATGAGAATTCATCGAATTTCACAATGGACGCACTCAATGAGGATGTGTTTTTTCTGTCCAACGGTCACATTTCGCCTGTTTGGTACAGTGTTTTAGCCCGTAAAGGCTATTTCCCAGTGCCAGAGTTGGTTACATTTCGTAAGATATCTTCTCGTCTTCAAGGCCATCCTTCTACAGATAAGCATCTAGAAGGAATAAGAATGGCCTCTGGTTCATTAGGTCAAGGCCTCTCTGTGGCGATAGGAACAGCACAGACAAAGAAATTAAATAAAGACAGTTCAATTGTCTACACGCTACATGGAGATGGAGAGCTTCAAGAAGGGCAAATATGGGAAGCAGCCATGTACGCGGCAGCAAATAAGGTAGACAACCTCATTGCAACCATAGATTTTAATGGCCGACAAATTGACGGAGATGTCGATGATGTACTTTCTTTGGGGTCTTTATCAGAAAAGTGGCAAGCTTTTGGATGGGATGTTTTAGAAATGGACGGACATAACTTTGAAAACATTCACAGCACCGTGACAGAAGCCAGAGAGAAAATGGGTCATGGAAAACCCGTTGTAATCATTATGAAGACGGAAATGGGAATGGGTGTAGACTTTATGATGGGCACCCACAAATGGCATGGTGTTGCTCCAAATGAAGAACAATTGAGTGATGCCTTGAGCCAACTTGAAGAAACCTTAGGCGATTATTAGTGTATAAATTTTTAAGCATCTTATTTATTCTTACTTCATTGGCTTCATACAGTCAAAAGAAGACCAGAATACTTTTTATTTTGGATGCATCAAATAGCATGAATCTAAAATGGGATAATCAAACCCGGATGGAATCTGCTAAGGAAATATTAAATGAATCTATCGAGGATTTAAGAGGGGTGCCTGATTTAGAAATTGCCCTTAGGGTATATGGACATCAATCAATGGTAAACAACACATTTCAAGACTGTAACGACACGAAGCTAGAGGTTCCCTTTGGGAAAAACACCATTGATGAAATCAAAAAAACTGTAAAGTATTTGAATGCAAAAGGAGCTACACCAATTGCTAGATCGTTAGAAGCAGCAGCAGGTGATTTCCCTACAAGTGATGCGCGCAACTTTATTATTTTAATTACGGATGGGCTGGAATCATGTGACAATGACCCTTGTGTAATTGCCAAAAAGCTTAAAGAAAAAGAAGTGAATGTAACGCCGTTTGTAATTGGAATAGGACTCGACCTTTCTTATCTAGAAAAATTTAATTGTATTGGGTCTTTCACTGAAGCCGAAAATAAAAAAACATTCAAATCAGTATTGACCAATATTATTGATAAAGCACTCCTTAATACGTCGGTTCAGATCAACCTAAATGATCTTTCGCTCGAACCTAAAGAAACAGATGTAAGCATGTTTTTCTATCGTGCAGGAAGCCAAGAATTGCTCTACACGTATACCCATACATTAAACCGCTATAATAATCCTGACACGTTAGTATTAAACCCTTCTATCAAATACGATTTAATGGTTGCGACCTTACCTGAACTAAAAAAGAAAAACATAGCAATTAAGGAGCATACGCATAATACAATTATGGTAGACGCAGCTCAAGGATATTTAAAGTTTATAAGCTCAAGAAGCAATTACAACATAAAGTATCAAGCACGTATCTCAAAGAAGGATGAGAAAAAAACTATTAACCACCAAGACCTAGGGAGTACACAGAAATATTTGATTGGAGAATATGACCTAGAGATTTTCACACTGCCAAGAACCTACAAAACAATTGAAATAAAAGAATACAAAACCAGCATTGTTGATATCCCTGCACCGGGTATATTAGATCTCAGAACTGCCAAGCTATATGTTGGTCAAATATTTGTGAAACGACAAAATAACGAATACGAATGGGTGTGTAACTTAAACCCAAAAGTGCGGTCTCAAAAATGGCAGCTTCAACCTGGAGAATATAAAATTGTTTTCCGAGAAAAGGACCAATTCAGCAGCGCATACACAAATGAGAAAACATTTAGCATCAAAACATTGAATACGAATTATTTAAAATTATAACTATGGAGAGTATTGAAATATTAGGGAATAAAGATACACGTTCGGGCTTTGGAGAAGGACTTGCCGAACTGGGTGCAGAGAATGAAAATGTTGTTGCCCTTTGTGCCGACCTAACGGGTTCATTAAAAATGAATGCCTTTCAAAATGCTTTTCCTGATCGTTTCTTTCAAGTGGGTATTGCTGAAGCAAATATGATGGGGATGGCAGCAGGAATGACCATTGGTGGTAAAATTCCTTTTACAGGAACCTTTGCCAATTTCTCTACAGGAAGGGTGTATGATCAAATCAGACAATCAATCGCATATTCTCAAAAAAATGTAAAAATCTGTGCTTCTCATGCTGGATTGACACTTGGAGAAGATGGAGCAACACATCAAATTCTTGAAGATATTGGAATGATGAGAATGCTTCCAAATATTACTGTTATAGTGCCTGCAGATTTCAATCAGACAAAACAAGCGACAAAGGCAATTGCAGACCACGAAGGTGCAGTTTATTTAAGATTTGGAAGACCTGTAATGCCCATTTTTATAAAGCCACATGCTGTTTTTCAAATTGGAAAAGCAGACATCATTCAAGCGGGAACTGATGTTACCATCATTGCATGTGGACACATGGTATGGAAGTCTATAGAGGCCGCTCAGCTTTTGGCAGCTGAAGGCATTTCTGTAGAGCTCATCAATATGCATACGATAAAGCCACTAGATGAAGAAGCAATACTCAGGTCTGTTGCTAAAACCAAATGTGTTGTAACCGCAGAGGAACATATGGCCAATGGTGGACTTGGCGAAGCTGTAGCACGAGTATTGGCATCAAATACACCTTGCCCACAGGAATTCATTGCAGTGAATGATTCATTTGGAGAAAGTGGCAAGCCCATGGATCTTATGGAGAAATATGGACTCGGCGCTTCTCATATTCATGCTGCTGCGCGCAAGGTAATTCAGAGAAAGAGCTAAGAATCCAGAACCTCTATTAACTCATTGATAGAAGACATTTTCGGTAGGCAGCTTTTATTTTGACATAGGTAGATTCCATTTTCTTTTTGTCCATGAGACATTGGAAGCTCTTTGTGATAGCTGATTACATGACTTTTTTGAATAAGCTTTGAAAGCTCAGCATGATCTGGAGGTGTATGTATAAGCACGCTTATTTCTTTACTTCCGCGAAGAAGCCTTTCATAGAGCGCCATCCAATTTACATAGCTACTCGGATATTTATTAACGAACCCCTCTACCTTTGCTAGCATCAATTTACATTTATCAAGCCAATCCTCTTTTCTGTAATAAACACCTAGCGTATTCAGGTTATGTGCCATAACCGAATTCGAAGATGGAACAACGTCATCATCGATATCTATTTTTCTTGCAATCAATCTAGAATCAGTTTGTGTAAAATAAAAAAGCTTCTGTTTTTCACTATAAAATTTACTAATCACAGTCTCGCATAGGTCTTTGGCATATTCTAAATGTGAAAGCACACCGTTGATTTGATATAACTTTATAAAAGCCTGAATAGTCAAAGCATAGTCGTCTAAAAAACCGTTGATATTTGCCTTGTTATTTACAAAATTACGTGCCATTAAGCCTTCCTTTCCTGTCATTTTTCCACGGATCCAATCTGCAATTGAGTTCGCTTCATTTAGCATCTGATTGTGATTAAAAGCAAGATATGCTTGACAAAAACCATCAATTAACAATGCATTCCAAGAGGTCAGTGATTTGCTATCTACACTGGGGCTAACGCGCTTTTTTCTGCGCGTTGACAAAATCGACTTGACATGATTAATATTGGTATAGGCCTCATCCTCCGTCCAATTTTGTTTTCGTGCAAAAACATCAATTGAAGCTGTTTTTTGTAAAATAAATAAGTCATTTTCCCAGCACGTTTCTGGCCGAATATTGTAAAGTTCTTTAAACCAAGAATAATCGGTTTTGAGAAGTTCTTTTAGCTCCAATTCTGTCCAGCAATAATAAGCTCCTTCTGATCCTCCACTATCCGCATCTTGGGCGCACAAATAGGAGCCTGAAGGCGTTCTAAGGTTGCCTAATAAATAGCCAAAAGTTTCATACACAACGGAGCAATAAAACCGCTGCTCACTGGCGTCAGAGGTATTCCTTGCCGCATTGCTATATACAGCTATAAGCTGAGCATTGTCATAGAGCATTTTTTCGAAATGGGGCACCTTCCAAGAGGCATCTGTTGAATAACGTGCAAATCCACCTTCAATATGGTCATAGATGCCGCCATTCGCCATGCAAAAGAGCGTTTTCCTTATATGGTCCTGCAGGACCGTATCATTCTCGTTATACCCGTGACTTAAAATGAAGTCAAGGTGGTTCGGTAGCGGAAACTTAGGAACATATTCATAGCCGCCATAAACTGGATCAAATGAGGCTTTCAAGCTCATTACCCAATCATTTAGCCGTTCCTCTTTTATACCTCCCTGATGTTCCACGCGTTCATAGTGTTTGTCCTCAAGGTTGTCTTGCATTTCTTGCGCAAACTCCTCAACGCGCTTCGGCTCGTTTTTGTATGTTTCAATAAGCGATTTTAAAACTTTAAGCCACTTGTGCTGAGTAAAGTATGTACCTCCATAGATTGGTCTACCGTCAGGAAGTAAAATACAATTTAAAGGCCAGCCCCCTTGCACTCCCATTAAGTGCAACGCGGACATATACAATTGATCTACATCTGGACGCTCCTCACGGTCTACCTTTATATTTATAAAGTTGGCATTCATGAACCGCGCGACATCTTCATTTTCAAAGCTCTCTTTTTCCATAACATGACACCAATGGCATGCGGAATAGCCAATACTCACAATCACCAATTTACCCTCGAATTTCGCATCACCAAAGACCTCATCACTCCAAGGCTGCCAATGAATCGGGTTTTTAGCATGCTGCAAGAGGTATAGAGAAGTTTCGAGGTGCAGTTTATTTTCTTTCATCGATGATGTTTGTATAAAAACTATATTTGTTTAACAAAGGTTTTTGAATGAGGGAATACAAACCAATAAATGTACTTTTTTTTCTTTTACTGACCTGCGCAATCTTGCTTCCCCTTGTCTATTTTGCACCAAGCGATGGATATTTAATTTTCGGACAACGTTTTAAGTTCTTAACCTGGGAAAAACTACTTACACCTAAAGAACAAGAAAAGCTAGACCTGGATTTTTTAGAAGATGTGGTGGTTTCTGATATCAATGATGAAATCTTCGATACACAGCTTGATTCTGTACAAACGGAACTAGGGCTTCCTACAAAAAGCGCAGTGCTTGCTGTTGCGAGCCAAACGCATCTAGAACAGAATGATCTTGCAAATAAAAATCTAAATTCCTTCTTTTCTGAGCTCAAACATCTCGCTCAGAAAAAACAAAAGATTTCAGTTTTCCACTATGGCGACTCTCAGATTGAAGGGGATCGTATGACAGCATTTATTAGGCAAAGGCTTCAAAGTCAATTTGGGGGCGCAGGACCTGGATTAATTCCGGCGATCAACGTATATAACACCATCTCTTTTGGACATAACTATTCAGAGAACTTTGAACGGAAAATAATATTTGGGAAAGAAAAGTTGAGTACAAAAAAATATGGTGCGATGCTATCTGCAGCGACCTTTAGAATTGACAGCATAGCTCACAAAGAAGGTCGGCCAACTGAGGCATGGATCGAGCTTACCCCATCAACTAAAGGTTACTCCAGATGTAAAGCATATAGCAATGTAAATTTATTTTATACCGATTGTATGGATACATGCGCAATCGATATTTATGTAAATGATGTGCTCATTAAACAAGATTCTCTGCAGACTGATGGTAAAGCACACAGTCTACCTATGAAGTTTAATAAAACACCTGAAAAACTAAAACTGGTTTTTCATTCTAAAGTAAGCCCAACGATAAATGGAATTTCATTAGAGGGTGATGTGGGAATACAAATGAATAATGTTGCCATGCGCGGATCCTCGGGAACACAATTCTCATCTGTAGACTATGAAAGTATTTCATACATGCACAATGAGCTAAACACAAAATTGGTGATTTTACAATTTGGAGGGAACTCAATTCCCTTTTTCAAAGATAGCACTGGAGTCAGGTCATATGCAAGAAGATTAAAAAGACAGATCCAATTTATGAAAAAGTGTACCCCAAACGCCGCAATTATCGTTATTGGGCCGAGCGATATGTCACAGCTGCAAGAAGGGATTTATGAAACTTTTAAATTTATCCCGTATTGTATAGAACAGATGCGTAAAGAAACGCTTGCTGCAGGAGGTTCTTATTGGGATTTATACAACGCTATGGGTGGAAAAGATTCGATGTATGCATGGGTTGAGAACAAACTCGCAGGTCAAGACTATGTTCATTTTACAACCAAAGGCGCAAAAAAGGCATCACAAATGTTTTACGACGCATTTATTGATTCCTACAATACATGGGATAAGGAAATTACAATCGAAAAAGAACCAAAGATAGAAAATGAATAATTGGCTGCTGAATTTTTGCACTTATGCTTTCCTTCCCTTTATTTTTTGGGCTCAGGAGCCAAATGATTCATCCGAAATTTCACGTATTCAAACAGTCAGCATTGACACGAATGCTGTAAACCAGTTCCCATTTATTCAATTTGACAAAAACGTATTTGAGTTCCCTTCATCTGAAAACAAGAACTGGGATAAGCTTTATGCAACAATAGATAGTATGATTCAATTTAAAGATAGAAAGCTGAATTTTTATCATATTGGAGGCTCCCACATTCAAGCAGACATTTATACCCATGATTTCAGAAGCTTTCTTCAAAGGAACTGGCCCGGTTTAACAGGACACCGCGGATTGGTGTTTCCATTTAATTTAGCTAAAACAAACAATCCTAGTAATTATCGATTCACTTCTTCAAACAATTGGAGTGGTTACCGCAGTGTCATTCACAGACCAAAATTCCTACATTATGGAATCACAGGTGCCGCAATTTCATGTTCAGACTCCTTAATTGGTTTAAACTTCATATACAAGAAGACACGAGTGAGTCCACCTATAGCGGCATTAAGAATCTATCACAATAGTGGAGTAATTCCCTTTGACTTCAATTTTGGATCAAATGAAATCCTGATTGAATCCGTAAGACGCTGCGCAGAAATGGGTTATACAGAGATTCAATTTACAGATCCTATTGATTCACTTGATATTCAATTTGTGAGAACAAGCAAGAGTCCGTATCGCCTAGATTTATATGGATTTGAGCTAATGAATACTCTTCCTGGAATCTCCTATAACTCAATTGGAATAAATGGTGCAGGCTTATACACCTATTTAGACAATGAATTTTTCTTAAGAGATTTAAAGCAAACACCTCCAGATTTCTTTGCCTTCTCTGTAGGTACGAATGACGGCTTCATGCCCTACGACAAGTTTGATCCCAATGTGTATAAAAAGAACCTCGAAGCTATGGTCAAAATTGTTTTAGAGGCCAATCCAGACTGTGCGATTTTATTAACTGTGCCAAATGACTGCTATTACAAAAGACGTTATCCAAATAAAAATACGGAAAGGCAGAGAAAGGTGATTGTTGAGCTTGCCAAGAAATACGACACAGGGGTATGGGACTTTTATGGTTTTATGGGAGGATTAGGTTCCTCATACACATGGAAAAATGCAAATCTAATGCGCAGTGACCTTGTACATTTCACCAAAGAAGGGTACCACCTCAAAGGAGAATTGTATATAGATGCTTTTTTGAAGTATTTGAATCAGAAAGAATGTGAATTAGAAAATGTAAATTTTTAAAATGGAGAGGCTGCTACAACTATTTTCTTTCGATGAGGCATCACCCTTAATTTTTACACAGCTAGATTTTTGGATATTTTTTCTAGTGGTCATGTCTATTTTCAGTTTTATACATAAGCATAAGCTTACTAGAAGTATCTTCTTATTCGTTGTAAGTCTGTTTTTTTATTTTAAAACCTCAGGCCTTCTTGTGCTTCTTTTAGCTTCGAGTATCATTGTAAACTATTTCATTGGGCGGGGTTTAGGCATCACGAATTCCGAAACACGAAAAAAAGTTTTCGTGACACTCTCTGTCCTGTTTAACCTGCTTACGCTTGGCTATTTTAAATATGCCTACTTCTTTTCTGAGTCTTTTAACGAAATGTTCCATACCAACTATGAGGTTTTCAATGTATTTGCAAGAATGGCCAATACGTTTATGGGTGCTGGGTCATTTGCTGATAATATCGTACTACCAGTAGGAGTATCGTTTTTTACCTTCCAAAGCATTAGCTATGTGGTAGATATATACAGAAAAGAGGTTGGTCCCGTGAAAAACTTTTTTGATTATGCCTTTTTTGTGAGTTTTTTCCCTCAACTTGTGGCAGGTCCTATCGTCCGGGCTAGAGATTTTATACCACAAATAAGACAACCATTTCAGCTAAATCACAACGATTTTAGCTGGGCAATTATTCAAATTGTAAAAGGTGTTTTGAAAAAAGTAATCCTTGCGGATTATATTGCCATTCACTTTATAGATAAGGTGGTTGATGCACCTGAAGCTTTTCCTGGATTTATTAGTATTCTTGCGATGTGGGGATACTCCCTGCAAATTTATGGGGATTTTTCAGGATATACTGATATCGCAATAGGTGTGTCACGCTTGATGGGTTTTAAGCTTTTAGAAAACTTTAATTCTCCATATAAGGCCGTGAGCGTTGCTGATTTTTGGAGACGCTGGCATAAATCATTAGGCTCCTGGCTAAGAGATTATCTCTACATACCTTTGGGCGGAAATAGAGGCGGCGGCATAGGCACGTATATTTCTACACTTGTCATATTAGTCTTTCTAGTTTTCATTACACAATGGTATTGGCTCATCTTTATTTATTTGGGACTGATGCTTCTTTATCTTCTTTTTTCATTGCTTTTTGTCAATTTTAAAAAATATATCCACCGAGATCTAAATCTTTTAATTACAATGGTTTTAGGTGGATTGTGGCATGGGGCAAGTGAGAATTTTGTCATCTGGGGAGCCATGAATGGTATTGCATTAATTTTATATAACCACTGGAAAAAAATCAGCCCTTATGAAACATCCAAGGCATGGGCTGTGCGTATTTGGAGGATTTTCTTGACCTTCAATTTCATCACTTTTACGAGAATTTGGTTCAGATTAGAGAAGGACGGAGCTCCAGCAGAAATGCTCAGTCAAATATGGAATAACTTTGAGCTCAATCAGCAATCCATATCAATTTTATTGGATGGTTTTGATACAGCGCTCCTTATTATGCTGATTGGTTATATTTTACATTGGCTACCTGGTAAGACAAAGCTTTTTGGGGAAAAAGTTTTTACTAGGTTGCCTATTTATGTTCAATCTATTGTTGTTGCAATTATACTTGTATTTGTATACCAAGCCTTTTCAGATGCTTTCAAACCCTTCGTGTATTTTCAGTTTTAAAGAATAAAAACCTCTTTTTACTTGACAAACGGGGTGTTCATGTTGTATCTTCGCACTCTTTGAATAAATAATTCTAAAACCCAGTTATGAGCAAGATGAAATTATCGGAGTTTAACTTCGACCTTCCAGAGGAATTAATTGCAAAATACCCAAGTGAAAATAGAGATGAATCTAGATTAATGGTTGTTCATAAAGATACCGGTAAGATTGAGCATAAGCTTTTCAAAGACATCATCGATTATTTTGATGAAGGTGATGTTATGGTGATGAACAATACCCGAGTATTCCCTGCAAGAATGTATGGAAATAAGGAAAAGACTGGTGCTAAAATTGAGGTTTTCTTACTTCGTGAGCTCAACAGAGATAGCCTTCTTTGGGATGTACTGGTTGATCCAGCAAGAAAGATTAGAATTGGAAATAAGCTTTACTTTGGAGAGGACGACTCACTTGTCGCAGAGGTAATTGATAACACAACGTCAAGAGGTAGAACATTGCGGTTTTTGTTTGATGGGCCATATGAGGACTTTAAAACGAAAATCACAGAGCTTGGAGAAACTCCACTTCCAAAATATATCAAAAGAGATGTTGAGCCTTCAGATGAAGAGCGCTACCAAACAATCTTCGCTAAAGAGGAAGGGGCAGTAGCGGCACCTACTGCAGGATTGCACTTTTCAAGACAATTACTGAAAAGATTGGAGCTGAAAGGAATTGAATTTTCTGAAATAACACTTCACGTTGGGCTAGGAACCTTCAGACCCGTTGAGGTTGAGGATTTAACCAAGCACAAAATGGATTCTGAGCAGGCAATTATTACAGAAAAAGCATCTGAAATCGTCAATATAGCCAAGAGAGCGAAAAGAAAAGTATGCGCAGTTGGTACAACGTCAATGCGCACCATAGAGACCGCTGTAACCACAGATGGATATCTCAAACCTTATGAAGGATGGACGAACAAATTCATTTTTCCTCCTTATGAATTTAGCATCGCGAACTGCTTGATTACGAACTTCCATACGCCATTATCTACTTTATTGATGATGATATCAGCATTTTGTGGACATGAATTGATGCAGAAAACTTATAAAGAGGCGATTAAAGAAAAATATCGTTTCTACTCATATGGGGACGCAATGCTCATTATATAAAAGATCATTATCTTTTTCGAGCGTATTAGTCGATCACTACAATAAAGTTAGATTTCTTCCCTTTCCCTAAAAGAAGGTATTTACCATTGATAAGGTTGCTTTCATCGAGATGAAAGGACTCTGTAACTTTTTCCTTATTAACAGATATAGAATTTGCCTTAAGAGCTCTTCTCGCCTCACCATTGGAGGAAAGAAAACCAGTCTTTGAGGCTAAAACGTCGACAATAGGGAGTCCTTCTTTAAGATCTTTCCTGGACAAGTGTGCTTGAGGAACCCCTTCAAAAATTTCTAAAAACGCTTCAGATGTTAGACTCAATAAATCTTCTTGGGTCGATTTTCCAAAAAGAATTTTAGATGCTATTACAGCCTGCTCGTAAGCTTCATTTCCATGAACACGTTTTGTAATGTCCTCTGCCAAGTGCATTTGAAGACTTCTCATGTGAGGCGCAGCATCGTGCTCTGCTTGCATCTTAGTAATTTCTTCTTTATTGAATAAGGTGAAAATCTTGATGAAATTTGTGGCATCGGCATCTGAGGTATTTAACCAATACTGATAAAATGCATAAGGAGAAGTCTTCTCACCATCGAGCCAAATATTTCCACTTTCTGTTTTACCAAATTTGGTTCCATCTGCCTTTTTAATTAAGGGAGTCGTAACGGCAAATGCAGTACCTCCAGCCTTTCGGCGGATCAGTTCTGTCCCTGTGACAATATTTCCCCATTGATCAGAACCACCGAGTTGAACAACACAGTTTTTATGCTGGTTCAGGTAATAAAAATCAAAGCCCTGGACTAGCTGATAGGTAAACTCTGTAAAAGACATCCCCGTCTCTAATCTAGATTTTACCGAATCCTTTGCCATCATATAGTTCACAGGAATATGCTTACCTACATCTCTTATAAATTCTAAAAAATTCATGGATTTAAACCAATCGTAATTGTTTGCGATTTCTGCTGGATTCGCCCCTTTAAAACTTAAAAATTTCTCAAGCTGTTTCTTTACACCTTTAATATTTTCTGATATCGTTTGCTCATCTAAAAGGTTTCTTTCTTGAGACTTCCCAGATGGATCACCTACCATTCCCGTAGCACCACCAATAAGGGCTATCGGTGAATGACCTGCACGCTGAAAATGCACCAATGTCATTATCTGAACGAGACTTCCAATATGCAAAGAATCTGAAGTTGGGTCAAAACCAATATAACCAGATGAGGGTGCTTTTAATAGTGCTTCCTCGGTTCCTGGCATGATGTCGTGAATCATCCCTCTCCACTTAAGTTCTTCAATAAAATTCATATTATTTTGTTAAATCTTTAAATACTGAAGAAAGTGATTTTTGCTCCAGTTGCAGGGTGAGAATTACAAGATTGTTTTCTTGACTAAACTTAGAAAGATGAGGCCTTAAATCTTCTGTTTCTGAATATAGCAGCCAGCCCTCTGCTCTCGCTTCTACTTTCGTAATTCCCTTAATATTTGACAGTTGAGATTTAGTGACCGGTCCCTGAAACTCAACAAAAACAGATTTTAAATCTGATTTTTCATGAAGCCTATTTGTCGGCGTATCAGTAACTATTTCTCCTTTTGAGAGAATGACGACTCTATCACATATCGCCTCGGCCTCCTGCATAATATGGGTAGACAGCATCAGTGTCTTTTCCTTTCCAATATTCTTAATTAGCTCTCTAACCTCTGTAAGTTGATTAGGGTCCAAACCAGAAGTCGGTTCATCTAGAATCAATACCTCTGGATCATGAATCATTGCTTGAGCTAAACCTACACGCTGTCTGTAACCTTTAGACAAAGCCCCTATTTTTTTGTTTTGCTCTATTTCCAAGCCAACTGAATGAATCATTTTTTTTACCTGCTCGCTTCGATTAGAAACTTTGTAGATGCGCGCAACAAAATCTAAATATTCTCTCACGTACATGTCCAAGTATAATGGATTATTTTCCGGAAGATAACCTATTTTCTTTTTGGGATCTAGCTGGTTTGTTCCAACGGGCATACCTGATATAAGGATTTCACCAGATGACGCTGGAATATATCCTGTGATCATTTTCATTGTCGTACTTTTTCCAGCTCCATTGGGCCCTAAAAACCCTACGATTTCACCAGACTTAACGGAAAAGCTTATGCCTTTCACCGCAGCCTGCTCGCCATAATATTTAAATACGTTTTTTACTTCAATTGACATGATTAAGCGAAATTAATGATTTTTATTAATCCATTGAAGGGCGTGGAATAGGAAGCGAAAATAAGGCGATAAAGAATGCAAACATCGTGATCCCTGTTTGGGTTTCAAGCGTATCCTCAAAGAGAAAGGTTATTAAAATAATCGTCCAGAAAATAAATCCACTTAGGTTCTGATTCTGAATTTGAATGCGTCCGGAGGTGAAAACCAAATACAAAAATAATAGCAAGCCAAAAACGCCAAAAGTAATCGCACTTGTAAGAAATGTATTATGTGCACGGATTTGATTTTTCACTGAAAGCTTAGTATCCATGGCAATATACTCTTGAGTAAATGCATTTTTCAAATCTCCAGTACCGACACCTGTAAAAGGTACTTCTTTAAAGATAGAAAAGCCCACCTTCCATGCTTCAAATCGTTGCAGTAAGGAATGCCCATTAGGGTCTGACATATGACTCAATTGATAACGAAGTCCTTCGATACGGCCCAAAATCCCGCCTTTCATTTCAGAGAAATGTGCCATGCCTTTTTCAATAGCTAATATCTCTTGCTTGCTCAAACGATTAACACCAACAGGATTATTTGGATATTTTTTGGATAATAAGAACCTAGCTAGGGTGTACTTTAAGTCTTGGTTTCTGTGGTCTTTCCCATCATAAGAGAGTTCAGATCTCTCTTCCCATGCTTCTTGAACGCCCTCTACATTAACGGTTGGCAAACCTTCACTCGTCACATTTGATTTTAATCCAATATAAACTAGGGAACAGATAAATATTCCGGAAAGCAATAAAAAGCTTAATGAAAGGTACTTTCTATGCCTTAACAAAGGAAATATGATTACCGCCAAAATCATAGTAACAAAGCATATGATCCCCGTTAAGACTTGGCTTGAGAAGGTGTAAAATAAGAACCAAAATGCGATCAATACAAAAATAATTCGCAACCGTTTGTTATCTAAACTCAAATCATACAACAAGGGAATCGCAAAAACAACCATGATCGCATATCGAATATGAGAGTTGAACAAAGACATATCCCGCGCATCCGTGAAATTAAATTTAGCGCCATAAAAATGGTATACTATATAATTAATGATACTTGTCGTCAGAAGAGTAAGAATAAATAGACCAATCAAAAGTTTATAGCTTTTTCTTAAAACCAAAGGTCTAGAAATAATAATCAATGGAACGACGACAAGGGTTGCTTTACTTTTAAGGTCATTAAGGCCGTAAATAAGGTCATCTGACCACAACATACCAATAAGATGTAAAGCATAAAAAATTAATGCCGCAACGAAAAAACGATTGTTCTTGAGGTTTGTAAAATACACTTTGTATTGCCCTTCAATAATCAAATTTAGAAGACCAAATAGAATACCCATTGACATTAAAAACTTACTACAAACAATACCTACAACAAAGAGGGATAGAACAAACAAGTGTACATAATAGTGAATTAATGATGAGGAAATTCGTTTCATTTAATCTATGGCTATAGCTTAAGAATATTGTTGTACATATCGAGATTTATTAATAACTCTTTGGCCTTGATCAGGTCTAAGTCAAATCTAAAACTGTGTCTACTTACGCCGGACTGAAAATAGTACCGTGAAATTATTTCACTCTCAATCCATCTAGAAATCTCTGGCTGAATTGATATGAGCTCTTTTTCCAAATTTGCCGATACCAATTTCTCAATGGCCTCATATGAAGATTCTATCTCTTCTGAATAACCCTCTTCATCAGCAACTTTCTTGAGCTCTTTCAATTTTATTTCAGAAGCGGTTTCGTAGGAAAACTCGTCGTTCTTTAAAACAAATGCCATAAAAGCTCGATAGTCGTCATCAGACAATTTAAATACGTCTGGGCCTGCAATCGAGTCCTGATTATTTGCGAAATCTGTAGCGAAATCAAAAATCATATCCTCAATTAGTAATAATGAACTCAATCTGCCCAAATTTTCCTGCTCAATCTCGACATCCGGGACAATCCCTCTACCATCAATAACATCTCTTCCGTTCTTAGTCTTAAATGTAGTGAGCAAAGTATCTGAGATTTCAGTAGGTTTATCTTTAGCACCTTTCTCATAATATTCCAATCGTTGAACGCATCTTCCTGAAGGCGTGTAATATTTGGAAATGGTCAATTTCAGCTTAGATCCATATTTCAAATCATAAGTCCTTTGTACCAATCCTTTTCCATAGCTTTGTCCTCCAACGACAATCGCTCGGTCCAAATCTTGTAAGCTTCCTGCAACAATTTCGCTAGCTGAAGCGCTCCTTTCATTGATTAAAACGACAAGTCTCATATCAGGAAAAGCAGGCTTCTCTCTAGTTTTATATGCTCTATTTTCCTCTTTCAATCGGCCTTTTGTTGAAACAATTAGCTGTCCCTTGGGAACAAATAAATTAACAATTCTTATGGCTTCCATCAATAAACCTCCACCATTGTCTCTTAGGTCTAGGATTGCAGTTTCCATGCCCAAACCTTTCAATTCATCAAAGGCTTGTTTTACACTATTAAATGCTGTTTGAGAAAAACTTGACAGCTTCACATAACCAATATTATTTGAAAGCATACCGGAATAAGGAAGATCGGGAAGCTTTATTTCCTCTCTTGTAACCTTAAATGTTTTATGACCTCCAACGGAACGATCAATCTCAACCTCAATTGTTGTACCTCTCGGTCCTTTTAAAAAGGAAGAAACATCGTCTGATGACTTCCCAACCATGGAAACACCATCTATCGACAAAATCTTATCTCCTGCCCTAAGTCCGGATTTCTGAGCAGGACTATTTTCATAAGGCTGAACGATACAGGTATATTCTTTCATTTTACGAATTAAAGCACCAATACCTCCATATTGTCCAGTTGACATCAATCTATAATCCTCC
This sequence comes from Crocinitomicaceae bacterium TMED16, assembly GCA_002167775.1. Classification (GTDB taxonomy): domain Bacteria; phylum Bacteroidota; class Bacteroidia; order Flavobacteriales_D; family Crocinitomicaceae; genus UBA952. Next base: position 6,281 of record NHBV01000032.1, on the reverse strand, counting down.
ATATTGGATTCATGATAAAATACGGTATACGGATCAAGTTCTTTGAGCATTTCATCAATTGCAACTTTTGAAATGTATCCTGTTGCTGGTTCGTCTACATAGTATAAGTCCAAATACTCATGTACTTGGTCCATAAGCTCAAGGTTCTTTAATATCTCAAATCCTCTTGACTGTCCATGAGAGGAAAAAGGATTCAGACACAGTAATAAAAAAAATAATACTATTCTAATGTCCATTTTTATTGGTGTATTTTCTTAAAAGCCTTCAATAAACCAACCTCTAGTTCGTTAAATGGCAGCTTCGTATTAAAACTATATAAAATTGCAATACTACAGGTAGTATCGGTGTTTTTAGATGAGAGAATTTCTTTATTCTTTCTAACTATTTCGCGAATACATCTTTTTAAATAATTGCGATCAACTGCTTTTTTGAAATTTCTTTTAGGTACCGAGATTAACAACTTAAATGGCACCGGCATGGGTATTTCTGTTTTGTAAAAGAGTATAATAAAAGGATGTGACTTTATTCTTTCCCCTTTGGAGAATAAGGTATCTATATCTCCTTTATGGGTAAGTCGTAGTTCTTTTGGAAATGATTGATCCATCACAATAATAATCCTAATAGTTACATTATTCTACCTCTTCAAAATCATCAAATCGATCTTGACCACCACCTGATTTCACAGAGGTCAGCTTACTAATTATAAACTGAAAGGAGTTAATCGTCTTCGTTAAAATATTAAGAAGAAAAAAGAAGCCTATTACTTTAAAAATAAAACCTATAATCCTTGTTGTTTCAATATCAATAATGCTTTCTTTAAACCATCTCGCAATAGCATTATTGGCAAGGTTTGGCTCCAAAACTAACAAAACAAATGTCAAAAAAGATAGAGAAATTATTCCGATTTCATAACGCGCATTAAACTGTGTTTGTGATGACTGAACGCCCATTCTAGAGAAAAGCGCATTGGTATTCTGGTTCTTTTGAAATTTCCCAATGAAATAAAGGAATAAAATAAAAACAACTGGAACTAATGATTGCTGATTGATCACAATGCTTTGATTTTCTCCGATTGATAATAGCAAAATAACGTTAACTAAAAATAGATATTTGATTGCTTTAATAAGATAAATAAAAAGTACACCTTTGACCATACCTGATGTCATTATTTTAATTCCCAAATCAATAAAGAACCAAATAAAGCTATAGATAGCAAAGAAAACTCCTAATTGAAACGTAAGTCTAAAAATATCCATATGCGCCTATGATAAACAGCATTTATTTCCTTTGTAAAGGTAGCACTAATAACGGCAATTGATATATTAAGACACGAGATAAAGAAAGGTAAGGCTAGCGCACAAGTTATTTTACCACTTTTATTACTGTTCTACGGTTTATGGTATGATTTTCTTCCGTGCACTCATCGCAATTAATCTCCAACTCAGATTCACCTTTATAGGCGCCAGATATGTTCTCAAATTTAAATCCTTGAGAAACAAGAAAATCTCTTGTTCTGACCATTCGTTTTTTGGACAACCATATATTATATTCTTCACTAGCTCGTTTGTCGCAATGAGATTCGATTACAATCTTCACCTCTCCTTTATTGTTGACTTTTTCACAAAAGGCATTCAATTCCTTCCTGTTTTTCTTATTATGATAACTAGAATTAAAATCGAAATAAATAATCGACTCCACAGCAACAAGCTTTGTAACAGGTTCAATAATCGGTTCAATAATTTCAGCGGGTTCATTAATATCAACGATTACCTTCGTGACTTGTCCAATAGCATCTTTCACCTCAACCTCGTACGTTCCTTTGATCAATTCAGTAGGATCTTCATTCTTGGATCCATTTGACCACATATAAGTGTACGGAGCAACTCCACCTTGTGGCGTTAAATCAATGGAGCCGTCAGCGCCGTTAAAAACAGACACGTCAGTCCCTTCAGCTGAAGCCATAAGTGCAGGTGGTGGTAAAAAAGTTGAGTAATATATATCACTTCTTTCACTATCACGATTACTAGACCAATAGAAAAAACCATCAGATATTGTAAAATAGGCATCAAACTTTGTGGAGTTTATTTGAGAGCCAATATTCACTGGAGAGGACCAGTCTGTCCATGAATCTGAATTACGCACAGCATAAAAAATATCTGCATCTCCTTGACCTCCTCTGCCGTTCGTAGAAAAATATAGGGTGTCATTCTCATTAGATAAAAATGGAGATATTTCAAAACCAGAGGAATTTATTTTCGACCCAAGATGTATTGGCTCTGTCCATTTTTCATTCTCTTTAATACTTACATAAAGATCTTCCTCTCCCATGGATTTCGGACCAGCATATGAAATAACAATTACATCACCTTTCTTATTTACATGAAAGCCATAAAAATCACCTTCAATATCAAGTCCCGGGATAGGAATCTGCTTTGGAGCACCCCAGCTATTTCCTTTTTTCTTCGCGTAAGAAATTCCTTTTTTCAGATCTTTTTTACCATCATATGAGTTGATTAAATAAACAATTGACTCATCACTGTTGAAACCAACTATTGAATTATTGTACTTGTTATTTAAATCTTTATAATCCTGCCCTTTGGCATATTTTTTTTCTCCATTCCATGCGCTCTGCCAAATATCTTGGTCATTTACACCGCCTATGGATTCCGGATCGTTAACTCTAGTATAATAAAGTGTTGAAGTTTCTTTAGAAAAAACAGGAAAGAGCTCATCAGCCTCAGAATTCACCTCGCCACCTAATCTATGTGGCTCTTCAATATCCATATACTGTGCTCGGTTAGTGAACACAACTAAAAGAGCACCTATCAAAAAATAAAAACGCATACTTTTCATATTTTTACCTCCCTAGCATTAAACCTAAAGTAAGCTCATGGCCGCCAGAAGAAAAGTTATTAAATCGAGACAAAGAGTAATCATATGAATACCCTACTTTGAATCGCTCACTAATATTCATTCCTGCCATAACGATCATGGCATCAGTATGGCGATATCCCAATGTGAGCCACAACCATTTTTTATATTCAAATTGAACATTTCCATCGACAGATACAGGTGCAGGACTCATATACTTGACTAGAAATCCAGGAGTGATTGAAAGATTTTCGCCCAAAGGAATTTTATATCCGCCAATTAAATTAAAATGAATCTGAGGATTAAAATTTGCTGTTCCTTGACCAAATTGTACAAGATCTCGGGTCAATTGCTCTGCCGAAAGACCAACAAAGAACTTTTCAGAATACATATACAAACCAGCACCCATATCCATTAAGAATTTATTGGACTGGTTTTGAATAAAATTATCATAGGTATTGTCAACGTANGGATTCTGACCTGGGGCAATCACGTTTAACACTTGTGCCTGATCAGCAAAAAAGGTGTTATTCGACAGTCCCGCTTTCAACCCGAAGGAAAGATTAAGTTTTTTTGTCATCGGAATATGAATTGCATAAGTTCCAGAAAAAGACATTTTCCTAAATGCACCGTATTGATCAGCCAAAAGCTGCCCGCCAAAAGTATGTTTGAGCTTTCCTGTTTTAATTTCGGGGTTTTCAACAACNCCAGAGCTCGTTCTTATTCCAGGATTATAGAATTTTGGTTTAAACCGTATTGGGACAGAAAAAGCAAAATAAGATGTTCTAGGTGCATCCTGAACACCAAGCCATTGCCATCTTCCCGAAAGCGNAATATCAACAAANTCGTAAACTCCTGCTGCTGCTGGATTCACCATAAATTGATTGCGCTGATATTGGGAGTATTGAGGCGTCTGTTGTGCACCTNTAAATGTGCTTAGAAAGAGACTGAGTATAAAAATTGAGTTTTTCATAGATAGTTATTTTACAATAGTAACAATTCCGTTTGAATTTTCTGTTGTATCGTCGTTATATTCAATGATGTAATAGTAGGAGGCGACGGGTAATTCTTGTCCATTAAATGTGCCGTCCCAAGGCATTTGGTTGTAGCTTCCTTGTTGTGCTTCAAATACTTTATTGCCAAGTCTGTTGTATACGCTCACAATGTTATTTGGATAAATAGCATCAATATTTTCAAGACTCCATGTGTCATTTGTTTGGTCTCCATCTGGAGTGAATGCTGTTGGGATAATAATACCACATTCCTGGAAGGTTATCGTGGTAATTTGAGATAGTCCTTCACATCCATTTTCGGTGGCAGTAACATAATAGCTTGTACTTCCTATGATGTTCTCAGGCGTATATTGCTGCTGACTGCCAATCACCTCTGTGAGGTCTTGGTCTGCATACCAGGTATAGCTACCTGCACTTCCATCTGCTTCGATAGCCTGTGCTGATTCATTAGCGCAATACTCTGCATCCCCAGAAGTACTCGGAGTGGCTGGTGTTGCATTTACGGTAATGGTTTGTGTGAGCGCTGTGGTATTGCTACAATGTGCATCCGTAATTTGTGTAAGCACATATGCTCCAGGAGAGCTTCCTAGTGTGATACTTGTCGTATTGCTCGTTTCCGTGTTGTTCACTCCTTCAAGGGTATAGTCTAAGGTCAATTGTCCCACTCCATTCACTTCCACACTAAGAGGTTCAATGGCATCTCCCTCACAATAGGTTCCTTCTCCCAAGAAGGAAAGCACCTCAGGAAGGTCATAGATGATGACCTCAAAAGAGACTTCATCACTACATGCCCCACTCGCATCATATATAAATACTTGCTGAGAGGTACTGATTGGATTGGTGATGGCTGCTCCACCATTTGCCTGTGAATCGCTGTAGTAATTTTCATTACCCGTTAAGTTTGTTCCTTGAATTACAGGAAGGGTGTAGTCCACACATGCCTCTTGTGTTGCGAGATTTGTAATTTGAGGCGTAGTATTTACCGTAAGCATAAATGAAGCTTCATCACTACATGCTCCAATGTTGTCATAAACATATACCGTTTGTGAGACCGTGATTGGGTCTCCTATATTCAGTGGTGCCCCTGCTCCATTGCTTTGGGAATAGTAAGCCTCATTGCCTGAAAGGTTACTTCCTGTAATTGCTTCAAGCGTATAGGTGTCACATACAACGGTATCTAATTGAAGGTCTAAAGAAGGTGCCGAAGGGTTGTTGAGGTCTATGTTTGTTGCAGCAGTGAATGTACAAGCATTTAAAGAAATAGAGAACGCATCGTATAGGCCTGCTATAAGTCCGTTAAGCACAAAGCTACCTGAAGCATCTGAGGTGATGCTTGTGGCTTGAGAAGACATGGCTAGAGAGTCATAGCTTAAGGTATATGCTGTTGAAGGGTCTAATCCTGTAAAGGTGATGAGTCCATCTACAGCATTACAAACACTAGGGTCTGTTCCTGAAACAGTAAAAGAAGGTGTTTGATTTACCACAACATTTACGGCCTCAATGTCGGTGCATCCATTGCTCTCACTTTGGATGTAATATGTTCCTGAGCTTGTAACCGCGGATTGATTAACAAGTGGAGTTGTTGCTGTAGCATCTGTCCAATAGCTTAGTGTACCACCACCGGTACTTCCCGCTGTTACGTCTGCCAATGAAAGGTCAACGGTTCCCGGAGTACACACCGCAAGAGGGTCTGTGATTTGTAAGACCGGTATTGAAGGATCAAGCAATGTAATCGAACTTGGTGTACTTCCCGTGCACCCTGCAAGGTCTAAAACGAAAGCAGAATATACGCCCGCATCAAGATTGCTAATTTCTATTTTTCCACTAACATCTGAAGAAATATTAATCGGTCCAACGCTTACTCCATCATCAAGATAACTCAAAGAATACATTGTGTTTGAAAGAAGTCCTGTAAGTATAACTTCTCCATCAGTACCTCCACAGGTTGAAGGGTCGGTAGAACCACTCGCTACAAATACCGGTGCTGATGGATCTGTTAAGTTCAGAGAAGCAACAACAGTAAAGCTACAGTTCCCATCTGAAATCATAAAGCTTGAATAAGACCCTGCTGTAATCGATCCAAGAATATAGGAACCTGAAGCATCTGTTGTTATTGAAATTGGACCAATATTAGAAACTCCATCATTATAAGATAAGTCATATGTGCTTGATGTCAGTAAACCATCAATAAGAATAGAACCATCATTACCACCACAGCTTGAAGGATCACTTAATACAGAATTCGTGAATTGAGGTATTGCATTCACATTTACTATTAAGTCTTGTGTGGTAGCACACTGTCCTCCATCGGGAGTGAACGTATAAGTAGTAGTCGTTGTGTTATCCACTGCTGGTGACCAAGTTCCTGAGATACTATTCGTACTTGTGGCAGGTAAG
>NHBV01000031.1 GCA_002167775.1 Crocinitomicaceae bacterium TMED16 | reverse complement strand
AGAATAGGTTACTTCGGCCAAACCATTGCTATCTGCAAAGCAGCTTACATTAAAACCATTGAAATCAGTCAAAACAGAAGCGCTAGCAATTAATAAGGCCGGTTCTGATATTGAATATGTAAAAGTATCAGCACAGTTATTTGAATCAATTAATTCTAAGGTATAATCTCCTGGGGAAAGTCCAGAAAGAACACTGTCACCAATACTACCATTCCAAGTGTACTGAAAAGGCCCAATTCCAACTGGTGTTACAGCAATTTCGCCATTGTCAAATCCATTACATGAAATATTTACAATCGAATCCACAATACTCTCGGGTGAGGCCAAAACTTGAATCGTATCTGTTATGTTGTCATATATACACGAGCTATCAATAAGCGCAATACTTACTGTATATACGCCTTCGTTTGTTGAGCTCAAATTCAAAATTGTTGGATTTGCCTCAGTCGAGGTAAAACCATCCGGGCCTTCCCAGGAATAGGTTGCGTATTCTGATACAGGTACAATGAATTGAACCGAATCTCCTTCACAATATATACTGTTAGAGGTGATTTCTATTTCTGTACAATTTGGCGCATTGATCGTAACAACATTATCGGTTGGTGTCGGGCAGCCATTTGCATCGAAGGATGCTGAGGCACCACCATTGTCATAAGGGTATCCACCAATCTCACCATCTCCGAATATGAAAGATAAGTTTTCTAAACTGGTATCACAAAGCAGAAGAATGCAATCGTCAATAACTTCCACCTGAAAACGAATGGTAGCACTATCAAGGCCCAAGGGGGAATTTACCATTGTGCCTCCGTTGATCGCATCTGCTCCTGCATTTACACGTGTTCTAACAATTTTATTTATTGCGTCATATTCTGCTTGATCGTCACCACTAGCATCCGTTTTCGGTCCAATAAAGGGGCCATTCAGATACTCTATCGAATTTGGTACATATACTGTACGGATATCCAGTGCTGTCTGCATGTACGTATCTAAAGAAACATCAGAACCAATATTTTTTCCGACAACCGTATATTCTAAAATATCTCCCGGCTGGGCAGGTGGCCCGTTAAGATCATTGATGGTCACACTTGCCCTTAAGTCTGGTTGGTATACATCAATTGCAGAGGTGATAATTCTCGGAAGGATTGCATCTTGTGTCGTCACAACCCGAATAGTGGCGGCAGTTGCACTATTTCCGATATAGGTAAAAGCAGAGTTATCAGGAATAAATATTCCATTGTCAAAACCAAGAAGATTATTATAGTCTGGATTTCTATGTGGCGTAAGTGTTCCTCCGCTCGTAATGGTACTGTTAAAAAAATCAGATGCTGTCCTCAGTGGGTCAGGGACATCGAGAAATGCGCCGGTACCATTGAATTGAAAGCGATCTCCTTGAATACTTCTGTCTCCTTCATATGCTGTTGCTCCGAGCTCAAAACTTACAGGTCCTGTGTTGGGTGTAACAAAACCAGAAATAGGGATGTCCAAATTGTTTTGTCCACTAACATAACCCATTCCATCAAATACCGTTAGATTCCTTAAAGATTCTAGTTCGTTTCTGTAAACAACCACAATCGTCCATGCTGCAAATAAATTTTCATCACCTGTTCTCGATGAGATATTGGCTAAAGTAAAACGACCATTACCTTCCGAGGCTTGAACAAGAGCGGTGATGTCTTTAAAGCAAAAATAGCTTGGCATTCCAAATGAGGGGTTGCCGGGTATATTTTGTACATCAATCGTCTCATCTGCGGTAATGTTTTGATAAAATAGGTTATTCAACTTTATTTTGACATCCTCACGCGTAACATATTCAACCGTATTTTCTTGAATCCGTGCACTCCAATATAATCCCGCCCAACTTACCTCACTGCAGGATGGAAGCGCAAGACTATCACTAGAAGACATAAATGTTGACCCGACATTGTCAATATCTACATAATCCATGGTTACTCCTCCATCTTGGTTATGGTTCCCATTCGGAGGAAACTGATTTTGAAATGTACCACAGTTTTGATTGGCTCCATTGCAAGTTAAGGCTACATTCGAAATCATTTGTATCCCACCTTTTTGATTGGCTTGAAAGCGAATATCAAACGGACTAACTACTTGTGAATGGAAAGAAATCGAGAAAAAAAACAATAGAATCGTCACCAAAAATTTGGTGTAAAAATTACGTTCCAGGCTATTTATACTTTTTTCTTCAAAAACCACATTCCTTAAACGACTCTTATGTCCAATATGTTGCTTTANAAAGCAATAAAAATGGGAGNAAAAATATTTAACTGCATTTCGCNAATGNTTTAGGGCCTTTGAAGATTCCTAAATTTGAAATNTTATCTTTAATTATTCAATTATAATNACATTAAGAATATGTGGAAAGTAGCATTGTTATTAATCTTTACTTTGGTCACTGTGCCTGTCGTGTGCTTTTATTATGACGAGCCACTTTCATCCTTGCAATATGATGCCCTTTACACGCTTCTTTGGGTGTATGGTATAGCTTCTTTTTTATGCTTCNTGGTTAGNACAATAACGGATAATTACAGCCAGGTNGATAAACTNTGGAGTATTATGCCCATACCTTATCTATGGATTTTAGCAGATTATTCAGATTACAATAATAGAATGGTTTTNATGGCGCTTTTAGTTACGGTATGGGGTGTTCGATTGAGCTTGAATTTTGCCAGAAGAGGTGGCTATTCGATTAAGTTTTGGACAGGAGAGGAAGATTATCGTTGGTCTATATTACGCGCTAAGCCTGGATTTGAACAAAAATGGAAATGGATTTTGTTTAATTTAATTTTTATTTCNGCATACCAAATGGGACTTGTTCTGTTGACAACATTGCCNGCAATTCGTGTTCTAGGAACATCGGGAGAATTGGGTTTATTTGATGTTGCNCTNGCTTTATTAATGTTAGGATTCATCTATATCGAGTACTTGGCAGATCAGCAACAATATGATTATCAGACAGAAAAATATAAGCAAAGAGCAGCGGGAAAAATAGCGCCATTCTATAAAGTTGGTTTTGTACATACCGGNCTTTGGGCTTATATGCGTCACCCTAATTANATGGCGGAACAAGCAATTTGGATTGTCTTTTATTTCTATTCGGTCATCGCAACAGGATATTGGATCAATTGGACGATAACTGGTGGCTTGCTGCTTGTCCTACTATTTAAAGGGAGCTCGGATTTTTCAGAATCAATTTCAGAGGAGAAGTATCCCGAATACAAAAAGTATATGAAATCAGTTGGTCGATTTTTGCCTTTTAAGGGAGCTTACAAAAGGCAGCAATAGAGGNCTAAATTGGATTGTATTGACCTCTTTTGAATAATTCATAAATAATGGCGGCCTCCATTCTAGAATCATCAAGNCCNCGATGTTCCTCCATTTTTGGTNTNTCAGGAAANAGAATGTCCCATGCCTCTTGGGCTTTTGGCCATTTGTAACCGAATGGNCCTTCGATTTTGAAGTAGTCAACACTTTTTTTCATTGGACAGTCAANTGGCGCGCCCAAATCAAAGCCTGCATGTTCNANAAATGCACTATCAAAATCTCTATTCCAGGCAGTAATTGAACCNTGAAACGCATTCATTATTCCCTGAATTTCATCCATATATTTAGATATAGGTTCGGCATTTCTCACTTCGTCGAGCTCCATAAAGCCATTTTGAAAGATCCATGCCTCTCTGTGCTTGGCAGTGAGTCTAGGGTCCCTAAATACTTTNTTAAANAGNTCNCTTATTTCCCCTGTTTCAAGATTNAGTTTAACCATNCCTANTTCNAGAATNAGGTCNTCTTNTGGTTTCAATCCTGTTGTTTCAATATCAAGTACTATGATTTCTTTACCCATAAATTCTTTTGTGATTTTCTTNCAAAATTNTGGTGTTATTTTCCATCATTTGAAAGTAGCAACTCTTTTTGCGAAATCCAATGAAAAAGCTCAATTTTGTATCCATCAAAAGACAATGGTAAGNATTTATGAATAATCAATCCAAAGAAGAAAAGTATGGTTTATTGGAAGCTGAACTNAGGGCCNTAATTTCACGTAAAGATGCCCTTGTTTCTAGCATGTCCAACTTTGCTGCTGCTGTTCAAAGCCATTTTGGNTTTCTTTGGACGGGTTTTTATTTAGTAGAAGGAAAGGAGCTCGTATTAGGTCCTTTTCAAGGACCAGTNGCATGCACAAAAATTGCATTTGATAGAGGGGTCTGCGGAAAGGCTTGGTCGAATAAAAAAACTTTTGTGGTCAAAGATGTACATCAGTTTCCGGATCATATTGCTTGCAGTAGTGATACGAATAGTGAAATTGTTGTTCCTCTGATNGACAAATCAGGTGAGGTTTTAGCCGTNCTCGACATCGATAGTATTGATTTCAATTATTTTGATGACACAGATCAAAAATGCTTAGAAAAAATTATAAAATGGTTCGTTTCGGAGGTGTATTAATAGGTTTTATCCTGCTGTCATCCTGCGCGCAAATTGGAACAATTACAGGAGGAGCCAAGGATATTGTGCCTCCTCGTATTGAGAAAAGCATGCCTNTGGATGGGTCGGTGAATGTGAACACAAGCCAAATTCAAATCGAGTTTGATGAATTTGTTGTTTTGCAAAAACCGAAAGAAAATATGGTTTTGTTGCCATCCAATGTCTCCTATGAAACAAAACTCATCAACAAGACTTTAACGCTCGATTTACAGGAGGCTTTATATCCTAATACAACTTATTCTTTGTATCTGAGTGGAGCAGTTAAAGACCTTACTGAAGGGAATGATACCTTAATTCAGTTGGTTTTTTCAACAGGTCCATTTTTAGATTCTAATGTTGTTAATTTTCAGGTTAAGGATGCATTTACCAATGAAATTCAATCAGGAATTACAGTCGGTTTATTTGATTCTTTGGAACAAACCCAGCCCATTTATTTTTCAAAAACAGATGATCAAGGTATGGCGAGGATTAGGGCTATTGCCGATGGGAATTACTTTTATGCCGCTTTTGCTGATGAAAATAAAAATCGGACAATANATGGGGATGAGTTTCAGTTTGCTNNAAAGTATGCGATTCAGGTTGATTCAAGTTTTAAAGACACATTGACATTGTTCACTTCAAAGCCNTTGNTANCCAAGAGTTCATTNAGTGCCTCTTTTTTAAGTCCTTATATTTTAGCTATNAGAATTCCAGCGGAGTCNTCATTNGAAGGCCTTGAAATAGAAGACTTGAATATGGTTCGAACTCCCATAAAAGAATTTAACGGGGATAGTATTCATTTCTTTTTGCCTATTTATCATGATTTTTTGCAAGTTTCAATNGACACCTTGAGCAAGAAGGTTCGAAACAAAAAGGATTTGACTACATTGAGCTTACTTAAAGAGGTTAAAAATTTTACCTTATTGCCAGAGGATTGTTGTTTGGAAATGCGCTTCGATATGCCGCTTAAACCTATTGATTTGACAAAGGGTTCCTTCAGGTTGTTTTCACCTCAAGATAGCGCTTATCAGGAAGTTCAAACAGGTATTTCAGTTCATAANAATGTTCTGAGCTTTAAAACTGANGGATATGCGTNTAATAATGTTCGTTTTGAGATTGATTCAGGCGCAATTGTAGGTGTAAATGGTTCAGTAAATTCAGCCATTAAAACAGTGATTCAAAGAAAAGAATCTGAAAGCCTCGGTACTCTTAATGTTGACGTTATTACCGATATTGCGCATTGGTTTATTTCACTCCAGAAGGATGGAAAAGAAATAGCCANAAGAAATAGCATGAGTNCAAGCCAACCCGTAATATTTGAAAACTTAATTCCTGGAAACTACACGGTTCATATTGTNGCAGATACAAACGAAAACCAAATATGGGACCCATTTCAACCAGATACATTCAGTCCGCCNGAAAGACGTTTTTCTTTTGGCAGAAAAANAAGTGTAAAGGCAAACTTTGAGCACGAAATAGAATTTATTATTCCCCAATAAGCGCAAAGTCTTCAATTTTGTTCCCAGCAAGAAACTCCTTGTAGCTCATTCTTCTTTTACCTTCCATTTGTAGCTCGTCCACCAAGATAAATAAATCCTTGCACGGAAATAGGATTCCGTTTTCTGATGACTTTAGGTTTTTATCTCCTNGTATTGNTGCATCATTCGTTAGCACTGAAGAAAACAATTTAAATTGAACGACAGAACCTTTTAATTTATTTTCCATTTTACACCAAGCTCCAGGGTAGGGCGAGAGCCCTCTGATTTTATTATGAATAGCCAGCGCCTTCTGCGCCCATTGGATTTCACAATCCGCCTTAAAAATTTTCGGAGCGTGTTTGAGTGAATTGATTTGGATGTCCATTTGTTTTTCTTTCTCAACATGATTGCTTTTAATTTGGTCGAGGGTTTCCACGACTAATTCAGCACCGTTAACCATTAAAAGATCATGTAGCTGCCCTGCATTCATATTCTCAGAAATACCTACTGCTCTGCGTTTTATAATATCACCCGTATCAATTTTTTCATTAATAAAGAAAGTAGTTACGCCCGACGTTTTTTCTCCATTCATAATGGCCCAGTTGATAGGAGCAGCTCCACGGTAGTTTGGAAGCAGAGACCCGTGCAAATTGATAGTCCCTTTTGGTGGAATGGACCAAACCATTTCAGGAAGCATCCGAAATGCAACCACTACAAANAGATCNGCATTGTATTTTTTGAGNGTTTCNATGAAAACNTCATNTCTCAGTTTTTCAGGTTGCAGGACATCGATTTTTTTNGANACCGAATATGATTTTACCNCACTCTGCTTGAGCTTTTGACCCCTGCCAGCAGGTCGATCCGGTGCCGTGACGACAGCAAGAACCTCATGCTTGCTTTCTATAATTTGTGCAAGAATACCTTGTGCAAATTCTGGGGTACCCATAAATATGATTTTAAGTGCTTCATTCATAATCTAAATAGATTTCAATTTCCAATTTGAGTTCCTTAAATATAGCATACTCATCAGACCAATTACCCCGAAATATATGTATTCAACTGTCCAAATCCAATAAATATCAAAAGAGAAAACATTAATNAATAAATGGCATGCGGTGACGTAAATAAACACGGTAGATAATTCAATACACATCGAATAGAAAGTATTTCCACTTCCCTGAATCGTCTGGTAATAGACAGAAATGAGCCCGTAAAGAATAATCGATAGAGAAATCAAGCGCAAAATTGACGCACTTTTTGCGATGTAGGCCTCTTCGGGATTGATCCAAGAAACCAAAAGCTCAGGGTATAAAACAGCACCGTGGAAGGTGACGAGAAGAAAAAAGGTGGTCAACAGCTGAATCCTTCTNTGCAGCTGAGGAATTAATTCAGCTCTTCCACTCCCTAAATATTGTGAAACATAGGTTTTGGTTGTGCCTGCAAAACCCCAAACCGGAACAAAGGCCAAGAAGTATATAGAACGAATGTTTTGAGATACGGTAAGCTCAAATACTCCTCTTTGTTCGAGCATCATAAAAAAGAGCGTCCAAGTGCCTAAAGCGATACTTCCTTGAAGCATTAATGGGCTTGATATTTTCAGGATATTCTTCACAGATTTTAGATTAAAGAATTGGAATTTAAACAACCTGAATTCGCGATCCATAATGAATAGAACCCCCATTGAAACCATTCCTATTAGGTCGGAGCATGTGCTTGCAAGGGCAGCCCCTTTGACACCCATTTCAGGTAATCCGAAATTCCCAAAGATCAGNGAATAGTCAAGTACAACATTCGATAAAGCAGTAAGTATCGCTGAAAAAAGAACAGGCCAAGTTTTACCTTTAGCTAGGAAATAGGCCTGAACAATGAGAAAAATACAGCTGGGAAAAAAAGCAAAGGAACGGATGCTTAAAAACTCTCCCTGAAGNATTGCAATATCTTGCTGCTGTGAAATAGTGATTAACCATGTTGGAGCGATGAGAAATAATATGGCAAAGAGCGCTGTGGCAAACATAAATTGGACCAGCAGCGCTGTGGTGAAAACATATGGAAGTTGCTCCGTTTTTTTTTCACCAATTCTTCGAGCTAAAATAATTTGTGTTCCGTCTCCTAGACCTACTAAAATCATGAAACATGTAATAAACAATAGTCCTGCATTTCCCACAGCATCAAAAGCNAGTGTTGAATATCTACTCAGAAAGGCAGAATCNGTCAATAAAACAATCGATTGGATAAATCCAGATACCATTAAAGGCATTGAAACCTTCAAAAGGCTTGAGTATTTGTGATCGAGTGTCATAAAGAAATCAAAATTACTACAATTTACTTCTGCGCACCATTGGTCTGTTTAAAATTAGTGGATTNAGCACATTCAAATTTGAAAATCAGTTTTGTTCCATTATTCTTCTCTATTTTTGTTCTTAAATTCATAACATGGCAAATAAAAGAACTTTTAAGAAAAACCTAAATGAGATGGTTTTTGATATCGTAGAGGAATGCTTCTATCTACAAATGGTCGATGATTCTAAAACGAAGAAAACTGAGGCCTTAATTGATGAAACAGCTGCTTTTCAGGATGAGGTTTTGGGTAAAATATCCAAAAGCAAAACCAAAAAAGAATTTGTAGAGCTTACTGATTACGTTGGTGAGAAAGGNAAATATTTTGTTGAACAACTGAATGCCTTGAACAAATAAAAGTGTTTTTCATTAAGCACAAAAAAGCTTTAGCTGCATTTTCGGCCTTGCTTATTTTCACTGTACTTGTGATGAGCGGGGGTGGGGATTCAAAGGCATATAACGCCTTGGCAATGGCTGGGGTTATGGTTGTCTTTTGGATTTTCGAGNTAGTTCCNATATACGCCACGGCACTCATTCCTCTTTTTTTAGCAGTTCCGCTTGGTTTATTAGATTCCACTGACCTAGCCAAGTCATATGGAAATCATAACGTTTATCTTTTTTTAGGTGGTTTTATTCTTGCTCTGGCACTTGAAAAATGGAAAGTACACCATCAAATTGCCTCTAGAATTATTGCTCTGTTTGGTTCAACAAAGTCGCGTGTTTTAATTGGTTTTGGANTAAGTGCCTATATCTTGAGTATGTGGATTTCGAATACAGCCACAACGTTGATGATGCTGCCTATGGCACTTTCTATTATACAACTGCAGGCCAACAAAGATTCTGATTCTAAAGATCGCTTCCCTTTACTNCTTATGTTGACTGTTGCATACGCGTCAAGTATAGGCGGAATGGCAACATTGGTGGGCTCTCCGCCCAACACACAGATGGCTGCAACCTTATCTGCTACTTACGATTTACATATCACATTTGTGGAATGGATGCGTATAGGCGGGCCTGTCAGTTTAATTTTGTTTCTGTTTTTTACGCTGTTTTTTCAGTATTTATTGGGCAAAGAAAGAGNNGAACCTGTTAAAAATGAAATTCTTCAGTCCAATTGGACCAAGCCTCAAAAAAGAGTGTTGCTTCTTTTTGCTTGTGTCATATTGTTATGGGTGTTCCGTTCTAATATTGTTGATTGGGTTCAGATAGAAATTAAGGATGCTACCATTGCTATTCTCGGCGCATTTTTATTGTTTTTAATTCCTTCAGAACAGAATGAGCCGCTCCTTAAATGGCAAGATACGGTTCGTATTCCTTGGGGTATTTTGGTTCTTTTTGGAGGAGGAATCGCTTTGGCCTTATCACTTGAGAAGAGTAATGTCCTCCAATATTTAGCTGCCAACGCTGAATTCTTGAACCAATGGAGTTTGGTTTTTATAATGCTAGTCATTATCGTGGTGTCTTTATTTGCCACGGAGCTGATGTCGAATTTGGCGTTGGTCTCTGTTCTTGTGCCCCTCGTGGCAGTTTTAGCCATTCAAATGGGTTATGATNTCTTTCAGCTTACCATACCTTTGACCTTAGCAGCGAGCTGTGCATTTATGATGCCCGTGAGTACTCCTCCCAACGCTATTGTATTTTCATCTGGAAAAGTAACAATTGCCCAAATGGCTTCAATCGGATTCTTTTTAAATATAATCGCCGTGCTCACCTTGTGGGGTTACTGCTATTTTTTCTTGGCATAAAAAAAGCGTCTTAAAAGACGCTTTCATAANATTATATAAAGAGNCTTAATTTTTGCCTTTTGCACAACATGATTTTTTAGCTTGGGATGAACCACATGCTGCTTTTTCCGTNGAACATGAAGATTTTTTTGATCTTCTTTTTTTCTTTTTCTTTTTCTTTTTGTCGTCTTTTTTGAGCTCAATTGTTGTTTCAGAACCTGACGCATATACCGGATTGCTTACAGCACCGACAAGAAACATTAGCGTTAGGGTAAAAAATAGTTTTTTCATGATAAATAGTTTAGAANTCAAATATATGAAAATTCAGGAAAGAAATCCAATTGTGCTTAGCTTCGCTTGAACCTTTTGACCCAAGGCNACNTCTATTTTCGTATNTAACGGGAGGAATAAATCTACACGTGATCCAAATTTTATAAAACCTAATTCACCTGCTTGTTCTACCTTGTCTTTTTCTTGACTGTAGTAACAAATTCTTCGCGCAACAGCACCAGCTATTTGCCGAATTAGTATTTCTTTACCGTCTTCATTTTTTACAACAATGGTAGTTCTTTCATTATCCGTGCTGCTTTTAGGATGCCAAGCAACTAGGAATTTTCCAGGGTGGTATTTAACAAAAGGTAAGGTTCCTTTGATTGGATAATAATTTGCATGAACATTCAATGGGGACATGAAGATAGAAACTTGTATTCTTTTATCCTTGAAGTACTCNGTTTCTGTTGTTTCCTCAATAACCACTATTTTTCCATCTGCAGGACAAGTAATTTCATTTTTTTGATATGTATTTTTTCTTTTCGGAATTCTAAAAAATTGAACAATCAANACCAGCATAAAAAGCAACAAAGCATANACAATATAGCCAATGATATGCGATAATGGGAAAATGTAAATCCCATTTAATGCACTTAAAACTAGGTATATAACAAGGCTGAATAAAATAATACTTGTTCCTTCTCTGTGTAAAGTCATTCTCTAAGTTAATTATATTGCACCAAAATAAAGCAAAAGATAAAAAACAGGAAGTGCAAATAGTATTGCATCAAAGCGATCCAAAATACCTCCATGACCCGGCATGATTGTGCCAGTATCTTTTACCTTCATTTTTCTTTTCAGTGCAGACTGAAAAAGATCTCCGGCGACAGCGGCTGGAGCAATAAACATGGCAGACTTTACCCAAAAATACGGCGCATANCCTGCATCAACATATATATACTGATCTAAAANGAACCCCATAATGATAGCAAAAGCAAATCCACCTGCAAAACCTTCCCAAGTTTTGTTGGGAGATACTTTTTCATATAGCTTATGCTTGCCAAAAATATTTCCTGATAAATATGCAAATGTGTCATTTGTCCANACCAATAAAAAGACACCTAAAATGATGGGGACCGCACCGGTATCTTTTATATGAACCTTAAAGCCCAAATAAAAGGGGACAACGATATATAAAATTGCCGCTATAAACAGAAAGAAGCTCGTCGCTTTCTCCTTAAAAACCAATAATTGTAATGCACCGTAAATAAGAATTATTAGTGGCACAAGCCAAATGAGATTCAAGCTGAAAATATATATGAAATAAGANGGAAGGATTGAGCTAAAAAAAACAAGCAATCCCAATATAACAGTTATAGACCAAGGATGCTCAAACTGCTTTTGTTTTGAAAATAGCTTATGGAATTCAAATAAGCCAATACCTACAACNATNGAGGAAAACACCAANAAGTATATTTGTTCTAGCATCAAGCTTAGAATAACGAGGGCTACAAAAATGAGCCCAGATATACTACGCGTCAGGAGCGTCTTCATGATTGTTTAATGCATCAATTGCGCTCTCCTTATCTTGAACAGTAACATAGATTTCATATGTNCCAAAATCATTGAACATGGAATCTACAGTACTAGAAATTTGAAATGGAATCTCATTCATAGACAATATAGACTGGCAAAGTTGAAAGTAGGTGCGATCAGTCGTNGAGATAATTCTTTCTTTAGTCATTCAAATCTTCTTCATTAATCTCATCGATAGAATNCCCTGAATCAGAATCTTTCCGNGATTNATTCTTTGTCTCAGTGNGATCTTCTATGCTGTCNATTGGCTCGACAAGGCTAATAGGTTCAGTTTTTTCTGATTCTNCNTCTGGCTTTGTCACCGAGAGCGCGGGTTCTTTTGTTTCATCTTCCCATTCTCTCTTTCCGAAAACAGTTTCTAAATCTTCTTTAAANATCACTTCATGAGACAATAGCTTATTTGCTAGCTCAGTAAGTTTGTCTTTGTTCTTGGANAATAGGTCAAGCGCCCGAGCATATTGTGCCTCAATCATTTTACTCACTTCCTCGTCTATTACTCTTGCTCGATCATCCGAATATGGTTTGGTAAACATGTCAGCGCCTCGTGAATCAAAATAAGAGATATTACCAATTTTTTCGTTTAGTCCATAGATTGAAACCATGGCATACGCCTGCTTGGTTACTTTTTCTAAATCACTCAACGCTCCTGTGCTAATTTTCCCAAAGATGAGCTCTTCCGCAGCTCTTCCACCAAGTGCCGAACACATCTCGTCTAAGATTTGCTCTGTTGTTGTGATGCTTCTTTCTTCTGGAAGATACCANGCAGCTCCTAAAGATTGTCCACGCGGAACGATGGTNACCTTTACCAAGGGATGGGCATGCTCTAACAACCAAGATACNGTAGCGTGACCCGCCTCATGAAAGGCAATGGCTTTTTTCTCACTCGGCGTAATGATTTTGTTTTTCTTTTCAAGTCCACCAACAATTCTGTCAACAGCATCTAAAAAATCCTGCTTCTCTACTTGTTTTTTGTCATTTCTTGCCGCAATAAGGGCTGCTTCATTACATAAGTTAGCNATGTCTGCTCCCGAAAATCCTGGGGTTTGTTTGGATAAAAAATCTACGTCCAAATTCTTTTCAAGCTTCAATGGCTTGAGGTGCACTTCAAAGATTTCCTTTCTTTCATTTAAATCTGGCATGTCAACGTATATCTGACGGTCAAAACGACCTGCCCGCATTAAAGCACCATCNAACACATCCGCTCTGTTTGTTGCGGCCAATATGATTACGCCCGAGTTCGTGCCAAACCCGTCCATTTCTGTCAACAATTGATTGAGTGTGTTTTCACGTTCATCATTTGAATTAAACCCATTGTTTTTTCCTCTCGCTCTGCCTATCGCGTCTATTTCATCAATAAATATAATGGCAGGTGATTTTTCTTTGGCTTGCTTGAATAGGTCTCTCACTCTAGAAGCACCAACACCCACGAACATTTCAACAAAATCGGAACCCGAAAGAGAGAAAAACGGCACTTTGGCTTCACCNGCTACGGCTTTTGCCAATAGTGTTTTACCTGTTCCCGGAGGACCCACCAAAAGGGCGCCTTTGGGTATCTTTGCACCCAACTCTGTATATTTTGAGGGATTTTTTAAGAATTCAACAATTTCAACAATTTCTTCTTTTGCACCTTCAAGACCAGCAACATCTGAAAAGGTAACATTTGTTGTTTTACCGTTTTCATAGACTCTTGCTTTTGATTTTCCAATATTGAAGATTTGTCCACCACCACTTGCACCGCCACCCGACATTCTGCGCATGACAAATATCCAAATGGCTATTATAATTACAAAAGGAAGTAAATAGCTTAAAAGTGTTCCGAAATAGTCTATTCTTTCATCATACTCTACAGTAATACCTTTTTCATCAAGTTTCTGGGATAGATAGGTTTGGTCAACCTGCTTGATTTCAAAAACAATTTTTGTTTTATCAACTTCTTTTGACTCTTTTAACGTTTTACTTATGCTCTTGAGTTCTTTTTTTTCCGCCTTTTTAACGAAATCCACGCCTTCAGAATTTAATTGAAACTCAACGCTTTTTTCATTGATAATAACAACGTTCTGAACACCAGATTCATCTGCTATTTCAAGTAAAGATTGAATCTTTACACTAGAGCGCTCTGTCTTTCCCATGAACAACTGAAATGCAATGAGACTAACCCCTAAAATTGCATAAATCCAGTAGATTGAGAAATTATTTTTTTTGTTTGCCATTTGTTTTTTTTAAGAGGGTATATTTGTTCTCGTAGCGTCAGACCACAATTCTTCAATGTCATAAAAAGACCGTTTTTCCTTGTAAAAAACATGTCCTACGACATTAACATAGTCTAACAAAACCCAATCACTATTTGTTTTGCCTTCGATATTCCAAGGCTTCTCTTTAAGGTTTTTTCGCACATATCTATTAATAGAATTTGAGATTCCATCGACGTGTGTATCTGAGTCACCAGAGCAAATCACAAAAAACTCAGTTATCGCGCCATCCAATTCTCTCAAATCAAGGACTACAATTTCGTTTGCTTTGTTTTCTTGCATTCCTTCTACAATTGCGTCACACAATATTTCAGAAGAAGATTTGGATGTTTTTTTGCTCATAGTTAAAGTATCACAAATCTAACTGATTAATTTTAATTTTGCTTTGATTAATATGTCACAAAGCAATTCTAAAATAGGAATCCAAAAGATTCGGTTGATATCTGTCGATTCAACTAACAATTTTGCTGCCAAACTCATTAATGATGGCTTAGCAGAGCATGGTTCGGTAATTTTGGCAGAAAATCAGACGAATGGCAGAGGTCAGCGGGGTTCAGAATGGCAGTCTCAGAAGGCAAAAAACATTTTGACTTCCTTTGTATTTAAATTTGAAGCACTAGATCCTCAGTTTCTTTTTCGAATAAATGCCTTTGTTTCTATTGCATTAATAGATTTTTTAAATAGCTATGGGATTGATGCACAAATCAAATGGCCTAATGATATTATGGTCAATTCTAATAAAATCTGTGGAATTCTCGTTGAAAATAAGTTGGTGGGAAATGCGCTGTCATATTCTATTGCTGGTTTTGGCCTTAACGTTAATCAAATTGAATTTGAGGATCTTACCTTTGTTACAAGTATGCAGCTTGAAAAGAATCAAGAACTTGATTTGAACACCATTTGGCTTTCAATCATCTCTTATTTTCAGAAGTGGGAGGTATTCATTACTTCTGAGCATCGCGCTGAAAACCTGCACAGCATGTATCAAAATAACTTATTTGGGTTAGGAGAAAAACGTCAGTTTCAAGTTGGATCGAAAATCGTTGAGGGGGTTATAAAGGGTGTAAATATGCACGGGTTTTTAATCCTTCAAATTGGAAAAGAAACACATTATTTTCAATCCAAAGAGCTCGTGTTTTTATAAAAAATGCTTACTGAGTTTGTTAGACATATAATTAAACAAGCTGAGTAGAGGTTTTTCAACCATCATTTTTAAGAATGCATTTACTTCACCATCAAATTCAATATGCCCTTCAGTTATTTCTTTTTCTTGCTCAACCAAATGAATTGTGAGCTTAAAAGGAAAGGGTGATTTTTCTCCGGACTTAAGGAATACTTTATCTTCTTCTTTTCCATCTTGGACAAGCGAAATGACAAACCCTCCCTGCACCTTAAACGAACATGATGTTTCATCACAGACAAAGTCTTTCACTTTATCCATAGGAAGCAGATGTTCCAAGTTTTTTGGTTTTATTAAGAAATCAATGATATTGGAACGATTGGTTCCTACGCTTACTTTATCTCCAGTTAAAATCATATCCTACTAATTTAGCCATTTGGATGGATCTCTGCTCCATTCTCTCAACAAATGAAGGCTGTCTTTCTTAATGTATTTTGAATCAAGTGCTTTTTCTAACAAAGTTGCGTAATCCGTTAATGTGGAATACGCGCACTCAGCTTTGTTGAATCTTTCCTGAGACTCTGAAAATCCATACGTAAATATTGCTGCTAGACCTTTTACTTCTATACCTGATTCCCTCAGGGATTCGACTGCTTTTAAACTGCTTCCTCCAGTTGATATAAGGTCTTCGATAACAACGGCCTGCTGTCCTTTTTCATAGTAGCCTTCGATTAAATTTTTTCTTCCATGACCTTTGGCAGCGCTTCTTACATAAACGAATGGTAATCCCATTTCTTGGGCAACCAATGCACCTATTGCAATGGCTCCAGTAGCCACACCAACAATTAAATCGGGTTTACCAAACTTCTCTCCGATCAGCTTAACAATACTTTGTCGAATATGTGTTCTCACTGCAGGATGAGAAAGGGTAATGCGATTGTCGCAGTAGATAGGCGATTTCCAACCAGAGGCCCATGTAAAAGGTTCTTCAGGCTGTAATTTCACAGCTTTCACTTGAAGGAGTAGCTCGGCAATCTTTAAGGCGCTATCTTTGTCGTTCATCATGAGGCAAAAGTATAAAGTTTTTACTGAACAAGGGGGTATTTTAATCTGTGATTCAAGAAAAAATAATATTCTGCAAAACGAGCCAAGCTCCTTTTCTGATTTTTCTGATTTTTCTGCCTTTGTAGGAAAAAACATAATTGAGGTTTTTGCTGAAAACCCAGAGATAAGGCTGAACCAATTGTTTTCAAATTTCAAGCCCATTGCAGCCGCCGGAGGTTTATTAATTCATAGAAACGAGCTTTTGCTAATTTTCAGAAATGGATTCTGGGATTTACCAAAGGGACATGTAGACCATAATGAAACAGTTGATGCTGCTGCATTGCGAGAAGTAAAGGAAGAATGCGGTATATCGAAGCAAATNGAGATTGTAGANTTTTTTCAGCAGACAAACCATGTTTATTTATTTGGGCCCGNTAGTGTGCTCAAAAGAACGGATTGGTTCATTATGAAAACCGCTTNTAAAGAACNGCTAAAACCTCAAATCGAGGAGGGTATTACTGAGTGCAAATGGGTTCCAATTGATGGTTTAGATGAATATCTTAGTCAAACCTTTATTTCTATTCGTGAATTACTCTCTGAATTTATTAAGGTAAATAGCCTGAATAGGTAGCTAAATTAAGACGTTTTTATACATTTGCATTTAAAATTTCTCCATGAGCATTGCAAAGACATATGATCCCAAAACCGCAGAAGAAAAATGGTATGCGCATTGGTTGGAAAAAGGGTATTTTAACTCTGTCCCTGATGATAGGGAGCCATTTACCGTTGTAATTCCGCCACCTAATGTTACAGGCGTTTTGCATATGGGTCATATGCTGAATAATACGATTCAAGATGTTTTNATNAGAAGGGCTAGAATGCAAGGTAAAAATGCATGCTGGGTTCCTGGGACNGATCATGCATCCATCGCAACTGAGGCAAAAGTTGTTCAGAAGCTAAAGGCGGACGGTCTAAAAAAATCAGATTTATCAAGGGATGAATTTTTAGGTCACGCATTTGAATGGAAGGAAAAGCATGGCGGAATTATATTGGAACAGCTTAAAAAACTAGGTGCTTCATGTGATTGGAATCGTACACATTTCACTATGGATGAGGGTTACTCAGACTCTGTAATTGACGTTTTTATCGATTTATTCAATAAAGGCAAAATTTACCGAGGTGTGCGAATGGTAAATTGGGATCCTGATGCGCTTACAGCAGTTTCCGATGAAGAGGTTTTGCACAAAGAGGTTAATTCTAAGCTTTTTTACATGCGCTACAAGGTGGTTGGCTCTCAAGACGAGTGGCTAAATGTCGCAACAACGAGACCCGAAACGATTTTTGGTGACACGGCTATATGTGTAAATCCTAATGATGAGCGTTATAAATCCTTGCATGGCAAAAAAATTCAAGTTCCTTTAACGGATCGTGAAATACCGGTTGTAACGGACGAATATGTTGACATAGAGTTTGGTACGGGTTGTTTGAAAATAACGCCTGCGCACGACATTAACGATTACGAGATAGGGGTAAAGCATAATTTAGACAACATTAACGTTTTCAATGATAATGGAACCTTAAATGCTTATGGACAACATTACGAAGGACTTGATCGATTTGAAGTTCGCAAACAAATAGAAAATGAGCTTNATGAGAAAGGTTATCTGATTAAAGTTGAGGACCATCAAAACAAGGTGGGTTATTCCGAGCGAACGAATGCGATTATTGAACCTAAGCTATCGATGCAGTGGTTCGTGAATATGAAAGAACTTTCAGNNCCGGCCCTTGAAAATGTAATGAATGGAAAGATTCAGTTTCATCCTAGTAAATTTAAAAATACCTATAGGCATTGGATGGAAAACATCAAAGATTGGTGTATTTCTAGGCAGCTTTGGTGGGGGCATAGAATACCCGCTTTTTATTATGGGAAAGGAACCAATGATTTTGTCGTTGCGAAAACAGCAGAGGAAGCATTGAATTTCGCCTCTAAAAAAACGGGTAAGGATTTGTCTTTAGCTGACTTGAGACAAGACGAAGATGTTTTAGATACTTGGTTTTCAAGCTGGTTGTGGCCGATTTCTGTATTTGATGGATTGACGAAGCCTAATAATGATGAGATCAATTATTATTACCCCACAAATGACCTTGTTACAGCGCCAGAAATTATGTTCTTTTGGGTTGCAAGAATGATTATGGCAGGCTATGAGTATTTGGATGAGCTCCCTTTTAAAAATGTATATTTTACAGGTATTGTAAGGGATAAATTGGGCCGAAAAATGTCCAAGTCACTCGGAAATTCTCCTGATCCGATTGACCTTATACATAAATTTGGCGCTGACGGTGTTCGTGTCGGTGTGCTCATTAGCTCACCTGCTGGTAATGATTTGCCTTTTGATACAAGTCAATGCGAACAAGGTCGAAATTTTTCAAATAAAATATGGAACGCCTACCGATTGATTTCTAGCTGGGAGGTCAAAGATATTGAACAACCAGTATCTTCTGCGATTGCCATTAAGTGGTTTGAGCATAAATTTCAGCAAACCCTTGTGGAGCTAAATGAGCTTTACGATAATTATAAAATATCAGAGGCACTAATGGTTAGCTATAAACTTGTTTGGGATGATTTCTGCTCATGGTATTTAGAAATTATTAAACCTGGTTATCAGCATCCTATTGACCGTAAAACACTTGACCAGTCTATTGCGCTTTTTGATAATATTTTAAAGATACTGCACCCATTTATGCCATTTGTAACAGAAGAACTTTGGCATCAACTTTCTTCTAAAAGTGAAGACCTTGTTATTTCAAATTGGCCTGAGGTTTCAGGACATGATGATGCCCTATTAAGCTCATTTAATAGTGCAGCTGAAATTGTTACGAATATTCGGAATATAAGAAAGCAACAAAGCATAGGCGCTAAAATAAAGCTAGAGCTTTTTTATTCCGGCAAGTATAAAGGCGATACAGACTTTACCTCCCTGATTCGAAAAATGGGCAACCTTTCTCTTTTTGAAGCGACCAACGAAAAAATTGGTAATTCAAATGGTTTTATTGTAGAGGGTATTCAATTTTATGTTCCTTTTGGAGACACTNTAGATGTAGAGGCTGAAAGAAAAAAATTAGAGCAAGAGTTAGAGTATTCTAAAGGCTTTTTAACGAGTGTTCAGAAAAAGCTTGGTAATGAGAGGTTTGTCAACTCTGCGCCTGAAAAAGTTGTAGAAAATGAAAAGAAAAAACAGTCAGATACGCTTTTAAAGATTTCCTTATTGGAAGAAAAATTAAGCAATCTAAATTAAATAAACGTAAAATCGACACGTCTATTTTTGCTCTTTCCTTCCCTTGTTTGATTGGTNTCTGCGGGTTCGTTTTCTCCCTTAAAGTCGATCACAATTCTATCTCGNCTTANTCCTCTTTTAGTGAAGAATTTTATGATACTTTCAGCTCTTCTTTTTGAAAGATGTCGGTTGTAGGTTTTAGATCCATCTGAGTCTGTATGACCTGTAACTTGAATGCGCAAATCAGAATGACTTTTGGTTATTTTTATGATTTCCACGAGTTGCGTATGATATTGTTCTAAAATAATTGCCCGATCAACATCAAAATAAATGGGAATGAATTCGAATTCACGGAGCTCCTCAAGGCGTTTTTTAGGAGCGGATAAACCAGCATGGTAATTTTGAACAAATGAGTTTATCCAATGCCGGGATTCGATAGATTTAGATTTTGCATTGAATGAAAAATCATCTTGAAAAAGTACAATGATAGATTTTCTAAGGCTATCGTAAGGAGATTCTAAATACCCAGTTTCTAGGTTGTACTGCAATGNGAAGTTATTTTTTTTATTCGTCTTTCCTTTTGAGTTGTAGATTGAAGATGATTCCTTTATTGTTAAGTCAACATATTTCTTTGTGCCTATTATTTTGTTTACATAGACATCCTTGTTGTCCGCCTCGACTTTAATTATTCCGTCTAAAAGACCGNTTATGATTTTAAAATTTAGTTCATAAACAGCACCAACATCCGATGAATCGATGATCTCAACACCTCTCCAGGTACCTGACAATTTGAGCTGAGCATAGCTGTGCTGGGCCGAAATGACCAGAGATAGTGTTGGGGCTAAAAGAAGTAATTTAAAAGACATTGTACTTAAGGTATTCGTAGAATAACAAAAAATGTTCCATTTAAACTTTTTAGTATTAAAAGTGTTACTTTGTAGCATGAAAAAACTCAGTNTACTCTTTATTTTAGCCGGTGGAACGTTTTTAATGGCATTCTGTATGGAATCAAATTCAAAACCTATGAATGAAAAGAAAATATCATTGCATGAATATACCGTTGACGATATAAACGGAGATACGTATGACTTCTCGCAGCTCAAAGGTAAAAAGGTGATGGTCGTAAATACAGCCTCNAAATGTGGTTTAACACCGCAATATGAAGCTTTAGAGGCATTATNTAAAAGCTATGAGTCNAGTNATTTTATAATAGTCGCTTTCCCATCAAATAATTTTATGGGCCAAGAACCAGGTTCNGATGCTGATATTTTAACTTTTTGCAAGAAAAANTATGGTGTTACTTTTCCGCTTATGTCGAAAGTTGATGTCAAAGGAAAGGGTAAATGTGCGGTCTATAAATTTCTCACAGATAAATCACTTAATGGACTTCAGGATAGCGAGGTAAAATGGAATTTCCAAAAATATTTAATTGATGAAAATGGATTCCTAANCAAAGTTATTCCGCCAAGAACAGCGCCAAATGACCCTGAAATAATTGCTTGGATCAAAAATTAAACACTTCGTTGATACTTTGTTGATAAGTCCGTTCTTTTTACCGCCAATAAGCTATTAATTCCGTGCTCAAATCGTTATTTTTGTTAGTACCCCTTTGGGTTCACTCAAATACATATGTAACGAATGGAAGAAGAAAATAAAGGTAATTATTCAGCAGACAATATTCAGGTACTCGAAGGCCTAGAAGCCGTAAGAAAAAGACCTGCTATGTACATTGGTGATGTGGGTGTCAAGGGTTTGCATCATTTGGTATATGAAGTAGTTGACAACTCTATTGATGAGGCGCTCGCCGGCCACTGTTCATCTATTCAGGTGTACATCAATGAGGACAATTCTATTACCGTAAGGGATGATGGTCGTGGTATCCCAACTGCGATGCATACCAAAGAAAAAAAATCTGCTCTGGAGGTAGTAATGACCGTTCTTCATGCAGGTGGTAAATTTGATAAGGATACCTATAAAGTCTCAGGTGGTTTNCACGGAGTTGGTGTTTCTTGTGTNAATGCGCTTTCAATTGATTTAAAAGCAACNGTATATCGTGAGGGTAAAATATTTGTTCAAGAATACAAATGTGGAAAGCCTCAATATGATGTGAAGGTAATAGGTGAATCAGAGGAGAATGGTACTGAAGTTACTTTTCTTCCCGATCANGATATTTTTGAGGTCAAGGAATANAACTACGACACCCTTGCTGCAAGAATGCGTGAATTGGCTTTTTTAAATAAAGGAATCAGAATTGACCTTACCGACAAAAGACATAAAGATGAAAAGGGAGATTTGATTCACAATAGCTATTACTCAGAAGGGGGACTTAAAGAATTCGCTCAATTTCTTGATCGCAATAGAGAATCTTTAATACCNGATGTGATTTATTTCGAAGGAGAAAAAGATGGTATACCAGTAGAGGTTTCCATGACGTATAATACATCTTATACAGAAAACATTCAAGCNTATGTCAATAATATTAACACATANGAAGGCGGTACACATCTTTCAGGTTTTAGACGAGGATTAACCAANACCTTGAAAAAATATGCTGCAGAGTCTGGAATGCTTGCAAAAGAAAAAATTGAAATTGATGGCGACGACTTTAGAGAGGGATTAACGGCTGTNCTTTCTGTAAAGGTTCAAGAACCTCAATTTGAAGGTCAAACAAAAACCAAACTTGGAAATAGAGAGGTTTCGGCCCCGGTAAGTCAGTCTGTTTCAGAAATGCTTTCTGCCTATTTAGAAGAACATCCATCAGCGGCCAAAACGATTGTTGAAAAGGTTATTCTGGCTGCAAAAGCAAGACACGCTGCTCGGAAGGCTCGTGAAATGGTACAGAGAAAAAGTGTGTTATCCGGTAGCGGTTTACCAGGTAAGCTTGCAGATTGCTCAGAGAAAGATCCTGCNGCATGCGAAATNTATTTNGTTGAGGGAGATTCAGCNGGTGGNACAGCNAANCAAGGNCGTGATCGTCATTTTCAAGCCATTATGCCTTTAAGGGGTAAAATNCTGAATGTTGAAAAAGCCATGCAGCATAAGATTTTTGAGAATGAAGAAATCAAAAATATATACACNGCACTCGGTGTTCGTGTNGGNACAGAGGAGGATTCNAAGGCTNTGAATTTAGAAAAACTTAGATANCANAAAATNATCATCATGTGTGATGCCGATGTNGATGGNTCTCATATTGAAACNCTTATTCTTACCTTCCTNTTTAGGTATATGAAAGAGCTAATCGANAATGGATATGTNTANATTGCCACACCTCCTTTATATCANGTTAAAAAAGGNGCAAANTCTGANTATGCTTGGGATGATAANCAGCGAGANCGNTTGATTCAAGAAATGAAAGGAGCTGGTNCNGAATCNTCAGTGAATATTCANAGATANAANGGTCTTGGAGANATGAANGCNACTCAGCTATGGGATACAACNATGAANCCNGANTTNAGGACGCTACGTCAGGTNACAATTGAAAATGGNGCAGAGTGCGACCAAATATTTTCAATGCTAATGGGCGATGAGGTTCCNCCAAGGCGAGATTTTATAGAAAGAAATGCTAAATACGCAAAAATCGATATTTAAGACANGGCTGTTTATTTTATTGGTATTAGTTATATCAATTATTGTCGCCTTTTCAANTAAAGAAACTCATCAAAACGTTGACTCATCGAGTATTAAATATGAGTTAAGTGATACACTTTTTTATCCCAGAATTGATTCAGCAGAATCGGTAATACACCATCTTTATTATGATTTAGTTTATGACGAAAATCATGAACAGGCAAAGTGGGTTTTTTATAAACTCTATCCGTCTTATATCGTAAAGTCGTTTGAAAGAAAAAATGATTTTCGTTCAGATCCATCTGTTGCTTCAGGATCGGCAGACCATTCGGATTATAGAGGTTCTGGCTTTGATCGTGGCCATTTAATGCCTGCTGCAGATATGGTTTGGTCAGAAAAAGCCTTGTCGGAGTCTTTTTATTACAGTAATATGAGTCCGCAGCACCCCTCTTTTAATAGGGGTATATGGAAAAGGTTAGAATCACGTGTGAGGAAATGGTTGTCGCAAGCCGATAGTTTATACATCATCACTGGGCCTAAGTTGAACATGAGGCTAAATACGATTGGGCATAATGAAGTTTCTGTTCCTGAATATTACTACAAAGTGATTCTGAAATTTCATCAAAATAATACAGATGGAATTGCTTTTATTATGCCGAATCAATCAAGTAAGTCAGACTTGAAAGATTATGTAATTACAATTGACGCTTTGGAAGAAAATTTGGATATTGATTTTTTCTATAATATGAACGATAGCCTTCAAAGTAGTATTGAGAGAACTTCTGACCATTCAAAATGGTCATGGAAATGAATGAAANTATTAGTTAAGCTGGAAATTGATAGGAAGTCGACAACGCGCTCGGACTTTTCTACCTGAAGCTTCTCCAGCAGTCCATTTNGGCATCTTTCTTACAACTCGTTTAGCTTCTTTGTCCAGGTCAGGGCTTACACCACGTTCAATAGCAACGTTGGATATAGAACCATCTTTCTCAACCACAAATGAAAGGAAAACACGCCCTTGCTCATTCATTTCGATTGAAGTTTGAGGGTAATCTACATTATCATTAATCCATTTCATCATAGCGGCAGGACCGCCTGGAAAGGCAGCTTCAANATCCGGGAATTCTACGATTTCTTCCACAACAGCAATGACCTCTTCCTCGGCAATGGGTGGAGGATCTGGNGGTGTTACGTCTGGCGGAGGTGGTTCATCTACATTTTCTTCCTCAACTATATCTTCAACAATAGGTGGTTCAATGACGACCGCTGGTGGCTCTTCAACCGGAGGCGGCTCTTCTTGCTCTTGCTCTTCAGCCTGAAATTCCTGAGTAACCTGTCTAGATTTGGAATCAGAAAGGTCATCTTCAATTTTCACAGATTGGAAAGTGAAAGCAGCTAATGAAAGACCCGCAACATAATTAAGTGCGATCATCATGAAGCTAGATTTTATTTTATCACCATCTACTTCTGGATTTTTCTTTAGTTCCATGGTATCAAATTTATAAAATTGACACAATTAATATGCCATTTATTGAATTAAATTAGAATATGCTTCGTCTGACAACAAGTTTTCAAGCTCGGACGCATTCGAAATTTTAACCTTGATCATCCATCCTTCACCATAAGGGTCATTGTTTACGAGCTCNGGATCCGCTTCTAATGCTTCATTAAATTCTAAAACTTCACCAGCAATAGGCATGAATAAATCAGAAACAGTTTTTACGGCTTCAACCGAACCAAATACCTCTTCTGTATCCAATGTTTCTTCTACGGATTCGATCTCTACAAACACAATATCACCAAGCTCACCTTGCGCAAAGTCTGTAACTCCAATGGTTGCAATATCTCCAT
This sequence comes from Crocinitomicaceae bacterium TMED16, assembly GCA_002167775.1. Classification (GTDB taxonomy): domain Bacteria; phylum Bacteroidota; class Bacteroidia; order Flavobacteriales_D; family Crocinitomicaceae; genus UBA952. Next base: position 2,233 of record NHBV01000031.1, on the reverse strand, counting down.
CAACACGCACCCATTCGTGGTCTTTGGTATATTTTAATTCTTTCGGTATGTTCATTTTATTCAATTTAATCGTTCAAATTTAATGAAATTGGTCAATAGTTCTAATCAATGTGAATAAACAATAATAATTTTTTAAGACTATTTTTGTAGCATGACATCAGATCAGCTTAAAGACCTTTCAAAAAGGATTCTTGGAATTCGTGAATTTTTGAAAATAGATGAGAAAAAACTTCAACTGAAGGAATATGAGCTAAAAACGCATGATCCTGAATTTTGGAATGACCCAAAATCAGCTGAAACGCACATGAAATTAATAAGAGAACTCAAGTTTTGGGTTTCAGGGTTTAATGATGTTGAAAAAAAATTCGGTGATTTGGAGGTCTTAATTGACTTTGTAAAAGAAGAAATGGCTTCTGAAGAAGAGTTGAGTTCAGCTTTTTCGAATCTGCTAGATCATATTGAAGATTTGGAGTTAAGAAATATNCTTTCAAAGGAGGAAGATAAACTCAATGCAGTCATACAGGTTACCGCAGGAGCAGGCGGTACAGAGTCTTGTGACTGGACTTCAATGCTCATGAGAATGTACATTATGTGGGCGGAAAGTAATGGTTATAAGGTCAAAGAACTAAATTATCAAGAGGGAGATGTAGCGGGAATAAAAACAGTTTCATTAGAAATACAAGGTGATTTTGCCTTTGGTTATTTGAAAGGTGAAAATGGCGTACATCGATTGGTTAGAATATCTCCCTTTGACTCCAATGCCAAGAGACATACCTCTTTTTCATCTNTTTATGTTTATCCTCTTGTTGAAGATANGATTGAGGTGGATGTGAACCCCGCAGATATATCTTGGGAAACTTTCCGTTCAGGTGGTGCCGGTGGACAAAATGTCAACAAAGTTGAAACTGCAGTTCGGCTTCGTCACGGCCCTTCAGGAATTGTAATAGAAAATTCAGAATCCCGTTCTCAACTGGGAAATAAGGAGAAAGCGNTGCAGCTATTAAAGTCCCAACTTTATGAGTTGGAGCTTCGCGCCAGAATGGAGAAGCAAAATGCAATAGAATCTGAAAAGAAAAAAATTGAATGGGGTTCTCAGATTAGAAATTACGTTTTACATCCATATAAATTGGTTAAAGATGTTCGTACATCGGTTGAGACAGGAGATACAGAGGCAGTTTTGAATGGTAAATTAGAGCCTTTTCTGAAGGCTTATCTCATGATGTTTGGATCATAAATAACGACCAAAAAAAAGAGGCGATTAATTTTNAAGTTGAGGCAACTTTATTTTATGCATTATCGTCTAAGAAGTGTGATTGTTATGTTACGAAATTNAACCTTTTAATTCTGACTTTTTNGTCATTTTTGTTAATGTTTAATTGGTAACCCTAAAGTAAAGTTTTATGAATTTCTCCAAACGGTATTTTAATGNCCCNCAATGGCTATATAGTCTAATATTTTTACAAATCTCGTTTTTCGGTTTTACGCAAGAGAATGTTGGTATTTCTGACGTTGTAAATACACCAGACCCGTCAAGCGTACTTGATATTTTTTCCACCTCAAAAGGGTTGCTTGTACCTAGGATGACCTCTGTTGAGCGTNTGGCCATTGTNAATCCATCAAATGCNCTAATGGTTTTTGATACAGATTCATCGTGTTTTGTTTTTTATAGATCTACTGGAAATCAATGGTATTCTTTGTGCGATTTTACNCAAGGNGAAACGGGTCCTCCNGGNGATGACGGTGTTCATGTTCAAGATGCGGTGGTGAATGGAGGGGGAGATCTCATCGTAACGTTAACAGATGGTACCATTATTAATGCTGGTCATGTTGTAGGGCCGGATGGCGCAACNGGNGCAACNGGTCCTGAAGGNCCNGAAGGCCCACAGGGTCCACAAGGAGATACTGGCGCAACGGGCGCAACCGGTCCTGAAGGTCCACAGGGTCCACAAGGAGATACTGGCGCAACGGGCGCAACTGGTCCTGAAGGTCCACAGGGTCCTCAAGGAGATACTGGCGCAACGGGCGCAACCGGTCCTGAAGGTCCACAAGGTCCTCAAGGAGATACTGGCGCAACGGGCGCAACTGGTCCTGAAGGTCCACAGGGTCCACAAGGAGATACTGGCGCAACGGGCGCAACTGGTCCTGAAGGTCCACAAGGTCCTCAAGGAGATACTGGTGCAACTGGAGCAACTGGTCCTGAAGGTCCACAAGGTACTCAAGGAGATACTGGCGC
>NHBV01000030.1 GCA_002167775.1 Crocinitomicaceae bacterium TMED16 | reverse complement strand
CAAGATCCTACGTTTACGCAGTTCTTCTCAAACCCAATTTATCTGAACCCAGCACTTGCGGGCTCTTCAGGTTGTCCTAGGTTTGCGATGAACTACCGGAACGAATGGCCGCAGCTCACTGGAAACTATGTAACCTATTCTGCCGCTTTCGACACCTATGCCAAAAGCATTTCTGGTGGAATTGGAATTTTAGCCATGCATGACCAACAAGGACAAGGTACCATTTCAACTTCTATGTTAGGAGCCATTTACTCCTACAACCTGAAGGTGAATCGTAAATTTTCTTTGATGTTCGGGGCTCGAGCTGCTTGGTTCCAAAAGTTTTTAGACTGGGACAAACTTACTTTTGGAGACATGATTGATCCGAGAAGAGGATTTATCTACCAAACAGGAGACGTTCCGAGAGGTAACGGAAGAAGAGGGTTTTTTGATGCCTCCGCTGGTTTCGTTGGTTTTGGAAAAAACTTTTATTTCGGTGGTGCTGTGCATCACTTAAATAGACCTGATGAATCGATGATACTAGGTGAATCTAGACTTCCTATGCGTTTTACAGGACACATGGGTGCAGACATCAAGCTCGGTCAAAAAGGAAAATACTCCAGTACGACGAGTATTATGCCGAACATCATTTATCAATACCAAAATGGTTTTCAGGAATTAAACATTGGTACCTACGTGAAATATGGAAACTTCACCGTTGGTGCTTGGTACAGAAACAGAGACGCATTTATTCTTTGCTTCGGTATCACAACAGATAAAATTAAATTGGGTTACAGCTACGATATCACAGTTTCCAAGCTCGGAAATGGTATATCTGGTGGTTCCCATGAAGTGTCATTAGGATTTAATCTTAAATGTAGAAGAAAACCTAGAAACTTTAGAAAAATATCCTGCCCATCTTTCTAGTACTGAAAAAAGACAGGTAATACATTGACACTCTTTTCGAAATACGGGCTTCCTTTATAAATAAAGTAAAGTTGCGCCCACTCAGATTCTCGAAATTCTTTGTCCTCCTTCATTTTACTTTCATATGCCCCTCTTAAAGCAGGGTCATTATTTAATATTTCCTCAATCTTGTCAATAAATACATAGCTCGAAAAGTATTCCTTTTGCTGAAGATAGCTATCGAAAAAATTCCAGCTAAAGTAAGAATCCTCAGCCTCAGGTTGTAATACGGAATGGATAAAGGTTGCATTCTGCTGATTTGAAGCAATTCTTACATCACCTGCTTTTAATGCAACGAGTCTTTCACCAAGATCCACCTTCACATCATTTAATTGAAAATGACCTTCATAAGGACGCTTTGCAACTTGAAAATCAGTAACCTCAAAAACACCGAGTTGCATGAGAGTATCATTTTTGAGCTTTTTCATTTTAACCTTATTTGCCTTTAACCTTTTAATTACATCCTTCTCCTGACGACCAACAAAATAATATTTGGGAACCCGTACCTCCTTCTTAGCTTCGAATCTTGTGTAATGTGCAATGTTTCGCTCATAAGGAGCTAGCGTGTCATATTTTAGCCTTTCTAAACCCGTTATGTGGTGTTTTGGGAAAGAATGCTCATATCCCTTGAACATAATTGAGTCCATCAATCCATCAGATTCATAATCAAAACGAAAAGTTTTAGCTTCCGCAATCGATTTACGCGCCTTTAATCTAGTTTTTTCAATGAGCCTTTTGTGTTGAGCAGTCCATGAAATAAGTGATTTCATAAAAGCCAATGTAGCCTGCACTCTTTGTGGAAAAGGCTTAAGCATGTGTGTTTCAACTGTAAAGCTTAAGGATTGAAAAAGAGCAGTGTAGCCCATGGAATACCTTGGCAGGTCATTGAATGAAACAATCCCTTCATTGGGGGTAAGGCCCTTTAAGTCAACGTATGGAAAAAGATCAATCCCATAGTTCTCATACAAGTCATTTTCTATACTCGGTAAAAGACTTTCATGTGTAATTTTCCTTATTGCAGAAGGCATTCTATTTCTTAAAGACGAAATGTAGGTCAAGGTGTATTGATAGTCTGCTCCGTTCGAAACATGATTATCGACAAATACATCTGGGTCAAGACCATGAAAAATCTTTGAAAAGACAAAAGAATTCCTTGAATCCATTTTTATAAAGTCTCGATTCAAATCTAAGTTTTGCGCATTCCCTCTAAAACCGTATTCGTTAGGACCATTCTGATTTGCCCGACTATTTGACGACCTATTGATCATTCCGCCTACATTATAAGCAGGGATAAAAGCAACCACTGGCATATGTTCCATGTTGAGTCCTGAAGCTAGCACTTCATCAAGCAAAATTAGACAGGCATTTACCCCGTCGGGCTCTCCAGGATGAATTGCGTTATTGAAAAGAATTGTAGTTTCGTTCCTTGCTTTTTTAAAGGTCTGCAGTGAATCTTTGGCACCGTTTACTATACACACGTAAATTGGCAGTCCGTAATCAGACTTCCCCATGTTGTATAGCTCGATGTCTTTACTAGAATTAGAAAGGTTAATAAGGTGTTCAGTAAGTTCATAATAAGTGGGAGTTGAACTACCCTTCCACTTCTTTTGCGCCCTGATATTGATCGTTATAAAAAATAAAAAAACTATTACTCCGATTTGAAAGAAATACTTCATCGCCTATTTTTTCACAAATCTGTAGTAACGATTATCTACCCATAATGAGTAAACTCCATTCTGAAGACCTTCAATCTCAATTTTATTTTGCTGTTTTGATACAAAACCACTTTGTACACATTTCCCGAATGCATCGTATAACTGGTAATCTAGCACCTCTGCCTTACTCAAATTAAGAAAAATACCACCGTTTGCTGGATTGGGATGTAGCAGTATTAATTCTTCGTTGTCAGATGAAGATAGCTCAAGTGATTCGCACTCAATATTTGTCTCATAAGCAGATGAATTCGAAGGGTTCTGGAGTAAAAAATCACAATAACAGGGATCATCTAAAAGATATGTTTTTAGCCAAGAAAGAGCATAAACACCTGTCTCACCTCCAGCCATATTTGGAGCGTTCGCGGCTTCATGACCTTCATTTTCAATTTCAAAATAAAGCTTATCTGTACTATTTGGTGTATTGGTATAATGCATATAACCATATTCAGCTGAGCCAGCAATATCATCGTTCTGGCCAGTAAAAATAAGTACAGGAACATCATGAATAAGGTCTGAGGTTTCAAAACCATTCAAATCCAACCAAGGACATAATCCAACAACCGCTTTTAATGAAGGATCTATAGATGCAGCCAATTCTGCTCCTCCTCCGCCCATGGACCACCCAGAAACAGCAAAACTATTGACATCAACTTTTCCATTTAAAGGAGAACCTTCTCGAGTATTTTCCGACTTAATGGTTTCAATGGCGTCTAATAATGCAACAGCCCGAACTGCCGGCCAATCAGCACAAGGATTATTTGTTCCCAAGGTGATGGCAATAATACCATGAGACGCATAGAAAGGGCCCCAGTTTTCAATGTCCGTTTCTACGCCACAATATCCAGGAATAATTGCTATACCAGCATATGGAGGTACTCCATTGCTTGGGTAATAAATGGTTGCTCCATCATAGTCAGGACCGTTTCTAATGTCATCAACACCTTCAATTAGAAGAGATACCGAATAGGGCCCAGGGTTGGTAATAGACGCCAAATTAATCTCCTCACATTGAGCTTGGCAATTTGACATGAATAATAAGAAGGAAATCGAACGAAAGAAAAATTTAATCAAAGCATTTGGTTTTAATGAGCTTCTAAAATACAGAATATTCTCTCAGGCCTATCAACTGTATATACACTATATTTTACATATAAGCCAAATAAATATAGCTTTCAAGATTCAGTTATTTGCTGACGAGACATGGGAGATTTTAGAATGTTTGTAAATTTGCCTGTGCGCATTGATATTTTAACCTTACTTCCGGAATTACTGATCGGTCCTTTTGCCGCCTCAATCATGCAGAGAGCTCAGGACAAAGGTCTTGTTGAGATACATATGCATAACATACGGGATTACTCAACAGACAAACATAAAAATGTAGATGATTACCAATATGGTGGTGGAGCCGGTATGGTAATGAGTATTGAACCAATCGTAACAATCATTGAAAAACTCCAAAAACAAAGAACCTACGATGAGGTGATTTACATGACACCTGACGGGACTTTGTTAGAACAAAATACATGCAATGACCTATCCTTGAAAAAAAACCTAATCATTCTTTGTGGACACTACAAAGGCATAGACGAGCGTATTAGAGAACACTTCATTACCAGAGAAATATCTATAGGTTCATATGTACTGTCTGGAGGTGAGCTCGCAGCAGCAGTACTTACTGATGCCATTGTTCGGTTATTGCCGGGTGTACTCAATGACGAAACATCAGCACTGACAGATAGTTTTCAAGATAAACTGCTGTCACCACCAGTATATACGAGACCTCCGGAATTCAGAGGTTGGGAGGTACCAAAAGTTTTATTGTCTGGAAATTTCCCTGAAATTGAAAAATGGAGGGAGAAAAAAGCAATTGAAAGAACGCAGGAAAGACGTCCAGACCTTTTTGATGAATAAGATATTAAATTGTCATCCATAACATTCAGTTCAGACTTGAATTTGATTAAATTTGCGCCAAAATAAAATTTCTATGATCCAACTATCAGAACGCTTGCTAGCAATGGAAGAATCTGCAACGATTGCTATGTCGAGAAAAAGCCGTGAGCTTAAAGCGCAAGGAAAAGATGTAATCTCTTTATCCCTAGGAGAACCAGACTTTAATACACCACAATTTATTAAAGATGCAGCTACTGAAGCAATGGATAATAATTTCACGAAATATATGCCTGTCCCAGGATATGACGATTTGAGAGAAAGTATCTCAAACAAGTTCAAACGAGACAATAATCTCAATTATGATAAAGATCAAATTGTTGTTTCAACAGGAGCAAAACAATCCATCGCAAATGTAGTATTGACATTGATTAATCCAGGAGATGAGGTAATCATACCTGCTCCATTCTGGGTCTCATATATAGAAATTGTAAAAGTAGCAGGTGGAATTCCAATACTTGTAAATGCCGGAATTGACAAAGATTTTAAAATTGACGGAAAGGATTTAGAAAATGCCATTACTGCAAAAACGAAGCTCATGATCTTTTCTACTCCATGCAACCCAACCGGTTCAGTTTATAATCGATCAGAATTGAGAGATTTGGCAGATGTCATCCAAAAACACCCATCGCTTATTGTTTTATGTGATGAAATATATGAGCATATCAACTTTGAAAGCAAACATGAGAGTCTTGCACAATTTAATGATGTTTATGGGCAAGTCGTTACTGTAAATGGTGTATCAAAAGCTTGGGCAATGACCGGATGGAGACTTGGGTATATTGGTGCTCCAAAAGCCATTGCTAATGCATGTTCTAAGGTACAGGGACAATTTACTTCAGGTACATCGAGCATTACCCAAAAAGCAGCAATTGCTGCCATGAATGCGGATCCTCAAATACTAAATGATATGATTTCAGCGTTTAAGTCAAGAAGAGAACTTGTTCTTGATGCTTTAGCTGAAATGCCTGGCATCAAAACAAACCACCCTGGAGGTGCATTTTATGTTTTTCCGGACTGCAGCGCTTACTTCGGAAAAACAAACGGAAGCGCAATGATAAATAATGCAAATGACCTTTGTCTTTATTTATTGGAAGAAGCATTGGTTGCTTTGGTTACGGGAGATGCATTTGGTGATCCGAATTGCTTTAGGATTTCATATGCGGCTTCAGAGGAAACCCTTAAAGAAGCAATGCATAGAATAAAAGCAGCTTTGTCAAAACTAAATTAAGTGAATTACGAAGATATTTTAAAGGAGTTTAAAGGAAAACGAATCCTCGTTGTAGGTGATGTTATGCTCGACGCGTATATTCTCGGTAAAGTTACCAGAGTGAGCCCTGAGGCACCTGTTCCCGTTGTAGCACTTGACAAAAAAGAAAATAGAATTGGTGGAGCAGGAAATGTCGCATTAAATTTAAAAAACTTAGGTGCCTCCCCTATAATTGCGTCTGTCCTAGGAACTGATTCAGAAGGCGCCATTCTTGAGGATTTATTTCAAAAAAGAGGAATATCTTCAGATGGTTTAGTGAGAAGTGAATTCCGAAAAACGACCGTAAAAACGAGAGTGATTTCATCCAAACAACAACTTTTAAGAATAGATTCGGAAAACACCCATGCTTTGTCAAGTGAACATGAACAGCTGTTATTTGATAAGATAATCCATCTGATAGAAATTGGTTTAGATGCTATTATTCTAGAGGATTACGACAAAGGCGTTTTGAGCGAAAAGAATATTCAGCGCATCATACTTGAAGCCAAGAAAAACAATATTCCAGTAACTGCAGATCCGAAAAAAGAAAACTTCCATCAATATAATGGCGTGAGTTTATTCAAACCAAATCTAAAAGAACTTAAAGAAGGCTTAAATATTGATTTTAGCTTTGAAAATGAGCGCAATGCCTTTGAAACAGCCGTTCAAAATCTGAGAAAAGCAGTTCCGCATGAGGCCTCACTAATAACATTATCTGAGCANGGCGTTTATATCTGTAATGAATCAGAGAAAGCATACATTGAAGCACATAAAAGAGAAATCACAGATGTTTCNGGAGCAGGTGACACAGTNATTGCCGTAGCAACNCTTTGTTTACTAGCGAATGCTCCAATTGACGTTATTGCGAAAATCGCAAATATTGCCGGCGGTATGGTTTGCGAGAAACCAGGTGTGGTCAGTATTTCATTTGAAGAATTAAAAGACGAAGTGCACGAACTCCTTTAGGATTTAATTGTTTACGTAATATGTCAGAGAAAACAGTCAAACCATATAACAGCGAAAAATCGAAGAAAGAAGAGGTTGAACAAATGTTCGACAATATTTCTGCGAAATATGATTTTCTGAACCACTTTTTNTCCTTAGGGATAGATAAAATNTGGAGAAGAAAGGCTGTTAAAGCCCTTCGCTCNACAAAACCGAAAAGAATATTAGATATTGCGACTGGAACGGGTGATTTTGCGATCGCAAACTTAAAGNTGGANCCAAAAGAAGTTGTAGGTATTGACATATCCAATGGCATGCTTGAGGTGGGCAGACAAAAAATGNTCAAAAGGAAGATTGATCACATCNTAAGNATGAAACAAGCAGACTCTGAAATGCTCCCTTTTGAAGATGGCTATTTTGATGGTTTGACAGTCGGTTTCGGGGTTCGAAACTTTGAAAACCTAGAAAAAGGACTTTCCGAAATGCTTAGGGTCCTCAGGCCAGGGGGAAAAGCCGTGATTTTAGAATTCTCAAAACCCAAAATATTCCCAATTAAACAAGCCTTTGGATTCTATTCNAAATACATCATTCCAACACTTGGAAAAAATATTTCTAAAGATGAAAAAGCTTANGCTTACCTCCCAGAGAGTGTGGCGGCATTTCCTGAAGGCAAAGACTTTACGGACATCTTAAGTAAACTAAATTACAAACAAGTTACTGCATCACCANTTAGCGGTGGGATTGCCACAATTTATACGGGAATAAAATAATACTGCAACATTGAACGCTTCTTTCCGTTATCAGATTATGAAGTCGCTCCTTAGCATCACCTTTATATGCCTATTTATGTTCAGTTATGGACAAAAATTAAAGCAGCAACGCTTCAAAAATTTTGACAAAAAAGCCTTTCGATTTGGTTTTATGTTAGGAATAAACANCACAGATCTTACCGTATATCAGAATCCAAACGCCTACGAAGAGCATGGATTGGTATCTGTTCAAAATGAATCACAACCTGGTGGTCAACTGGGTATATTAACAACTTTAAAGCTAGGCACACCTGTTCTGCGCCTTCGATTCATGCCAGGACTATCATTCCAAGAGAAAACACTGACTTACAGAAGCTTAGANAGTACAAATTTCCCAAAAGGCATGAGCGAAGAAAGAATAAATGCGACATCTTTAGATTTTCCCTTGTCCTTTATTTTTAGAACAAAAAGNTTTAACAATTTTGCCGCCTATGCCCTATTCGGAGGTCAATACTCAATTGATTTACAATCACAGCAGGACGCATCACAAAACTACATTGACCCATTTATTAAGCTCAATAGATATGATATTCATGGTCAGCTTGGTGGCGGTATAGATTTTTACGCGCCGTTTTTTAAGTTTTCAATTGAGGTTAAATATTCTCACGGAGTAAAAAGCACATTTATACAAGACTANTCTCCGGTTGCCAAACCAATCGACCAATTGTATAACAAAGGTTGGTGGTTCTCAATAATNTTCCAGTCCTAATGAAAGAAATCTCATTTTATGTAAGTCCAGAGCAAGCAAAAGACGAATCTTATCTGGAACAAATAATTGTTCATAAACTNAGGCTAAATAATTCGAATTCTNTTCAATATAAATGGCACAAAAGAAGTATTGATGCGCGTAAGAAGAATATTAGAATTCTATGTACGTTTCATGTNTATTTCGAAAATGATGCTCCTCCAAAAAATTATGAGCCGAAATTCAAACCTTTAGANACNAAAAAAGAGGTGCACATTATAGGACTNGGACCAGCCGGTATTTTTNCGGCATTAAGCGCCNTAGAGCAAGGAATGAAACCCATTGTTTACGAGCGAGGTAAGGCGGTCAAAGAAAGGATTAAGGATATCGGAAAGCTAAATCGAAAAGGGATTGTGAATGGAAATAGTAATTACTGCTATGGCGAAGGCGGNGCNGGAACNTANTCTGACGGAAAGCTATACACAAGATCTAAGAAAAGAGGTGCAGTCAGACAGGTTTTAGAGACATTTGTTTATTTCGGTGCGAATGAAGACATTCTAGTTGAAGCACATCCTCATATTGGAACAAACAAACTTCCAAGAATTGTTTCAGCAATGAGCGATAAAATCATTGAAATGGGCGGAGAAATTCACTTTGACCATCTATTGACGGATTTAGAGATTAAAAATGACCGTATTCATTCAATTACTTTAAATAAGGGAAAAAAAATCACCGTCAATAATGTAGTTCTGGCCACAGGTCATTCTGCACGAGATATTTTCGAGCTTCTTCACAAAAGAGGTGTTCACATTCAGGCAAAACCTTTTGCGCTCGGCGTCCGAGTTGAACATCGCCAGGAGTTTATTGATAAGGCCCAATATCATGGCAGAGTAAATGATGACTATGTCCCTCCCGCATCGTATCGACTTGTGACGCAAGCCGAAAATAAAGGGGTATACTCCTTTTGTATGTGCCCAGGAGGTATTATTGCGCCTTGCGCGACATCAGCCGGAGAAGTAGTTACGAATGGCTGGTCTCCATCAAAAAGAAACAACCCTTACGCCAATTCAGGAATTGTTGTATCAATTGAGCCGGAAGACTTAGAAAATCCAAAAGATCCTTTTTGTGGAATTAAATTCCAAAAGAAAATTGAACAAAAAGCTTGGGAATTGGCAGGAGAAAATCAAAAAGTGCCCGCACAACGTTTAGAAGATTTCATTAATCGGAAAAAATCAACTGATTTTCCAAGAAGTTCATATCAACCAGGGATTACCAGCATAGAGATGGATGATGTTTTTCCTGAATTCATCACAAGAAGATTGCGGAATGCCTTTAAAGATTTCAACAAGAAAGTTCCAGGCTTCATCACTAATGACGCTGTCCTTCATGCACCAGAATCAAGAACATCCTCCCCTATTCTGATTCCTAGAAATAAAGAGAATTACCAACATATTAATATTAAAAATCTTTACCCTTGTGCAGAAGGAGCTGGCTATGCTGGCGGAATTGTTTCTGCAGCAATTGATGGTATAAATTGTATTCAGGCATTATATCAAGCGATTGAGCGATAGTTCCTCTTCTTCATTATGTATATATAAATACTGCGTCTTGTCTAAGAATCAATGGCGATAAAAGCATTCAGTAAATTATTTCAAAATACAGGCATCCCAACAGAAATTAAAGCGTCTTTCAACTAGACATTGGTTAGTTACTAATTGATCTCTTAACGAATCTTACCTCCTTAGATTCGACGTAGGGTTCATTAGTCTTAGTAAACACCTCATATATTGCAATATATGAGGTGTTTTTTATTAAAACCATCAAAACTCATCAAGATTGCGCAATAGAATTGAAAAAATAGAGTATTTTTGCGCCCTTAAATAAATAGAAATAGTAAATCGATTGCAACAAAAATACTAATGAAATACTTATTATCACTACTCCTTTTCAGCGCCACCACATTCTCAATATTAAGTCAGCAAATCAGTCAAATCGGATCGGACTTTGATAATTGCGGCGGGACACCAGCCTATGGGTTATATGACTATTCTCAATCTGCAATGCTCTATCTAGCCTCTGAACTTGAGGGAGTTGGAATCTCTGCAGGTAATTCGATTACAGCAATTCAATTTCAATTTAACAGTTGGGATAATGGGTATGAATTGAACAGCCAAACGATTAAAATGGCACATGTATCTGAATCTAGTCTTCCTGACCCGGGTTCACCTGATTACAGCTCGTTAACAATATCCAACAGCACAACAGTAAAAGAAGAATTTGATTTTAGAGGGTTTAATGGAATCACTTGGGGCCAATTTGATTTTGATACCCCCTTTGTTTGGGATGGTACAAGCAACATACTTGTTACCTGGGAAAATAGAGATGGTTCTTGGGATAGTGGTTACGGGTGGCTCGAAGGAAGAAGTATAAGCAACCGCTGTCACATATGGTATAAGGACGACAACTATCCAACGGCGAGCTCCAGTACAGATAGAGACCTCCCAAATATTAGACTGCATACTAGTTTTAACCCGCTGCCAATAACATTAAATTCATTTTCAGGAAAATTACTTTCAGGTCTTGGGAATTCAATCCAATTGGATTGGTCAACAGCATCTGAAAAAGACAACAATTATTTCACCCTATGGCGATCTTTTGACGGTCAAACTTGGGAAGATATCACAAAGGTTTCAGGCGCAGGTAATTCAACCGAATTATTGACCTACCAATATATAGATCGAAACATCATTTTGAAATCCATCGAAAACAACACAATCTATTACAGGCTGTCTCAAACAGATTATGATGGTACCACAGAGTTTTTCCAAATCATTCCAGTTGAAATTCAAGCAGCCAAAACCCATGTTGTAAGTAGAACCAATCTAATGGGGCAAGAAGTTGATCAAAATCACAAAGGACTGATCATAGAAACATGGAACAATGGTGTTACGTCAAAAACCTACAATAAATAGACTTATTAAAATCAATCATTTCATTTTTCGTTTAAAGTCTCAAAAGTGACATTTATCATATTTTAGAGTCACCTTAGACCGTAGTTTTGCCGCAAATTTATTTGAAGAGATAAATTCTAAACAAAAACTACGACAATGAAATCATTCATATCAATAGGGCTGTTTTTGAGCTTTCCGATACTTACTATTGCACAAGAATATAGCTATATAAACTCAGGTACAGATGGAGAAAACCACCATCCATTCTATGGTCTATATGACTATTCGCACAATATGTATATTTTCGATAAAGCAGATTTCGGAAACCAAGAGAAGGAGATATTCGAACTAACTTTTGAGCTATCATCTTATGGTCAGGACTATGTATATCACGACCTAACGATTAAGATGGCGCATACCTCCGACTCCGAATTTAAAAGCAATGCCCGAGTAGATTTAAGTAATATAAATTATTCCGAACTAACTACATGTGTTAGCGACTATGATCTTGAGATTAACTCAGATGGTTATATTACGATTCCATTTTCTACATCCTTCAACTATAATGGTACAAGCAACCTTTTGATTGTTGTAGAAAACCATGATGGAGACTGGACAATGGGATTTGGCGCCGCAAAAGGAGAATATACCTCTGACTATAAATCTTGGTACAAGTATACCGACTACAGTTATCCAACCGGTTCAGGGACAAGACAAAGGTACACCCCTAATATTGGATTAGGATATTTCACCTTCAATCCCTTACCGATAGAATTACTATCCTTTGCAGGTTACTCTACTAACAATAATGATGTGATTTTAGAATGGAGTACTGCCTCTGAAAGAAATAACGCTCATTTTACAATTTGGCGATCATCAGATGGAATAAATTGGAGCGCAATACATCATGAGTCGGGAGCGGGAAATAGTAATGAATACCTCGAATACAGCTTCAAAGATTTCGAAATTGATAATAATAGTGACCTTCAAACGATTTATTATAAACTGTCACAAACGGATTATGATGGTAACTCAGAAGTTTTCGACCCAATTTCTATTGAGCTAAATACATTATCACGAAAACTAATAAAGACAGTTAATTTTCAAGGAGAAATAGTTGACAAAGAAGCGAAAGGTTTTATTATTGAGGTCTGGAGTGACGGTCACAATATCAAAAAAATAAGACAGTAACTAGGTTATTCTTTAATCTTAGGACTCAGTCACTAATAAAATTGACAATTACTCCTATTTTTGTACTATGAAAAGAGTNGTTGTTGGTCTTTCTGGTGGTGTGGATTCTAGTGTTGCAGCTTACCTTTTGCAACAAGAAGGATACGAGGTCATCGGTATGTTCATGAAAAATTGGCACGATGAGTCCGTTACAATTTCAGATGATTGCCCTTGGATTGATGATTCAAATGATGCCTTNATGGTGGCAGAATCACTAGGAATACCTTTTCAAGTTATTGATCTAAGCAAAGAATACAAGGAACGTATAGTCAACTACATGTTTGACGAATACAAACAAGGAAGAACGCCAAACCCGGATGTCTTGTGTAATAGAGAAATTAAATTTGATGTATTCTTGAAGGCCGCAATGGAATTNGGTGCNGATTATGTGGCAACTGGTCATTACTGTCAAAAAGAAATGAATGAGAATAGGGAGTGGGAGCTTCTTTCGGGNAAAGACACGTCGAAGGATCAATCCTATTTCTTATGTCAAATAACCCAAGAACAGCTTTCCAAGGNACTATTTCCAATTGGAGNCTTACTAAAAAGTGATGTACGGAAAATAGCCAGTGAAATGAATTTGGTCACNGCTGATAAAAAGGATTCTCAAGGCTTGTGTTTTGTCGGNAAAATAAAGCTTCCCGATTTCCTACAACAACAGCTAGAAGCAAAAAAAGGACCTGTCATTGAAATCCCTAGTGACATGAATCAATATGAAAAATATAGCTTGATAAGCAACGATGATCTNGAAACATTGTGTCAACCTTTTTCATATACAGAAGATGATGGAGAAGAAGTAAGCCAGCATTCAGGCGCACACTTTTATACGATTGGTCAAAGAAAAGGNCTACATATCGGTGGTAGACCTCTGCCAAGCTTTGTAATTGCAACGGATACTGTAAATAACATAGTTTATTCCGGTCAGACCGATGAACATCCCGGCNTAAATAGAATTGCATTGAAAGTAGAAGATCATTCCGTGAACTGGATAAGTCAACAATCAAATCAGATGTCAGAATGTTATGAGTTTCGAATCAGATACAGACAGTTATTGCAAAAAGGAAAGCTGATTCAAAAAGATGGAGCTACNTATGTTCTNTTTGATGAAAAGCAAAAGGGAGTTAGTCCTGGACAATTTGTCGCTTGGTACAAGGAAGGAATACTTTTGGGCTCAGGAGTTATTGAATCCTAGTAAGTGCTTAATTCATATTGATAGAAAAAAGCATCGTCTCGTTTTCTATATTCGTTCTNCCTCTCAATGTATCCATTAACGAAGCTACCTCATGAATGTCAATTTTACTCTTAACGCCCAATTCCTTATGCTTAGACAACTTTAATTGCGCTTTTTTCACCTTGTTTGTTCTTAAAGTCTGTACGTTTCGTTTCATGTCCGTTNGTTTTCTGAATAGTCTAACGCAAATACTGTTCCAAGGTTTCAATTTAAAAAAAACGAATCTTTTTCTATCAGGGTCAGTCGGAGATAAGCAAGCTTTATAATTATATTTGCTTATGAAAATAATTTACTGCTTGCTATTTTTATTNTCTATTGTGGCTTGTTCAAATNAGGACTCGAATGGANCCTCTCNAGAGTCAGACCTTTTCGATACCCTTACAAATCAAAATACTAAAAATAAAACCGGCTATCTTCTNGATAGTAGTGCCTCATATGCTGACTCAGTCATTCGAAAATATATTCGAGAAACCTTGAATACGGCAGATAGAGAAAACTTTACCTATACCATCCATAGAGCAGCTCTGAACCCAGACAACACAATTGATGCAATTATCAGCGTAAATAGGTTGGNATATGCGAAACAAACGGCCATTGAATCAGGACATGTTACGCAAGCTGAAAAACTTGCATACATGGGCCCATTTAATGCATTTATATTCTTTGATGGAAGAAGCAACTCCTTTTCCATTCCCGTTCCTGTGCCCTCTTCTCCTCTACTTCCATTAGACATTAGTTTCGCTAACATTTCCTCAAATGAACACAAGGATCTNGTCGTAGATTTTAGAATACGTAACTCNAGCTATAAAGAGGTTTACTTTTTATTTAACAACAAGCCGAGNAAGGTATTCCAATGGAAAAACTTTGATGGCCTCGGCACAACTAAACCCGAAGCATACAGTTTTGCTTTTAATCCAGGCAATGGTCCGGTAAGAGATATTCTTGTATACAACGCAAAAATTGAAGTACCAAATGGGAAATTAGATCCCTTTATTTTCAAACCTCAAATTATAAATTCCCAGGAAATACGAAAGAANTTCTTTTATGTNCCCGCGCAGGGTAAATATTTCTCCACTAAAGATGGCCCCGAAGGGTAATGATGAAATTGCGGCCCGGCGCAGAAATATTAGAAGCGAAGCTTCGGTAGTTTCGGTCTAAAATATTTTCGCANGCCAGCTGTAAAGAAAGATTCTTTGAAAANGCATAGCTGATTCTAGCATTTAAAGTATACCAGCTCGGCATACCCNAGCCTTCAAGGGCAAAGGCATAATTATCTTCCCCAAGAAGGTTATAATCCGCATATCTCTTCCAAGCTGAATAATTGGCAAAGGCCTCAGCAATCCATCCTTTCTTTTGGTATTTGACACTCACCTTCCCAAACAACGGTGGAATGTGGTCCAAAGGATATGGAACCGTATCCGTTAAAATACGTCCATAGGTATAATTCAAGGTTGAATAAAGCGTNAGGTGACGTCCTATGGTTCCACTAATCAAACCTTCAACCCCACAAACAACGGCTCTATTTGCATTGGTTGTCGTAATGACCTCACTGTAGGAGCCGTCATAAAAAACGGAATCNGCACCATCCGTTGTACCTCCCTGAATCGTCAAGGCATTTGTTAAATAAGTACCATAAAGATNGGTGGAGANATTGATGTTTTTAAAGAAAAGAAACTCTGCTCCCAGCTCTAAATTATACGAATACTCAGGTTTCAAATCTGGATTAGGCACNATTACTTTACCTGGAACNGATTCAAATACCTTGGATACATCATCTACATTTGGCGCCCGAAAACCTGTAGCGGAAGACAAGGTGAATCTCATACTCTTTTTTGGCATATAAATCAGCCCTAAATTACCGTTGATCGANGAATTTTGTTGNTTAATCGAATTAAACGGAAAAGGAAAAAAAGTTTGATCAATAAACAGTGCATTGAGTCTGACATGTGAAGCACGAATCCCTCCATTTATAATCATCTTTCTATTGAGCTCCCACGTGTCGGTACAGTACATTGCAAATGAGGACATGTCAGATCCTCCATCGGGATAACGGGTATCAAGTGCTGTATTTAAAAGTGTATAAATCTCGGTCGAATAAGCCGTTGACCCAACTATGTTATGTGATACATCTAATCCATAATTTAGCTCATGTTTACTCCTTAAATCACCCTGATCATCGACTTGAATTAAATCCTTAGAGAAATCTATATTTAGCGTAAAAATATCTAAATCCTCTATTCTATTTTTTAACTGATCATCTTGGAACCTTCTTACCATCCTGCTCTCTGTAATCGCTTGATAAGCAGCAATAAGCTTTGCATTATCATACCATTTGTTAGACTTTGAATGCTCGAAAGTGTATGAAGAAAGAAACCTATATTGAGGNCCGTAGTACCATTCAGCATATTTAGCGACTCCATTTTCCATTTGTGTCAAGCGGTCATATCTATCAATGTTACTCGAATTAGAAAGCTGCAAGTTAAGCTTATGCGTTACANATTCATTCTGCTTGTATATCAACTTCTGTAACAAGTCAAGCTGCTGATAAGCNGAACCTATCTGTAAATTTGGGTCAGGATTGTTCACCATTGTATCCAAATAATTCACTTGGGTTACGTACCAATTTCTGGCGCCAAAACCTTCTGTAAAAACGGTCCTATTTGCGCCTTGTCGTAAATCACCAAAATCAGAAAAGGTAACAGAACTTAAAGAACCTAGTTTCTTATTGGCAACAGATACATGTGCGTTTGTAGCAAAGCCGTTGGCAGCACTAAAATACCTTGTNTACGCATCCCCGATTACAAGTGGCTTTTCTTTATGGCTAAGTTTCGGATCCTTGGTGGTAAAGCTCATCACCCCTCCTATGGCATCTGAACCATAAACCACTGACCCTGGACCAAACAAAACCTCTACCCGCTCCATGATTGAATTGTCAAGAGTAATGATATTCTGCAAATGACCACCTCGGTATATNGCGTTATTGAGACGCACTCCATCTACAACCATCAATACTTTATTGGTTTCAAAACCTCTAATAATAGGACTCCCGCCTCCAAGCTGACTCTTCTGAACAAATACATTTCCAGAAGCACCGACCAAATCGGCCATCGATGATTGGTTNTGGTTTTGAATTTCTTCACTTTTGATTACCCTGATTTTTTGGATCACATCCCTTTTTTTCTCAAGAATTCGATTTGCCGAAACCACCATCTCGTCAAGTGTGTTTGCATTAGATTGCAAATACATTATAAAATCTGCTTTCTCGAGAACAGAAAAATCACATTTGGCCTTAATATAGTTTTCATGTAAAAANACAATATTAAAACCTGAGTACATTTTGTTAACGAAGACATCCGTAGAAAACTTTCCTTTTTTATTTGTAAAATATTGTTCGACACCAATGGTATTTTTATCCTGTTTAGTATTGCCATTAATAAAATTGGAATCGGTGAATATAATCGATACTTGAACATCATGAATTGGGAACCCTGAAGTCTCATCTAAAACAGTAATTTTTTGTTGTGCAAAAACAACGCTGGTAAAAGAGAGTAAAACACCTACCAGAAAAGCCTTAAAAGAATACCGAATCACATTGCAAATTTATTAATTTTATAGGGTATACAGCAAAATATGAGCCACAGATTTCAATCCACTAAAACGTATCGATATTTCTCTATATCAGCAGAGAAAAATCCCAAAAATCTGCTTATCGCAATGCATGGATATGGCCAGCTCGCTGAGTACTTTATCCGAAAATTTAATGGTTGTTCAAAGAACTTCACAATTCTCGCTCCTGAAGGACCACATCGCTTTTACAAAAACGGATATTCTGGTCGCGTTGGTGCCTCATGGATGACTAAAGAGGCACGTGAGGATGACATTGATGACAATCTGAATTGGCTCACAGAATGGCTGACAGCACATTTAAAAGAAAACACTTACGAAAGGATCGTTTTACTTGGATTCTCGCAAGGCGGTGCAACTGCGGCAAGGTGGTATTATAGTCAACCAAAGCTATTTAGCCATTTTATCTTGTGGGCCTCGGTATTTCCGCCAGATATTGAAAAGCCAAATACCGCCAATGAGCAAAGCTATTTTGTCGTTGGAAATAAAGATGAATTCTTGACCCATGATTTATTGGACAAGGAACTAATTGTTTATCAAAATTTGGGATTTGAAACAATACAATTTGAGGGAAATCACGACATAGAAACTAGAACACTAAATCGTCTTTTAAATAGCTTTTAAGCCATTTTACAATCACTCTTCGGTTTTGGCTACAATTGCTGCAACTGTTGCGTCACTTGAAACATTAATAACGGTTCGACACATGTCCAGGATTCTATCAATCGGATAGATAATNACGATCCACATAGGATTTAAGCCAACAGAATTCAGCACAAACATCAGCATTATTAAACCAGCACTCGGGACTGCAGCGGAACCAATAGAAGCAAGTGTTGTAGTAGCTACAATACCCAATTGTTGAGACATGGATAAATCTACGCCATGAAATTGAGCAAGAAAAATTACAGCCACCGCCTGATACAAGGAGGTACCATCCATATTAACCGTCGCACCAATAGGTAAGACAAAATCGCTGACCTTCTTAGGTACCTTTAATCCTTCTTGAACACATTTAATGGTAACAGGAAGCGTGGCGGCACTCGAGCTTGTCGAAAATGCAAGAAACTGAGCAGGACTCATCTTTTGATAAAACTCTCGGTAACCAAAATGAACACCAAATATTCGCTGCAGTAAGGGATAGAAGACAAAAAGCAACAGCGCTAAACCTAAAACGACGACAAGCGAATAAAAACCAAGTGTTTGAAACAAGNTGAATAGCTCAGCCGGAGTATTTGCTATTTTGGCCAAAACACCAGCCATTAAGCAAAATACAAAAAATGGAGAAAGTGCCATAATCATATTCACCATTTTTATAAATACATCGCCCATTGCATTAAAAAAACGATGCACTTGCTTTGAGCCCTCTGTTTGCATTAATGAAAGTGCAATACCAAAAAACAATGCAAAGAAAATCACTTGCAGCATAAGCTTACTACTTGAAAAAGCAGTAACAAGGTTTTCAGGTACCATATCCACNAGCGGCTGAAGCTTACCCGACTTTTTTACTTTTGCATTTTCTTGTTTGGACATCATGCTTTGATAATCCGAAGAGCTTTTCTCTTCATCTAATGAAGCTTCAATTTTTTTAACTATCAGCGGGTCTGCCGTTTTCAGAAGATTGCGTCCATCCTTGACAGCTACACCCTCTGATTTTGCCCAAATCTCATAACGCAATCGATTCGAATTTTCCAATGAATTCTGGCCAGGTTCCAGAAAATTCACTAAAGAAAGGCCCAAGGTAACTGAGGCTATCGTCGTGATTAAATATAAACCCAAGGTCTTTGCACCAATCCTACCCAGCTGACGCACATCTCCGAGACCTGCTACCCCACCAACAATTGAAAATAAAACCAAAGGAATAGCGATAAACTTAAGACAATTGATGAAAATCACACCAAATGGATCTATGAACTCAATGGTAAACTTATTNAATCCTACCGATCCNGAAAATAATGCCCATAGCACTCCTAAAAACATTCCGATAAGTATTTTCCAATGCAATGCCAATTTTTTCATGGTGCTCTTTTTTTTTTACAAAAGTACAATTTAAGACGAACTTGATTTGATAGCCAAAGACCTAGTTTCGTATATTTGAGTTCAAATAATATNTATGGCAGTCTCCCAAAAAGAAATAGAATTCAATTTTAACGAAGACAAAATGCGTCTTAAAATACGTNNACTTGAAAAAGAGCTTGAAAAAGTTCAATTAGGTGGCGGTAAAAAAAGAATTGATAAACTACACTCATATGGTAAGCTTACTGCAAGAGAACGCATTAAGCTACTCTTAGATAAAGGCTCAGAGATGCAAGAAATTGCTGCGTTTGCTGGTCATGGAATGTATGCAGATTATGGTGGATGTCCATCTGGCGGAGTCGTTGTTGTTATTGGAGTTGTAAGCGGAAGAAGATGTGTTGTTGTTGCCAATGATGCCACTGTAAAAGCAGGTGCATGGTTTCCCATAACAGGAAAGAAAAACTTAAGAGCACAAGAAATTGCGATGGAAAACCATTTGCCTATTATTTATTTGGTGGATAGTGCAGGTGTGTTTTTACCCATGCAAGAAGAGATTTTTGCAGACAAAGAGCATTTCGGTAGGATTTTCAGGAATAATGCAAAAATGAGTGCACAAGGAATCGTTCAGATTGCCGCAGTCATGGGAAGTTGTGTGGCAGGTGGAGCTTATCTTCCTATCATGTCAGATGAATCCCTCATTGTAAATAAAACAGGTACTATTTTCTTAGCAGGCTCCTATCTTGTGAAAGCGGCAATTGGCGAAAACATCGACAATGAGACCTTGGGGGGAGCAACGACACACACCGAAATTTCTGGTGTATGTGACTATAAAGTTGAAAACGATAAAGAATGCCTCAAAACCATTAGAACCCTTATGGATAAAATCGGAGCTCCAGAAAACGCTGGTTTTGATCGAATTGAATCCATGGAACCCAAAAGTGCCATTAAAAAAGTATATGGTATTTTACCGGCAGAACGCTCAAAACCGTATAAAAGCAGAGAGCTATTAAAGTGCCTGATCGATGAATCTAAATTCACTGAATACAAGGCTGGTTTTGGAAAAACGATACTNACNGGNTATGCCCGTATTGATGGATGGAGCGTTGGAATCGTAATGAATAACCGAGAGCTCGTTAAAAACGGGAAAGGTGAAATGCAGTTTGGGGGTGTCATTTATTCGGATGCGGCCGACAAAGCAGCCCGATTCATAATGAATTGCAATCAAAAGAATATCCCTTTGGTTTTCATTCATGATGTTACTGGTTTTATGGTTGGTTCTAAAAGTGAACATCAAGGAATTATTAAAGATGGAGCTAAAATGGTGAATGCAATGTCCAACTCGGTCGTTCCAAAGTTCTCCATCGTAATTGGAAACTCTTATGGTGCAGGAAATTACGCCATGTGTGGGAAGGCCTATGATCCAAGATTGATTGTTGGCTGGCCTACCGCAGAAATCGCAGTAATGAGTGGTGCTGCTGCTGCCAAAACCTTACTACAAATTGAAGTATCTTCTCTAAAAGCGAAAGGTGAAAAAATCACCGCTGAGAAAGAAAAAGAGCTTTTTGACAAAATTAAGAACCGTTACGACGAGCAAATATCTCCTTACTACGCAGCCAGCAGATTGTGGATAGATGCGATTATAGATCCGATAGAGACAAGAAAGGTTATTTCGATAGGTATAGATTCAGCTAATCACAAGAAGGCAACAAAAGCATATAACGTTGGTGTGCTGCAGACTTAATTAATTTTTCGCACTGGATTTTCCATTGAAGTAATGAGTATAACCAAAACCAACAATTAAAAACGAGGACGTACGGTCAAACTCCTCTGTCTCGTAACCCGCATTTCCGTCAACGCCAATGTCCCATGGTCTAAAACCGAATCCATAAAAAGGATAAGCAATCGTTAATCTATATGAATTAGAATCATCAGAAGCCAATACNAAACCAATATTAGGTTCGATATAAATGGACTGAAGAACATTCAAACGAATTCCATCCTCAAATAATGCGTCGGTNTTGATCATAGAATGCATGTAACCGAACTTGACGCCAATATCTGTACCGAAGCGTTCACGCCAAAATTTCTCATAACCCAGCTTGAGAAATCCNCCCAAACAGTGCATCCCGCCATATATTGCAGAGGGTACATTGAACTCATTTACCGCGAAATAAGAATAATGCGCTCCCGCACCAAATGCAAAACCTTTTTCTAAGGTATACTGATAATAAGGTGAAACAGAAACCAAACCTTGCATGAAGTCTTTGAATGGTTTATTGACAAATGAGTTCGGCAAACCAATCTCAAATGTAAATGAATCATCAATTTCCATCCCCTGAGCCATGAGCGGTCTGGATAAAAACCCTAAATTCAAAAATACAATCACCAAAAAAACTAAAGCACCTCTCACGATAATAAAACGATTTTGCTTCTTAAATATTGTCAGCTTGTTNTTTTCTATAGAGCAACAGCCGTCCTCCTTTAATAAAGTTACTTTTTTAATTCCTTCGAATGAAACTCTTTGGTCAAATTAATATAGGAATCGCTATAGCTATTNTCTTCATTTCGAATAANCAATCTGGATNTATTGATAGGAGNAGAAAAATTNGAGAGCGNAACGACAACCCNAGAGTTCGGTTTAGATTCTTTAGCATCAATAAAAATNATCTGATTTATATAAAGGGAAACTCGTTTTGCGCAGTCCACTAAAAAATNTAATTGTGTATGCGGTATAATTATCCAGCANGTTCCATCTTGAGTCAACAATGATTTGACTACAGAAATAAACATAGAAAAAGNCTCCTTTGAGGTATGCTTAGCAAGCTCATTAGCACTTTTCATACCTGCAGCATGCTCAAGATAAAAAGGTGGATTCGACACGATAAGATCATAAGACTNCGAAAAAATATGATTAAAATAATCTCCATGTATTGCATGAACTTGTTGAGACCAGCTAGATTGCTTTAAGTTGAATAGGCAATCTTGGAATGCGCCTTTATCAATTTCAATGGCATCAACATTTAATGCTGGAAATTTTTGACANAGCATCAACGAAAGCACNCCAGTACCAGCACCCAAATCCAAGGCATNTTTTGGATTCTTTGCCGATGTGAGCGCACCTAATAGCATGCTATCTGTACCAACCTTTAGGGCTGATTTATTCTGAGAAATTGTAAAGTATTTGAACTGAAAGTCCTGAGCCACTAGTATGCCTTTGCAAACAAAACTTTCCCNTTAGATGGCGCACCGCTGTAGACACAAGCGCCCGCTTCTTCNACCTGATCTAAAGGTATACATCGAATCGTTGCTTGCGTTTCTTCCTTTATCTTGTTTTCGGTTTCCTCAGTTCCATCCCAATGTGCTGACACAAAACCTCCTTTATTCACAAGCTTTTTAAAGGTCNCAAAATCTGAAGCATCACTTGTTTTCTCCTTGCGAAATGAATCCGCCTTCTCAAAGAGATTAGACTGAATTTCTTTCAATAATCCTTCAATAAAATCTTCAACTCCCTCAAAAGAAACGATTTCTTTTGTTTTTGTATCTCTTCGGGCTAATTCGATATTTCCATTCTCTAAATCTCTTGGNCCCATCGCCAATCGAATNGGAACACCTTTTGTTTCGTATTCAGAGAATTTCCATCCAGGTCGTCTATTATCGTCATCATCATATTTAAATGAAATGCCTTTTTTCTTGAAAGCCAATCGAAGAAGCTCGAATTTCTCAGAAATCTTCTCAAGATCCTCAGGGCTTCGATAGATTGGAATACCAACAACCTGAATCGGCGCCAAAAGTGGAGGTAAAACCAGTCCTTCATCGTCCGAGTGACTCATGATCAAGGCACCCATTAGCCGAGTTGAAACTCCCCATGAGGTTGCCCAAACGTGGTCTAATTTACCCTCTTTATCAGCAAATTTGACATCAAATGCTTTTGCAAAATTCTGACCTAAAAAATGAGATGTACCTGCCTGAAGCGCCTTTCCATCTTGCATTAAAGCTTCAATACATAAGGTGTCCTCTGCTCCCGCAAACCTTTCTGATTCTGTCTTCCTCCCTTTGACAACAGGCATTGCCATATATTGCTCTGCAAAATCAGCATAAACCTCTAGCATCCTTGCTGTTTCTTCTCGAGCTTCCTGATTTGTTGCGTGTGCCGTGTGTCCTTCTTGCCATAAAAATTCTGCAGTTCGTAAGAAAAGTCTNGTTCTCATTTCCCAACGGACTACATTGGCCCACTGATTGATTAAGATTGGAAGATCTCTGTAGGATTGAATCCAATTTCNNTANGAGTTCCATATAATTGTTTCAGAAGTCGGTCTCACAATCAATTCTTCNTCGAGCTTTGCTTTAGGGTCAACAACGACGCCACTTCCATCCTCCGCATTCTTTAACCTATAATGCGTTACAACAGCGCATTCTTTTGCAAATCCCTCAACATGGCTTGCCTCNTTACTTAAATATGATTTAGGAATGAACAANGGGAAATAAGCATTGGAATGGCCCGTCTCTTTAAATTTCTGATCGAGCACCTCTTTCATTCGCTCCCAAATCGCAAATCCGTAAGGTTTGATAATCATACAACCTCGTACATCTGAGTGCTCGGCTAAATCCGCCCTTTGAACCAACTCATTATACCATTTTGAATAATCCTGTTTTCGTGTTGTATGCTTCCCGNTCATAATAAATATTCTAGTGTGCAAATTTAGACAAACGATTCAATATTTCAATCACAAATAAAATCTTCCTCACGGAAGCATTTCATTGTTCTCNAGTGCGTTTGCATGTTTCTTGGCTCCGAGCATCCTTTAGTAATTCAAAAGCTGNTCAACAGCTTTTGTAAAACGATCTTGAGGTAGAAAAATAGCTTCTATCGTTGCTGCAAAAGGCACCGGTGAATTTAACGAACCAACGCGAAGCACAGGAGCATCAAGAAACTCAAAACAATGCTCAGTGATCAATGCGGTTAGTTCTCCTCCTATACCTCCTGAAATACAATCTTCATGGAGCACTATAGCTCTNCCTGTTTTCTTTACACTGGTATAAACGGTCTCTGTGTCCAAAGGAACCAAAGACCTTAGGTCAATAATTTCGGCTTGAATTTCAGGCCTATTATTCATTTCTTCGATAGCCCAATGTACACCTAAACCGTAGGTGATAATCGTCAAGGTATCTCCGGTACTCANAACATTCGCTTTCCCAATTTCAGTAGTGTAATAAGCCTCAGGAACCTCTTCTTTAAGACTTCGATATAGGTATTTATGCTCAAAGAATAATACAGGGTTTGGATCCTCAATTGCTGCATTTAATAAACCTTTTGCATCAGTNGGATTTGATGGGTACAGGATTTTAAGTCCAGGTGTGTGAAAAAACCAAGCCTCATTACTTTGAGAATGGAAAGGTCCTGCTGCCGTTCCCGCACCAGTAGGCATGCGAACAACCACATCCGCATTTTGTCCCCATCTCCAATGAATCTTAGCAAGATTATTAATAATTTGATTGAANCCGCAGGTCACGAAATCTGCAAACTGCATCTCCACCATTGCTTTCATTCCTTTAATAGACAAACCAAGCCCTGCACCAACAATGGCAGATTCACAAAGTGGTGTGTTCCTTACACGTCCTTTACCNTATAAGTCAACCAAACCTTCTGTCACCTTAAATGCCCCTCCATACTCAGCAATATCCTGACCCATTAGCACTAATCCAGGATATCTTTCCATAGATTGATTCAGACTCTGCTGAATGGCGTCAATAAATCTAATTTCTTTTTTCTNCCCNTGGGCTTCAATTACATTTTGAATGTGCGGTGCAAAAACATCATTCTCTTCTTTATCCTCATCTGAGGTAATTAAAGGCTCGTTTTGAGCAATATCAAATGAAGACTGAATGTGCTCCTTTAGCTCGTTTCTNTATTCNGACTCAATTTNATCAGTAAGGATGCCTTCCTCTTTGAGAAACATTTCATAATTNGAAAGTGGATCTTTAATAGCCCATTCTTCNTGTATGCCTTCAGGATAATATTTAGTCCCAGAAGATTCTTCATGTCCCCTGACTCGGAAAGTCATTGCNTCAAGAAGAACAGGTTTAGGGTTTTTTCTAATCTCCTTCGTAATCTTTCTTAGGGTTCGGATTACTTCCAGAATATTGTTGCCATCCATTTGAATGGCTTCCATGCCATAACCTACCCCCTTNTCAATAAATTGCTTNCATTTAAACTGCTCTTCTGAAGGAGTAGACAAACCCCAGCTATTGTTCTCAACACAAAATATAACAGGCAGATTCCAAACAGCAGCAACATTTAAAGATTCATGAAAATCACCCTCAGAAGCTCCACCATCACCAGTAAAAACCAAAGTGGCAAGTTCTTCTTGCTTNAGGATATTTGCCAGCGCAATACCATCAGCAATCCCAAGCTGAGGTCCTAAATGTGAAATCATTCCAACAATTCTATGGTCTTGCGTGCCAAAATGAAAAGACCTATCTCTACCTTTGGTAAATCCATTTTGCTTTCCTTGAAATTGAGAAAATAGACGATTTAAGGGTATTTCTCTTGTCGTAAAGACTCCNAGGTTTCGATGCATAGGAAGAATGTACTCCTCCTCTTTCATTGCCAAGGTTGTACCCACTGAGATTGCTTCTTGACCCCATCCAGAAAACCACTTAGTGATTTTACCTTGACGGAGTAAAACAAGCATCTTTTCTTCAATCATTCGAGGCTTTAAAAGACTCTTGTATATNGAAAGTAGCTCNGGTTTAGAAAATCCCTGAGCATCAAAAGAGATGGCTCTTTTCATGTGTTCGTTTAGCTATTGATTATAGTGGTAATGATNGGTTTTAAACCTTCATTCCTCCAACTACTCTTTCTTTTCGTTTACTTTTCTGAAGACGCTTCCTAGAAACTAGGATATAGGAGGATCTCGCAGAGCCTCGCATCATATCAACTTTGAACTTTTTATTACCGTACATGAGCTCCGGCCCACCACTTGCACTCCANTTCGCAACAAAATAATAACGATCTCTTGGTTTATTAGATTTAGATTTAAAAGAAACAAATTTATTTTCTCCTAGCTCAAATCTAATATTCACCTCTTTACTTGACCCAAAACCTTCGAAGATACATTTCGAATTGGCAGGAATAATAATGGTTTCACTTTTATCCGTGGAGCTAGATACCAAAACCCCTGAATCATCCGTTGTCGTCTCACTAGAGGATTGTCCAACTTGTTTTAAAATGATGGTAGAGGAGGTGAAAAATTGAACTTTCCTCATCTTCTCCTCGGAATCTAAGCCAAATTCTTCTTTGACTTCATTTGTAAATGGAACTTTCACGGCACATGAAAACANAACCAATACAAGCGCTAATAAACCGAATAACTTTTTCATACCTTTTTTTTACAAATTTAATTTTTTTCAGTAACGAAAACATCAAGCGAATATAGTTAACTTTAAATATTTAAACCTAATGAAAGAAATTTTCTTTACAACAGTTTTGTTGTTCACACTATTTTCATGTTCGACTGACGATCAAAAAGAAGTTTTGTCTTACTCAGAAATTGGTGTTTCCCAAGCGGGAAAATTAAAAACGGAACCAAAACAAACAGCACAAAAAGACACTTTTAACATTAATTTTAATTCGGCNCTTTTTACACTAATAAGCGGCTTAAAAATAGACTCAGTTTCTGTGCTAAAAGAGAGTGAGGTAATGGACCGAGTAAAAAACGTTAATACCGAAAAAGTCAACATCTTCGTTGACTCCATGGCGATACAATTCAAATCTTGGGATTTTCAAGATTCNTCAGATTTGAAANCAGCTTGGTATAATATGCTAGATTGTTTCGGTGAGCATTGCGAAAGCATAGAATTATTTGATAGCCTTTTTCAAACTGATAATTACAACCTTGTTTTTGTTGCGGAAAAATCNATTGATTGGATAGCATCGAAATCCAATCTAAACAACCGTGATTGGNGACTATATCTCAAAAAAGAAAGAATTCGACCCAAATATCTTTATGTTTTTGAGNTCCTTAATNACGAGCGTATTGTATGGTACAATTTTGATGAAAAAGGCATGAACCCTAAAACAGATTTGAATGATTAAAATTTTAAATAGAGGATTTATTAGTGTGACACCAAATCCATCCTTCTATGAGGAGGTAGCAAAAGAAATGAATGACGAAATNCTNGAATTCATGAATCCTGAACCTACGATATACCTCATTGAAGAGGATTTCTGGGACAATGANACCTTACTAAAAAAACACTTTAAAAAAATTATTTCGTGTGAAAAGAGGCAGCTTAGCCCATCACAAAACCTNGAACTTCNCCAAATCAATGCTNAAAATTTAGACCAGTACTTTACATTTAGTTTTGGAAACTTAGTCATAGATAATGAAGACAAGGGAATTGAGGTTACGAAAGACGATTTATCAAATTAGCATTAAAATAGCTTGGGTCATGTGAGACTTCCTTTCCGATCCAGGTCGGTTTTTCAAANATTTCTTGTTCAGACTCAAGTTCAATTTCAGCAATAACAAGTCCCTTTAGCTCTCCTTCAAAAACATCCACCTCCCATGTTTTTGAAGCATAATCAATTAAATATCTTCTTTTCNTCAGTACCTTTANTTTAAAATCTAAAATCATTTGCTCGGCGTCCTGAAAAGGTATTTCATACTCATACTCGCTACGCGTCAAACCTAATGNNGGTCCCTTTACCGTGAGGTAAGCTTTATCATCACGTAAACGCAATCTTGTGGTTTGATCCTTTGAATTNTGCAAATAAGCCTGAGATATATGAACACAAATCGTTTTTACTTGCTTNATCCAAGCNTCTTTATCTACCAGGAATTTACGCTCAATTTCTTGCANANTGAGGNTTTGTTCGCACTTTAAACNTTGGCTTAAAGCTAAGTATTTTAGGTTTAACANACCATTTCAGTAATTACTAATCTACCTTTAATGTGGATTGGTTAAAGAACTTGTTATTTTTGTATTATGCTCCGTTTCAGATCTAGAACACCGCGTTGGGTTATTGTCTATCTAGACATGTTGATCAACCTTTTTGCCTTACTTTTTGCCTATATCATTCGTTTTGATCTTGACTCACAATCCGANCTAATNAGNGAGGAATGGCTTCTACTGAAGGACTACCTTTGGATTTTTATCTTAGTCAAGCTTGTTGTTTTCAACCTCTTTAAGATCCACAAAGGCCTTGTGCGCTANACCTCTACACATGACCTGAATAGGATTTTTGTTGCCATTTCGACGTGTACGCTCATTTTTGCAGGTTTCGGTCTTTTGAGATATCAATTTATAGATGGACATTATTTTGTACCGACATCAGTACTAATTGTAGAGTTCCTTGCAAGCTTCGCTTTTACTGTAGGCAGCCGTTTTATAATAAAACTTATCTACTTGGAATCCAAAAAAAGTAAGGACGACATCGAANATATAATGATTTATGGTGCGGGAGTTTCTGGATTAATTACAAAAAGGACGGTCGAAAATGACACAAAGAATGCAATCAACATCATTGGTTTTATTGATGATAATCCAAAGCTTTGGGGAACAAGAATCGAAGGTACAAATGTCTATGGCCCTCAGAAACTAAAAGAGATCAATGCAAAAAACAATATTGATACTGTAATTATTGCTATTCAAAACCCTAAAGCGGAGCGAAGAAAGGCGCTTCTTGATGAATGCATCNACCTAAAAATAAAAGTTCAGAAGGTTCCAGAGCCAAAAAGTTGGATCAACGGTGAATTCACCTCGAAGCAGTTTGTAAAAGCAAAAATTGAGGACCTACTTGGAAGGGAAGAGATTAAACTAAACATCGAGCAAATAAATGAAAACCTNAAAGGGAAAATAATTTTAATTACNGGTGCAGCAGGAAGTATTGGCAGCGGTCTAGTAAAACAGATTGCCAAATTTCAGCCTGACCGGCTCATTTTATTCGACCAGGCCGAGTCTGGTCTCTATGATCTGCAATGGGAAATTTTAGAAGAATCACCTGANGTTAAATTTGAAATTGTAATTGGAGATGTCACACACGAAAAGCGTGTGGAAAATTTAATAAAGAGCTTTACGCCAGAGATTNTATTTCATGCTGCAGCATACAAACATGTTCCATTAATGGANCTAAATCCCTCTGAAGCGGTTAAAACAAATGTGTTAGGCTCCAAAATACTTATGGACACCTGCGATAAATATAAGGTGAAGAAATTCATACTGATTTCGACAGATAAAGCGGTGAATCCAACCAATGTCATGGGAGCAACCAAAAGAGTCGCAGAAATATACGCTCAGCAGCTCAATAAAGAAAGTAAAACCCAGTTTATTACGACGCGCTTTGGCAATGTGCTTGGCTCTAACGGTTCAGTAATCCCATTATTTCAGAGACAAATTGAGAACGGCGGCCCAATCACTATAACGGATAAGCGTATCACTCGTTTTTTTATGTCAATTCCAGAAGCTTGTCAGCTGGTACTTGAAGCAAGTGTAATGGGAAATGGTGGAGAAATATATGTCTTTGATATGGGAGACTCNGTTAAAATCATTGACCTGGCTAAAAAAATGATTTCTTTAAGTGGCATGACCATTGATAAGGATATACAAATTAAAGTAACAGGGTTGAGACCTGGTGAAAAACTATATGAGGAGCTATTGGCGAATGAAGAAAACACCATCCCAACCCATCANAATAAAATACTTATCGCTAAAACCAATGTTAGAAGCAAAAATGAAACGGAAATTGATGCACTCATCAACCTGATCGATGAACAAAAAAACGACCAGTTAGTAAAAGTGATCAAGACCATTGTCCCTGAATACTTAAGTCAAAATTCGAGCTTTGAAAAATTAGATAAAAATGATTGATCCTNTTCAAATACAAATACGTTTTGCTGATATTGATTCAATGGGACATGTAAACAATGCTGTTTACCTCAGCTATTTTGAATTTACCCGGGTATATTACTTTAATAAACTGTTGGGCAAAAATTGGGATTGGGATTCAAAAGGTATTATTCTAGCCCATACCGAGCTTAGCTTCATAAAACCAATAGAACTGAACGATAAAGCATTCATCGAAATAGAAATAGGAAATATTGGAACGAAAAGTTTTACATTTCATTACACCATACAGGTTGATGGACAGATTACTACAAAAGGTTCCTCCACTCTTGTTGCCTTCAATACGAAACTTCAAAAATCAATGGCTATCCCTGCAGAAATGAAGGCATCATTTGAAGNTTTAAAAGTATTTCAANCATGAATCAGATGAGGTATTTTAAGCTTACAGCNGTTGTACTATCCGTCATTTTTATACAGAGCTATAATGCCCAAAAGGAACCCTGCTATAAAAAAAAGAAANTCTGTAATTTTCAGTTCNTGACNAATTGCTATGAAAAAGTNGCTTTTGATAGTATCACCCAGCGCTATTATTCACGACAGAATTTNGGTGTTCCATTTGATGGCTCTTGTGCAACATGTCATAGAAGTGGCGTACTTGAACAAGAAATGACCTTTGTTGAAGGGNGAAGAAATGGAACTGATACNTCCTATTATCCATCAGGTTGTCCCTATTCAAGCCAAAGCTTTTTACTTGGCAATCCTCATGGGATAAGTACAACTTACTTCGACAGTACGTTTAGGGTAAAAACACAAATAGAACACTACATGGGCAGAGTTCATGGGAGCTATATTGAATATGATGCTGCCGGAGACACAATAAAATTTCAGGATTTCGCTAATAATCTCCCCAATGGGGTGAAGAAAGAATACTACGCNGAATCCAAAATAAAAAAGATCAGCCACTACCAAAATGGATTGCTACATGGCTGTCAAATCAGATTTGCAGAGAATGGAAATAAAGAGCTCGCAATATCCTATTACGAAGGGAAAAAAGATGGTGATTGGATCTATTACTTTGACAACCAAAAAACAGCNCGATCTGAACAATGGAACAAAGGCTTAAAGGATGGTGCATTTAAAACCTTCAGCGATATGGACAAATTAATCAGTGAACAATACTATAAAAAAGGTAAGCCTATAGGTGTTCATAAAGAATATTACCAAGANGGACGTGAAAAAAACGTACGAATGTTCTCAAAAAAGAGCCTGCTTGAGGAAGAATACGCTTTTGATGACTATGGAGTNAAACAGGTCCTCAAAAAAAGANAGACCAAGGCAATGAAAAAGAAAAAGAAAAAGGCAGAGGGTAAAGACAATAGCCTAATNAATTAAACCAAGCCANCAACCATTGCGCTTCCCATTAAAAACAGAAATATGGCGACAAAAANACGGACATTTTGCACCTTTTTCTTGGTGAAAAGTTTTTTTCCAAGATAAGAACCTAAAAACGCAAAAACACAAGCCGGAGCGATCAACAACCAATGGTCATAAAATCGAACAGTTGAGCTCAGNTATATCGGAATTCTTGTCGCATCAATGAGCAATGAAAGACAGACTGATGTTGAGATAAAAACCTCAGCTTTCAAATTTGACTTAGCTAAGAAAGCGGCGCGCAAAGCACCTTGGTGNCCAGACAAACCACCAAAAAAACCNCTCAAAAAACCTCCAATCGNAAACTGACCTTTTCCAAATGAAATCTTCTTAAGAATGGGAAGTAGATCCAATAAGGCAAAAACAATCATAAGTATACCGATTACAAAAGAAAGTAGCTCCACCCTATTTAAAGCGCCAAAAAANTCAAGCTCATAAACAACAAGACTCCCTCCAATCTTCTTTTGAATCATTGCACCAATAAAGGCACCTAAAACGGCAGTTACACCAAAAGAAAGTAGAACTGCTTTATCAATAAAATTTCTGATGAGTATAAATTTTAATGAATTGTTAAGGATGTGGACAATAGCCGTCGCCAAAACTGCCAATTCTATCGGCATAAAAAGACTAAACACTGGCAAAAGAAGAGTCCCTAATCCAAAGCCAGAAAAAAAAGTCAATATAGAGGCTAAAAAAGAAACCACACAGATGAGCAAGAAAAAGAATATTCCTTCCATAAATCGTATTTTTAACGAAAATAATTAGAATGATTGATTTACGCAGCGATACAGTAACAAAACCAAGTCAAGAAATGCTTAATGCAATGACCTCAGCTCCTGTCGGTGATGACGTTTTTGGTGAGGACCCTACCGTAAATAAACTTCAAGATTATGCAGCGGAAATGTTTGGAAAAGAAGCTGCTATTTTTTGTGCTTCAGGAACACAAACCAACCAGATTGCCATCAATCTTCATGTAAAGCCGGGAGGAGAAGTTATTTGCCACTATGAAAGCCATGTGTTTAAATATGAAGGCGGTGGTATTGCCAAAAATTCTGGGGCATCAACGAGAACCGTNGGAGGTTCAAGAGGTAGAATTAATGTTGCTGAACTTGAACCTTGGATGAACCCTCCAAATGATGTGCACTACCCTCTTACGCAGCTTGTGTCTATTGAAGANACCTCAAATNGAGGTGGCGGAGCAATNTATGATTTTAATGAAATAAAAAACATTCGTTCATTCTGCGATGCGAAAAATTTACCATTACACCTTGATGGTGCTAGAGTTTGCAATGCGCTTGTAGAAAACAACATTGACATGCAGGAATACGGTAGACAATTTGATTCAATTTCTGTATGTCTTTCAAAAGGATTGGGTGCACCTGTAGGAAGTCTTTTACTGGGAGATGCTCATTTTNTTGAACGNGCTCGGAGGGTTAGAAAAGTTTTTGGCGGAGGCATGAGACAAGCCGGATACATTGCTGCAGCAGGTCTCTACGCGCTAGAAAACAATGTTAATAGACTCAAGAAAGACCACCATCATGCCAAACAAATTGAAGCACAATTGCACAAAATGGAATGGGTAGAAGATGTCTTACCTGTTCAGACAAACATCGTTGTTTGCATATTGAAAGACCACAAACGCGTACAAGAATTTGTCTCTAAATTCGAAAGTAAGGGGATTTTGATTATGGCCTTTGGAAAAGGAATGCTTAGATTGGTTACCCATCTAGATATTTCNGAGGCCGATACTNATGAATTGTGCGCTGTNATAGGTNAAATGGAATAAGCTATATTTCTTACCTTTAGAAAAATATTAAGCTATAGACGTCGTTAATTACTTAACGTGAAGCATTTTAAAATAATATTTTCNATCTCTCTTCTTTTTTCCAGCCTATTTGGGGTGGCCCAAAACTGCCATGTCGTTCCGGGAAAAGTAATGAAGCAATTGCAAAAAGCGCGGATTGAAGACGATTCTGACAAAAAGCTATCTATCCTAAATAAACTTATCTCNAAGAACCCGAATGAATCAGCAGTTTACTTTGCGCTTGCAGAAACGTATATGCAANAAGGAAATATTAGCTTAAAAACCCAAAACAGTCCATCTGAGGGAGAACAATTACTGAAAAAAGCGGCTTACTACTATCAAATTTCAATTCAAAAATGTGCAAGCTACAATCACAAAAGCTATTACAACCTCGGTAATATTTTCTTTTCTATGAGAAAAGACAAGGAGGCACTATTTTGTTATAAATCTTTGGTGGAATTCGAGCAAAAATATCCNCAAAGAACCAATGGTAACTANAAGAGAGAAAAAACAAATGCACTAAAAATAATTGAGGGGCTAGAATTTGAAGACAAAATGAGGGCCAATCCTGTCCCCTTCTCNCCTGCGATTGTAAATAGAGTGAGNACNGAGCTAGATGAATACTTCCCGATGATTTCGCCAGACAATGATCTACTGTTTTACTCTAGAAAAGTGGACCGTNCACGTTTGGGTGACATCGCAAACAACGTCGTTGAGGAATTTACTATTTCNTNTAAAGAGGGTTCTTCAAATACCTTCACTGCAGGAAAAGCGCTTGATGATCCATTTAACGATGGTACATTCAATAATTATGGCTCAGCAACCTTATCTGTAGACAATAGAGAAATGATTATTTGCGCATGTAAAAAAGAGCGTATTTACNGACAAAATTATTTGAACTGCGACCTTTATGTAACTAAATTTAAAAGGACAGGTGAAGGAGGAAATGATTTCCAATGGTCGCCNCTCNTAAATTTAGGAGAAAACATCAACACNAAAGATGGCTGGGAGGCGCAGCCTTCGTTATCNTCAGATGGCCAAACTTTNTTTTTCACCTCTATTCGCAANGGTTCACGAGATAATGACATTTACATATCTGAAAAACAAGCCGATGGGACTTGGGGCAAGGCACGCCCTTTTGAAGAAATTAATACTGCGGGAAAAGATAAAAGCCCCTTTTTTCACCAAGACGGAGAAACCTTATACTTTGTTTCTTCNACAAGCNAAGAAAGACGNGGTATGGGAGGGCTTGATATCTTCTATATTCGCCGTGATGGTGATTCATGGACAAAACCCCAGAATATTGGATACCCCATTAATTCTCCAGAAGATGANCTTGGTATTTTTGTATCTACGAGTGGACGAATTGCCTATTTCTCTTCTTTCAAAGATGGAGATTGGAATATTTATGCATTCAACTTGTACAAAGAAGCCAGACCGGAAGAAGTAATTATTGTAAAAGGTTCGCTTGCTAATAATGAAGGAGAATTTGTCGCAGATGCNAATATTAGTATACATTACGANGATACCGGACAAAAACAAGANGTAAAAGTAAATCNAGACGATGGAAGCTANGCCGCTGCAGTAAAAGTGAATGATGCAAAGAGTATCTCCATCGTAGCAGAAAAAGAAAATGCGACCTTNGCTATTTCCCAAATCAACCTAAGACCATTACAAACCATACAATACGAGAAACCGATTTTGCCTAAACTTGACGCTAAAGATTCTTTGATCGAGCANACCAAAATCAATGAAGACTCAGCAATTGAAAATGCAAAAACGNATACGGTAGATTTGCAGACCAACNCNTNGGACTTAGATTTAGAANCGNAGGNAACTTCCGTTGAAATGCAAAAAGATACCANNGTATTCGAACAATTGGAAATACAGCGAATACCTTATTCATCANTAAATGAAAGTGAGCTGCAAGCCATTAAGCCGCTGAATGA
The DNA here is from genome assembly GCA_002167775.1 of Crocinitomicaceae bacterium TMED16. Classification (GTDB taxonomy): domain Bacteria; phylum Bacteroidota; class Bacteroidia; order Flavobacteriales_D; family Crocinitomicaceae; genus UBA952. Next base: position 8,530 of record NHBV01000030.1, on the reverse strand, counting down.
CTCAAAACCGCTTCAACTAGAAGTAATCATTATTGACTCGGTCACAAGTGGTAGCAAATTTGAGCTGAACGATTTACTCTTCAAAACAGACTCCTACACATTATTTGAGGAATCTAAAGCCATACTTGATTTATTTGCCATCTATTTGACGAGTAATCCTNAATACTTCATAAAAATAGAGGGACATACAGATGATATCGGAGACGATCGTTCAAACCTCCTCTTATCNCAGAAGCGTGCGCAAGAAGTCAAGAAATATCTGATCAGCAAGAACATCAGTGCCGATAGGCTTCAGGCGACCGGATATGGAGAACAAAAACCTAAGGTGCCAAATTCATCAAATGAGAACCGACGTATCAACCGAAGAACGGAGTGTCAAATTATCATTAGATAGGTACAATCTCTNGTAACCTAAAACATTTAAAACAAAAAAAAGAGGGCCAAGGCCCTCCATTATTTTATGTAGATACAAAAGACTAGTCTTTTGTAAATCTTCTTTTCTCTCTAATTCTTGCAGACTTACCTGTTCTGTCTCTGAAGTAAAAGATTCTAGCTCTTCTAACAGAACCTTCCTTCAATACTTTGATGCTGTCAATGAAAGGCGAAGAAATTGGAAAAATTCTCTCCACACCAACGTTTCCAGACATTTTACGAACAGTGAANGTTTCTGTAGCTCCTGTTCCTCTCCNTTGAATCACAACACCTTGAAACTGNTGAATTCTTTCTTTATTACCTTCACGTATCTTGTATGAAACGGCAATTGTATCACCAGATGAAAAGCTCGGCATTTCATTAATGGTGGTGATTTCTTTCTGTATTTCGTTAATAATATTCATCGCTTTTGTATTGAATTCCCGTTATTTCGGGGTGCAATATTACAAAAAAAATCTCGTTTACAAGAATACATATGTCTAAAAAAGAGAATATTTTTTATTCACAAAGATAGGTTCAAAATTAAAAGCCTTTAGATATAAACAAAATTAATTGTCATTTCGTTGAAAAGTTCCTCATCTTCAGTCAAATTTCAAGCACAACTTCTCTTAAATTTACATTAAACAAATACACTTAAGGATGGCCAAGATTATTGCGATTGCAAATCAAAAAGGAGGCGTAGGTAAAACCACGACAACAATTAACCTAGGAGGATGCCTTGGTGTATTAGAATACAAAACATTGATCGTAGATGCGGATCCACAGGCGAATGCAACCTCAGGTACCGGATTCAATCCCTCTTCCGTAAAAAACATTTATGATTGTCTTGTTCAAGGCTATCACCCCAAAGATGTAATTGTCAAAACAGAAAGTCCAAATTTGGATATCCTTCCAGCGCACATCGATTTGGTTGGTGCAGAGCTTGAAATGATTCACCTTCCAAACCGTGAGTACCTATTAAAAGAAGCATTAGAAAAGGTGAAAGATGATTATGACTTTATTTTAATAGACTGCTCCCCTTCCCTAGGATTGATTACGGTAAACTCATTGGCTGCTGCTGATTCTGTGTTGATCCCTGTCCAATGCGAGTACTTTGCACTCGAAGGATTAAGTAAGCTTCTAAACACAATAAAAATTGTGCAAGGACGGCTCAATGAAAACTTAGAAATCGAAGGAATGCTGCTTACGATGTATGATACACGCCTCAGGTTGGCCAATCAGGTAGTAGATGAATTAAAAACACACTTCCAGGAGCTTGTGTTTGATACTGTAATTCACAGGAACACGACGTTAAGTGAAGCATCTAGCCACGGTGCTACCATCATTATGCACGATGCTTCTTGTAAAGGCTCTATAAACTACCTCAACTTTGCACGAGAAATTCTTCAAAAGAATGACCTAACAAAGATTGAGAATGGTGATAAATTTATTGAAATAGACAATGAACTCTAATTCGGATAAAAAACCAGCATTAGGTCGAGGTCTCAGCGCTATTCTGCAAAATTCAGATACAGATGTAACCTCAGCAAGAACTGCTCCAGCAGGTTCTGTTTCTGAGATTGCGATGGGTGCCATTGAAACGAACCCATTCAATCCTAGAACGAATTTTGAGAAAGAGGCATTGTTTGATCTTCGAGACTCTATCCTGGAGCATGGAATCATACAACCACTTACCGTTCGTAAAATGGGACGTGACAGGTATCAGCTTATTTCCGGTGAGAGAAGATACAGGGCTTCTCAGCTTGCTGGCCTAAAGACTGTCCCTGCCTATATTCGAATTGCCAATGACCAAAATATGTTGGAATATGCATTGGTTGAAAACATTCAGCGCGAAGATCTAAATGCCATAGAAATAGCCCTTTCTTATGAACGCCTTTTGTCCGAGTGCAACCTCACACAAGAAGAGCTTAGCGACAAAATTTCAAAGTCGCGCTCCAATATTGCGAATTATATTCGTCTTTTAAAGCTGCCTTCAGAAATACAAGCTGGTTTAAGAGACCGTTTGATCACTATGGGGCATGCACGTGCATTGCTTGCGCTGAACAATGAAACAGAGCAGATAGAGCAGTATCAAGATATTCTTGAAAACAAGCTTTCTGTTCGCGCAATTGAAGAAAAAGTAAAAGGACAAAAACCGTCACTAAAATCGAATGCACATGAGGTGCATTATTCTGCTGAAACAAAGGCATCACTCACGTCCTATTATAATACTCCAATTAAAATTTATCAAAATAAAAATGGAGCTGGTAAAATTCACCTAAACTTCTCAAGCGAAGAAGAGTTCCAACGTTTGGTCAAATTGCTCCTGAACAAATGAAAGCTTTAATTTCCTTGTTCTTCGCATTGTTTGCACTTAGCATTGCTTACAGTCAAGAAGCCATAATTGATACCAACCAAACCCATCCTTTTAATAAAGCGGTGATGTTTTCTGCTATCGTTCCGGGAGGAGGACAAATCTACAATAGCATTAAGAAGAAAAAAGGATTCCGTCATGCCATATGGAAAGTGCCGTTGATCTATGGAGGATTGGGCGCTACCATATATATGCTTGCTCAAAATCAAAGCATTCAAAAGAACTTAAAATCTGAATATACGAACAGACTCAACGGAGAAACAGGAAGTGCTGAATGGGCTGTTTACGATGACCAAGGGGTTTTATTCCTATACCAGCAGTACTTAGATCAAAGAGACCTCTCTATTTTAGCTGTTGGTGCAGTCTATCTTTTTCAGATTCTAGATGCCGGTGTAGAATCCCATTTCATTTCTTTTGATGTAAGCGAGGATCTATCGCTTAGGGTACGTCCCACTATTTTAGGAAATACAACGCCTGGAATTAACATAAGTTTGAATTTCAAATAAAGACAAATCATCAAATAATCATACCTTAGCAGACGTGAAAATAGCAATCATTGGATATGGCAAAATGGGCAAGGAGATCGAAAAAGTCGCCCTTGAAAGAAGCCATACGATTGTCAAAAGGTTTTCCGACGAGACGCCATTCTTAGACGCCAAAGATGTTGGTGCCGATGTGGCCATTGAGTTTACGGCGCCAAACCTAGCTGTGCGGCATATGGAGCGCTGCTTGCAATTAAAACTACCTGTTGTTGTGGGTACAACGGGATGGGCAGCATCTTTGCCAAGTATAGAAAAAGCAACTGAATCCCAGAATGGAAGTATCTTGTATGCCTCTAACTTTAGCCTTGGCGTTCATTTGTTCTTTGAAATGAGCAAAAAGCTAAGCCGTTTAATGGATTCACAAGACTATCGGCCTGCAATCACAGAGACACACCATACAGAGAAAATAGACCAACCCAGTGGAACTGCCATTACCACAGCTGAACATATCATAAATGAGATTAAATCATTTAAAAAGTGGGAGTTAAGTAATTCTACCTATATTAATGATTCAGATGTATTACCGATTATTTCGAAGCGTATCGAAAATGTACCCGGCACCCATCAAGTAAGTTTTTCTTCAGAAATTGATGAAATTTCTTTGACACATACCGCAAATAATAGAAAAGGATTTGCCCTCGGTGCGGTAATCGCTGCAGAATGGCTCCTAAACAAAAAAGGCCTATTCACGATGAGTGATGTACTTAACTTAAAATAATATGAGCATTCTATACTTTTATATCTTTTTACTTGTTCATCCTTACCTAGCGATGTGGTGGAAATCATTTCCCACCGCTGGGCGCGCTTCATGGGAGGCACTTATTCCAGGATACAACTACTTCATCGTCTTTAAGATTACTTGTAATAAGCCCTTCTGGGCCTTGCTTTTGGCTTTTCCTGGAATTCATTTAGTCATGTGGGCAACGGCAAACCTATCCTACGTCAGAAGATTTGGTTACTATTCCTTTACTGATACGCTTCAGGGCATCTTTTTCCCTTACTACCTGATGCAGCAATGTACAAGAGATGACAGTTTTTTTGGTACAGAAACAAATTGGTCAAATTCAGCAGAACGAGAAACCAGAAAATGGGGAGACCACGTAGCACTGTTTCTATCCTTACCCATCATTGGACACATCGTTGCCATCGGAATTGATATGGTTACTAGAGATAAACCAGGAACAAAATCTAGGGTCAAAGAATGGGGAGACTCAATTCTGTTTGCCCTTGTTGCCGCTAGTATTATTAGAACCTATGTATTTGAGCCCTTTCAGATTCCTACAGGCTCCATGGAAAAAACCCTACTTGTTGGTGACTTTCTCTTTGTGAACAAGCTCGCATATGGACCTAAAGTTCCTGTAACACCGCTCTCCTATCCACTTGTGCACAACACAGTACCATGGGTAAATATGAAATCGTACACAGGGTTTGAGAAGGGAGAATATACGAGATTACCAGGATTTGGATCCGTCCAGCGAAATGAGGTTGTCGTCTTCAACTATCCTTCAGGTGACACGGCAGTGTATGACCCTAGAATGCCAAATGGATTAATGGGACATGATTATCATGGCATCCTGAACCAAGAGGCATTTTATCAGTACCAAAAAGCAAAAACGGCAAAGCTGCAAAAAGCGAAAAACACTTTATCTGATAGTGCCTTTAATGTGGCCTATGAGAATTTCTGCCAAACTTTTATCAAGAATGCGACTCCTTGGAGAAAAACAGCTAGAGAGCGACTTGCCAATGGAAACTTCCCAGAATACATGGGTACAAATGAAAGTTTACCCGCCAAACACGGTGGTCTTATCTACAGACCCGTTGACAAAAGAGAAAACTACATTAAACGTTGTGTGGGGATCCCAGGAGATACCCTCGAAATTATCGATGCCGTGCTATACGTGGATGGAAAGCCAGCGCATGTTGCAGAAAATCAAGCCTTAGAATACCAAATTGATAAAAAGCGTGTCGAGTTCCCGGGAGCATCAGAGATGTTCGAGGAATATGGCCTTGAGAACGCACCCAATCAATCTAGGATGGATTTTAGAGATGCTGATTTTCGCAATCCAAACAACTATGTACTGACACTTACAGCGAAACAAAAAAAAGACATAGAAAAGGACTTCAATATAGAACTTGAATTGGTATTGGAACCGCAGTATTCTGACGATACAAGCTATGTCGCTACTGGTCAAGACCTTATTGACAACATGAATTATTTCCCAAAGGACTTTTATATCAACAATACACCGACAAATTTCTCACGATTTGTTGTACCTAAAAAAGGAACGACTGTCAATATAAACGCAGAGAACATCGCGTGGTTCAGAAGAATTATTCGGGCATATGAAGGACACAAACTTGAAGAAAAAACAGATGGCATATACATCGATGGACAAAAGACCGATACCTATACCTTCGCCATGAATTACTATTGGCTTATGGGAGACAACCGCTACAATTCTGCAGATTCAAGGGTTTGGGGTTTTGTTCCAGAAGACCATGTTGTAGGTCGAGCATCCTTGGTTTGGCTCTCCAAAAGCGCCTACATAGAGAGCTTCGGAGGGATCCGTTGGGAACGACTATTTAAATGGATTGAATGACCGCGGTTTTTCCAAGTGCTTATTTTCCGAGCATAGGATACCTGAAGGCCTATTTCTCACATGAAGACCGATGTATTGAGATCAACGAGAGCTTCCCTAAGCAAACCTATCGAAACCGCTGTGATATTGCGACGAGTATGGGAAAGCTTCGACTAAGTATACCGCTCAAAAAACCCCAAGGTTCAAAAACCAAAACGAAAGACGTTTTATTGGATATTTCAGCAGCATGGCAAAAGGAACATTGGCGCAGCATTCGAACAGCCTATGCCTCTGCTCCATACTTTGAGCAATATGATAAGGAGATTCATCAGCTGATTCATACAGACAGGAAATACTTAATTGATCTAAACTCAGCGATTCTCGAATTTATTCACGGGGTTATTGACCTACCCTTTAAAAGACAAGAAACGGCTAGCTACAGCGCTGACGGAATCTTAGATCTTCGCAATGAAACATTCGATTCTGTTGAAATACCTGCTTATTTTCAGGTCTTTTCAGAAGAAAATGGATTCATCCCCCATTTATCCATATTGGATCTATTGTTCAATGAGGGTCCATTTATTAGAAACTGGATTTTAAGCTAGGTGCAGATGAGCTACTGTGACTATTGTAATGACCTAGATGAAAATAATATACACCGCATCTATCATGATGAAGTCTACGGACAGAAATGCAGGGATGACCAAGAACTTTTTGGTAGACTGATTCTAGAGATCAATCAAGCAGGACTTTCCTGGAGTACCATCTTAAAAAAATCAGAAAGTATTCGAAGTGCCTATGCCAACTTTAATATTGAGCAAATTGCAGCCTTTGACGAGACAAAAATCAACACCCTCATGAACGACACAGGAATTATTCGACATCGTGGTAAAATCGAGGCGATTATTCATAATGCGCAAAGAATCCTAAAAATACAGGAGCAATACCGTTCCTTTTTTCATTGGATTGAAGAAAAAGGTGAAATAACTTTGGAGGAATGGATAAAAGTCTTCAAAAAGAGTTTTAAATTTGTTGGCAAGGAAATTGTTAAAGAATTCCTAATGGGTGCAGGTTTTATAGAAGGCGCACATGAGTCGACTTGCCCAATGTACAAGAAATTAATACCTTAATACCGATGAAAAAAATAGTTCTTCTTTGTTTCACCCTTTGTATGGTTCAGGCCATCAACGCCCAGGTCAGTATTAGTGCAGGAACAGGATTTTTACGTGGCTTCCAATCTGAAAAGTCTTTCTTTGGCCTCCACGGTGGTTTTGAGCTACCGCGTAACAATGATGTTACCCTTTATGGAAGAGTGGGCCAATATTTCGCTCGAAATGAAGATCAAGCAAGCACCGCACTTGTTACGGCACAGGATTTCACAACGGTTCCCTACCAATTACAAGTAAATTATTTTTCATCCTTTAATTACACGACCCTTGAGGGAGGCACGCGTTACTACATCGGAAACGACTATGACAACGGTTTTTCAGGTTATGGAGGTAGTAACTTCCTTTTGGCCTTCAATAGTGTCAAGCGCGATTATGAAAAAACGGATATCACCGGTGAATATGAATGGGAAGGCCAATATCAAACTGGCGATAATGAAGAAACCACAGGCCGAATCATTTCTTTTGCACTCGGGCTTCAAGGTGGTGTAAAATATACCATTCCAGGTACAGGTACGGTTTACTTTGACATTAGTGCGCAATACGCGATTGCAGGTGTCGGGAATAACGAAACGGCCAACAATACGAACCTCTATTCCCCACTCTACTTCATATTCAATGTAGGGTTCAGAAAAGACCTCTACTAAGATAGCTTAAGCTTCTGAATGATTTCTTGGGTTACCTCCGATACAGCCGCATTGGCATCTACGGTGATGGTTGATTGTGTGTAGATACTTTCTCGGACTTTAAACTGTTGATCCAAAACTTTTCTTCTCGTTACTAGATCGTCCAATAAGGGCCTTGAATTATTGTCTTTTAGCCGGTTCAGTATAGATGCCACATCCGCCTTTAAGTATATGATTGAAGCAATTGGTGCAAGGAAGTCTCGAATCTCGGCTTGCATCCACGCACCTCCTCCCAGCGCCAAAACGCTTGGACGTGAAAAATCTAACTGTAAGACGGTCTCCCTTTCTAATTCTCTGAACCTCCCCTCGCCATGGTGCGCAAAGATTTCGGCAATAGATTTACCTTCATTTTGTGCGATACGGTCATCTACATCTATAAAGCTAACATCCAGTCGTTTAGACAAGGCCGTTCCAATGGTTGATTTGCCAGAACCACTTAGACCTACAAGAACAATTATATTTGTTTTCGGGGTTATTACCATATCATTAACAACTGATTAGAAAAAAAAGAAATATGATCTGATAAATTTACTTCTTTTATAGTTTGATTTACTGAATATTCCATTTATATTTGCACCCTCAAAACCGATCTCCTAGCTCAGTTGGTAGAGCAACGCCCTTTTAAGGCGTGGGTCCTGGGTTCGAGCCCCAGAGGGATCACTTAAAGCCTTGATTTTTTAATCAAGGCTTTTTTGTTTTTAATTAAATCCTTTTTTATCTTTAAGTGAACTTGTTTTTAAAAAGCTTAATTGCAACTTAATAAAAGTTTTAT
>NHBV01000029.1 GCA_002167775.1 Crocinitomicaceae bacterium TMED16 | reverse complement strand
TATGAAAAAAATTTTTACCCTATTATTTTTAATCCCGCTAACATCTGCAATTGGCCAAATTGAAGGTACATGGAAGTTAGCTGCTGAGGCTGGTGCTTTAGCCGTTGGACCAAGTCTTGGAAACCTATCTTGGTTCCAAAGCACCGCTGCTGATATAAATACAAGAGCTTGTCTTTTTGACGATGAATACGTATTCAATGCCGATGGCACATTTCAAAACATATTAGGTGCAGACACCTGGCTAGAGGGCTGGCAAGGCGCAGCAGAGGGATGTGGTGCTCCGGTTGCTCCGCACGACGGATCAGGTTCATTTACTTGGACAGAAAACGCAGGTACTGTGACCGTAAACGGTACTGGAGCCTTTTTAGGATTGGCTAAAGTCCATAATACTGGAGAATTAACAAGTCCAGGGAACGCCGTAGCTTCAATTACCTACAACTATAGCCTCTCTGGTGATGGCAATAGAATGACCTTAGACATCAATTTTGGTGGTGGAGTGTGGCAATTTATTCTTGACAAAGAAACCGGAGAGCCACCCGTACAAGCAAGTGTTGAAGGTGCGTGGAGATTGAAGCCTGATGCAGGTGCATTGGCTGTTGGACCAAGTGCTTCAGATTTATCTTGGTTCCAAAGTACAGCAGAAGATGTTGAAACGAGATCATGTTTATTTGATGACTATTACGTTTTCAATGAGGATGGAACGTTTGAAAATGTATTACAAGCAGAAACATGGATAGAAGCATGGCAAGGAGGAGGAGATGCATGCGACGCACCTGTTGCACCCCATGACGGTACAGGAGCATATACATGGAGCTTTGATGACGCTACAAATAAAGTTACTGTGACAGGAGAAGGAGGATATTTAGGCTTAGCAAAAGTAACAAACGATGGAGAGCTAACGAACCCATCAGAAGTAGCTTCTGAGATTAAATACGATATCTCTTTTTCAGTTGACGGAGAAACTATGACTGCTCAAATAGATTTTGGTGGTGGTGTATGGCAATTCGTATTAGTGAGAGATGAACTACCAATTGCAGGATTGATGGAAGAAGATTTACATTTCTCAGTTGCTCCAAATCCATTTACTTCAAGCATAGATATTCGTTCAGATGAGAAAATGGAATCTATCAAGGTCATTGATATTACAGGAAAAGTGGTTAAAAGCATAAATACTGAAAATAAATTCACAAGCATCGATCTTTCTAATCTTGTAAATGGTTCTTACATGATTGTTGTTCGCGCGAACAATTCCGTTTCTACGAAACGAATTGTAAAGAACTAAGCAATATTTAATTTGAGAAAACGGGGAGTGCGTGAAAGCTTCCCGTTTTTTTTTGTCCTAACGTAAAGCGACTTCTTTGAGCTTTTGATAATAGCCCACGCACTCTTTTAGTAATGGACGTAAATGATCTGGAAAAGTATCAGACCTTTCTTTGTATGTTTTATAGCCTCTTGAAAGATGCACATTGCGATACCAATATTTTGCCCAAACGCCATCCTCTGGCCGAGGACCTGCATCCCAACTGAGCATTCCAGAATCAAAAGAAATCCCACAAGCTTCACAGAGCTGTTCTAATACTCCTTCGGGATTTTTCAATAGATACGTTGCATCCAAAACGACATAATCGGCATTCATTGATTTTAAACAATCGACGAGCTCCGAATGAGCTTTATAACCGACATCTTCAATCTGCGGATCCGAAATCACTTTATCAAAAGAGGGTAACATCTCTATTGGGTCTCGGGTTAGAATAATATTGACACCTTCCTTTAAAAAATCAAGTTCACAGTCTAATAAATGGTGTGCCATGTTTTTAAAGAAGGCAATAGGCTTTTGATCTGTATTTAGCATTTCGGCGATAACTGAATCATAAGAATTTGGCATCGAATCAATAATTTGCTCAAATCCAGGATGGTCATCACGCGTTTGTGCCTGAGAAAGATAAGCACCATAAAGGGGCTCGTCAAAAACAGCAGTGTCCTCTCGTTGGGCAAAAGAATACATCAATGTTGTTGAAACATTTCTCGGCCCCGACCAGAGAAAGAGTCTTTTGCAGTTAGGGTTTACTTTCATTGGCGATTAATTCTTCGTATAAACGACCCAAGTTACCTCTTAAAGATAGGTCGTTTTGATTTTCGATCATTTTCCCATCAATTTTGGTAACGGGTGTAAGTCCTCCGAATGTTCCCGTAACAAATGCTTCATCGGCACCGTAGGTGTCATAAAGCGAAAAATTCTTCTGATGACAGGGGATCTTGTTTTTAGCGCAAATTTCAATGACCTTCTGTCTTGTAATTCCATTCATACAATAAGCACCCGTTGATGTCCAAACTTCACCATCTTTTACAATAAAGAAGTTGGTTGCATTACAAGTACTTACAAATCCATTGACATCTAACATCAACGCTTCATCAGCACCCGCCTCAATGGCTTGTATTAAGGCTTGAACTTCATGAAGCTTGCTATGACAATTCAGTTTGGGATCCAAATAATCAGGACTCCCTCTTCTAAAGGAGCTTGTAAAGAGTGTGATCCCTTTCGCTTTGGTCTCATTTGATGCTTTTTTATATTCTGCGATAATCACCACGTTTGGTCCCGAAATTGTCAGCCTTGGGTCTTGAGATGGGGTCTTTTTTATTCCCCTAGTTACCATAATACGAATGTGCACACCATCATGCATCTCATTTTTGGACAAAGTATTGTTGATGGACGTAATCAGCTCACTCTTAGTAAAAGGTAGCTTTATACCTGTCGCTTTAGCTGCGGTCCACAGCCGATTAAGGTGATCATCAATAAATACCAATTTACCGTGGTGCAACCGAATGCCCTCCCACACACCATCCCCTACAAGGTAGCCACTGTCAAAGACCGATATTTTTGCCTCATCCCTTTGAAAAAAATCACCATTGATTGAAATCCAAACATTTTCATTCCTAGCATCTGCCTCAGCATTGTGTGTTCCGTGAATCATAATAATATCTTATTTGAGTAACTAAAGATACAATAGAAATTTTAAGTTTTACAGGGTCATTATTAGAACATTTAACATAAAAAAAGACTATAGAAAATAGTAAAAAAAAGGCATTATATCAAGTTTTAAAATTGAATAGGAGAACGTATCTTAAATAGAAATTAAAATTAAAATGCTCATAAAAACATACTCAAGTACGCTCCATGGATTGAGCGCAATTACAATAACGATAGAAGTTTATCTAGGTAAGGGAATCAATTTCTTTTTGGTAGGATTGCCAGACAACGCCGTCAAGGAAAGCCATCAACGTATAAAGGCTGCGTTTAAAAACAATAACCTTAAATTTCCTGGACGAGAAATCACCATCAATATGGCTCCGGCTGACCTGAAAAAGGAAGGATCTGTCTTCGACCTTCCCATTGCCATTGGTATTCTTGCAGTAAGTAATCAAATATCAGCTCAGTATTTATCCGACCACCTTATTGTGGGAGAGCTGTCTTTGGATGGGACCATTCAACCTTGTAAAGGACTTCTATCAAGAGCAATTCAGGCTAAAAAGGAAGGTTTTAATGGCATCATCGTACCAGCTTTAAATTATGAAGAGGTTCGAATGCTTAAGGGAATAAATATAATACCCGTTCATGGTCTTATTGATGTTATTCAATTTTTACAAAAAAAAGAGTATTCTGTTCCCTCAAGGAATACGGATAAACAAAATGAAAACAAGGATTCTTTTGATTTCAAAGATGTACAAGGACAAACACATGCAAAAAGAGCCTTTGAAATTGCTGCTGCAGGCGGACATAACCTTTTATTAATCGGCCCACCCGGAGCTGGAAAATCTATGCTAGCAAAAAGAATGCCTAGTATACTGCCCCCGTTGAGCTTAAATGAAGCAATCGAAACCACAAGCATCCATAGTATTGCATTTAGACAGGGAACAATTCAAGGGCTTATTCAAAAACGTCCATTTAGAGCACCACATCATACCATATCAGATGTTGCTTTAGTCGGCGGCGGAACTACACCCAAGCCAGGAGAAATCTCAATGGCACACAATGGTATTTTATTCTTAGATGAACTACCTGAGTTTAAAAGGAATGCTTTAGAGGTTTTAAGACAGCCTCTAGAGGAAGGCGCTGTAAGTATTTCCCGAGCAAATATGGCAACTGAATTCCCGGCTAATTTCACTTTAATTGCTGCAATGAACCCTTGCCCATGTGGACATGCAACAGACCCAAATAAATCATGCGAATGCAGTAGCTATGCTGTACAACGCTACCGTTCTAAAATATCAGGACCACTTTTAGATCGAATCGATATGCATGTACAAGTCTCCTCTATACCTTTAATCGAACTTCAATCAAGGAAAAAGGAGGAATCTAGCTCAGATATTAAGAAACGAGTAATTCGTGCGCGAGAAATCCAAGAAAAAAGATGCAACAACTTGGGAAATATTTTATGTAATTCAAATTTATCCCCACCCCAAATCAATACGTTTTGTAGCCTGCCAAAAGATGCTAGGCATTTACTAGAAAATGCCATGAATAAACTAAATCTCTCGGCAAGGTCATATCATAGAATTCTAAAAGTATCTAGAACCATTGCAGACCTTGAAGGAAGCCCTGGCATATTATCGAACCATATAGCAGAAGCACTGCATTATAGGTGACTAGATAGAGGGAATTAAAGTTATTACAAACCTTTTTTGGCCGTACCTTTTAGGAGCTTGTTAAGGTTAGCGGTATAGGCCAAAGCAACAATTAACTTAGTGCCATTATTGCCTGAATTAAAACGCTGGTCAAGCTTTATGGATACATCTAAATCGTGCGCATCTCCTAACTCAATAGCGCTACCAATGCCATAACGGACTTTATCAAAACGATTTCCATAAACACCATTCGTTGGATTATAGAAAAAATCTAAACTAAAGAAAGGCTCAAAAATACTCTTCCGAATGTTGTAAACAATGACTGGCTTAAACCGCAATGCCTCATCAAAATCAGATTCATATGCGTCATTGCTGCCGCTTCTTGAGCTCATCTGATAACGCAATCGACAGCTATACTTCCACCGCTTAAATGAATTACGCAGTTTTACATTAAAATTAACTCGATTTGCACCCAAATAATTTCCAATGTCATCTCGCTTAGATACCAAACGATAATCCATAGATAGGTGTACCCATTTGAAGACCTTGTATTTGACTGTTGCTTCCGGAAAAAATGTTTTCACATTTCCATCTCCTATTCTATTTGAAAAGCTTGCTGAAAATGAAATTTGATCATTAAGCTTGTAGCGCATCCTAACAGAAGTCCAATACTCAAAATCTTGTGCATTGCTACAAAAAGCAATCATAAAAAACAAAATGAAAGCTATAAATAACCTCATTAATATTTGTCTATGTAGATGGTTCCCATATCATAAATCTCATTATTGTCAGCAACATTGACGGCCTCCAATACCACTGTCGTTGAACTTGGATTATCAGGTGTTTGGTCAGCCGGGTTTACATCCGAATAGACAAAAACCTGATAATCTCCTTTTTGAAGATACCTAAACTCAAAACTTCCGTCATAGCTTGTTTTTATGTCATCATCATAAAATGAGTTTTGATTACCGTAAATGATGAAAACATCCTGATCAACAGCAGGATATTCAAAAATATTAACCCCAACATGGTCCCTTTCTACAACCTTTCCCTTAATCGTAATTGTGCCTCCTGGGCCTTCAACTTTGGAGCAGTAAGAAAAAGTAATAATCAATAGAAAAAGAAAGAGAAATAGCTTAATTTTATGAATCATCAGAAAAAAGTTTAGACAATAATACAACTCAAACGACAAATTGTCGTCATAATTGTATAAGAATATTTTAAACTTAAGTTAATATTAAAATAACATAATATGAAATTCGCCTTATTTCTAATTGCACTTCTTTCTTATTCAGTTGTGAATAGTCAGCTTCTGATAAACGAGTACTCTGCATCTAATGTAAATGGCATCAATGATGCCTTCGGCGATAAAGAAGATTGGATTGAATTATACAATACAACGGGAGCAAATGTAGATTTAACAGGGTGGTATCTCTCCGATCGTTCAGGAAACCCTCTCAAATGGACATTCCCCGCAAGTGATATAAATGCAAATGACCATAAACTTATTTTCTGTACCGGAAGGGACATGGATCAAGGTGGAGAATTACACACTAATTTTAAACTTTCACAGACTGAAGGTGATTGGGTGATTCTTTCGAATACATTCGGAAATGTTGTAGATTCTTTCAAAATTGTGCACCCAACTCAAGCAAACCATTCTGTAGGGAGAGAAACCGATGGAAGTCCTGACTTTAAACTTTTTACAAGTCCAACCCCAAACGGTCAAAATACTGGAGCCCAAAACTTTTATACACCAAAGCCAGTTTTTGATATCGAGGCTGGTTTTTATCCAGGAGCAATAAACGTTGCGATAACATGTCCTGATGCCTCCGCACAAATAAGATATACGACAGACGGTTCTGACCCTAATGCCGGTTCAACATTATACACGGGTCCTGTTAATATTAGTTCAACATCTGTATTGCGTGCAGCAGCATTTAGTGCAGAACTACCCTCATTCAATGAAAGCAACACCTACTTTATAAACGAATCTCATGACTTACCTATCGTTTCGATTTCTAGTGAAGGTGTTTACGAACTTCTAGATGGGACTCAATTTGAACCAATTGGTTCGTTAGAACTTTTTGAAGAAGATGGAACATTCATTGATGAGGGTGAGGGAGATTTCAATAAGCATGGTAATGACTCTTGGGCCTACCCTCAAAGAGGATTTGACTTTATCATGAGGGATCAATATGGATATAATGGGGATCTTGATCATCAAATTTTTCCTGAAAAAAACAGAAATGACTTTCAGCGATTAATCCTTAAACCTGCAGCAAGTGACAATTATCCTTTCGAAAATGGAGGAGCGCATATTAGAGATGCGTTTATTCATACGTTGTCTATTTGGGCGGGTATGCGATTAGATGAAAGAACCTCAAGGTCATGCCTACTATACGTAAATGGCGAATATTGGGGCGTCTATGAAATCCGAGAAAAAGCAGATGATAGCGACTACACAGATTATTATTATGACCAAGATAAATACAACATAGAATATTTAAAAACTTGGGGAGGAACATGGCAGGATTATGGTGCACCCGACGCCCAACCAAACTGGGATAATTTGGTGAATTATATTGAAAATAATAACATGTCAGCAGGTGCAGACTTCGACTACGTGAATAGCAAGTTGAACTGGAAATCCTTGTGCGACTACTTTATGTTTAATTCATACGTAGTAAACATGGACTGGTTAAATTGGAACACTGCTTGGTGGCACGGTTTGGATCCGGAGGGGGACAAAAAGAAATGGCGTTATGTATTGTGGGATATGGACGCGACATTTGGTCATTATGTGAATTATACGGGGATTCCTGATGTTTCTGCAAACGCTGACCCTTGTAATGCAGAAAACTTGCCAAATCCCGGAGGACAGGGTCATACTGATATTTTAGAGAAATTAATTGCTGAAAATCCAATTGTAGAGCAATATTATGTTACGAGATACATCGATCTTGTAAATACGTATTTTTCATGCGACTCTATGCTTTATCTTTTAGATAGCATGGTACTAAAAATAACCCCTGAAATGACAAGTCAAATTGCGAGATGGGGAGGTTCAATGGGTGAATGGCAGAGTAATGTTGAAGACCTTCGAGATTTTATTATCCAAAGATGTGAGGCGCTTGAAGAAGGACTTATCGACTGCTATGACTTGAATGGTCCGCACGCCACTTCATTTGATGTTTCCCCTGCTGAAAGTGGAGAAATTAAGGTGAATTCTGTGTGGGCTCCAAACTATCCCTGGACAACAGAATATTTTGGTGGCATTGAAACCAATCTGAGAGCGAAAGCTGCTCCAGGATATATATTTGATCATTGGGAATATACCACAGGTCCATTGGGTTCTGCTATTACGGAAGACACAAATAGTATTGTCATAAATGGCCCTGAAAATATTGTTGCATTTTTCATTATTGATGACCCAAATCTGGACACAGATGGAGATGGTTTGACAGATATCATTGAAGGAGAAATTGGAACGGACCCTGAGAATCCTGATACAGATGGGGATGGAGAAAATGACTTTATTGAAATTGGTGATCCATCGAATCCAACGGATACGGATGGAGACGGAATCATTGATGCATTAGAGGCAAGTACAAATGACCAAGACGGTGATGGCGTTAATGATGAAGAAGACCCTGCCAATACTGATCCATGTATTCCAAACTTAACGGCAGGCAACTGTGACCAAGACAATGATGGTTTGACGAACGATGAAGAAAATACTATCGGAACAGATCCAACAAATCCCGATACAGATGACGACGGATTTGGTGATGGAGAAGAAGCTACAAATGGTTCTGATCCCTTGGATCCATGTGATCCAGATGACTCACTTCCGCTTTGTAATATCGATACAGATGGTGATGGTCTTACTGATGCACAAGAAGAAGTTATTGGCACTGATATAAATAATCCCGATACGGATGGTGACGGATTAACGGATGGTGCAGAATTTAATAACGGAACAGATCCTCTTGACCCATGTGACCCTGAAAACAACGATCCGGATTGCGCAGAAGGTGTCCATATCCCTAATGGTTTCTCTCCAAATGGAATTGGCCCAGAGGAAAACAATGTATTCCAAATCATTACCGGACAAAATGTAGATTCATTTCAATTTCAAATCTTCAATAGATGGGGTAAAATAATGTTTGAATCTGACACGAAAGGATTTGAATGGGATGGTAAATATAAAGGTGTAGATTGTAATTCTGGTGTATATCCATATATTATGAAGACTCAGTATACTGACGGTTCTTCAGAAACCCTTTCGGGTAACATAACACTAATTCGATAAGATGAGGATTTTAATATTGGCATTTATTCTTCTTCCAGTATGTGGTTTTTCACAGGACTTCCACTACTCACAAATTGACCAATCAATGGCCATGATTAATCCTGCCACTACATCTACTTTTTCTGGATTCGAACGAATCTCACTTCAACACAGAAACCAATGGCTTGGTGCAGGGACTCAATTTATGACAAGTATGGGTATGATGGAGTTTTCTATTGGTAAACAAGCCCGAAGAACAGGTGCATATTCTGGTTTAGGCATTTATTTCATTAATGATATTGGAGGTGATTCAAAATTCAGTATCAAAACGGGAGGAGTAACGGCGAGTGGTGTTTTACCTATTTCCAAGGCGCATGCTATATCCGCTGGAATTCAAGTCGGATATTCTAATCGATCAGCTGATTTTTCTAGACTAACCTTTTACAATCAATGGGACGGGACCCAATTCGACCCCAACATTGATCCCAACGAGGTAAACGGAGTAAATTCTTTTTCTCATCTTGATGCGGGCGTCGGTGTTGCATATAGTTACAATAAAGACAATGAAAACACACTTTCAGCAAGCGACTTAAGCTTCCAAGGGGGTTTTTCGATGCAGCATTTAAATCGTCCAACCCTACGGTATAATTCTCTCGTTGATGACAAACTCCCCATCAAAATGTGTATTCATGCCAATCTTAGATATGGATTATCTCCGGAGTCCAACTTAGAATTTAGTGCTGCTCAGTTTATACAAGCTAAATACCTAGAAACAATTGGAGGTATGTTTTACCGACTTAAAATGAAATCAGCATCACGTGTAACTTCATTTGTCAGCGACCAATACTTCGTAATTGGTTGCTACTTCAGGAGTACCGGTGCGATAATCCCTTCTTTTTTCCTTGATTTAGGAGGATTTACAATTGGTGTTTCCTATGATTATGAGCTAGGTAAAATCGCCTCAATGTATCGACAGTCCGTTGAAGTAAGTCTCAAATTTAACTTTGGCAAAAAGTCTATCTTCTCAAGCTCTAAGATGCGTTAATAAAGTCAAGCCACGTTTTAGCCTGCTTTTTATTCAATACCCTTGGCATCTTATTTTGAGAGCCTAACTTTTTTACTTTGGCCATATAGCCATAAAAAGCAGCAGGCGAAATAATCTTTATTTCAGGGGCTTTCAAAGTATATTTCCTAGCAGAGTTATAGTCGTCATTCGCACTTCTAAGTGCGTCATCCAAAAATGAGATGATTGCCTTTGGGTCATCAACATTTTTATTTGTCCCCAGATACCAGCAATGACAATGCTTATCGACATCGGCATAAATCGTAAACTCCGAAAAGTCGATGTTAAAAAACGAGCTGGTCTTCAATAAAGCATCGTTAATATTTTCCAAAGACAAATGTTCTCCACAAAGGCTCAAGAATTGCCTAATTCTTCCAGAAATAACCAATTCATTTTCTTCTGTATTTGTGAACCGAACCAAGTCTCCTATCAAGTATCTCCAGAGGCCTGCATTGGTTGAAATAACTAAAGCATAATCCACCCCCTCCTGCACTTGTTCAATCGTGTACGCCGCTGCAGACTTCTTAATTGTGCCTTCTTCATCAAAATTATCAGCTGTAAAAGGAACAAATTCGAAGAAAATACCATTGTTTAACAAAAGCTTCATTCCCTTTCTAGCGGGATCCTCTTGATAGGCAAAATAACCCTCACTTGCCAAATAGGTATCCAACAAATCAATTTCACGGTTCACCAACTGATTCAATCTTTTGACGTAAGGATCCATGAAAACACCGCCATGAACATATACATATAAATTGGGCCATATATCATGAATTGAATCTAAATTATGTCGCTCAATAATTCGCTCCAATAACATGATACACCAGCTAGGAATTCCTGCAATAATTCCAACATCCCATTTCGGTGCTTTTTCAACCATCAGATCAAGTTTTTTATTCCAATCCTTAACCCCACTTATGCGTGCGCCAGGTTTCGTAAAAGGAGAAGCGATAAAAGAAGTATGTTTTTTCAATATTCCACTTAAGTCGCCTTCGACATGCGTTTCTTTGTAGGCCAGCTTCGTAGAACCTCCTACTGTCAATACCGTAGTACTGTAGAAGGATTGCGGAAGATCTAAGCTATGTAAGATACTTAGTTGTCTTAGACTTGATTTCTGAAAGGAACGAATCATCTCGGAGGTAACAGGAATCCTTTTACTCGGAGAGCCAGTAGTTCCAGATGACAAAGCATAATATTTTATGCGGCCTCTCCAGGTATTGTCCTTTTCCCCTAAAATAGAATACTTTAACCATTTATTATAAAAGGAATCATAATCCATAATTGGAACCTCCTGCTGATAAGCGCGTACCATTTCCTTGCTTAAAATAGCACTAAAATTATGGGCCAAACCAAACTTAGTCGTCTTCGATTTAGACAACAAATACTGAAGCACTTTAACTTGCTCATTGTAACCCTGAGTTTTCTTCGCGTTCTTGCGATAACTTAAGGCTGTTGTCTGCTTTAAAAACCTACCTATTAATGGCATAAACTGAGTATCTTTAGGGGTTAGTAATCAAAAATAAAGATACAAAAACGTCATATTTTTCATTACTTTATCTTAACTTTACGCTAAAATCTAGCAATGAGTAAAAAAACATTTATTGTACCGCATGACTTTACAAAAGTAGCAGATATTGCTCTTGAACATGCAATTGCAACTGCAAAACCTTTAGATGCAGAAGTTCAATTACTTCATGTAGTGGCAAAACAAAACCAAATTCACGAAGCAAATATCAAATTAGAAGAGATTGTCGAAAAGTTTAAATCTCATGAAGTTGGTCTTTTTCCAAATGTAAGAATTGGAAGTATTTTTGAGGATATTGGTGATTTTGCTGCAGAACATGAAGCAAAGCTGATTTTTATGGGAACACATGGTGCGACTGGATGGCAGCATGTAACGGGAAGTCACGCTTTAAAAGTTGTGACAAACTCTTCTGTCCCTTTTATTATTGTTCAAGAAAAGCTTGTAAAACCAACGGGGTACGATTCAATAGTTGTTCCGATGGACTTGAATAAAGAAACAAAACAAAAGCTGACAATTGTTTCCAGGCTTGCTAAATATTTTGGCTCTCAGGTTCATGTTGTCATACCAGATGAAACAGATGATTTCCTCAAGCATCAGGTTAAATCAAATATTGTATTTGCCAAAAGATTCTTTAAAGATAGAGAGGTTGATATGAAACATACATTGATTTCAAGATCTGGGTTTGATAAGGAAGTTGTAAAATATGCTGTATCCGTGGATGCAGATTTAATAGCCATAATGAATCTCAACAAAAGCAACTTTTTGAATGCGATTACCTCAAATTATGAGCAATACATCATTACAAATGATGCTTTAATTCCCGCACTAATCGTAAATCCAGTTTACAAGGAGGGTTATGGACAAAGTATTATGTTCAGCTAGAACGCCTTTAAGATTAAATTAAAGTCACAATTCAAAATACATAAACACGACATGACCTTTCATGACTATTTTGCGAAAGCACAATCCATAAAAGGTCTTGACAAAGCACTATGGCCAGTACTTGAATCTATAACAAGTGCGTCGGTAAAAGTAAGCCATGATCTTCAGAAAGCAGCGCTGTTAGATGGCGTTTTAGGTGCGCAAGGCGGACAAAATATACAGGGAGAAGAGCAGCAAAAACTAGACGTTATAGCCGATATTGCATTTATCAATGCGTTCGAGAATTGTGGGTCTGTTGCTGGAATAGGATCAGAAGAAAATGAAGCTCATCTTGCCTTCGATACGAAAAAAACAAATTCAGCGTCATACGTCGTTCTATTTGATCCACTAGATGGTTCAAGCAATATAGATGTTAATGTATCTGTTGGAACAATCTTCTCTATTTATAAAAGAACTTCAAAATACGGTCAAGCCGCAACGCTTGAAGATATGCTACAGGCAGGGGAAAAACAGACTGTCGCAGGATATGTTTTATACGGAACATCAACGATGCTCGTGTTAAGTTGGGGTGATGGCGTTCAAGGATTTACATTAGACCCTTCAAGTGGAACATTTATTCTTTCACACAGCAATATGAGAATGCCTGAGTCAAGTAGGCTCTATTCTATGAACGAAGGAAATATAAAAGAATGTGAACCTGGTGTGGCAGCGTACATCGCATTTTGTCAGAGTAAAGAAAATGACTACAATGGTCCATATTCGGGCCGTTATATCGGCTCATTGGTTGCAGATTTTCATAGAAGTCTGATTAAAGGAGGAATTTATATTTATCCCAATGTCCCCGCAGCGCCAAAAGGAAGACTAAGATTGTTATACGAATGCAATCCGCTGGCATTTATTGCCGAACAAGCAGGAGGGTTAGCAACTACTGGTAGAAAACGCATCTTAGAAATTGAGCCCGAAGCGCTCCACGAGCGTGCGCCACTTTTTATTGGCTCAAAAAATATGGTTGAAAGAGCAATGAGTTTTTTGAACTAACATGAACCTCAAGAGCTTCAACAACCGTTCTCAGGAACATGCGAAGGTATTAGAAACCCTGAAAATTATTGAGAAACTTGAGACCAAAATCAACTGGTCGGGATTGGTTGGTTCTGCTCAATCCATTTTTTCAGCTGCCTGTGCCAACCAATGTCCAGGCCATCATGTGTTCGTTCTTGATAATAAAGAGGATGCAGCCTACTTTCTTAATGATTTACAGGGGCTTTATCCAAATGACAAACGTTTGGTCTTCTATCCTGCATCCTATAAAACCCCATATCAGATTGAAGACACAGACAATGCAAGCGTTGTTGCACGAACAGAAGCCCTAAAAAAACTTAGCTCACAAAAAAACTGCTGGGTCATCACCTACCCCGAAGCTTTATTTGAAAAGGTACTGTCGGTAAAAAAGTTGAAATCCAATACAATGAAAATAGAAGTGGATAAAACCTACTCTATTGAATTCATTAACGAACTTTTGCTGGAATATAATTTTGAGCAAGTTAATTATGTTTATGAACCCGGGCAATATTCAATAAGAGGAGGAATTGTCGATGTCTTTTCTTTTGCTTCAGACACGCCTTACAGAATAGAGTTCTTTGGAAACGAGGTCGAGTCGATTAGAACATTTGATGCAGCGAGTCAGCTTTCCATAAGCAGTCACTCATTCTTTACGATTGTACCGAATATTCAAGGCGAAATGCTTGTAAAGGGAATGGATTCATTCTTTAAATACCTTAAAGGTGATAAAGTACTTTGGATTGACTCTGTAGAAAGAACATTAGCACGTATTCAATTAGAATTCGATAAAGCACATCAGATCTATGATGAATTAGAAAATAAAGAAAAACTTAGCAAACCAGAGCAGTTATTTTTGAATGAAAAAGAATGCATCGAAGTGTTTGAGCTAACAACGCTCGTTGAGTTCAACAATAATTCATATTTCAAAGGGAGTAAAAAGATAGAATTTTCGCTATCACCGCAACCAAGTTTTAACAAGAACTTTGAGCTTTTAAAAGATGATTTCTTAGAACATCAGAAAAAAAAGTTTACAAATTTCTTGTTCTCTAATCAACCTAAACAAATTGAGCGACTCTATCAGATATTTGAAGACATTGGTGCTTCTGTAGAATTTACTCCTATGAATTCAGCATTACATGAAGGCTTCATTTGTAAAGAATCTAAAATAGTTTGTTACACTGATCATCAGATTTTTGAAAGATACCACAGGTTTAGATTAAAAGAAGGTTTTAGACAGGCGAAACAGGCACTCACCTTAAAAGAGATCTACAATCTTCAAAAAGGAGACTACGTAACCCATATTGATCATGGCGTAGGACAATTTTCTGGACTTGAGACCATAGATGTTAATGGCAAACCTCAGGAGACAATAAGACTCATTTACAAAGAGGGAGATGTCCTTTATGTCGGTATCCATTCTCTGCACAGAATTTCCAAATTCACAGGAAAGGATGGTTCAGTTCCAAAAATGAATAAGCTAGGGACACAAACATGGAATACCCTTAAAAATAAGACGAAGAAAAAAATAAAAGAACTTGCCTTTGATCTTATTCAGCTGTATGCAAAAAGGAGAAGTCAACCAGGTTATGCATTCACACCAGATACCTACCTACAAAATGAGCTTGAAGCTTCGTTCATGTATGAGGATACACCTGACCAGTATAAGGCGACTCAAGATGTGAAAAAAGATATGGAGTCAAAAACTCCAATGGATAGATTGATATGTGGAGATGTTGGGTTCGGAAAAACAGAGGTCGCTATTCGGGCTGCGTTTAAAGCCGTAGCAGACAGCAAGCAGGTGGCTATTTTAGTTCCTACGACCATACTTTCGTTGCAACACTTCCGAAGCTTTAAAGAAAGGTTGAAAGAGTTTCCTTGCAATATTGATTACGTGAATCGATTTAAAAGCGCGAAGCAAACAACGGAAACCATTCAAAAGCTCAAAAAAGGACAGATTGATATCTTAATTGGTACGCATGCCATTGTCTCAAATAGAATTCAATTCAAAGATTTGGGGCTAATGATCATTGATGAAGAACAGAAGTTTGGCGTATCAGTTAAGGATAAACTCAAAACATTAAGAACAACTGTAGATACACTAACACTGACAGCAACTCCCATACCAAGAACACTTCAATTCTCGTTAATGGGCGCCAGAGACTTAAGCATTATCAATACACCTCCACCCAATAGACAACCAGTACTTACAGAAATCGTGACATTTAATGAAGAGATGCTTAGGGATACCATCTCCTATGAGGTTTCAAGAGGCGGACAGGTTTTCTTTGTAAACAATCGCATTGCGAACATCAAAGAAATTGCAGGAATGATTCAACGTCTTTGTCCAGGAGTAAAAGTAGGCATTGGGCATGGTCAAATGGATGGAAAGGTATTAGAAAGAAACATGATGGATTTCATAGAAGGAAAATATGATGTTTTAATTGCAACAACGATAATAGAATCGGGAATAGATATTTCCAATGCCAATACAATCATTATTAATGATGCGCAAAACTTTGGATTAAGTGACTTACATCAGCTAAGAGGAAGAGTGGGTCGAAGCAATAAAAAAGGGTTCTGTTATCTTATTGCTCCAAAAACAACAGTGCTTACTTCAGAGGCCAGAAAACGACTAGAAGCATTAGTTCAATTTTCTGACTTGGGTTCTGGTTTCAATATCGCAATGAAGGATTTAGACATTAGAGGTGCAGGAAATATGCTGGGAGGCGAACAAAGTGGATTTATCTCAGAAATCGGTTTCGAAATGTATCAAAAAATCCTAAACGAAGCAATGAAAGAGCTCAGAGAAAAAGAGTTTAAAGAACTATTTAGTGAGCGCAATAGCGACCAGCTAACAACATATGCGACTGAATGCGTTTTTGAGACAGACTATGAAGTTAGGATACCTGACTCATATGTAAATGATGTTGCAGAGCGTTTAAGTCTATACCAAGAACTCGATAATATTGAAAACCTAGAGTCGCTCAATGGTTTTGAAGAAAGGATGATCGACCGTTTTGGTCCAATACCCGTTCAGGTGAAGGAATTATTCTTTTCATTTGAGTTGAGATGGATGGCCAAAAAAATTGGTCTTGAACGACTGGTTATTAAATCTGAAAAAATGGTTTGTTCGTTTATTTCTGACGCCAATTCGCCTTTTTATGAATCAGCACTATTTACTGAAATATTACAAGAAATAACGAACCAAGGAAAAGGTTATAGACTGTTGCAAAAACAAGATCGATTGCGCTTGATTGTAGAACCAATTGCAGACATTCGAGAGGCGTACCAAAAACTTGAAGTCTTATATAAACATAAATATATAGCTGAAGCTACTGATAAATAGGCCCTAAATATTTCACACATGGAAATGGAAGTATCCCTGTATAACATCTGTATTTAAGTGTTAGTGCAATGGTATCTGTATTAGAACTTACCGAGAACTCTCCATCAGGTTTTTGCTTCCATTCATCGATACAAGCTGCACCACCCTGAAGTACAAAGTTTGAATCCAAGCTTATTTGGAGCTCCTCAATGAAATCTTTTGTCTCGACTAATTTGGTTCCACGATACCAGCGATAGTTCCCGGGTCTCAATTTTACTTCGTCATTTCCATAGACATGCATATGTATAGAATCATTGTCACCTATAATGGTTACATCCATTTCATGTTCTGTATGATAACCCTTTCTAGTTTCTGATGTAGGCGGTGCTCCGCCACAATGTGAATGGTGCAGTTGAGCTTTTAAAAACACCACTTGTTTGCAGGAAATAAGTAGAAAAATCAAAGTACTTGCGAAGAGAATTGTTTTCATGATAGAAGTTTTAATGCAGCTTGGCGTGCTGCGTAATCAGACCTCAAATAGTCATCATAAACTGGATTTTTTATAATTTCTGTCGCCTTCAAAACGTCATTATTAAGCTTTGATATTTCCGCAAAGCTAATTTTATGGTTTAAAAAAGCTTCCACGGCAATATCGTTGACCGCATTCAACACACAAGCCGATGTACCTCCTTTTTCCAANGCGTAAAAAGCGAGATTCATNTTTTGTATCAGCGNNGGATTTGGTTCCTTAAACTCAAGTTTAGGATNCTCCATAAAATTATATCTATGNGAATTGGTTTTAAAACGCTCTGGATAGGTCAATGCAAATTGAATNGGCAGCTTTATATCAGGCAATACCATCTGGGTCTTTAATCCCCCATCTTCAAATTGAACAAGACCGTCAATAATGGCTTGTTTGTGAACAAGTATTTCAATTTGGGNAGGTTTCACGTTAAATAGCCACTTGGCCTGAATTGCCGCAAAACCCGCACGCATCATACTTGCTGAATCAATTCCTGACTTTGCNTCTACATTTTTAAGAGATCCTTCTTGAGCAGTTAAATATATCTTTTCAATTTTATTATGAAACTCACCAATAATACACTGAAAGATTGAAGATTGCTTAGGATCAATAGGATAAATATTGACCCCCTTTTCTCGGGCNAATTTGGTAACCAATTCTCCTGCAACCAAAATGGATTCTGTATTTGCCAAAGCAACTTGCTTTCTTGCATTGATCGCTGCAATCGTTGGTGCTATTCCTGCAAAACCTGCAATAGCATTAAGTACAAGTTCAACTTCTCCTGACTCTAGTACTTGATTTAAGGCCTCTTTACCTGCGTAGACATGAATGTCCGCCGTCCAAAGTGCTTCGTTAACTTTTTTATACTCGGCTTCATCAGAAACNACAACGNTATTGGGTTGTAGCTTCAGCGCCTGCTGAATCAACAAATCTATATTACGATACCCTGTTAAAACTTGTACATCAAAATAATCAGGATATGTAGCGATGATCTCCACGGCCTTTATTCCTATTGAACCCGTAGAACCAAGAATAGCTACCCCTTTTTTCTTTGACATAAAACAAAAATAAGGTTTTGCTTTGGGTTTATTTGGTTATCACATGCTTGATTGTAACAACATGCTCAGGACCACTAATTAGAATAAAATAAACGCCTTCTTGAAGTGACGCTAGTGACCAAGGAAAATTGTTCATTCCTGGCTTTACCGACAACTCTTTTTGATCAGCCACCTTACCTGACGCATCGATGAGTTTGGCAGATACATCACCTATTAGCAACTCATTCATAAGGGCAATCGTAAAATTTTCATTTGAGGGATTGGGAAAAGTCATGAGCACGTTTTCGATTTGACCACAATTCACNTGGATAGGATCATAATATTCAGAATTCCCATCGAAATCAACTTGATTCAAGCGATAATAGACATCACCTACGGTCTTCTCAAAGTCAACATATTCATAATCGATCTGAGCTGAAGAATTACCGGCGGCAGTTTCACTATGAATCACAGACCAATCAATNCCATTTTGAGACTTTTCTANATCAAAATAAGCACTATTGTTTTCNCTTGCCGTCGACCAATTAAGACCTACAACATCTCCTAAACATTGACCATTAAAAGAAATCAAATCGACTGGAAGAGGTTGATTGGAACCTCCGGCCCCACCAAAAACACTAAAGGTTGTCAATCCACCCCAGACCATGTAGTTGGATNCCGTGAATACAAATGCACTTCCTTGCTCAATGGCATCAGGAAAGTCATTTANTAACCCTGCAGGTTGATACCATGAATTTCCGCTGTATTTAACAGGCTGTAGATCTGCTTCAGTCAAGCTTCCATTTTGAACATCACTATCGACATAATAAAGCTTGACTTCATAATTATAATTTGACATATCATTTGGCTCCAATGTCCAGTATCGTTCGAGATAAGTAGTAATTCCCGAATTAAAAAAAGGATTCTTATTTGGAGTTGCTTGCACAGAAAGNTANGCTTCAGGTCCAAAATCGGCAGCTTCAAAATCCATAATAACAGGTGAATATTCAGCCCCTGAGGTATTGGAACCAATAGGAAATGTAAATGCATCTGAAGCGCCAGAAACAGGAATTTCTGAATAACGTTTACGTAGCGCTCCGGAACCAGATGTTACAATCATATTTGAAGCAGATGGCACTCCTTGAATTTCAGAAACCCTTGCTCCAAGCGTTAAATTTGCATTAGATAGGTCCAGCAAACCATCTGTCAAAATAAATTCGTCGGTCACAGTTAAATTACTTGAGAGCAAAACCCCTGATGAATTGTTTAACTGCAATCCATAGAACGAGTTACTTCCTGAGCCGCCTATTTCTTGTTGCGATGTTCCGCAAAACACCAATACCTCTGTTGATGAGCTATAGACTCCATTGTTTATAAAATCCCCCTTCAATGAAACACTTGCTTCACCCTCACAAACGACATGCGTTCCGCCGTTGATAAAGATTCCGACCTGTCCGTATGCTGAACCACCAAACATGGCCAATAGGAAATAAACAATCAATATCGGCTTCATCATTTCTCTTGAATCGTCATGACCAATCGCTTCAATTCTTGAAGCTCTTTCGCATTACTTTGGACTTGAAGTTGTAAGCGATCATTATGCAATTCTAGTGCTGATATCTTACTTTCTTGGTTTTGAATGACTTCATTTAATTCTTGCACAGACTTTACCAAGGGAACAACAAAGTCTGAATAACGCAATCCATAAATATCATTGGAATTCTTTGGCGCATCTACTCCACTGAACTCATAGCCAAGTTCTTGGGAAAGGGACTCAACGTCCTGCGCGATGAAGCCCGAAAAACGAATGTCTTCAATATCGTATTTACCTTCCCACTCTTCCGTATCAATTTCACCGAATTGCATTTGCATCCATTTTTCTTTTGCACGAACGTCGTAATTATACGTAACAGGTCGAAGCCCCATAATGAATGCGATACCCTGTACTTCATCATTGCGAATGTTTTTCTTAAAACGGCCATCACTGAGTGTAGTCCAGCCTACCTGTCCACCAATGCTACTTACATTTGAATTTCCAAGTTTTACAGAATTACTCGCAGAATTATCTGCATTGTACCCGATACCTGTCGAATTATTGAAATCAGTCCCAAGGCTATTCGCACTATAGCCTATTGCAGTGTTGTAATCCCCTGTACTATTTTGATACAAAGACCTAAAACCATTTGATGTATTTCCTGTTCCTTCAGAATTGTTTCGTAGACTTTGATGCCCTACAGAGCTATTTCGATTCCCTGTGATTGAGCGATAAAGAGCTTGGTATCCTTGCGCAACATTCGAATGACCTTCCGTGTTGAAATATAGTGCACGATAACCAGAAGCAGTATTGTTGTATCCTGAGGTGTTCGAATAAAGGGTTTGTGCTCCAAGTGCCGTATTTCTTGAACCTGTTTCATTCCTGTATAGCGTCCGAGGTCCACTAGCCACATTATTATTTCCTGTTAGATTAACATAACCAGACCTGTACCCAATAAAAACATTATTATTGTTCGATAAGTCATCTAGCTCCCCAGCTTGCTGCCCCAAGAATACCGATTGACCTGTATTTAAGACCTCTAGTTGCCCTTTTTGACTCACACGTAAGCGATTTATATTATTGGTGCGCAATGTGAAGTCTTGAGCATCGGTAGTTCCCATAAAATCATTACTGCTGTTTGTACCTTGATTACCGTTGATAGACCATCCGGATTTTTCTGACGACAAAACAATCCATTCCGAACCCGTATAATAATAGAAGCCTGAACCGGCATTGGTTTGAAAAATCAATAAGCCGGTGGCAGGATTATTCAAGGCATTTTTTTGGTTCTCGTTCATTCTTGGAATCAGAAGACCACCTGTTATAGACTTCAAATCAAGTATTGCAGAATTATCCGCTTGGCTGCCATCACTATTGATTGCTACACCTTCATTTTGGCTTAAAACTGCAAATGTTAATGTGCACGCCAACAATGTCAAAATTGTTTTCATTACGATAAAAGTTCAAAAAACCAGAGTCTCGAGAATCGAATATTTAAAATAGCCCTATTGGAGTAAAAAGGGAGGTTGAGATAAAATCAACTTTAAATTTTAGATTCTAGTGAGTTAGTTTAATAGTTTAGACTGCAAAAATAAAACAATCATTTGATATTAAAAAGTCCCTGAGACACAATTTTAAAACGGGCCAAAAGGCTGAATAAGCTATATAAAAAGACTATACTTAATTTACTTGGAAATCCTTGATTTAACAATTCCAAATACCAAAAGAAATTGAGCTACTAGATAGCTCGACATTATAAAAAAGTGAGCGTTTTCAAAAGTTCCATAAAACAGTCTAGTAGAAAGCATACTATCCGAAATTACAAAGCTCAGCGCACCTAAAATAATGATGAACCTCGAAAAAGGATGTGGTGCATTTGAATGAATGGCAAACCAAAGCATAATAGATAAAATTGCGGCATATATAAAAACAGGAGCTTTCATAGGGCCTAAATGCGGCCATAGAAAGGAAAGAAAGGTGCAAAAATATACCGCGATAATGAGCGAGGAAAAAATATACATTAAATTGAATTTAATCGGATTCCTAACAGATTTAAATATCATCATGTACATCAAATGAGCCGTGAGGAAAGAGGTCAATCCTAAAACAAAAAATAAAGTACCGCGAAACATTAAAAACACATCGCCAAGCGTTGAAAACAGGACGGCATAAAATAGCTTATATTTCGCACTGAAAACACTTTTGAAAGGGATCATCAACAATAAAGATGGTACCAAAAGGGGCTTCATATAAAACGCCAAATCTTCGAAGCCAAAAAGGATAAGGGCAAGATAAAGCAAATAGAATGCACCTATAAACCAAGAATACTGCATCAATATGCTACGGAGGGTTTGCCCCGGGTCTCATTTCTATAAAATGTAATAGAAATTATTAAGACGATAATCTGATAAGCATAAACCAAATAAAGAATAGCCGAATAACCAAACCAAGTCTTCATCCACAACCCAATGACTATTGCCATAGAAAATCTAAAAATTTCAAGCACAAAATTCCACTTGTTTTTATCCATTAGGTCGGTTAACGAATAAATGGTCAAAAATATATACCCACCATAAACCATTATGTGCGTGAAAGAAAGGAATCCGAGACGAGCAAACAGATCTAATAAGAAAAACATAACCACAAAAAGGTGCGTAACCCCCCAAAACAGATGAAACTTTGATAAGGCAGGTTTATATTTAGAAAAGCTGTAAACATCGTCTATTTTGTTCAAAGGATAGAGATGGTCGAACTCTTTTGGTCTCCATCCCGTGGGACGAAACCATATGGTAAGTTTATCGCTTAAGCTTTGGGCATTCCAAGCATCCTTACAAAGGATAAAAAAGTGCTGAAAATTAATTTTAAAAGGATTCCAAGTTGAAGCGGGTCGCGATATTCCGAATACTGGTGGTACATCGTCTAATTCCTCTTGAAAGGTGCCAAACAAAAAGTCCCAAAAAATAAAAATCTGACTCAAGTTCTTGTCCAAATATTCAGGATTAATCGCATGATGAACTCTGTGGTGAGAGGGCGTAACAAGAATATATTCTATGAATCCCATTTTCCCAATATGCCTTGTATGGTACCAAAATTGCATGAATAAGTGCAGTGGAAGAACGATTGCAATTACCTGCGGAGGAACACCCATAATTGCCGCTGGTATGAGCAGAAAGGTAAAAAACTTAACAATCCCAGATATTGGCTGTCTTAACGCACAAGCCAAGTTAAACTCTTCACTACTGTGATGAATCACATGATGGTTCCAAAATAAATTAACCTTGTGCGCGAATCGGTGAGACCAATACCCATAAAAATCTATAACAATAAAGGCTATGGCATAAACAGCAACTGTATTTTCAATACTAAAAATTGCCAGCTTTGAAAAAAGCCATTCGTAAGAAATAATTCCAATAGAGAGCCCTAGCACATCCTTAAGCACATTTGTCATACCTGAACTCAAACTAGATACAGCATCATCTAGAGGAACCGTGTCTGAACCCTTCATGTAGCCATAGAGCTTCTCAAGAAGCACAAGAAGCAAGAATGTTGGCATTGCAATTAGTAATATTTTTCCGTATTCCTCCATAAATTTTAAAATGCCCTTTAAATTACAAAGATTTTAAAAAAAAGCGCGCAGTTCCATACCTCCAGTATGAATGATTCTTGTATTCTCGGATTTTCGACCTAAATATTGAATGGTCAATTGCAGATTCTTTGAGACTGTTTTTTGGTATCCGAAGCTCCAGGTATAATTAATACCAGGACGAAGTGCCTCAAGCATTTCAAAACCAACTGCAGAGTTTTCGGTGCCTTCAAAATCAATTTTTAACAGCTTGATAGAACCTTGAAGACTTCCTTTATCAGTTTGGTTATATTTAAAGGTTGTTCCTATATCTTTTATATCACAGGATTCTCCTTCGACAGGAAGCTCATTTATTTTGCGAACAATTCTGCCATCAAGGGTAATGCGAAAATTAGTACTTGGCTGGTAGCTAATAGAGGTTTTAAACCAAGAATAGTTTATCGAATAATCCCTTCCTGAGGTATAATCTGCAATCGTATTTTTTATTCCATCTTGAACGGTAGCGAGCACAGAAAATTTCGGTGTAATGTTCCACCGCGCGTTTACTTCATGAAATGATGCCAATTTAGAATCAAAGCCTGACGCCAATAAAGTTTTAGATTGATTCTCTTGAAATATATACCGCGCACCAAATATAGCACCTGTTCTATTAAAAAACAGAGAATTCCGAACAAAAGCTATCGTAGAAATCAGATTGGTATCGGCAATTCTATTATTTAAAGGATTAAATACTGCACCATCTAGAAAAGCATTGGATTTTTTATTGACCCTAAATCTCGCTTGATCAGAAAACAAAGACAATACTTTTAGCAGTCCTTTTTTCCGAGACCAAATACGTTCAGGTCGCAGGTATATTGTTTGGTTGAACTCGTTAAAATATGTCGTTACATAGGTATTACTCGGTACAAATACACGAATATAATTTGCCTGATCGATAAACTGGGAAATTTCAAATTCATTTAAATCTTTTACCCCGTCCTCGTTATAATCTATCCATGTATATACACCCTGTCCATCATTGACCTGAATATAGAGAAATTCCCGTTTTTGTTCGAGACCAGATCCAATTTCATAAAATGTAGACCATTGTATTGCATTTTTCCAGGCCTTAAATGTATATTCGAGACGACCTATTACAGAGTTCTCTGGTGTTTGATTCATGGCGAATGTATCCAAAACATCTAGCGAACGGTATCCAGACAAAAAAGTAATCTTCTGATTCTTTAAGCTATTAATTTGAAGCTCTGCACCTGTTGTTTTGGCAATTGCCGTTCTCTTAAAGCTTTCCGATTCTAATCTTCTATCATAACGCTCGCGATAATAAAGCTTATACTCCATTTTACTTGTGTCTTGGTTGGCAATATAAAATTGATAGTCGAAAAACTCATAGCTCTGAGCGGACAGAGTAAAACTTGTATCTTGATAGCGGTTTCTTTCGTGATCATCCTTATAACCAATTCTCAACGGACCTAGCTTCTTTGATACATCTAATCTATGGCGCAGGAAACTACTTTTAGAAGCTGCCTTGGCCTGTAAATAGCTTGCATCCCATTGGGCATCCCAACCTTTTTGTTTCCAATTTCCTTTTGAGTATGCACGCTGACCACTGTAATCCGAACCCATTGAAAAGTGTTGGGCATCTAATGAAATCGAACCTCTCTTTTTATGAGCTAATTTTGTTCCCAATGTCCCAAGGATTTGGTTGCCTTGATAGCCCTTAAAACGCGTATTCCAATCCCGGTCAAACTCAACCGCTCGGTATTGCTGAACAGGAGTAAAAGAAGACGATAGGTACTCAATTTCTGCTTTTGTAATTAGTGACCACAAAGAAATTGTGTCGGCTTTCCCAAATGAAGTTGTATTCATCCATCTGGTTCGGTTTGAATAACCTACATTATCTTGCTTAGAAAGACTAGAATAGGTATTTAAATCCATATTACTGAGGGCCCATTCTGACTCAACGTAGCTGGACTTAGAGTACTTCCATTTTAAACCCGTACTGAACATCTGCTGTTTTTTAGGCGTAATAATACTGCGTGAAGCCCGATAATTTCCCTGCGAAATATTGCCCACTGGCTCAATCCATTTGAATACTTTTCCCAAAGCATTATAACTCTCAAGTATATAATCCCCATTTCCATCACCAACAAATTCAAAAAACACTCGGTAAAAGGCTGAGTCAGGGTTTACACTAAAAACCAGAATGGAGTCAAAGCCCAATGAGTCAATTAACTTATATAAGTTTTGATTATCAAAAAAACCAACGGAATCGACTGAATTGACTACTGCTAGGTCTAGACTATCTCCAATGCCCGCCAAATAAGAACGCTGCTCGCTCGATAACTCTTGCTGCAAAGGTTGGTTTTTTGCGTCCTGTTCAGAATAAGCGTTCAGCCAGAAATCAATTTTTTTTGACTGATAAGATAGAGAATGCTGTAATAAAGAACGGGCATAATTCTGATCCGAATACTGAAATTCAACAACAATCCGCGTATCTTTCGTAATTAGGTTTCTAGAGGTAAAAATGATTTCTGAAGTATTATAATCAATCGTGTAATCATACTCCTGCCCACGCTCTAAAAGACGGCCGTCAATGAATACCTTTTCGGTACCTGAAAGAACGATAATAAAGGGTTCATTTTCCGCCCCTACAAGACGATATGGGCCCTGATTTGCTTCAATTCCCTGAATGATCTGTCTATTAAACTTTCCCTTTGAGAGGGCACCACTCAGCTGAGTGCTCCAAACCTTATCTTGTTGTTTATTCCATTTATAATTGATACTTAATCCCTGAGCTCTTTTGCGATAATTCATGAAATATCCAGTTGGTTTAGAAAGCCAAAAATCTCCAGCAATCAACTTCAATCTATCGTTGTAAATCTGAATGAATACCTTATCAAACTCCTGTAGCTTGTTGGTATTTCCTTCCGGCTGTATCGGTATATTAGCATCTGAAACCGAGGCCAATATTTTTAAATTGGAAGAGATCTTCCCTGAAAGTTCCAAATTCAAAGAAGAATTAATTCCCAAATCTTGGTTGTTCCCGAAGGAAATTCCTCTTGAAATTGAACCATTTTTATTCAATTCATTTCCTCCGAACACATCGTCTACAGAAAAGAAGTTTTCAATCTTAAACAATGTACTTTTGTCCCTATTTTCATCAAAAACCAAGCTACTGTCCCGCAATTGGTATTGCTTTGACAAATCAAATGGAAACACCTGATAAACGAAGCGTATGGAATCTTCAACAGGTTGATTTATCACAAATAAAGCGGAAGAAAAATTCAAACGGTACTGAGAAGGTGTCAAGGGTGTATCGCCAACAAAAGCCTGAAATGAGTTTGGATATATGCTCAAAGTATCTATTCGAATCGAATCATTGACTTTTAACATTTTTGTGCGCTCACCAGCATCTTGCGAAAAAACACCTAAGTGAAATCCAAAGAAAAGCAAAATAATAAATATGATTTTCATAGCTGACATCCTAACGAAGATAAGGCCTTGAGGTTTAAAACGCTATTTTATAGTTTCCATTGTTCTATGCCCAAATCTATAGCATAGATTCTAATATACTTTTAAGCTCGGTCAGGGTACCATCTTTTAAGACAACAGATGATTGACAACCGTAACCCAACAATGTCTTTTTTGTAGAATGCCCCCAGGCAATAACGACGCTATGGGCTGAAATCTCGTTTTCAATAAAATAGGCGTGAACATTACTCGGACTCGTAAAAACGAGTATATCTCTACTAAGGACTTTTAATGGAAGTAGCAATGTTTCATATAAAATTGCACGCTTGATTTGCTCAGGAGAAATAAATTCCTCGATCGAGTGTAAAGAACGATTTGATACGGGGATAAACACTTTTCTAGTTCCTAACCAAACCGAAAACTCTTTAGATACAAGCTCTGGACTGCTTGCGTCAGCGGCAATAAAATCAGCCTCCAAACCCATTTCATTCAGCTTTAAAGCGGTCTGTGGTCCCGCACATGCAATACCGTACTTATCGAGGTCAATTTTCTTAGATTCGGACAAAAACTTGGCAGAACGGATACTAGAGAAAAAAATAACGTCAAAGTCATTTGGCAAATCAAAAGACCGAGGCTTGAAATCAATCAATGACCTACATTCAAACCGAAAAGAATGATCACCCATAAGTTCATTTAGGGTTTCTAGCTCATTGGTGTCTTTGGAAATGAAGATGTGTTTCAAACTTGCTGATGTTGCAAATGCTCTACAATTTTTTGTGGGAATTCAGGGTTGTCTTTATAGGGAAAACGAAAATACCTAGACGGATGCATTGCATCATCTGAAAAAGCAACATGGACATATTTGTTATCGCAATATACACCCAATGGTAATTGACAACCTCCATCCATTAAATTAAGCACAGACCGTTCTAAATGAACGAGCTTTTGAACAGCGAGATCATTTATTTGCTTCAAAATATTTTTGAGCTCACTAGCAGAAGATCGAACCTGAAGGGCAAGCACACCTTGCGCTGGGGCTGGCACAAATTCATCAGGTGTCAAATCGATACATACGAGATCAGAAAGATCTAATTCTAAACGAAGAATACCAGCTTTTGCCAAAAGAATCGCATCATATGCGCCTGTCTTTAACTTTTCTACTCGCGTAGGGACATTACCTCTTAGCTCTTTAATTTGAACATCTGGTCTCAAGGCCAACAACTGTGACTTTCGACGCGCAGATGATGTGCCTACAATGGCATCCTTTTTCAAGCCCCACAATGCATTTTCCTCATGGGCAGATTGTCGAATCAAGAGCAATTCACATGGATTAGCTCTTGAAGATACGGCGGCAACCTCAAGACCCTCTGGCTGATTCGTTTCTAAATCTTTATGAGAATGCACCGCTAAATCAATTTCTTTCCTTAACAAGGCATCTTCAATTTCTTTTGTAAAGAATCCTTTGCCCTCCATTTTATCAAAGCTCAAATCTTGAATTTTATCACCCTGAGTTTTTATGATTTCAATATGGACCTCATGACCCCTATGCTCTAATTCCTTTCTGACAAAATTAGCCTGCCACAAGGCAAGATCGCTCCCTCTAGTCCCAATGATAATCGGCTTAGTTTGCGGCATTCTTTAAAATGATTTCTTTTGCAAGTTTCATTGGGCCGCTAATGTACTTTTTTTCTACATATCCTAGCACTTTATCCAAAACTTCTCTTGCTTCTGGATCCAATTCCTCCATATCGCGTTTGAAAACTTCGTCGATAGCCGTTTCTTTTATTGCCTTCACTTGACGAGGGACATCCCGCATGACCAACTCTACATTGCGTTCTTCCACCACACGGATAAAATCTTCCAAAGCTTCGTTCACAATTTCCTTAACACAATCAACCTCGTTTGCGCGAACCTTGAGATTATCATTAGAAATTTTCTGCAATAAATCAATCGATAAATAATGGACCTTATGCTTTCGTATGATTTCTGGTGAGATATCTTGAGGTATCGCAATATCAATGAGGGTTTTTAAGCCTTCGTCTCCATTCAGCAGACTTTCATATGTTTCCAGCGAAACCACATTATGATTGGCAGCTGTACAGGTCAAAATAACATCAAAACCTTTTTTATAATAGGGCAATTCTGACAGAGGATAAAAAGAGGCATTTAAGTCTACAGCAAGATTTTCGGCATTCTCAACTGTGCGATTAAAGACAATAAAGTTACTAAAGCCATGCTTTTTAAGAAACTTACACATGTTGGAATTTGTAGATCCCGAGCCAATAATTAAAATACGAGAGTCCAACGGAATATTGAGCTCTTTCAGTTTATGATAGGCCAAGGATACAACTGAAACTGGTTTGGTTGCAATGCTTGTTTGGGTGTATACTTTTTTTGCCGTTTCAATTACTTTTCGAATAAGCAATCTTAAAAAATCTCCTGTTAAACCATTCGTATTAGATAATTCAAAAGCATTTCTAACTTGTGTAATGATCTCTCTTTCACCCACGATCATTGATTCAATAGATGAGGCGACAGAAAGTGAATGTTCTACGGCGTGTTCACCAATGTATTGTTCAACATTCATTGATAAATACGCGACATCAACCTGTGGTAAATTAGAATATAAAGCACTAATAAAACGTTCAATGGAAATATTAGACCTACTTACCATCGTAAATTCAACGCGGTTACATGTAGAAAGAAACATTATTTCATCAAGATCAAACTGATCTTTAACGCGCTTTAATCTTGCGGCCTGATCAATCGGCTCAATATGCAGAAGCCCTATTTTTACGACATCCAATTTACGATGTGTAAAAGCAAAGATTTTTAAGTGTTTGAGGTTGTTTCCCATTCCTTAATACAAATATCGGAAGTCACGTTTCATTTATTGTCATAAAAGTGTCATGTATCCTAAAAATTAATAAAAGACTATAAATTTGTAATCATTCTAAACAGAATTACAATATGAAACGAGTCAAAGCACTTCTTTTTGACCTTGGTGGCGTCATCGTAAACCTTGATTATCATAAAACAATAAATGCTTTTGAAGCACTTGGCGTTGCAAATGCAGAAATTCTCTACAATCAATTCAGTCAAACTGAAATTTTCGATGATTTCGAAACAGGATGTCTATCGGGAAAGGAATTTATAAACTTGATGAAGCAACAAATTTCTACACATTCCTCTGAGTCTGAAATAAAAAAAGCTTGGAACGCGATGATTCTGGGATTTGAAGAAGCTAAACTAGAACAAATTAAAAGGTACAGTGAAAAGATCCCATGTTATTTGCTGAGTAATACAAACGAAATTCACCTAGCATATATCCAATCGCTTTTAGGTAAAATGCCCTTCAAAAATCTCGAATTACTCTTTAATAAATGTTACTACTCTCATATCATAGGAAAAAGAAAGCCACATAAAGAAACATTTGAATGGGTTTTAAATGACATGGGCTACACACCTGAAGATGTATTATTTATCGAAGACTCACCGCAACATATTGAGGGAGCAAAAACAATCAATCTGAATACATTATACTTTACTAAAGAAAGAAACCTAGAAGAAATTGAATCTTGGCTATAGCTATCTTATGAGATGCAAAAAGCCTTGTTTTTGACTGCTTTCAAGTACAAGCTTATACATGTATACTCCGTCCATTAAATCAGAGCCGTCTAATGATTTTCCAGAAAAAGGCGTCTCATTCTGTTGATGTCTGTATACGACATTGCCCCACCTATCGAAATAAAACACCTCATAGGGTTCACATGTCTTGAAATACGACTGTAAATCGAAAACCTCATTTGAAGCGTTTCCGTTGGGTGTAAACACATTTGGCAAATCCGCATCTTCAAATGAATAAATATTGATAATATCTAAATCGATGGAGGTAAATGGGGAAACGCATCCATTCACAGTAACTGAAACATCATACGGTCCAATATTCTCAGGGTACGCCTCAAATGTAAAGTCCGATGTATCTAAGTTAAATCCATTAGGACCATTCCATTCATAAAAACCATCTTCAACGGAGACTATAGAAACCTCAAAAATATCTCCAGGGCAAGACAAAGGACTATTTGAAAAAACCGGTGGCGAATCGGGTATTGGATAAACAATCAACTCATAAGTAATAATTGAATCACATCCTAATGAAGTAAATAAATTAAAGGGATAGGACCCTGTGACGTTCATGGTAACTCCTTCAAATGTAATGGATTCTCCTTCACAAAGACTTGTATCTATAACGAAGCTGTAGGCGGGGTTCACCGTTAGCTCAAGTTGCACAATGGAATCGCATCCGGCAATCGATTGTAAATTTTGAATATAAGATCCTGCAGTATTTAATTCATTAGGACCAAAAGTGAAGGTTTCATTTGAACAAATTGTCTCAATAAGATTAATATCATACGATTCATTGACTACTATTTCCGTATTTGTGGTATCACTAAAACACCCGTCTACCTCAAGATAAATAGAATATATCCCCGCATCAGAAAGCTCTAAATCATTAATTACTGTTTGGTTCCCATCAAAAGAGAAACCGTTCGGACCATTCCAAAAGTATGATGCTCCAGGAACAGAACTCGTAAATAATGTCAGACTGTCTGTAGAACAAATAGGAGCATTGACTAAAATTTCAGGTGTTGGAATCTGATTTGGTTGACCTATCACAACATCACTCGTTTCCTCACAGGAGCCTGAACGCGCATAAACCGTGTATGTTCCGGCAATTAAACCTGTAAAATTGCCATCTACAGAATAATTAATCCCATCAATTGAATACTCTACATTGTTGCCCGTTGTCACGATATTAATCTCTCCATCTCCTGACTCAAAACAGCTTAAATCAGTTCCCAAAACCGATACAATTGTAAATGGAACAAAGACAGGGGGAGGAAGATCAAAAGCAGGAGAACCAATGGGAATTCCATCAAAGGTTGTGTTACCTTGAATATTCTCATAATTATTGTCAAACCGATAATAAGCCTGCAGATTGGTCTGTCCAATGGGATTGATCAGTGTATTCATATTTAAATTAATCTGCTGCTGAGTGCGGGCCACGTTCCATATGCGAACCTCGTCTATTCTTCCTCTAAAATGTTCTGGACCATTCGGCCAATTTGAACGATTACCAATAGCACCATCCCAATCATTCGTGATTAAAGAGCCTGTATGCGGGGTTTCACTGACCAAACAACCATTCACATAGTATTTAATCGCTTGACCATCATAAGTCCCAGCAAGGTGGTACCATGTATTATTGGGTAGTGTAATGGGGTTCAAAACGAATTGAAAACCATCAGTTGTTGAAATTTGAAAACTATTAGGTCTAAATAAATAATTACAATCTGCTGTTCCGTCATGCTTGGAAACAATGTTCATGTTGCTATTATTCTGGCGACGAACCAATGCTTCAATCGTAATTTCACTTCCACTTACGTCAAGGTCATTAATATTGACCCACTTTTGACCAAAACCCTCGGTACTTAGCGAGTTTTGGGCAAAAAAGAAAAAAGAGGAGCATATAAAAAATAATGCTAAGACACATGGACGGCTTGCAAAACCCGTCATACATTTTAGTAAAATTCGTTTAATCGATCTAGACACTCTTAATTAAAGACAAGTTAGAACACCTTATGGTTGCACTAAATTAAGAAAATTAAAAAAATCTTTTAATACAGATGTAATAAATATGTTACAGACAAATTATCTAGATCTAAAAATTAGATAAAGGAAAAAGTAAGAGAGCGTTAATTATTGTCAACGCACGATGTGCAAGAAGCCCGATACGTCAGCATCTTGATCGAAAATAAACCTGTAAAAATACACACCCTCTGGGAGCTCTCTTCCGTCGACGGAAAGTCCCTTAAAAGAATCACCTCCGCGTTCTTGTCGATAGACCTCACTACCCCATCTATCTCTAATGGTTAAAAAGAACTCAGNACATGGACCAACATAATCCTCAACATTAATTTCATCGTTGATACCATTACCATCTACAGTAATAACGTTTGGAAANTTGAACTGTTGGTAATCAAAATTATTCTCTATTTCTAAGTCGATGTAGGNCGTCTCTGAGGAACAATTATCTAGGGTGTACGAAACAGAGTATGTTCCTAACAAGTCAGTTGTTAGTTCAAATTGATTTGACACATCTGCAGATACATAACCATTGGGACCCAACCATTGATAAATTGCATTGGCATTTTCATCACTAATCTCGAAAGAGACTAGGTCCCTAGGGCACGCTACCGGTCCGCTGAAATCGATAACTGGCGCTTCCAGAAGTTCTAATGCAACATTAATTGTTGCAAGAGAATCGCAACCGTTGACACCAATAAGGCTAACTGTTTCAGATCCAGCACCATTTATTGTCGTGCCATTCCATATAAATGGAAGTTGAGAGCCACAGACAAGAGTATCATTCATGCTTGTAGGAATGGCGTTGACAAGTAAATTTAATGTGATAATTGAATCACAACCGGNGACCGCACTTGGCAAAACAACAGACTCTGAGCCCGCTTGACCAATGCTTAGACCGTTCCATTGAAAGGGAAGGTCATTTTCNCATATTGTAATCGANTCCGAGGTAGAAATAATTGGAATCTCAGATGTATTTAAGGTTACAATCGAATCACAGCCAGTCACAGCACTCACAAGGTTCACACTCGAAGTTCCCNCTTCGGTTATGGTAATACCATTCCAGTCGAAAGGAAATGCATTTGAGCACAACTCAATATTTTCAGTAACGTTAAGCGTAGGATTCACCTGAACATTCAAAGTTGCTGTTGAATCACATCCGGTTATCAAACTAGTTAGGATAACTGAAAAAGAACCTCCTTCGNTGATAGAAAGTCCATTCCAATCAAAAGGNAATTCATGATCACAAACANTCATGGACTGTGAAGAGCTAAGCGATGGGTTTACCGTTATATCAAAGACCGAGACGTCTGTTACCCCGTCATAACCATTAACNGTNTAGGTAAAAGAGTAGACTCCCGGAGTTAAGCCATCAGAAACAAAAATACCCGTTAAAGAATCAAATGACCCCGAAGAGGAAGACTCGGCAAACCCTCCTTGAAGACTNGCGTCAGAAGACAAGAATGTGTTTAAATCAATTTGGGCACCTGACGAATTACAAACAGACCCTGAAGAATCCTGCCCNGCATTTGCTATCAATGGAAACGTACATATAAATACATTAGAAGAATCAATATACCAATCACCATTTAAATCGTCAATAGGATTTGGATTCCCTCCGCTTTCGCAACAGATCACCTGACCGTATAAATGCGCTGTATCTGAACCCGTAACATCCNCAGCANTATTATTTNNTGCCATATCAAGCTCACAAGTCAAAATAATTCCATCACATTCTACTATTCCACCATGNTTGTAAAACCTGTCTGAAGATTTTATAGTACCCGAGTTGCAAACATACCCATCGTTGTGAAANTATTCTACAATTGACATACCTGAATTGTAGTAATATCCATTCTGGTTTAATTCCGCTGTTAAACTAAACGTTCCATTAACCTCCATGACTCCAGATTCTTCGATGTCNACATCATTGAC
Organism: Crocinitomicaceae bacterium TMED16; assembly: GCA_002167775.1. Classification (GTDB taxonomy): domain Bacteria; phylum Bacteroidota; class Bacteroidia; order Flavobacteriales_D; family Crocinitomicaceae; genus UBA952. Next base: position 19,847 of record NHBV01000029.1, on the reverse strand, counting down.
ATGACTTAAGTCACCCGAGGCGCTNATGATTAGAACGCCNTATATTTNCATTGAAGAGGANGCAACAACGACATGATTCACAATTACAGTATCTCCAACCTGAATTTCATTTGGCGCACATCCATTGGTCCAAATATTACAATTGTCATACTGACCGTTGTTCTGTGAAGTGTANACGGTCGCNCTCACGTCGGATGTAANAAGNGTNATTCCNAGGGTTAATAAACCACTAATTAATGACGATATTTTAAATAGATTTCTCACTTAAACTTTANACTTACAACCTATAGACAGCTAAAACTCAAAAAAAGTTGCATCNGCAAAGTAAATTTCTCGAAATTAATTGAAAGAAAAAAAAGAATGAAGAAAGAAATATTTTTTAAATCGAGTACCAATAGCGCTAAACTGAAGATATTTATCTATTGATCCGCAGCAATTATTGATACTCTGACAGCTCTAACCAGCGGTTTGTTTTTAGCTCGATGGCCTCAACAACCTCAGCCAATTTGTTTCCTGTTTCAAATAATTTATCTCCTGCTAAATCACCGTTTGAAAGCTGGTTGGTATACNTTATTTTGGCGAGCTCCAATTGCTCTATCTCCTTTTCCAAAACTTCAAACTCTNCTCTCTCTTTAAAAGATAGTTTTGTTTTGATGCGACTCGATTCAGGAACATTATTCACTTTTTTCTCGGTATTCGAACTTTCCGATTTANCGTTCTTGATTTTGAGCTTTTGCATTTTGCGATAGGTTGTATAGTTACCTATCACATCCGCAATCTGCCCTTCTGATTCAAAAACGAACAAATGATCTACCATTTTATCCATGAAATATCTATCGTGAGATACTACGATTAGACATCCTTGAAAATTCCTGAGATATTCTTCTAGAACTGCCATTGCAAAAATATCCAAGTCATTTGTCGGCTCATCCAAAATCAAAAAATTAGGATTGGACATAAGCACTCTCAATAGCTTCAGCCTTCGCCTTTCTCCCCCACTTAGCTTTCTAACGAAATTATAATGCATGCTTCTCGGAAATAAAAAACGTTCCAAAAGCTGTGCAGCTGACAGTTGCTTTCCTTTTTCTAGTGGAATAAATTCAGCGACCTCTTTCACAACGTCAATCACCTTNTAATCTGGATCTACGGCCTGAAGCTCTTGACTGAAGTGTCCGAATACAACCGTTTCTCCTTGAACAATTTTTCCAGCATCAATTGGTTCTTCTCCCAACAACATTTTCAAGAAAGTAGTTTTACCCGTTCCATTTTTACCTACAATGCCTAGTCGTTCTTTGCGTTGCACATTATATGAAAAGCTAGATAATATTTTTTTCTCATCAAATGCCTTTGAAACCTTATGGAACTCGATAATTTTAGATCCTAAACGCTCCATTTTAACTGGAAGCTCTAATTCGGATTCAGTCAAATTGGTTGAGGCTACTTTTTTAACTTCATGAAAAGACTCTATGCGCGCTTTTTGCTTTGTGCCTCTTGCCTTAGGCTGCCTTCTTATCCAGTCCAGTTCTTTTCTAAATGTATTTCGCGCTTTCTCCACTGTGGACTGCAATTGTTCTTCTCGCTCCGCTTTTTTTGACAAATAGTAAGAGAAGTTNCCCTTGTATTTAAACAAGGTCTCATTTGAAAGCTCTAAAATCGTGTCACAGACAACCTCTAAAAAATACCTGTCATGCGTTACCATTAAAAGGGTTGATTTAGAATTTGANAAATAATTTTCTAACCATTCAATCATGTCTAAGTCAAGATGGTTCGTGGGTTCATCTAAGAGCAAAAAATCAGCGTCAGAGAGCAAAACCTTAATTAGGGTTATTCTCTTTTTTTGACCTCCTGAAAGGTTGGCTATATTTTGATTAACGTCCTCAAGTTTAAATACGGACAAAAATTGCTTTACCTGGCTCTCTAGCTCCCAAGCATCAAGGTCGGTTAATTCCTGAAAAAGATTGGATAACGCCTCTTCATCATTGTTTTCAAGCGCCTCATTATAGGATTTTATNAACCTTAACTTTGGTGAACTATGGTCATATATGACTTCATCAATGGTCTTATCTAGCGGTAAGTTCTCGGCCTGCTCCATAAAAGCCATTCGAATATCATTTCTAAAAACGACATTTCCACTGTCTTTGGATTCTTTTCCCATCAGGCAATTCAGCAATGTTGTCTTACCGGCCCCATTCTTGGCAACTATGGCGACTTTTTGACCTTGATCAATACCAAAGGACACATCCGAAAACAGAAGCCTGTCTCCAAACGATTTTGTCAAGTTTTCTACGGAAAGAAAATTCATAGCGTTTGTATTGACTGCGAATTTATAAGAATACTTCTGTATAATTCTCTAAACNTTAGATTAAATGGTATTTTTGCCAACTTCAAATTAATTTGCAAGACCACGAAAAATGCATAAATACTTCAATCTATTTGATTTAAAACAAAAAGTAAACTACAGAACTGAGGTGCTCTCTGGACTCACAGTTGCCATGGCGTTGATTCCCGAGGCAGTNGCATTTGCATTAATAGCAGGACTTTCTCCACTAACAGGATTGTACGCCGCGTTTATTATGGGAATTATTACCGCGATTTTTGGAGGACGTCCNGGCATGATCTCGGGAGCAACAGGTGCAATCGCCGTTGTGTTTTTTGGATTGGTAACGACATTAAAAGAAATCAATCCTAGTATTACCGTAGATGAAATCACGCAATATGTTTTTGCAACAGTGGTTTTAGCCGGAATTATTCANATTTTAGCTGGGATATTGAAGCTTGGTAAGTTCATGCGGCTTGTACCTCAACCCGTTATATTTGGATTTGTCAATGGCTTGGCTGTCATTATATTTCTNTCTCAGCTCAGTCAATTTACGACGGATAGCACGAACCCTGATGCCNCATGGATGTCAGGAAGCGAACTATATACTTTCACNGGCTTAGTAATCATTGCNATGNTTATCATTTGGGGCTTACCAAAAATCACCAAGCTTGTTCCCGCCGCGTTAACTGCAATTCTNGCCATATTTGGTCTAGTATACTTTTTTGATATTCCAACAACTACTGTTGGGGATATCGCNTCCATTGAAGGTGGATTTCCTCCTTTCAACTTGCCCAATATACCATTGTCTATGGATACCCTTCAGCTCATCTTTCCATATGCAGCAATAGTTGCCGGAGTTGGACTCATTGAAAGTCTTTTGACCCTAAATATTATTGATGAAATCACACAAACNNGAGGAAGAGGGAATAAAGANGCAGTAGCCCAGGGCGCTGCAAATATCCTTTCCGGACTGCTTTCTGGGATGGGAGGCTGCGCAATGATTGGACAAAGTTTGATCAATATATCTTCCGGAGCACGTGCAAGACTGTCGGGTATTGTTGCAGCAGTTATGCTGCTTGTTTTTATTATGTTTGGCTCAAGTCTNATTGAAAAATTACCAATGGCCGCACTAACAGGATTAATGATCATGGTCTCGATTGGAACATTTGAATGGGCAAGCTTCAGAACATTCAACAGAATGCCTAAATCGGATGTAATGGTAATGCTTGCAGTAACCCTAATCACGGTGCTTCTGCACAACCTAGCATTGGCAGTACTTCTCGGAGTGGTTATTGCTGCACTCGTTTTTTCATGGGACAACGCAAAAAGAATTAGGGCAAGAAAGCACATTGATGAAAATGGAACAAAGCATTATGAAATATATGGTCCATTATTTTTTGGTTCTATCGCTGTTTTTAATGAGAAATTTGATATTCAAGGNGACCCTAAANAGGTCATTATTGACTTTGCTGAAAGTCGCGTCGTGGACATGTCTGCCATTGAAGCATTAAACAAGCTAACGGAACGCTACAGAGATGCGGGGAAAAATATTCATCTAAAACATTTGAGTAGAGACTGCTCGAGGCTACTTAAAAATGCAGAAAAAATAATAGATGTGAATGTTTTAGAAGATCCCACCTACAAGTTGGTTTCCGATGAGCTCTCATAATCTGTNTTGATCTAAGGGTTAATTTTCATCTTTCGTAAAGGATTTTATAAAATATCCGTACATTTAAATCAACGGCTGAAAAAGTTTTTCAATTGAAAGAACATGGCCCGTTCATCTAAAAAAAACTATTTTGAAAATGAAAAATATTATTGCGTTCNGTCTNTTATTTATTCAATTTACGACACTTTCTCAAGCGCCAGAAGGAGTGAATTATCANGCNGTAATAAGAGACAACAATGGAGGTTTAGTTTCTAATTCTTTTATTGGATTGAAAATTACTCTTTTTCAAGGCGCAATAAATGGANCTGCTGTTTTTGAAGAAAGCTTTGATGTCTCTACGAACGATTTTGGTTTGGTCAATGTCGTGATCGGCGCAGGCACGTCTATTTCAGGAGATTTTTCTNTGATTGACTGGAGCAATGGCCCNTATTTTATTGAGGTTGNAGCAGATGAAAATGGCGGTACAGATTATGAATTAATGGGGACGCAAGANTTAATGAGCGTACCATATGCTTTGTATGCGAAAACCGCAGGCAANGGTCCACAAGGTGAGCAGGGTATCCAGGGAGAAACTGGACCGCAAGGTGAGACTGGCCCTCAAGGTATTCAAGGTGAANCAGGTGCTCAGGGAATTCAAGGTGAGCAAGGAGCTCAAGGCGAGACTGGACCNCAAGGANTTCAAGGAGAAACTGGACCGCAAGGGCCTCAAGGTGAGCAGGGTANCCAGGGAGAAACNGGANCGCAAGGCGCAATTGGCCCTCAAGGGATACAAGGCGAAGCAGGAGAACAAGGTATCCAAGGTGACGTTGGCCCTCAAGGAGCACAGGGTGAGCAAGGCGTTCAAGGTATACCNGGAGAGCANGGAGAGCAGGGTTTACAGGGACCTCAGGGAATCCAGGGTATTCCCGGTGTTGCAGGTAACAATGGCAATGATGGTGAAGCTGGCGAAAATGGTGCAGATGGACTTCTGCCGAATGGAACAGCGATTGGTAATACCACTTTTTGGGATGGTACCGAATGGGTCGTTGACGACAATAATATATTTAATGCTGGTGGAAATGTCGGTATTGGTGTNGTTCCCAATGCACGCCTTGAGGTAGCAGGTGANATTGCAATTAGCACACCGTTTAAATATAAAGTAAAAGACGCCATCGATGGTGATAATTTTCTCATGTATGAACCTACAGTAGATGGGTTAAGACTNAATGGATTTGATGCAGTTTTTATTACGACAACAGATGGNACTAATGCAACCGCAGGACAAGATTTAGTCGTCAGAAATGGGCGNGTAGGTATTAACACAAATACGCCTTCCCAAGGCTTGCTTCATGTAAATGGTTACTATTCTGATCCCTTCGGAAACTTTACCTACTATGCTACTGGACCAAACACAGGAACAGCAGCAGGTACAAATTTGAATACGAGCATTTTCGCCACCCACAGGGTAGTTGCGGGAGAATTTAATGCAATTTCTGATGCAAGAATTAAAAATATTGAGGGCGTTTCAAATGCTGCTAAAGACCTTGAAACCTTAAATAAAATAGNGGTAACAGATTATCACATGATAGATCCTTCACATGGAGAAAAGCCAGTAAAGAAAGCTATTGCACAGCAGCTTGAAGAGATCTACCCNCAGGCGGTTTCNAAATCAACAAATTGCATTCCCGATATCTATACATTGGCTGACTGCAGCTCAGGAAATATTGCAATTGAAAACAANCTGAAAACTGGTGAACGCATTCGTTTGATTTTTAAAAATAAGGANGACATTGCNACCGTTGTTTCTGCAAATGCGAAAAGCATTCAAACNAACCTCNATTTATCGGGCAAAGTATTTGTGTACGGACGAGAGGTAGATGACTTTAGAACTGTAGACTANCAAGCCATCTCAATGCTCAATGTTTCTGCTACACAAGCCTTACTAAGAAGAATAGAGGCATTAGAAAAAGAGAACGAGGCACTCAAAGAAGTAAACGAAGAAATGAATACTTTAAAGGCAGAGCTTGACGTACTTCAAAAGAATGTTTTGCTATTAATGAATGAGAAAAATACGGCTTCCTATCCCAAAGAAAAATAGGAAATCTGCTAACGCAAACGATCTAGTGAATCCAAAAGCTTCTTGTCCTTCTTAATGCCCAATTGCGCCAAAAAACAAAAAGGGAATCCGGCAATTAAAAGTGCATAACCCAATCCAAGCTCACGTACATACTCCCCTTCTGTAATGAAACCTCCTCCCGCATAATAAAAAACAATAGAGGCGAGGACAAATACAGCGTATAAGAAAGTACAGCTTCTCGCCCATTTTAATTGACGTTTCAAATTTTTATAGCTCATAAGGGTCATAAAAAGAAACAAGCACAATCCTATGACAGAAAGATAAATAGGAATGCTTTTAAACATGCTGGATGAAGCCTCTTCTAATGATTCGATACCGAAAACCGAAAAAGAAAAAGCTTCATTGGATTGCACAAAACGAAAAAACTCCAAACCCAAGCAGGTCGACCCCAAACAAATGATGGCCAGAAACAAATAAATAGTTTGAACGCGTTGAATCATACTTCTCTTTTATAATTGATTTGACTTTTGCCTAAGATATTGATCTAATATTGTGATTGCTGCCATGGATTCTACAATTGGCACAGCTCTTGGAACGACACAAACATCATGTCGGCCTTTTCCCTCAACTGTAACCTTATCCCCCATTTTATTAATTGATTCTTGGTCTTTCATTATTGTTGCCACAGGTTTAAATGCAACACGACAGACAATAGGCATTCCATTTGAAATCCCACCTTGAATCCCACCAGAATTATTTGTTTTGGTCTTTCCTGAACCGTCGAAAAGATCATTGTGTTCGCTTCCTGGCATAGTAACACCCGAAAAACCAGAACCATATTCGAAACCTTTTACTGCATTAATGGAAAGCATTGCTTTTCCTAGCTCGGCATGAAGCTTGTCAAAAACAGGCTCGCCAAGACCAACCGGGACATTATTAATGATACACTGAATGATTCCTCCTAAAGTATCTCCCGCAAGCTTACGCGCTGAAATGAGCGTTTCCATCTTTGACGAAATTTCTTTGTCCGGACATCTGAGCAATGATGCTTCAATTTGCTCCTTTTGGTAAAAATCATATGAGTCCATCGAAATAGTTCCGATTTGCGTTACATAAGTTGAGAATTCAATACCGATATTTTGGAGGACCTGTTTAGCAACTGCGCCAGCAACAACACGACATACAGTTTCTCGCGCACTAGACCTACCTCCACCTCTGTAATCTCGAATGCCATATTTTTTTTCATACGTAAAATCCGCATGAGATGGCCTGTAGTTGTCTTTGATGTGTGAATAATCCTTGGAATTTTGATCTTTATTCTGAATGGTAAATCCAATTGGTGTTCCTGTGGTTTTACCTTCAAATATTCCAGATAACAAAACGACCTCATCGGCTTCCTTTCTTTCGGTCACATATTTATTCTGTCCGGGCTTCCGCCTATCTAGCTCGGCTTGAATTAAATCTATATCCAAGGCAATACCTGCAGGGCAACCATCTATCATTCCTCCCATGGCTATTCCATGAGATTCCCCAAATGTGCTTAATCTATAAATTGTTCCAAAAGATGAACCTGCCATATTGCAAATTTAGGTCTTTTTACGCTTAAAAATAGGAACGGTAGAGCAAGGCTCGCCATACATGATAGATTTGACAACGGGCTGAAGAAAGCAAACCAATTCAGACATCGCAAATTCAGGTTCTGAAATATCTGAGCAACCTTTTATAATCACTCGTTGGTCTTGGAACTCATTCAAGTCAAGCTTATGGATATTGTTTAAAATTAATACGCGCATAAGCTGTTTTTCTGATCCAACCACAACCGCTTCACATATCTCCGTGAGCTGAGAGGAAACAAGCATAAAGGCCCATGTCGGAACAATGGCATCGGTCGAACAATAAATATAGGCGCCCTTCCCTTCAAAGGATGACCAATCCGTTTCTTTGATCCAGGTACGAAAATCTTTTTCCTTTAAAACCAAGCCCTTCCAGAGCTGTTCAGATAAGTCAATGGAAACAATCGCACAAGATGGCTTGTAGTCAGCAAGGTCCATTTGAACGATTTTACTCTCCTTAACTCTATTTCGAATTTCCATATATTACAAATTTACAACTTCGAATCGATACTTTTACAGGACAATTGACATTCTGTCATGAAAATGATTAAGGCATGCTCTTTGACCTAACTTGGCTATGAAACAACAAAATCAATTTGACCAAAGTTTTGGAAAGTCAATCTTTCCCGGTGCTTTGCTATTGATTGTGATATGGATTTTGTTTTGGGCAGACTCCCTTTTTTTATTTCCCTTTTTTAAATTAGGCGTCCTTCCAACCGAACTATCGGGACTCAAAGGAATATTACTGATGCCTTTAGTGCATTCCAGTGAAAACTTCAACCATATATTCAACAACTCTATTCCTATTTTTCTACTAACAACCCTACTCTTTTATTTTTATAAGGAAATTGCACTGCGTGTATTGGTCTTTAGCTGGATATTCACAGGTTTAGGTGTTTGGCTTTTTGCCGCGAATCGAGGTGCCTATCACATCGGAATGAGCGGAGTCATATACAGTTTAGTCGCTTTTCTTTTTACATCGGGCACACTTAGAAAATACAGACCCTTGCAGGCCCTATCTCTTTTTATTGTTTTTGTCTATGGAAGCTTGATCTGGGGGATTCTTCCAATTTCTCCAAGAATATCCTGGGAGGGCCATTTCATGGGATTCATAGTTGGTATCATTTTAGGCTTTATATATCGGAAACAAGGACCTCAACGACCAAAATACATCTATGAAATAGAAAAAGAATTGGGTATTGAACCGCCTGACCTTGAAGGACAATACTGGCAGAAAGTTCAAGAGGAGGAAGAAAAAAGAGCAGAAGAGGAAAGCGCGCTCAAAATCATTTATCACATAAAAAATCAAGATAAAGAAAAGCCCAACTCAGATAAATAAAGATGTATCTTTAATCAGTCCGCTGGAGCTAATTCAATTTAAGTAGGAAAACACGGCAAAATTAATGAAAGATAAAGAGACCATTTATATTATTGGTGCTGGGGTGAGCGGATTGGTCGCGGCATATGAGCTTGAGCAAGAGGGTTATCATCCGATAATTATTGAACAAACCGATGAGGTAGGTGGAAGGGTTAAGACCATTCAGGAAAAGGGATATGCGCTGGACCTTGGATTTCAAGTGCTGTTGAGTGCTTATCCTTTGGCCAAGAAATATCTTGATTTGGACGCGCTTGAGTTACATAGACTTGAATCAGGTGCATTGATTTATGTAAATGATAAAGCCTATCGGATTGGCGACCCAATGAGAAACTGGAAAATGCTCTTTCCTACAATATTTTCAGATATCGGCTCAATTAGTGATAAGCTTAAAGTCTTGAAATTAAACAATAGATTAAAGCGCAAATCTATAGATGAAATCTTTGAATCACATGAAACTACAACACTTCAATATCTGATTGAATTTGGTTTTTCACCTAAGATTATTGAACGATTCTTCAAGCCTTTTTTCGCAGGGATCTTTTTGGAATCTAGCATCCAAACATCCAGTAGAATGTTTGAATTTGTCTACAAAATGTTTGGTGAGGGATATGCCACCATACCCAAATTGGGCATAGGAGAAATAAGTAATCAATTGAAAAACAAATTACATCACACCGAATTCATTTTTAACTGTGAAGTAAAGGATATCACGAATGACAAAATTTTAATGGTTTCAGGAGAAAACTTACCTCATGATGGCGTAATCATAGCCACCAACTCAACTTCTATAATTCGTTCCCATAAGGGCTCAGATATGAAATGGAAATCTTGCATGTGTTTATATTTTGAGGTGGACCAAACAAACATCCCTGCCAATACGATTGCACTGATCGTAGATGGTGGAAATTATGCCAATAACCTATATGCCTATACGGATATCAAAACAGGAAAAACGATCCTATCCGTAACCACCCTCGAGCATATGAATAAGACGGATGCGGAAATCATTGAAAATATTATCGCAGAGGTTAAGAAATATACAGGAGCACTGAAAGTAGACTTCATTCACCATTATAGAATCAAACAGGCGCTACCTGATATTCTAAACCTCAAAATGACAGTTCAACCTGGGGAGAATCAAGTGATGGATAATATATTTCTCGCAGGAGACGCTTTAATGAATGGTTCATTAAATGCCGCCATGGAGTCTGGGCGCATAGCTGCAAAGACACTGCTCGAAAAAAGAAAAGAAATCTGATTCAATAAATGAGGCGTTTTTTAGAATACGACAATGCAACCAATGTCTAGCCTCGTTTCGTCTTCGTGATGCTGTAGATTAAAAACCCTGTCACAACGGCTCCTGTATTGGCTAAAGCGTCCAACCAAGAAGGAACTCTTCCGGGCACAAAACCTTGGAGGTATTCCAGCGATAAACCATAACAGATACAAATCAAAAGCCCTAAGAAAAAAAAGCTTCGCTTATTGTTGATGAAGCACCAGTTCAAGGCAAGGATCAGATATGCAATGAAGTGATTCCATTTGTCATGTTCACCCAGCTCAATTCCTGAACTCGGTGGGATTAAGCTCAGTATACCTATCCCGAGGAATACGCAAGAAAAAGATAGAATGAGTAGCTTATTCCTCGACATAGCCATAGCCATTCTTTTCTCCTTTGTCGATGGCCCGAATACCTTGGCTCATCCATATAGGCATTGGTGCGGATTTGAGATAATGATCAAAAAATTGACCCATTCGTTTACTTAAATCATACTTGTTGGGAAGCTTTTTCAGGTTGTGCCCATCTTTGTTGTAAACGAGCATCCAACATGGCTTATTGAGTCTGCGCATTCCGTTGTACATTTCAATGCCTTGATACCATGGCACTGCGCCATCATCATCATTATGCATAATTAATAAGGGGGTCGTCACCTTGGGCAAATGAAAGATTGGTGAGTTTTCATAATAGAGCTCAGGCGCCTCCCAAATGGTCTTCCCTATTCTACTTTGCGTGGCTTCATATTGAAATTGACGATTCAATCCTGAACCCCATCGAATTCCTCCATATGCAGAAAACATATTGCTTACCGGTGCACCAGCCATAGCCGCAGCATATCGCTCCGTCATCGTAATCAGCTGTGCCGTTTGATATCCACCCCAGCTCTGACCTTGTAGGCCCATTTTTAGGGAATCTACTGCGTAATTTTTGAGCATAAAGTCAGTTCCACTCATCACGGCATCATATGCAGACCTCGCAGGATAACCCTCACGATAGCGGATGTCTGGCACAAAGACGATATAATCGTTAGAAGCACACTCCACAGGGTTAATGATACTTGCCGAAGGTCTTGGAGAACGATAACGATATAAGTTATCTGAATTGAGCTCATAATAATACACAAGCATAGGATATGCCTTTGCTGTGTCATAAGACTCTGGAAGATAAACAAGCCCCTCCAATTGAACTGAATCATAGCTCATCCAGGATACGAGGTCTACACTTGACCATTTAAGGTCTGCTTGTTGGGGATTAATGTCAGATATCCGATTGAGGCCATTCATTTTGGCGTCCCCTAAATACAGGTCAGGGTATTGGTCAACCGTACTTCTTCTGAGGAGCACACTTTCTCCATCATCGGACCATGACAAACCTACCAATCGATGAGGCGAAGCCAAGTTTTCAATCAAATCGTAATGGTCCTTGTGCGGCGTAAAACCGAAGACATGCAAACCTTTCGTAGTTTTATTAAACCCTTGCACATATGAATTTGCAATATCAACAAACATACTATCGGATTGCTTTTTACGTAGTGACAATACTATATTCCTTGATGCTCCTTCAAACTTTGATAGACAGCTCAACGAGTCAGTATTAAAATCGTACATCCAAAGATCTCTTTCAGACTGAAAATAATAACCCATATCCCTTGAGAAACCGTAGACCTCTTTTGGCCCAGCTACCGCAGGCAAACCATTTTTATCTCGGCTCCAAATGACGCTGTCGACAGAGCAGGTTAAACATATCGTATCGCGCTTATTTATTCTAATTGCCATATGCTCGGAAAGCTCAGGATTATAATAGGTGTAATACGCTCCATTAGGAGAAAGCCGGCCTCCAAAACGTACACCCTTTGCAATCAACAATTCTTCTTGCGAATCTATATCAATTCTATAAATATCCCTTGCCCATGGATAGCTCCATTGATTGGAAACCGCATAAGCTTCATTTGAACTCGCTAAATGATAGTTTGATTCATATTCATCATTGAAGCTCAAGCTGAGCGTATCATTGTTCAATTTACGAAGTGTTTGGTCCTTGAATGAATACAGAAACCAATCAGACTTTTTCTTTTCTCGCTTGAGACCTTTTAATTGTTGGGGCTGAATCTTTGGGTCGAGGTAATGCCAAACATCAACACTGGCCTTTTCGTCTGCTAACAACGAATCTTCTGGTGCTTCAGAAAGCTGTTTTGCCATCCCAAAAACCATGTTTTGTTCATCTTTGGAAAAAAGCGGTTTCTGATGAATAGAAGGTAGGCTGTCCCCATAATTCAATGATTCAATGAATTCCGCACCTATGATTGTAGATTTATTCGTTTTAAAATCATAGACGTAGAGCTCGTAGTTTTCTAAGCTTGTATCTTGGCTTTGATAAAAGGCAAATTTATCAGTACTCTCGCTCCATCTAGAAAGCTTAAACTNNTCGGCCTGNTCAAATTCTCTNACAGNGTTTTTAGACCTNAGNTCATANACANNAATNGAGTAGGANTTCTNNTTNTCTATGGTNAATTCTTTTAAAACAGCTAACCTATTTCCATCGTCNGAAAGCCTAAAATCAGTAANNCCCTCNAGNGCNAAAAANATATTTGGATANGCCGTNTAAACGTGCAATNTATTNACTTTTCGGGNTGGCTTAGCCTTGNAAAANGGTCTCCATCCTTTAGCTTTNACCGTTGAGTTGGTAAGATAGCATAGGGTATTCCCTTCCTTTGAAAGCGCATACTTTTTTAAACCTGATACCTTCACAAGGGTATCATCTCTGAGACTCAAAATACACAAAGAATCCTTGGGCCACTTGTTCTTTTTTACCTTTTTCAATTTCAAGGTACGCAATGTATCAAACCCAGGNGTNATTTTNAATANGGCTAGNTCNCTATTTAAANTAAAGCGNAAACCCTCNCCNCNCTNAAATGAATCNAGCTTTGAATTAGCGCGCTGAAAAAGGTATAAGGTAGCATCACCCTCTAAAGGCTTGGCCTGATAACCGACCAAGGAGGCATCTTGAGACATTAATGGTGAAGATATGGATCGCCAAGTTTTATAGTCCTCCGGACCTATTGATCTTTTTTGGCCCGTGATATTGCTTATCAGAGAACAAAAAATNCANAGCAGAAATATGATTTTTATCATGTCTTTTTAGTTGTTGCCTTTGAAGTTAAATATACCCCAGTAAAAATCAGCAACATATACCCCATTTTCTGAATGGTAATTGTATCTGTATAATCTGCTGACCAATTGAGGAAAGTGAATAAAAATGCGAAAATAATCACNANTACAGGCTGNAAATAGATGTATGAACTCGAGACTGTTGGACTTAAATATTTAAGCCCATAAATGGTAAGGAGATAGGTCAAAAAGGTCACTCCGATAATAATGTAAGCGATTTTCAAATAGATTTCGTTGGGAAATCCAGTGAAATTAGTTTGAAATAATCCGGAAAGTGTGGGTGGATATAGACAAACAAAACCCAATCCAAAAGTAAAAACCCAAGTNATAACTGTAATCGGTGNATACTTGNTCATTAAAGGCTTTACGAGCACCAAATAAAAGGCATAAGACATGGCATTGATAAATAAAAACAGGTCACCCAATATGGATTCTCCGGCCTGCACAGAACCNGTTAAGGTGAGTAATATTGCACCTGTCGCTCCGATCATGATGCCAACCGTACGCATTAATGAGGGNAGCTCTTTAAGNAGGAAAAATGAAAGGATNGCCACCATTATNGGGTTCATACTCATGATGATCCCTGAATTAATAGAAGAAGATAAATTTAGACCATGAAAAAAAAACATTTGATTGAGCGCCACCCCAAATAACCCACACAAAATAAAGCGAGGTATATCNGCTTTTGCGATTTTAGTTCNTCTCAAAAACAAGCTAAGCGTCCAAAAAAATAATACCGCACCACTTACCCTTAAAAAGATGAAAACCGGTGGACTTAGAAAGTCGGGCATGACACCTTTTGCCAATANATGTCCCGCTCCATATAGAACGTTTACAAAAAANAAGGCGAGGTGTGCTTTAAGGTTTGATATTTTCATTATCCGAAAATTCGTCGCCAACGCGATTTAACTAGATTGGTCCTNTACTCATCTATTCTTTCCGTCACCTGATAGCTTTCGAATAAGGATATGAGCTTGTTCGTGCCATAGGCCTGCTTATGGTGAAATTCGTTTCTAAAAATAGGAAGTACCCCTAAAAAAGAAACCTCTTTCGAGCCNNCCATCATCGGAGACAGCTCATCCTTAACAAAAATAGGGTTGCACAACATTAGGTAGGTTTGCTTTAGCTGACTAGAAAGTTCAGCTGAATCCTTATTTGCGGGCATTGTGTGCCCTTCTGCATACCATGTTTTATGATCAAGCGCATAGTTTTTCAATTTACTTAGCGTAGTAAATAACCAAACATACTTTTCTTGCTCGATCAACGTCAAAGACCAGTAGTCAGGAAGCANAAAATAAATTTCCTTGTGAACTTTGTTCTGTCCGGAACCGTCAATGGGCATATTATATTCATTTAAACCAGAGGTCATAAGAATATTGCANGCCTTGCCTTCGGGGGACTCTATAAAAAAATAAGTTTCACCATCCCGATGTAAAGTCTTTAGGTTTTTAAATCGATTATTTAATTCTTTTTCCAATAGTAATCAAAGTTTATTTATAAATAATCGAAGTCTCCAATATCACATCTGTNGTATGAATTAATTTCTCCTGTACCCTTGGATATAAATTTTGAGTCCTGAAAAGGGAAATCAATTTCGATACATGCAGNAGTTTTCATACCCACACTTTTACTTGTCAAATAAGATGCAAGATCTGAAAGGCCNTAATTATGACCAACCAAGAATATATCCTCTTTGGATTCAAGCGAACAGATAAAAGCCAGTAGTTCATTTGCACTNGCTAAGTATAGCATTTTATGAAAATTAACTTTTTCAGACCTGTTAAAAATCAGTGCATATGTTCCTTTTGTTCTGTATGCTGCCGAGCAATGTACTTTATGTTTAGAAGTGATTATTTTCGACGCAATAAAGTTCCTTAACTCGATGCATTGATTTTTACCTTTTTCAGACAATTCTCGTTCAAAGTCTCCCGAAGAAGATGCCATTGCTTTGGCATGACGAATCAAATAGAGCTTCAAATCACTAAGTTTTTTACCAAGTAATTTCCAATCTTGTGTATATANGGGTTTCGAAGATTGTCTTCCAATAACATAAGGTGCTCTATGCGATGACAATCGGTTCCAACAAAATCAAATTCTCCTGCATCAATAAGCTTTTCGGCTTGCTTTTTTATTTCAGGCCCGTATTGTCCTGATAGTGAATTCAGATTAATTTGAATATTCACACCGTTCTTTCGCCACTCTATTGCTTTTTCTATATTTCCTAAAAAGTACATGTATCTTTCGAAATGGGCAATNACAGGCCGGTATCCTTTAGACTTAAGCTCAAAAAAGAGTTCTTCTAAGAATTGTGGCTTTGAATGAAATGCAAACTCAACCAAAACATAATTATCTCCGAAAGTCAGTAATTCCTTATTGCTTATTTTCGGCATCAAAGTCTCGTCAAAATAATATTCTGCCGCTGCTTCAATCTCAATGGTTAGGCCATGACGCTTTGCTTCTTTTCGAAGCTCATCGAGCCCATTTAAAATAATTTCATTTGTATTTGGAAAAGAATCCGTCATTACATGAGGAGTCGTCACAACTTTTTTAAACCCCATACTTTGGAATTTATTCAGCATGGCAATAGATTGGTCCATGTCTTGTGCACCATCATCAATACCCGGAATCAGATGTGAATGAATATCAACTTTTAGGCGACCTATATCNAAAGGCTCAAGTTTTTCAGTCTTTTTATTAAATATGTTCGTGAATAAACCCATTATTTGCGGTCTCCATACATTTGATTGTAATAGTCCTTGTAAGAACCACTCGTAACTTGCTTTACCCAATCTGAATTCTCAAGATACCAATCTACCGTTTTTGAAAGTCCTTCCTCGAAAGTAATAGAGGGTTTCCATCCCAACTCTTTCTCTAGTTTCGTCGCGTCAATTGCATANCGTTTGTCATGTCCCGCTCTATCTGCAACATAAGTAATTAATTGCTCAGATTCGCCTTCGCCCCTTCCTAGCTTTTCATCCATCAGTCGACATAAAAAACGAACGAGTTCGATATTGGTCCATTCATTTAATCCACCTACGTTATATGCTTCACCAACTCTACCATTCGTAAATATGGTATCAATTGCGCTTGCGTGATCTTCTACCCACAACCAATCTCTTATGTTATCGCCTTTACCGTAAACTGGAAGCGCTTTCTTATTGAGGATATTATGAATCATTAAAGGAATTAGNTTNTCGGGAAAATGGTGGCTCCCATAATTGTTTGAACAATTCGAGATTTTTATAGGCAAGCCATAGGTATGGTAATATGCCCTTACAAAGTGATCTGAAGATGCCTTTGAGGCTGAATATGGGCTTCTAGGATCATAAGAGGTTTCTTCTGTAAACAATCCCTCGTCTCCTAAAGAACCATAAACTTCATCCGTTGAAACATGGTGAAAAACATGCTCACCAGAGGTCCAATATTCTTTAGCNGCATTCAATAAATTGACTGTACCCACAACATTGGACATTACAAATTCCATGGGGCCTTCGATTGAACGATCGACATGAGATTCTGCTGCCANGTGAATNACATGGGTAATGTTGTGCTTTTTAAAAATACTNCNTACCGCTTCACTATCTGTGATATTCAGTCTTTCAAAAATGTAATTAGACGCTCCTTCTACATCTCTTAAGTTTTCTAAATTCCCTGCATAGGTCAATGCATCCCCATTTATTATCTTATCCTTTGGGTAATTTTTAACTAAACGACGAACAACATGGGAGCCAATAAAACCAGCTCCACCAGTAACAAGNATCTTTCGATTTTCCATTTTATAGACTCCAGTATTCTAATTCATTCATTTTATCTTTGTAGATTCCTTTTACGTCGACAAATACACCNTTCTTATCTTTCAATAAAGACTGAAAATAAGCCTCATCTAATTTTAGATACTCCGCATGATTTACNGCCACAATAACAGCGTCATAATCTTGACCTACTGATGCTGCAAGAGNAATTCCATATTCATGCTCCATTTCATTTGAACTTGCGTGAGGATCAACCAAATCCACTTTGACTTGAAAAGACTTTAGCTCATTGACAATATCAATTATTTTAGAATTCCGAATATCTGAAACATCTTCCTTAAAAGTTGCTCCCATTACCAATACTTTTGCATCTTGGATGTGCTTTCCTTGCGCCAATATTTTCTTGACAGTCTGCTTTGCAATATAAAAGCCCATTGAATCATTNACAGAACGACCACTTGTAATNACTTTAGCGTGATATCCTGATTGCTGAGCTTTGTGCGTTAAGTAATAAGGGTCAACACCAATACAGTGTCCGCCAACTAATCCTGGNGAGAATTTGAGGAAATTCCATTTAGTACCTGCAGCTTCTAGTACATCAAAGGTGTTGATATTTAGCTTATTGAAAATGATAGAAAGCTCATTGATCAATGCAATATTTACATCTCGTTGCGTATTTTCAATNATTTTTGCGGCTTCCGCAACTTTAATACTCGGGGCTCTGTGCACACCTGCACCAACAACTAATTCATATGTTTTTGCAATTTCTTCAGAAGATTCAGTGCAGCANCCAGANGAAACTTTAACCACNTTTTGTAAGGTATGNACTTTATCTCCTGGATTGATTCGCTCTNGAGAATAGCCTACCTTAAAATCATCTTGAAATTTCAATCCTGAACCTTTTTCAAGTACCGGTATACAATCTTCCTCAGTACATCCTGGATAAACCGTTGATTCGTATACGACATAGTCACCCTTTTTCAATACCTGAGCCACGGTTTTACTCGCNCCCAATANTGGTGTCAAGTCTGGTAAATTCGCATCATCAATTGGCGTTGGCACTGCTACAATNTAAAATTCCACATCTTTTAAATCGTTTATATNGGCTGAAAACAAAATATCACAACCCTCAAAATCCTTAGCTTCTAGTTCATTACTTGGATCGATGTTGTTCTTCATCATATCAACACGTTTCTGATTGATATCGAAACCAACAACCTTGATTTTTCTNGCAAAATCAAGGGCTATGGGTAAACCAACATAACCCAAGCCAATCACGGCAAGCTTGGACTCACCTTTTAACATTCTATCGTAGATTAAATCACTCATCTCTTTTTTTATTTTCGTTTCTAACCTTATATATTCTTTCAATTATCTCAACTACTTTCATTCCTTCCAATGCATTTGTGGTCGGGGATTTTCTTCCCTTTACACCGTCAATAACATTGGAGATGACATAATTATGGTTTGCTGCNGAGCCCTTATATGGGCCATANTCATTGGCTGGGTTTGAGGCTGCAAGAACCGGCATCTCATAATCTTTTATATTNCAAATTTCTACATNATTCATATACTGACCGCCAATTTTAACACTTCCGTTTTCACCGATAATCGTCATGGACGATTCTAAATTCTGATTGGCAACTGCAGTGGAGTAATTTAAAGAACCCATTCCGCCATTCACAAAATCAAAACTCACAAATCCTGAGTCCTCGAAATCTGTAGAATCCTGATGANTAAAATCTTTAAATTTCCCNTGAATATTNTCGATGTCNCCAAACAACCAATACATAATATCGATAAAATGAGAAAATTGAGTGTANAAGGTTCCTCCGTCAAGCTCTTGTGTACCTTTCCATCCACCTTTTTTGTAGTAACGGTTGTCACGGTTCCAATAGCAGTTGAGCTGCACCATAAATATNTNACCCATGATNCCATCNGTAATTAAAGATTTAATCCATTGAGAAGGGGGTGAGTACCTATTTTGCATGACACAAAAGACCTGTCTTGAAACTTCCAATGCTTTAAATATGATTTTCTCACAATTGTCTTTAGATAGGCCCATAGGTTTTTCACAAACCACATGTTTCTTGTGCTCCAATGCCTTCAATGACTGAGCTGCATGTAGGCCATTCGGCGTGCATATATTTACAACATCTATGTTAAGCGCACTGTCAAGTAATTCTTCAATACTTGAGAAAAATGGAACATCAAAATCCTCAGCAGCACATTCCTTTTGAGAGCGAACATCCACTAGAGCGACTAATTCAGCCTCATCTTCTCGCTTGATCATTTCAGCGTGCCTTTTACCAATATGACCAGCGCCGACTACCGCAAATTTTATTGTTTTGCTCATGATTACATTTTTTTAACTTCGTTCTGAGACAACTGGTATTTTTCGTTTGATTCAGGACAAATTGCTATTCCATCTGAATTAAATTCTAAACCATGTCCAAATTCACTCATCCATCCTATTTGACGCGCAGGGTTCCCAACAACCAAGGCATAAGCAGGGACGGTTTTGGTAACCACAGCTCCCGCACCAATGAAAGCAAAGGTACCAATATCATGTCCACAAACAATTGTTGCGTTTGCACCAATACTCGCTCCTTTTTT
>NHBV01000028.1 GCA_002167775.1 Crocinitomicaceae bacterium TMED16 | reverse complement strand
CCACAAAAGCAAAGAAAAGTGGTTCAGGTTTAGGTTTGAGTATTGTCAAGAATGTGTTAAAAGAGCACCAGGCAGATATTATTGTTGAATCGAGCGAAACCCTAACAAAATTTATAATTACTTTTGAAATATGAGTGAGATGAAGTGTGCTGTTGTGTGTGTTGATGATGATCCATATATTCTTCAAATGCTGGGTTTTCAGCTGTCGAAAATCATGGATCAGTCGCAGACATTGATAGAGTATTTTACCGACCCTAATCAGGCGCTCGAAAATATTGACCTTTTAATAGATGAACGGATTGATGTTATTTTTGTGATGGTTGATTATCAAATGCCAAAAATGACGGGTGCAGAGCTAATTCGAAAGCTGAAATTAAAGCATAAGTACTTAAAATGTATTATGCTCTCTGGACAAGCCAATAGATCTTCCGTAGATTCCTTGAAATCTGAAAATCTTTTAGAGGAGTTTATTGAAAAACCATGGGATGAAGACAAGTTGTTTGATACAATTCGCCCCTTAATTACTTCGCGTACATAATTTAGTTTCATGAAAACCATACTGATATTGGGCGCGGGTCTTTCCGCGTCATCAATGATAAGATACCTCCTGAATGCCTCTAACAAAGAAGGTTGGCAATTGAGAATTGTAGACAGAGATTTGAGTCGAGTCGAAAAGCTAATCGAAGGATTTTCTTCTGCCAAAGCACTAGCTTTTAATGCGCTTCAGCGTGAAGAAAGAATCGGTGAAATTAAAAATGCAGACCTTGTCATATCTATGCTGCCAGCGAGATTTCATGTCGATATTGCAAAAGATTGTATTTCATTGAGAAAGAATTTAATTACGCCTTCCTATATCTCCGATGAAATGAATGCACTAGACCAAGAAGCAAAGGCCGCTGGAATCGTGATTATGAATGAAATAGGAGTGGATCCAGGTATTGACCATATGAGTGCAATGAAGATCATTGATCATATCAAAGAAATTGGTGGTAAACTTCATAGTTTTAAGTCTTTTTGCGGTGGTCTAGTTGCCGAAGAATACGATGACAATCCTTGGAGGTATAAATTTACATGGAACCCAAGAAATGTAGTACTTGCCGGTAAAGGAGGTACAGCCATGTTTCAAGACAATCATGAGTTTAAATACATTCCCTATAATAGATTGTTTGATCGCTTAGATCGCATTACAATACCTAACCATGGTAAGTTTGTGGGTTATCCCAATAGAGATTCTTTGTCTTATAAAAAGACCTATGGATTGGATGGTATTGCAACACTGTACAGAGGAACGCTTCGAAGACCAAATTTTTGCAAAGGATTTAATGTTTTTATTGAGCTTGGAATGACGGATGATTCATTTCCCATGACGAATGCTGCGAAGCTAAGGCCTCGTGATTTTTTAAATGCTTTCCTGCCTTATATCCCGAATTTGTCTGTGGAACAAAAGTTTAAATATTTTTTGAGAGAAGATAGGATGTACTTGTATGAACAATTCGAGTGGCTCGGGGTATTTGGTGCAGATCAAGATTTTGGTTTTGAGGGAGCTACCCCTGCCCAGCTTCTTGAGAAGTTGATGGTGCGT
Source organism: Crocinitomicaceae bacterium TMED16 (assembly GCA_002167775.1). Taxonomy (GTDB): domain Bacteria; phylum Bacteroidota; class Bacteroidia; order Flavobacteriales_D; family Crocinitomicaceae; genus UBA952. The sequence goes on along the minus strand of NHBV01000028.1, from coordinate 40,108 downwards.
AAAATGTCTCTTTCTGAGGATGATAAAGATATGCTTGTGATGTACCATGAGTTTGAATTTGAGCACAATGGGAAAGCTAAAAAAATAGTATCTTCGATGATAAACATAGGAGAAGACCAAACGTATACGGCTATGGCCAATACAGTCGGTTTGCCTATTGCAATTGGAGCTAAGATGATTTTAAATGGAGTACTTCAGGAAAAAGGAGTGACGCTTCCGATAAATAAAGAGATTTATGAACCAATTCTATCTGAATTAAGTACCCATGGTATTGTATTCAATGAAGAAGAATTAGAAATACAGCAACATGTCTAAACCACAAGATGAAAAACAAATGAATATTGAGCTTTCTGAGGAAACATCCTTGGGTGTATATTCAAATTTAGCGGTGATTACTCATTCTCCTTCGGAGGTAGTTTGTGATTTTATTCAGATAATGCCTGGAATGCCCAAAGGGAAAGTCCGCTCTAGAGTGCTTATGAATCCTCAAAATGCAAAACGCTTTTTAAAGGCGCTGCAAGATAATATGAAAAAGTATGAGGATAATTTTGGTCAAATTGACGAACCTAATTCAGAACTTCCACCGATGAATTTCGGCACGCCAAATACAATGGCTTAAGTTATTTGTATGCTTGCGGTTTGCATACCCGTATACAATCAAAAAGTTGAGCGCTTAGTAAGCGATCTAGTTGCCCAGTCTCATTATTTACAGGAGGAGGTTTCAATTGTAATTATGGACGATGCTTCGTCTCAAGCATTTCAAGGGCAATATGATAACCTAAGAACGTATGCTAACATTGTTCAGCTTAAAAAAAATATTGGTCGTTCAAAAATCCGCAATGCATTTTTACAACATACGTCTGCTGAATATTTATTGTTTTTGGATTGTGATGCTGAAATTATCCGTCCAGATTTTCTCTCTAAATATATTGACTTTATTCGGTCGAGTAGCCCAAAATTACTTTTTGGAGCCAGTGTGTATCAAAAAGAAACACCAAGAATTTATTATCGATTGCGGTGGAAATATGGTAGTATCAAAGAGAGCAAAAGCTTTCAAGAACGTGTAAATAAAGAAAAATCTACGCTCAAAACGAATAATTTCATTGTTGACAGAGAGACACTTGAAGCATATCCATTCAACGAACTGATTAAAGGATATGGTCACGAGGATACCTTATTTGGTTTTGAATTAGAGCGCAATGGCATTTCAATAAGTCATATTGATAATCCAGTCTTAAATGCGCACCTAGACTCAAATACCCAATTCTTGAATAAAACTGACGAGGGGCTTAAAAACCTTCTTCATGTTTGGCAACTAGCCGAAGAAAATGAGCAGCTATTAGAGCGCCTAAAGATTTTAAAAACATATTTTAAATTTGAGCATAGCTTGCTCCTTCGAATTATATTAATCGGACTTAGAAGGCCTTTTCGGTTTTTGCTTGAAATCGGTTTTGCTAATTTAACCTTGTTTAATTTGTATAAGCTAGCATATTTGTTTATGCTTCGTTCTGCTCAGAGGAGCGAATGACATTAATAAGCTTCTGTTGCTCGATTTGCCAATTTTCTTGCTCTGCAGCATTTCTGCAATTTATTCGATGTTGCTTTTGAAGTGCTATATTCGATTTATATTTTAAGATGGTTTCACAGATGATTTTAGGTTCTATTTCTGAAAGAAAAATCCCCACCTCGTATTGCTTGATGATTTTTGTTATTTCGGTAAGTTCTGCGCTAAGAATCGGAATACCCGCATGAATATAATCGAATAATTTATTTGGAAGGGCAAGTCCTTGATTGAGACTGGTGTTCTTATCTAAAAGTAATCCAAGATCAGCAAGCCTAGTAATTTTCATGAGTTCTATATATGGCCTTCGTGGAATGAAACGGACCTTAGATTCCATTTTTTGTTCGGCTACCATTTTTTTTGCTTTAGGTATGACATCTCCATCTCCAACAAGCAGAAGCACGCAGTCTGTGCAGTATTGCATCGAGCTCACCGCTTCCTCAATTCCTCTGTCTTTGTTTAGTCCCGATCCTTGAATAATCAAAATGAAATCTTCGTCTCTTAAGTTAAATTCTTTTCGGGTATTACGTGAAATCTTCTCTTTGTCATACACTGGTACATTACGAACGGTTGTGACCGCGACATTGTATTTTTGCATGTAGATTTTTGCAATGGAATCATTTACCGTAATAACTTGTTTTAATCTCGGGAAAATTGTTGATTCAATTTTCAACCATATATGTTGAATCTTCGGGCGCGATGTAAGCTCAGGAACCTCCGTAAATAGCTCATGAGTATCGTAAATGAGCCGAGTATTTTTGATTTTTGATACAATGTAACAAGGCGCTAAGGTGTCCAAGTCGTTTGCATAAATTAAATCTACTTTTCGCCCCAACAAAAACAACAACAATCTAAGGTTAAGAGTAAGGTAGAAAAAGGGGCCTTTTTCGAAAGGGAGTATGAAGCGTTTCCAAGCATAGTTTCTTGGATTCATCTTGGGGCTATTTCTCTTCTTTCTTCCTACAAGGAGTACCTCGTAATTTTGGTACTCTAAAACAAGGCAAGTCTTGGCTACACGATTATCTGTAATCAAGTCATTTGAAACGCATACAATTGCCTTTTTCCTGTTTTTCATCCTTACTTTTGCAAAGTATTGAATTAAACTTTTTTCACAAAAGAAAAACTTGATTAAAATTATTCTTAAAAAAGTTTGTGATAAAAAAAAGTTTCATACATTTGCAGTCCCAAAATTAAACAATTTGGGAAAGAATGCGTTCTTTTTTTTGTGTACCAACAAATTTGCCGATGTAGCTCAGTTGGCCAGAGCAGCTGATTTGTAATCAGCTGGTCGGGGGTTCGAATCCCTCCATCGGCTCGGAATGTTGGGGAGATACTCAAGCGGCCAACGAGGACAGACTGTAAATCTGTTGGTTTTACCTTCGCAGGTTCGAATCCTGCTCTCCCCACAGAAAGAAATAAGCGGGAGTAGCTCAGTTGGTAGAGCGTCAGCCTTCCAAGCTGAATGTCGCGAGTTCGACCCTCGTCTCCCGCTCACTTTCAATTGAGCCGCCGGTGTAGCTCAGGGGTAGAGCGCTTCCTTGGTAAGGAAGAGGTCACGAGTTCAATTCTCGTCATTGGCTCAAAAAAAATATTGCGCTTGCGCATGAATGTTGTAAAAAAGTAAATTATTAATTAAGTAACAAATAGAAAAATGGCAAAGGAAAATTTTGATCGTTCCAAACCACACGTGAACATTGGTACAATTGGTCACGTAGATCACGGTAAAACAACTTTGACAGCTGCGATTTCAAGCGTATTGTCAAACCAAGGTCTTGCAGCTGCAAGAGATTTTAGTTCAATTGACAACGCTCCGGAAGAGAAAGAGCGTGGTATTACTATTAACACAGCTCACATTGAGTATGAAACAAAAAACCGTCATTACGCACACGTTGACTGTCCAGGTCACGCCGATTACGTAAAGAACATGGTTACGGGTGCTGCTCAAATGGATGGTGCTATTCTAGTTGTTGCTGCAACAGATGGACCAATGCCACAGACGCGTGAGCACATCCTTCTAGGAAGACAAGTTGGTGTTCCAAGATTGGTTGTATTCATGAATAAAGTGGATATGGTTGATGATGAAGAACTATTAGAGTTGGTTGAGATGGAAGTAAGAGAATTGCTTTCTTTCTACCAGTATGATGGTGACAACACACCAGTGATTCAAGGTTCTGCACTTGGTGCATTAAACAATGAAGACAAGTGGGTTGAAACTGTAAACGAATTAATGGAAGCTGTTGATACTTACATCGAACTTCCTCCTCGTGATGTTGACAAGCCATTCTTGATGCCTGTTGAAGATGTATTTACGATTACTGGTCGTGGTACAGTTGCAACGGGAAGAATTGAAACAGGTGTTTGCAATACTGGAGACCCAGTTGAGATTTTAGGTATGGGTGATGAGAAATTAACGTCAACTGTAACTGGTGTTGAAATGTTCCGTAAGATTTTGGATAGAGGTGAAGCAGGAGATAACGTTGGTATCCTTTTAAGAGGTATTGAGAAAGCTCAAATCAAAAGAGGAATGGTTATTTGTAAGCCTGGTTCTACAAAACCACACCAAGAATTCAAAGCTGAGATTTATGTATTGAAGAAAGAAGAGGGTGGACGTCACACTCCTTTCCACAACAAATACAGACCGCAATTCTATTTCCGTACTACAGATGTTACAGGAGAGATCTTCTTAACTGACGGTCGTGAAATGGTAATGCCTGGAGACAATGTATCAATCACCGTTAAGTTGATTGTACCTGTAGCGATGGACAAGGGTCTACGTTTTGCAATCCGTGAGGGTGGTAGAACTGTGGGTGCTGGCCAGGTTACTGAGATTGTTTCGTAAGTATTACGAAGATAAGTTTAAAACAAGGGGAGCAATGCTCCCCTTTTTAAACGGGTGTAGCTCAGTTGGTAGAGTAGTGGTCTCCAAAACCATTGGTCGTGGGTTCGAATCCTACCGCCCGTGCTGAATTAATAGAAAATGGAAGAATGAAATTGGTTAGTTACGTAAAAGAAACATACAGCGAGTTAGTGCATAACGTCACTTGGCCTACATGGCAAGAACTACAAAACAATACGATTTTGGTTGTTATAGCATCTATATTACTGTCGCTTGCCATTTTTGTAATGGATAAAGTTTTTGGTAACGATCCTAATTTCTGGTGGAATGGTGTTCTAGGAAACATATACAATTTTTTCTAAAGTCGGGCTATGAGTGAAATTGCAAAAAAATGGTACGTTGTACGTGCGATTAGTGGGAAAGAAAAAAGTGTAAAGCACTATTTGGAAATTGAGATGTCTCGAATGAAAAACTTAGATGACAACATTGATCAAGTTTTGATTCCTACCGAGAAAATCTTCCAAATTCGTAATGGAAAAAAAGTAAATAAGGAACGCGCTTATTTACCCGGATATGTTTTGATTGAGGCAGCCCTTGTTGGGGAAGTTAAGCACGTCATAAGAAGCATTCCGAATGTTATAGGATTTTTAGGTACTGAAAAGGGTGGAGAACCCGTGCCTATGAGAATGTCAGAGGTCAATCGTATTTTAGGTAAGGTCGATGAACTGGCAGAAACAGAAGAGGAATTGAAAATTCCGTTTGTGGTGGGTGAGTCCGTAAAAGTAATTGACGGTCCTTTCAATAATTTCAGTGGTGTCATTGATGATATCAATGAGGATAAAAAGAAATTGAAAGTGATGGTTAAGATTTTTGGACGTAAGAATCTTCTCGAGCTTAGCTATATGCAAGTTGAGAAGGAGAGTTAATTTGTATTAACCCGTAGGAGTGAACTAGATGATTAAAGCTTCCCATCGTTTAAGGTTCATGTTTGACTACACAATTTTATATATATGGCTAAAGAAGTAGCAGGATTGATCAAATTACAGATCAGAGGTGGTGCGGCTAACCCAGCCCCTCCCGTTGGACCAGCACTTGGTGCAAAGGGTGTGAATATCATGGAGTTTTGCAAGCAATTTAATGCAAGAACCCAAGATAAACCTGGGAAAGTAGTACCGGTTGTAATCACAGTATATAGCGACAAGTCATTTGACTTTGTTTTGAAAACGCCTCCGGCAGCTGTGCAAATCATGGAACAAATCAAAATTAAAAAAGGATCCGCTGAACCGAATCGTGTGAAGGTTGGTGCCATCTCATGGGACCAAATTCGTACAATCGCAGAAGACAAGCTTCCTGATTTAAATTGTTTTACCGTTGATTCAGCAATGATGATGGTGGCAGGTACTGCACGCAGTATGGGTGTTAATGTAAAGGGCGGTAGTGCTCCAAAATCCAAATAATTTAGGTTATGAAAAAAATGACTAAAAATAGAAAAGCGGTTTTTGGAAAACACGACTTAACAAAAGCCTACTCTTTAACGGATGCATGTAATTTAGTGAAAGATATTTCGACCACTAAGTTTGACGCTTCTGTTGATGTGTGTGTGCGTCTTGGTGTTGATCCAAGAAAAGCAAATCAAATGGTTAGAGGAACAGTTGCGCTTCCACATGGAACTGGAAAAGATGTAAAAGTATTGGTGCTTTGTACTCCTGATAAGGAACAAGAAGCAAAAGATGCTGGAGCAGATTATTTTGGTTTAGATGAATACATTGCTAAAATAAAGTCAGGATGGACTGATGTTGATGTTATTGTAACAATGCCTTCTGTGATGGGAAAAGTTGGTGCTTTAGGACGTATTTTGGGTCCTAGAGGTTTAATGCCGAACCCTAAAACAGGAACAGTTACGATGGAAGTAGGAAAAGCTGTAACGGAAGTGAAGGCTGGTAAAATCGACTTTAAGGTTGATAAATATGGAATCGTTCATTCATCAGTAGCTAAAGTTAGTTTTGATGGAGATAAAATCTTCGAAAATGCAAATGAATTGCTACAAACGTTGATAAAAATGAAACCATCGTCTGCTAAAGGGACTTACATTAAGAGTGTTTATATGACCTCTACAATGAGTCCTGGAATTCAGATAGATGCCAAGTCTCTTAACGCATAATACTCAAGAAAATGACTAGAGAAGAAAAAGTAAAGTACATAGATGATTTGGCCGCTGACTTAACAGCATCCAATGTATTCTATCTTACAGACACTGCAGAGCTTACAGTTGAAACCGTGAATTCATTGAGAAGAAAATGTTTTCAGGCAAACATCAGTATGCGTGTAGTGAAAAATGCATTATTGGAAAAGGCAATGGATCGTGTAGAAGGTAAGAATTTTGGGACATTGAAAGATGTTTTGAAAGGAGCGACCTCAATCATGTTGTCAGAATCTTCAAGTGCCCCAGCTAAAATGATTAAGGATTTTCGTAAAAAGAATCCTAAACCAATTTTGAAAGGAGCATATGTTGATGAAGCAATTTTCATTGGTGATGAGCAGCTTAGTGCACTTGAGTCCTTAAAAAGTAAAGAGGAATTACTCGGTGACATTATTAGCTTGTTACAAAGCCCAGCACAAAATGTATTATCTGGATTACAAAACGCTGGCGGTTCGCTTGCTGGCATGTTGAAAACGCTCGAAGAAAGAGCATAATTTAATTATTAAACCTTTTTAAAAACAAAATAAAATGGCTGATTTAAAGCAAATTGCAGAAACGCTAGTAAACCTAACAGTAAAAGAAGTTAGTGAGTTAGCAACGATCATGAAAGACGAATATGGAATCGAACCTGCAGCTGCTGCTGTGGCTGTTGCTGGCCCTGCTGGCGGAGCTGGTGGCGAAGCTGCTGAAGAGAAAACAGAATTCGACGTAGTATTGAATGCTGGTGGACCTAGCAAACTAGCAGTAGTTAAACTTGTAAAAGAACTTACTGGTAAAGGTCTTAAAGAGTCTAAGGACTTAGTAGACAACGCACCTACGACATTAAAAGAAGGTGTAGCGAAAGACGAAGCTGAAGGACTTAAAAAGTCTTTGGAAGAAGCTGGAGCTGAAGTTGAGATTAAGTAATTAACTCAAATTATTGACAAGAAAGGCACCGCATTTTTGCGGGTGCCTTGTCTTGTTTTAAGTGGTATTCATATTGAATACTTAAACATTAACTAAAAACATTCATCCTTGGCAACATCAAATAATTCAACCAGAATTAATTTTGCATCCGGTAAAAATCAATTTGACTATCCGGATTTCTTAGAAATCCAATTGAAATCATTTAGGGAATTTTTCCAATTGGAAACTACTCCCGAAAATCGAGAAAGTGAAGGGCTTTTTAAAGTGTTCGCTGAGAACTTTCCGATCACAGATACAAGAAACCAATTCGTTTTGGAATTTTTGGATTATTTCATCGATCCACCGAGATATTCAATTTCCGAATGTATTGAAAGAGGTTTAACCTATAGTGTCCCACTGAAGGCTAAATTGAAATTGTACTGTACCGATCCTGAACATGAAGATTTCGAAACAATTGTACAAGATGTGTATTTGGGGACAATCCCTTATATGACGCCAAAAGGATCCTTCGTAGTGAATGGAGCGGAACGGGTTATCGTTTCACAGCTTCACAGATCACCTGGAGTTTTCTTTGGACAGTCAAGACACGCCAATGGAACAAAGCTATATTCTGCGAGAATAATTCCTTTTAAAGGTTCTTGGATAGAATTTGCTACTGATATTAATAATGTCATGTATGCCTACATTGACAGAAAAAAGAAATTACCTGTAACTACATTGTTTAGAGCAATTGGTTATGAAACTGACAAAGATGTATTAGACATCTTTGGTTTGGCCGATGAGGTTAAGGTAAATAAAACAAATTTAAAGAAGCTCGTTGGCAGAAAGCTAGCCGCAAGAGTTCTTAAGACTTGGATAGAAGATTTTGTGGATGAAGATACTGGAGAGGTTGTTTCTATAGAAAGAAATGAAGTCATATTTGACCGTGAGTTGGATATTACAGAAGAGCACCTTGAGGCCATTATGGAGTCCGGAGCAAAATCAGTAACACTTCACAAAGAGAATGTGAATACGGCTGATTATACCATTATCTATAATACGCTTCAAAAAGATATTTCAAATTCTCAAAAAGAAGCTGTCGAGCACATCTATCGACAATTGAGAAACGCAGATCCGCCCGATTATGATACTGCAAAGGGTGTTTTCGAGAAGCTATTTTTCTCAGATACAAGATATGATCTAGGTGAAGTTGGAAGATTCCGACTGAACAAAAAATTGGGGATTGATCAAGAAGAACAGTCAAGAGTTCTGACTAAAGATGATATGATTAAAATTATCAAGTATCTTATTGAATTGATTAATTCTAAAGCGGATGTAGATGATATTGATCACTTATCAAATAGACGTGTTAGAACGGTTGGTGAGCAGTTGTATTCTCAGTTCGGAGTGGGTCTTGCAAGAATGGCAAGAACGATTAGAGAGAGAATGAATGTAAGAGACAATGAGGTATTTACGCCTATTGACTTGATCAATGCGAAAACGCTATCTTCTGTGATTAACTCGTTTTTTGGAACGAATCAGTTGTCTCAATTTATGGATCAAACGAATCCATTGTCAGAGGTGACACACAAACGAAGATTGTCTGCGCTCGGACCTGGTGGTCTATCACGTGAAAGAGCTGGATTTGAGGTTCGTGATGTTCACTACACCCACTATGGTCGCCTTTGTACGATTGAAACCCCTGAGGGACCAAATATTGGTTTGATTTCTTCATTGTGCGTATTTGCTAAGGTGAATAAACTTGGTTTTATTGAAACACCATATCGATCCGTTCAGAAAGGTAAGGTCCAATATGACAAAGAACCTATATATGTTGCTGCTGAGGAAGAGGATGAAAAAATCATCGCTCAGGCAAATGCAAAAGTAGATGATAAAGGTAATTTCTTATCCGATGTTGTGAAGGCTAGATTTGAGGGAGACTTCCCAGTTGTAGAGCCAAATAAATTACACTTAATGGATGTTGGAGCGAATCAAATTGCTTCAATCGCAGCCTCGTCTATTCCATTCTTGGAGCATGATGATGCCAACAGAGCTTTGATGGGATCAAACATGCAGCGTCAAGCAGTTCCATTATTAAAACCGAACTCTCCAATTGTTGGAACAGGGATTGAACAGCTTGTAGCCGAAGATTCTAGAGTATTGATTAACGCAGAGGGTTCTGGTATTGTAGAATATGTTGATGCGAATGAGATTGTTATTCGATATGATTGGAATTCCGAGGATAAACTTGTGAGCTTCGAAAGCGAAGTTACAAGGTATTCTTTGATTAAATTCATGAAAACGAACCAAAGTACTTGTATCAACCTGAAGCCGATTGTTGTTAAGGGTGATAAGGTTGTAAAAGGTCAAGTTCTTTGTGAAGGTTATGCAACCCAAAAAGGAGAGCTAGCACTCGGTCAAAACTTAAAAGTGGCATTCATGCCATGGAAAGGTTATAACTTTGAGGATGCGATTGTCATTTCTGAGAGCGTTGTTCGTGACGATGTGTTTACATCAATTCACATTGATGAATATTCTTTAGAGGTTAGAGATACTAAACGAGGAATGGAAGAACTTACAGCAGATATTCCAAACGTTAGTGAAGAAGCTACCAAAGACTTAGATGAGAATGGATGTATTCGAGTTGGAGCAGAGATAAAAGAAGGAGATATCTTAATCGGTAAAATTACACCAAAAGGTGAAACTGATCCATCTCCGGAAGAGAAGCTTCTTAGAGCAATCTTTGGTGATAAGGCAGGAGATGTGAAAGATGCTTCATTGAAAGCAGGTCCCTCTTTAAGAGGAGTTGTTATAGATAAGAAACTATTCTCTAGAGCTGTTAAGGATAGAAAATCAAAAAGTCAAGACAAGCCATTGTTAGAGACAATCGATGCTGAATACCAAAAAGATATTGTATCGCTTAAGGAAAAGTTAGCTGAGAAGTTGATAAAGATTGTAGGCGATAAAAAATCTGCGGGTGTTTTCAACAACTTCAAGGAGGAATTGATTAAAAAAGGAGCAAAGTTTTCAATGAAGGCGTTAACTTCTTTAGACTATACGATTGTAAATCCATTGAAATGGACTACGGATGATAAAGTGAACCAATTGATTAGCCGTGTAATTCATAATTACAATATTAAGGCAAATGATATTTTGGGTAACTACAAAAGACGTAAATTCCATATCTCTGTTGGAGATGAACTTCCTGCAGGAATAATCAAATTGGCCAAGGTATTTGTTGCGAAGAAACGAAAACTGAAGGTTGGAGATAAAATGGCTGGACGTCACGGAAATAAAGGTATTGTTGCGAACATTGTTCGTCAAGAAGATATGCCTTTCTTGGAAGACGGAACACCAGTCGATATTGTTCTTAACCCCTTAGGTGTGCCGTCTCGTATGAACCTCGGTCAAATTTATGAAACTGTCCTTGGTTGGGCAGGAGAGAAGCTAGGTATGAAGTTTGCAACGCCAATTTTCGATGGTGCTACACCTGAAGAAATTAACGAGTGGACAGATAAAGCCGGTGTACCTCAATCAGGTAAGACTTACTTATACGATGGTGGAACTGGTGAAAGATTCCATCAGCCAGCAACCGTAGGTGTGATTTACATGCTTAAATTATCTCACATGGTTGATGATAAGATGCATGCGAGATCAATCGGACCATATTCATTAATTACGCAACAGCCACTTGGTGGTAAAGCGCAATTTGGTGGTCAGCGTTTTGGTGAAATGGAGGTTTGGGCATTAGAAGCATTTGGTGCATCGAATATCCTTCAAGAAATATTAACAGTGAAATCCGATGATGTTAACGGTAGGGCTAAAGCATACGAAAGTATTGTGAAAGGCGATAATATTGGTGAGCCAGGTATACCTGAGTCATTCAATGTATTGCTTCACGAACTTCGAGGTTTGTGTCTGAATGTAACAATGGATTAAGGAACTAGTAAATAACGAATTAGCAAAGAGAAAATGGCTTTCAAAAAAGAAACACCAAGAAAACAAAGTAGTTTTAATAAAATAACGATTTCACTGTCGTCTCCAGAAAGAATTTTGGAGAATTCTAGTGGTGAGGTATTAAAACCAGAGACAATCAATTACAGAACTTACAAGCCCGAACGAGATGGCTTGTTTTGTGAAAGAATCTTTGGCCCTGTAAAGGATTACGAATGCCACTGTGGGAAATACAAAAGAATCCGTTATAAGGGAATCGTTTGTGACCGTTGTGGAGTTGAGGTAACTGAGAAAAAAGTTCGTAGAGAGCGCATGGGACACATTGCCTTAGTCGTTCCTGTTGCGCATATTTGGTACTTCAGATCCTTACCAAACAAAATTGGATACCTTTTAGGTCTTCCAACGAAGAAGTTGGATCAAATCATTTACTACGAAAGATACGTTGTTATTCAGAGTGGGGCTGCGAATGAATTACCAGAGGTTGAGCTCAATAAAATGGAATTCCTAACAGAGGAGGAGTATTTAGATATTCTAGATGCACTTCCGAAGGAGAACCAATATTTGGACGATACAGATCCAAATAAATTCATTGCTAAGATGGGTGCTGAAGCAATTCATGACCTACTTCAGTCTCTGAATTTAGAGGAGATGTCTTACCAACTTCGTGACCTTGCAGAGAATGAAACTTCTGTTCAAAGAAAGAACGAGGCATTGAAAAGACTTCAAGTTGTAGAGGCAATGAAGGATTCTCAAACGAGAATAGAGAATCGTCCTGAATGGATGATTGTAAAAGTTGTTCCGGTAATTCCACCAGAACTGCGTCCTCTTGTTCCACTTGACGGTGGTCGTTTTGCTACCTCTGACTTAAATGATTTATACCGTAGGGTAATTATCAGAAATAATCGTTTAAAAAGACTTATTGAAATTAAAGCGCCAGAAGTAATTCTTCGAAACGAGAAAAGAATGCTTCAGGAGTCAGTAGATTCGTTATTCGATAACTCAAGAAAGTCTAGCGCTGTTAAGACAGAATCTAACAGGGCGCTTAAATCGCTTTCTGACTCTCTTAAAGGTAAACAAGGTCGGTTCCGTCAAAACTTACTTGGTAAGCGTGTTGATTATTCTGCACGTTCTGTGATTGTTGTTGGGCCAAACCTAAAGCTTCACGAATGTGGACTACCTAAGGGTATGGCTGCAGAGCTTTACAAGCCATTCATCATTCGTAAAATGATTGAACGAGGTATTGTGAAAACAGTAAAATCTGCGAAGAAAATTGTTGATAAGAAAGAACCTGTGGTATGGGATATTTTAGAGAATATCTTGAAAGGACATCCTGTTCTATTGAATAGGGCTCCAACGCTTCACAGATTGGGTATTCAAGCATTCCAGCCAAAGCTAATAGAAGGTAAAGCGATTCGCTTACATCCTTTGGTAACTACGGCATTTAACGCCGATTTTGATGGTGACCAGATGGCTGTTCACCTTCCACTTGGAAATGCGGCAATTCTTGAGGCGCAAATGTTAATGCTTGCCTCTCACAATATTCTGAATCCTGCGAATGGTGCGCCAATTGCGGTTCCATCTCAGGATATGGTACTTGGACTTTATTACATAACCAAAGAGAAAAAGTCATTAAAAGATGATGTTGTTAAAGGAGAAGACGGTATTTTCTATTCTCCAGCCGAGGTAATCATTGCTTACAATGAAAACAAGTTAGATCTGCATGCTTCAATTAAGGTTAAAACTGAGGATTTGAATGACCTTGGTGAATCAGAAGTAAGACTAATCGAAACTACTTGTGGTCGCGTTCTTTTCAATGAGCATGTCCCAAGAGAGGCAGGATTTATCAACGAGGTACTTACCAAAAAAGCATTAAGAGACATTATTGGTGGTGTACTTAAAATCTCCGGGACTTCTAGAACAGCTCAATTTCTTGATGATATTAAGGAGTTAGGATATACAATGGCCTTCAAAGGTGGCTTGTCCTTTAATCTAGATGATATTATCATTCCTAAGGAAAAAGTTGCGCTTGTAGACAAAGCAGAAACGCAAGTGAAAGAGGTGATGATGAACTATAATATGGGTCTGATCACAAACAATGAGCGGTACAATCAAATTATTGATGTTTGGACGCATACAAATTCACGACTGACGCATACCTTAATGGATCAGCTCAAAACAGATAGACAAGGATTCAATTCCATCTACATGATGTTTGATTCTGGTGCAAGGGGTTCTAAGGAACAAATTAGACAGCTTTCTGGAATGAGAGGTTTGATGGCCAAACCACAAAAATCTGGAGCTTCTGTTCAAGAGATTATTGAAAATCCGATTCTTTCGAACTTTAAGGAAGGACTTTCGATTCTTGAGTACTTTATATCAACTCACGGTGCACGTAAAGGTCTTGCCGATACAGCACTTAAAACTGCGGATGCGGGTTACTTGACTAGAAGACTTGTTGACGTTGCCCAGGATGTTGTTATTAATTCTGAGGATTGTGGTACGCTGCGTGGTATTGTAGCTACTGCACTTAAGAAAAATGACGAGATTGTCGAGCCATTGTACGATAGAATATTAGGTAGAACCTCTGTTCATGACATTTACGTTCCAGAATCAGATGATATAATTGTATCTGCGGGAGAACTGATAGATGAGGATGTTGCAGAGATGATCCAAGAAGCGGAAATAGAAGAAGTCGAAATTCGATCGGTATTGACTTGTGAGATGAGAAGAGGAGTTTGTGCCAAATGTTATGGACGAAATCTTTCTAACCACAGATTGGCGCAACGAGGAGATTCAGTTGGAGTTGTGGCAGCACAGTCCATTGGAGAGCCAGGAACACAACTTACATTACGTACGTTCCACGTTGGGGGTACTGCATCTAATATCGCAGATGTTTCAGATATCAAAGCGAAAGGAAATGGTTTATTAGAAATTGATGAGCTAAGAACAATCGAAAAGAAAGGTGATGATGGTAAGAAAAAAGTAATCGTTGTTGGTCGTTCGGCTGAGCTTAAGATTACAGATGAGAAAACAGGTATTGTTATCATGAATACCAATATACCTTACGGCTCTGAGCTTTTAGTTGTTGCCAAGAAAAAGGTTAAAAAAGGTGATGTTATTTGTAAATGGGATCCCTATAATGCTTTGATAATCTCAGAGGTGAAAGGTACTGTTGTCTTCGAGAACATTGAAGAAGGTATCACATACCGTGAAGAGGTGGATGAGCAAACTGGATTTACCGAAAAAGTAATTACAGAAACCAAGGACAAAAAGAAGACTCCTGCAATTCATATTATTGATACAAAATCTAAAGAGATTTTGAGAGAATACTCAATACCGGTTAACTCTCATATTTCTGTGAAAGAAGGCGATAAGCTTGAGGCAGGTCATATCTTGGTTAAGATACCGAGAATGGCTGGTAAGACAGGGGATATTACTGGTGGTTTACCACGGGTTACTGAATTATTTGAGGCAAGAAACCCGTCGAATCCAGCAGTTGTTTCTGCCATTGATGGTACAGCTGATTACGGTAATATCAAGAGAGGTAACAGAGAAATTATTATCACGCCTAAGGTTGGTGCGGTACATAAATATCTTGTTCCATTATCAAAGCATATCTTGGTTCAAAAGAACGATTATGTTAGAGCTGGTCAGCCATTGTCGGATGGCGCGATTACACCTAGAGACATTCTAAATATTGAAGGGCCTACTAAAGTTCAGGAATACATCGTAAATGAAATACAAGAAGTATACCGATTACAAGGTGTTAAGATCAATGACAAGCATTTTGAGGTTATTGTTCGTCAAATGATGCTTAAGGCAGAAATTATAGATTCAGGGGATACGAAGTTCCTAGAAGGTCAATCAGTGCACAAAGCAGACATTATGGAAGAAAATGACGCTCTGTTTGGCATGATGTTCGTTCAGGAAGTTGGAGACTCTATTGAGCTTAAAAAAGGTCAGCTCGTTTCTGTAAGAAGGTTGCGTGATGAAAACGCTAAGCTCAAGAGAGAAGACAAAGCACTTGTCGAGGCTCGAGAGGCGAAAGCAGCAACATCTAAACCATTGTTGCAGGGTATTACAAGAGCGTCTCTTCAAACCCAATCATTTATTTCTGCGGCTTCCTTCCAGGAAACAACCAAAGTATTGAATGAAGCGGCAATTTCAGGCAAAGAAGATCACCTTCTAGGTCTGAAAGAGAATGTGATCGTAGGACATCTTATTCCGGCAGGAACAGGAGTACGTAAATTCCAGAAAATGCTTGTAGGTTCTCAAGAGGCCTTAGACAGTTTGACGGAAGAAGCAAAATCAGAATAATAAATATTCGATAATAGTAAAAGGGAGGCTCTAGCCTCCCTTTTTTTTGTCCTATATTTTAGGCAATCTTTCCCCAGTCAGGCTTGCTGGTCAAGATGAATTCAATGGTCTTTAAAATTCTTTTGTTCTGATCTTTTTGAAATTTCGGATCCTCATTAATCAGCTTTCGAGCTGCTTCTCTAGCCATAGTTACAATAGCACCATCTTTTCTTAGGTCAGATATTTTAAGATCAAGTTCTCCGCTCTGCTGTGTACCCATTAAATCACCTGGGCCTCTGAGCTGAAGGTCAACCTCAGCAATATCGAACCCGTCATTCGAATTCACCATGGTAGACATTCTTTTCTTTGACTCTTTTGAGAGTTCGACTTTTGTCATTAATATACAGTAGGATTGTTCTCCGCCCCTTCCAACACGCCCCCTAAGCTGATGAAGCTGTGAAAGGCCAAATCTTTCAGCACTTTCTATAACCATCACTGTTGCATTTGGTACGTTCACGCCCACCTCAATGACCGTTGTAGCCACCATGATTTGTGTTTCTCCTTTGATGAATCTTTGCATTTCAAATTCTTTTTCATCACTTTTCATTTGTCCATGAACAATACTGACCTTGTATCTGGGAAGGGGGAAAGATCTAGAAACAGCCTCAAAACCATCCATTAGATTATGAAAGTCCAGCTTTTCAGATTCTTGAATCAGCGGGAAGACCATGTATATTTGCCTTCCTTTTTCAATCTGTGTCTCTATAAATTTGAATACCTGAAGTCGATTTTTTTCGTAGCGGTGAACTGTTTGTATTTCTTTTCTGCCTGGTGGAAGTTCATCAATAACCGACACCTCGAGGTCTCCATAAAAGGTCATGGCCAAAGTTCTGGGAATAGGGGTAGCCGTCATAATTAAAATATGCGGTGGTTGTATATTTTTTCGCCACATTTTAGAGCGCTGTGCAACACCAAATCGATGCTGTTCATCTATGACTACAAGTCCTATGTTTTTGAACTGAACAGTATCTTCTAATAGGGCATGGGTACCAACCAAAAGGTCTACTTCTCCGTTCATTAGCCCTTCATGAATCTTTGTGCGTTCGGATTTTTTTGTTGAGCCTGTTAGTAATTCTATACGTATAGGCATTCCTTTTGTAAATTCTTTAAGTGTTTCGCAATGCTGGTTTGCCAATATTTCTGTTGGCGCCATAATCGCACTTTGAAATTTATTTCCAATTGCAATGAGCATCGCCATTAGAGCAACAAGTGTTTTCCCACTTCCCACGTCTCCTTGTAGCAGACGATTCATGTGTTGCCCACTTAGAAAGTCTTTTCTAATTTCTTTAATTACTTTTTTTTGTGCTCCTGTTAATTCGAACGGAAGATGTGCGCTATAAAAGTCATTAAATTGTGTTCCTATCTCCTTGAAAATAAAACCTTTGTGCCTACTTGAGGATAGTTTTTTTCGAATTAAAAGCTCGAGCTGTAGGTAAAAGAGCTCTTCGAACTTTAGTCTAATTCTCGCCTCCTGGATTTCATTTTGCGTGTTAGGTTGGTGGATCTTTATGAGCGCTTGCTTTTTGGAAATCAATCGATTTTCTGTACAAATTTCACTCGATAGTGTCTCAGGGTAAGCGGGTCCTATTTGTGGAATGATCAGTGATATGAGCTTTTCTAACCCTTTTGAGTGAAGGCCTTTTGCACCTAGTTTTTCTGTACTAGGATATAGAGGGAAAAAACCGGTACGCGCTTTTTGTCCTGAAGCCAGCGTCATTTCAGGATGCGGAATTGACCATTTTTGAGCGTACAACTTGGGTTTGCCAAATAAGTGGTACACCTCATTGACTTTGAGACTATCTTTTATCCACTTTCCACCCTGGAACCATACTAAATCAATATATCCTGTCTCATCCCCAAATCTTGCTGAAAGCTTTTTGTATCTACCTTTTCCTGTTTCCCTTATTTGGTCTATTTTACCTTTTAAGAGCACATGGTTTTCTGCGTATTGGATCTCATTAATATTTGTGAACGATGAGCGGTCAACATATCTGTAGGGGAAATGAAATAAAAGGTCGCCATAGGTTTTAATACCCAGTTCTTTATGCAATAGTTGCGCTTTCTGAGGGCCAACACCTTTGAGATATTCTATAGGAGTAGCGGCCAAATCATTCATCGAGAAAAAGTATTTTTTAGTGTTTCCAGACGCCCATTTTATTGAACTTATCAATTCTACTCTCAATACGTTTTTCTGGAGAGATAGCCTCAAGTTCTTGGACCGCCTTTTTGATATACTTCTTAACGCGCTCAAAAATAAGATGTTCAGAACGGTGTGCGCCATCCAAAGGCTCCTTGATTACATCATCCACTAGTTTGTTACTTGACATGTCTTTTGAGGTTAGCTTCAATGCGTCGGCTGCTTTTTCTTTAAATTCCCATGAACGCCAAAGTATGGAGGAACACGATTCTGGAGAAATCACAGAGTACCAGGTGTTTTCTAACATCACTACTTTGTCTCCAACACCAATTCCGAGTGCCCCACCTGAAGCACCTTCTCCAATAATGATACATATTACAGGGACTTTAAGGCGCATCATCTCATAGATATTCCGCGCAATCGCTTCACCTTGTCCTCTTTCTTCTGCTTCTAAGCCAGGAAAGGCCCCTGGTGTATCAATAAATGTAACAATAGGTTTGTTAAATTTCTCTGCTAGCTTCATCAATCGAAGCGCTTTTCTATATCCTTCAGGATTTGGCATACCAAAATTACGATATTGTCTCATCTTGGTATTCACCCCTTTTTGCTGTCCAATGAACATGACTGATTTACCATCGACTAAACCAAGTCCACCGACCATTGCCTTGTCGTCTTTTACATTCCTATCGCCGTGAAGCTCTATGAATTTCCCTTCAGTTATTGCATTGACGTAAGCCAAAGTATATGGTCTTTCAGGGTGTCTTGAAAGCTGTACTCTTTGCCATGGACTCAGATTGGTAAAAATCTCTTTGGTTTTCTTTTTCAGTTTTTGCTCAAGCTCTTGAATTTTATCAGTCATATCGAGATCAGAGGTGTCTCCGATTTCTTTTGTCTTTTCAATTTGCTCTTCTATGGCCTTAATAGGCTCTTCAAAATCTAAGTAGATACTCATGAGGATGTGTCTTTATATCAAAACAAAGGTATCAAAAAGTTTGACTTAATGGGCTATTTTTAACAATCTCAATGGGGATAATTCCACGCTTTAAATGCAAATCCCCACCTATCCTTAAGCTTTGATTTTAACGCTTCTGGAAGCTCGTTAAATTTGTTTTTTTTGTAATTTTTTTGATCCTTAATATAGTTTTCGAAGCTTGGTTTTATTTTGTCGAAACCAGCTATATTGAGTGTGCGGTAAATGCCTTCTAATGAACTTAAAGGATTATTAGATAGTTCATTAAATGAAATCTCAGTCAATTGATCTTTGGGTATCGACCTTTTTAATTCAAGGTATTGCTTCATGACAAGCTCATAGCATGAAATGACACATTCAGATATTTCTTCATCACTGAATTTTTGCAAAAACTGTGATTTTATGGTCCTTTTATAGAGGTGTTCTGTGGATTTATATACCTCATATGGATTTCGGTGAATGAAAATAAATTTCGCATTTGGAAACATATCTTTTAGGACTTTAATTCTCGCTGTATTATGAGGATTTTTAAGCAAGAGTGTTTTATTAGAGCCATTATAAAATGCAATTTCTTGAAGCATTCGTTTGTAGCTTTTCTTCCATTTTGAAATTGCTTGTTCCGAGGTGTCAAAAAGGTGATAACGCTTGAAGTAATTTTGATTTCTTGGAAAGAAAAAAGAATGCATACTGCTCCTATGTGTTAAATTGGTGAGTGGATGTTCCTCTTCTGTAGGAGCGCCTGCATCAATGACCACATTGTCCTGAGGTCTTGTCCGAGGCATGAGTTTATTAAGTAATGGTTTCATGGTTTTTTTTGAAACCAAAGCGACCCGAAAAAAGAAGGCCTGAAACGCCTCCAAATAAGAAAACTGATCGTCCTTAGACAACAGGTAGTGAAGGTGGGTTGTCCCACTTCTCCAGTGGCCTATTACAAATACTGGCGCATTGTTTTTAAAGTCTATGGCCTGAATTCTTTTCCGGTAAGCTAGTAGTTGCATCCATCGAAAAGGCGCACTGATGACCGTAAAAAATAAAATTTTCCACCACATTTTTTTTTCGGAAAAGCTCCCACGGTTTTCTCTCCATAGTTGCCATAATACGCTCAGGCTTGATATATATAATTGGTGCTCCTTTATTTCCTCTTTCGACATGATTTAAAGTTGCATATAATATATCAATTCTGTTTGTTTTTAGATTTTTTTTCAGCGTCCTGGGGTCTATTTGACTTTTCTATGCTGTTGGGTTTAATGATTTTGGATAGTGCGAAAATAAATATGAAAACTGCTAAGAATGCAGAGCTTCGTCCCAGTATATCTCCATATTTTGTGTAGCTTGTTTCTTGGCTCAGGAGTTGAACTTTTGCCGTTATCGCGTCAGGAATCCACCACTCAGTTTCTTTAATGATTTCGCCGGTGGGTGATATTACACCGCTTTTACCTGTATTTGCCGATCTAATTAGCCATTTTCTATTTTCTATCGCCCTTAGTCTTGCAAAGCTGAAGTGCTGTTTATAGCCGGGTGTGTCTTTCCACCAACCATCATTTGTGATTACACAAAGTAATTCTGCACCTAATCTTGACTGCTCAGCAACGAATTCGCTGAAAACAGATTCATAACAAACAATAGGCGCTATTTTTCCAAAAGACGTTTCCATTATTTTTACAGATTTCTCTTTCCCGAGTGAGCCAATCGTCCCTCCATTATCAATTGCGAGTTCGTCAAAAAACGGGATATAATAGGAGTAGGGTATGTGCTCAACGCCCGCGACAAGTTTTGATTTATGAATAAATTCTGCTTCTTTATTTGGGCTAAGAAAAAGACTTGTATTGTAGTATTCAATGTATCTACCGTCATTCGTTAGTCTTGAACTTCTCGAGTTTTTATCACCGAACATTTTCATTGTAGAGGCCCCAATCAATAGCTCTGTATTCCATATTTTGAGACTATCTCGATACATTGGGTAGACCATTATCGATGTAAGCCTTGGTTCGAAAAAACTGGCGCTTATTGCCGTTTCAGGAGCGACTATAAGGTCAGTTTTCGGGCTTATTTTTTCAGACGCTAGTTGCAATATTTTTTGATTCTGTGCGTAGAAGCTTCCGCGGTCGAATTTGTCATTATACGGATCGATATTGGGTTGTATGA
The DNA here is from genome assembly GCA_002167775.1 of Crocinitomicaceae bacterium TMED16. Classification (GTDB taxonomy): domain Bacteria; phylum Bacteroidota; class Bacteroidia; order Flavobacteriales_D; family Crocinitomicaceae; genus UBA952. The sequence goes on along the minus strand of NHBV01000028.1, from coordinate 19,064 downwards.
TCAATGTTTCAACCTGCTTTCTTTCTGATAAGTCTTTCAGACTTCCGTTGAAGCTAATTTTGATAGATAAGGATACGGCGATTGGGATAATTATACTCGCCGCATATACAAATATTGATCTTTTAAGACTTTTCTTTTGTTTCCAGTTTCGGTAAATTATATAGCCAATGAGATTAACGATAATGACCCATAAGGAGCCTCCTGTAANGCCTGTATATTCATACCACTGAATCCAGCCAACGCGCTCTGAAAATGTATTTCCTAACGACAGCCATGGGTGTGCAAATTCCCAATGATTGTGCAGGTANTCGAACCCAAGCCAGTAAAAGGGTAGTGAGAGATAGCCCTGTTTACTTCCGACGTGCTTTCTTGTAATGTGAAAGGCTTGAAAGGCAATGCTCATCACTACTGCATTGAATAGAAATGCAAAAATTGCTCCTCCTGCACTTGCATTCCAGATCCACCAGGATGTTCCTAGGTTGAAGATTAAAAAGCAGATAAAGCTATGGCTGAAGATATTTAGAGAGGAGCGNCCGTGGCTTAAGATGTCTGCTTCAACAACGAGAAGTGGTATAAAGCTTAAAAATATTAGAGGTGTTATCGTTCCTGAAAAAGGAAAGGCTAAGAACATGATCAAACCACCGATTAAAGATGCGAGCCAGCGTTTTTTTCGATTCAATGTCATAGGCAAATATAATGGCTAGAAAACAAAAAANGCCGACAATTGTCGGCCTTTCAATAATTTTATTNGCATTTTAAGCTTCTGCCTCTGTCTCCAAAGGAATTACAGAAACAAATGACCTGTTNTTNTTCTTCTTTTTGAATTCAACAAGGCCATCCTCTAAGGCATACAGCGTATGGTCTTTTCCAATACCAACGTTGTCTCCTGGATGATGCTGTGTTCCTCTTTGACGGACAATAATATTTCCTGCGATTGCAGCTTGTCCACCGAAAATTTTAACACCTAATCTTTTACTTTGTGATTCACGACCGTTCTTAGAACTACCGACTCCTTTCTTATGTGCCATTTTATTTTATTTTACGCCTCCTTTGCTTTCGCTGCTGGTTGCTTCTTAACTTTAATACCGGTAATCGACAATTCCGTGAAGGCTTGTCTGTGACCATTTTTCTTTTTGTAGCCCTTTCTACGTTTTTTCTTAAAGACAATTACCTTATCTCCTTTAACGTGGTTTTCTACTTTTGCGGTGACTTTTGCACCTTCTACAGCCGGGGCGCCAACGCTTACTGTTCCTTTATCATCTAAAAGCAATACCTGATCAAACTCTACTTTTGAACCTTCTTTTGCCTCCAAACGATGAACGTAAACCTTCTGGTCTTTTTGCACTTTAAATTGCTGCCCTGCTATCTCTACTATTGCGTACATAACAATGATTACTATTATAAGTTATCCAAAATTGGACGACAAAGATACTATTTTCTTCTAATGCATCAAAATATTAACCATTAAATCATGAAGACTTTTCGTCTCTTTTTGAATTGGCAATAAAAACACCTAACAATGCAATCGTCATTCCCCCAATTTGAGGTGCGGTAATTGCTTCATTGAAGAAGAAACCAAAAACAACTGCCACAATAGGGATGAAGTAAGTTACGGAGCTTGCGAAAAGGGCGGAGGTGTTTTTGATGATAGTATTGAAGATGAAAAGGGCTAGTGCGGTCCCAATAATTGATAGGGTTAGAATAGCGGCAAAGCTATCCCAAATTGCGGTTTTATTTTGAAACGTAATGATAGTTTCNTCTGTGTAAAACAAAATTAATGAAGGTATAAGCAATAAAAGAAACGCTACAGCGGCTATGTCTAGTGACTTGTAGTGTTTGAGTTTATATCTAATTACACTGAGGCTAATGGCGTAGCAGAGTGTGGCTCCTAGCACACTTAAAATATGGCTCCATTCTCCTTCAATAGAATTCTTCTTTCCAAAATAGAGCAACATTCCCACGCCTAAAGTNCCAATTAAAGCACCAAGTAATTGTCGAAAACTCATTTTGTCTTTGAATATGAGCATGGCAATAAATATTGTAAAGATCGGAGTGATGCTATTGAGCATGCCCGCTAGTCCAGATGAGATTCCTGTTTCCGCATAAGTGAATAGAAATGCGGGAGCGAGATTACCACATAGTGCAACAATTGAAAAAGAGCCCAAATCCTTCTTGAAATCAATCGACTTAAACGCCCTTATACCAAATGGTAACAGTACGATACTTGCAATTAGAATACGCATAGTTGCAACCTGGTTAGAAGAAAAGGTGTCGTGTCCATCAGCGGTGTACATTGCTTTTTTCATGAGGATGAACGAGCTGCCCCAAATGATCGAGAGTAAAATCAGCAGGGTCCAATATTTCAGTTGAATTTTCACAGTTCAAAAGTACGTAAATACGCGCAGTGTTATTTTGTTTATAAATAAATAGTTATCCACTTTTTACCACTTTTTATATTTAGTCTTATTTCTATTGTTTACAAACATATTAGATGTATTTTTGAAACAAAAAAATTAAACANACGTTATAAGTTATTAACAATTTGAATATCGGTGGTAAAAAGTGGTAAAATTCCATTATTTTTACTCATAGTTTCGTTATGGCTGGATTAGTAGGAGAATTTGAGGTTAAGTTAGATAGCAAGGGTAGGTTTCTATTCCCTTCAGGTCTTAGGAAGCAGTTGGCTCCGACTGCCCAGCGTGATTTTATGTTAAACAAAGGTTTTGAGGATTGTCTTACGCTNTACCCAATCATGGATTGGGAGAAGATGAGTGAGCGTCTTTCAAAAATGAATTTGTTTAAACCGAAGAATCGAATGTTTTATCGTTTGTTTCATCAAGGCGCAAAACAAGTTGCNCTTGATAACGCGGGTCGTGTATTGATACCGACAGCTCATGCCGAAAGAATCGGCTTAGGGCAAGAGGTTATGCTTATTGCATANAACGACCGCGTAGAGATTTGGGATAAATCCAAGTACTTCAGCATGATTGAAGAGAACATAACGGACTTTGCAGATTTAGCAAATGAAGTAATGGGAGACTTGGATGAGCCAAAAGAATAGTACATATCACATACCNGTTTTGCGCGATGCATGTGTCGAAGGTTTGGCTATAAATCCAGACGGCGTTTATGTGGACGTTACTTTTGGCGGCGGTGGTCATTCTCGTGCGATTTTTGACAAGCTATCTTCTNAGGGATCGCTTTATGCTGTTGATCAAGACAAGGACGCTTTGCGCAATGNGTGGGAGGCGCCTAACTTTCATTTTATCCAGTCTAATTTCTCATTTATACAAAACCAGCTGAAGCTAAGAGGTGTTTCCAAAGTTGACGGTATTCTTGCCGACCTAGGGGTGTCTTCTCATCAATTCGATGAAGGAGTAAGGGGTTTCTCAATAAGAAATGAGGGGGCGCTTGATATGCGGATGAACGCCTCTGCGGANTTAAATGCAGCTGATTTNTTGAACAATAGTGATGAAGAGGAGTTGACCTCAATTTTTAGAAAGTATGGTGAAATAAAAAATGCCCGAAGATTGTCCTATGAGATCGTCAAGTTTCGTCAATCAAATTCCTTGAAGACAACACAAGAGTTAATTTCTTTTTTAGGTGACTTCGCTCCCAAATTCAAGGAGAATCGGTATTACGCTCAGGTTTTTCAGGCGATCAGAATNGAGGTAAATCAGGAGATAAAAGCGCTTGAGGACTTGCTTCGTCAAAGTGAAAGCCTCATCGCTCCAGGAGGAAGGTTGGTCGTGTTGTCNTACCATTCTCTAGAAGATAGACTCGTGAAGAATTTTATTAAAAAAGGCAATCTAGAAGGGGAGCTTGAGAAAGATTTTTTCGGAAATCCTTTAAAGTCATTTACGGAGATAAATCGCAAGCCAATTATTCCAGATGAAAAAGAGCAAGCTGAAAACACAAGGTCACGCAGTGCNAAATTAAGAATAGGAGAAAGGAATGNTTAAAGAAAAGAACANTTCTAGTTTTGAGCCAAAATCNAGCCGTAAAGCGAAGGTTAAAAAACCCAACCCGGTTGCTCAAATTCTTAATGGAGAATTTTTAACCAAGTCTTTCGTCTTGAACAACTTGCCTTATATCTTTTTCAGTCTATTTCTACTGATTCTTTTTGTAGCAAAGGGATATTATGTGAAACAAATTAAGGATGAGATTCGCGCGACTCAAATACAGATAGATCAAAATTCTGCTGATTTCCTTGAGGTAAAAACAGCTTTTGAAATAGAAACAAGAAGACAAAAATTGGTTGAGAAGCTCAATGACAGGGGTCTCAAGGAATCTTTAAATGCAACGAAGGTAATACGCCTAGAATCAAACGATCAATGAAAGAGGCAAATAGAAAATTTTTAAGAAACCGAGCTTACCTCATCTATTTTGGGTTTATGGCCTTGATGGCGACGGTTTTTGGAACCGTTGTTTCGATTCAATTCTCCACTGAATCGATTGGAGAGATGCCAGGACAAGGAAAAATTCAGGAACGAATTGTATCTGATGANCCGCGCTTTGGAGATGTTTTAGATAAGGACATGAACCCACTCATCACTACNGTTTCATATTATGATGTCTATATGGATCCGACCGTCGCATCGAAGGAGCTTTTTGATGAAAATATTGATTCTCTAGCNCAAGGAATTAGTGACTTNTTTCAACGTAAAGAGGCCAAAGAAATTGCCAATCAATTACGTGCAGCTCGGTCTAAAGGTAAGCGATATGTATCCATTCAAAAGCAAGTTACCAATGAGCAAAGGATGGCGCTTCGGGAGCTCCCTATTTTCAATAAAGGTAGAATGAAAGGAGGGATTATTGATGGTCAAAATCAGGAATCTACCGTCCGTAAAAATCCTAAAGGGAAGCTTGCTCAAAGAACCCTAGGGTATTATCGAGAAAGAAACGGGAAAAAATATTCTGTTGGGATTGAGGGTGCATTTCATGAGTATTTGGCAGGAAAGCCNGGTTCGCAAATTGAACAGAAAATTGCAAATGGATGGAGAAAAACCGGTAAAGTTATTGAGGAGTCGATAGCTGGGTCAGACGTTGTTACAACGATAGATTCAGATATTCAAGAGGTCGTTCATTCAGAGCTTGAAAAACAATTGATGTTAATGGACGCCTCTCATGGTTGCGTTATTGTTATGGAGGTNGCTACGGGTTATATTCGGGCGATCTCTAATCTTAAACGCAATTCCGATAGCTCTTTCTCAGAGTCCTATAATTATGCCGTTGGCAGGCTTTCTCCTCCAGGTTCTACATTTAAATTGGCGGCATTGATGGCTGTGTTAGAAGATGGTAAATTAACATTAGAATCTGAGTTAAACGCAACGGGTACTTATCGATTTAAAGGTTCCAAGAAGCCGCTTTACGATTCAAACAATGGAAGGGGTTACGGAAAGATATCGCTCAAAAAAGCATTTGAAAAATCCTCCAACGTCATTGCGCCTACAATAGATGTAGCATATAAAAGTGATCCACATCAGTTCATTTCTAGACTTGAAAAGTTTGGATTAACCAAGTCTTTGGGCATTGCAATTGCCGGAGAACCAGAACCTAAGGTTTCTAGGCCAGGTTCACGTCAATGGTCAGGTATCTCTATACCATATATGTCCATTGGTTATGAGTTTGAGCAAACTCCTTTGCAGACCCTCAATTTATATAATACAATAGCAAACAATGGAAAGATGATGAAGCCTCAGTTTGTTCAAGAAGTCAGAACCTCAGGAAAACCGACCAAAATTTTTGAACCTGTTGTAATGGATGAAAAAATATGTTCGCAAGGTACCGTCGAGAAAGTCAAGCGCTGTCTTGTAGGTGTTATGGAGAATGGAACTGGTCAAGATCTTGAAAGTGTAGAGTTTAAAATTGCCGGTAAAACGGGCACGGTTAAACTTATTTCTGCCTCAGGAGAGTTTTTAAATAGATCACAATCACAATACCAGGCTTCTTTTTGTGGCTTTTTNCCAGCTGATAAGCCTTTGTATTCTTGTATTGTGGTTATTTATAAACCTAAGAAAAACATTTATGGTGCAAAAGTTTCAGGAACTGTATTTGCGGCGGTAGCCAACAAGGTTTTTGCTTCAAATCTGAAGTACCATGATGCCATCAATGAATCCATNGATAAATCTGAAAATTTACCACCTATTAAGGCGGGTAGCAAGCAAGACGCTTCTAATGTTTTGGCAGCTTTAGGTTATGAACATNANGTAACGGGTTCAGGGCCTTGGGTCGCTGAGGTTAGACCCTCAAAAAAAATCAANTTAATTCCTCGAAAGATTATGGAAATGAAGGTTCCTAATGTGCGAGGAATGACCGCGAAAGATGCCGTTTATCTCCTTGAAGATATGGGAATGGTGGTTGAGATATCGGGATACGGAAAGGTAATATATCAGTCTATTGTTGAGGGGACCGATTTGGAAAAAGGAAGGTTAATCAAATTGACGCTAAAGAACGTATGAAAGGCTTAACTCATTTATTAAGTTCCATAAAGCACGAGCCACTATATAGTGGGCGCGATTCGATGATTNNGTCTATTGAGTTTGATTCTAGATCTTGTTCAGCAGGTTCTCTTTTTGTTGCGGTCAAAGGTTTTTCGCTCGATGGGCATGATTACTTAGCGTCGGCATATGAAAATGGATGTCGTGCTTTTGTAGTCGAGCGTAAAGTTGATTTTTCTGCAGAAGATATCTCTATGGNGCTTGTTGCAGATTCTTCTAAAGCCATTGCCTTACTTTCTAATTCATTTTTTGAATCTCCCTCTAAAGAAATAAAGCTCATTGGAATCACTGGTACAAATGGAAAGACAACCTGTGCAACGCTTATGTATGACCTTTTTATGGGATTAGGTCATAAGACAGGGCTATTGTCAACGGTTGTAAATAAAATTGGAGATAATGCTGTGAAAGCAACGCATACTACACCCAATCCAGTAGAGCTAAATAAACTTTTACGTGAAATGGTAGATGCCAATTGCTCTCATTGCTTCATGGAGGTAAGCTCACATGCCATCGATCAAAATAGGGTATTTGGTCTTCATTTTTCCGGCGGAGTCTTTACCAATATTTCTCACGACCACTTGGATTATCATAAAACCTTTTCGGCCTATATAAAAGCGAAGAAAGAATTCTTTGACCACCTTCCTCAATCGGCTTTTGCACTTGTAAATACAGACGATAAGAACGCATTGGTAATGCTCCAGAATACAAAGGCANATCAAGTTCACTATGCCCTGAAAACACCAGCTGACTTCAAGGCTAAGGTTCTTGAGAATGAACTTTCAGGACTTGTCTTGAATCTTGATGATACGGAGTTTTATTCCCGTTTAATCGGCAGGTTTAATGCCTACAACCTCTTGGCTGTTTATGCTGTATCCACCCTTTTAGGTGAGGATAAGATTGAGACACTTGGGGTACTCAGTAATCTTAAATCTGTGGAAGGACGCTTTCAATACTTAAAAGTTTCCGGAGGACCAACCACAATCGTAGATTATGCCCATACGCCAGATGCACTGAAAAATGTGTTGGAGACCATTAAGGCGGTTAAGCAAACAAGCGCTCGATTGATTACNGTTGTGGGTTGTGGAGGAGATAGGGACAAAGATAAGCGACCAATTATGGCGGCCATCGCAAGCGAGATGAGTGAGCAGCTCATTTTAACATCAGACAACCCAAGGACTGAGGATCCTGATTCCATTCTTAATGATATGCAAAAAGGTCTTGACAAGGACCAGCTGAACAAGGCTTTTGTGATGGGNNATCGCAAGGAGGCCATCAAGCTAGCTGTCAGACTAGCAAAAGAATCAGACGTGATTCTCATTGCAGGAAAGGGCCATGAGAAATACCAGGAAATTAANGGAGTNAGACATGACTTTGACGACTATAAAATTGCAAGTGAATTTACAAACCAAATGACACAATAATGCTGTACTATCTATTTGAATTACTCGATAATTATAATGTACCAGGAGCGGGCCTGTTTAGCTATATCTCTTTCCGTTCTGCACTAGCACTTATCACCTCCTTGATTATTTCTATTGTATTTGGAAAACGTATCATCGCNCGCTTGCAAAAACAGCAAATTGGCGAAACAGTGAGAGATCTNGGTCTTGCTGGNCAAATCGAAAAAACAGGAACACCTACAATGGGAGGCCTAATTATCCTTGGGGCTATTTTAATTCCAACGCTTCTTTTTGCAAGACTTGAAAATGTTTACGTGATCACCATGATTATTGCAACGGTCTGGTTGGGAATGATTGGATTTATTGATGACTACATTAAGGTGTTTAAAAAGAACAAAGAAGGCCTGAAGGGTAAGTTTAAGGTTGTGGGTCAGATCGGTGTCGGATTGATTGTGGGGTCAGTGCTTTATTTTTCAGATGATGTCGTTGTTCATAAAAGAGTTGCTAGTGATTATAACTTAAAAGCAGGAGAAAAAAATGTAAGTCATCAGCATACATCTTCTGATGATAAATCATTTAAGTGGGTTGAAACTGATGAGATGACCACTACGATTCCATTTGTAAAAGACAACGAGTTCAATTATAAATGGTTACTCGGAGATAGCGCTNCATANGGCTGGTTGATTTTTATTCCGATTGTCATCTTCATCGTAATTGCTGTTTCCAATGGGGCAAATATGACGGATGGTCTTGATGGNTTAGCAACTGGAACATCGGCTATTGTAGGTATCGCTTTGGCCATTCTTGCATATGTAAGTTCACATGTACGGTTNTCAGATTATTTAAATGTCATGTACATTCCTTTCGCCGANGAGCTGGTAATATTTATCAGCGCGTTTGTGGGTGCATGTATCGGTTTTCTCTGGTATAATTCATATCCAGCACAGGTATTTATGGGTGATACNGGNAGTCTTGCTATAGGNGGTATTATTGCAGTTTTTGCCATTTCTATTAGAAAAGAGCTTTTGATCCCGGTTTTGTGCGGTGTCTTTCTGATCGAAAACATCTCAGTAATGCTTCAGGTGGGCTACTTCAAATATTCTCGAAAAAAATATGGAGAGGGCAGGCGTATTTTTAAGATGGCCCCCTTACACCATCATTATCAAAAATTAGGCTTACATGAAGCTAAAATTGTCGCCCGTTTCTGGATTCTGGCTGTGCTTTTAGCGGTAGTAACTATTGTAACTCTTAAGGTCCGTTAATGGATATAAAAGNTCGAAATATCGCAATTATTGGGGGCGGCGAAAGCGGCGTTGGCGCAGCCTTNCTGGGTAAAAAAATGGGGGCCAATGTTTTTGTGTCTGATGCGGGTGCNTTNAAAGAGCAATATAGAAAAGAGCTACTTGACGCCAANATTGATTTCGAGGAGTCTGGACATGATTTTGAACGAATCGTGGCTTCAAATTATGTTATTAAATCTCCAGGTATTCCAGCTCAGGTNCCAATATTCAANGAATTAGCGCNTAAAAAAGTACCTGTATTATCAGAAATTGAATTCGCTTCGAACTTCACCAATGCTAAAAAAGTTTGCATTACAGGCAGTAACGGTAAGACAACGACTACGATGTTGGTCTATCATATATTTAAGAATGCGGGCTTAAATGTTGCATTCGCGGGAAATATTGGAAAAAGTCTAGCGCGTCAAGTTTCGCTTTCTGAACCTGATTATTTTATTATTGAGCTGAGCTCTTTTCAGCTTGACGACCTTCAAACTTTTAGAGCAGATGTTTCCATCCTTTTAAACATCACACCAGACCATCTAGACCGCTATAACAATGACATGAATCTTTATGCAGATTCTAAGCTGCGCATTACTAGAAATCAGACCAAGGAAGACTGGTTCATCTTNAATGCTGACGATCCAGTTATAAACGATAAAATCTCTACGCTGAACCTTCCCATGAAGGTTGCCAGCTTCTCTATACAAACCCCTCAGGATATCGGGGGATATTCAATTTCGGAACAATTAATAATCAATATAAAAGAACAATTATCTATGTCCATTCATGATTTAGCTTTAAAGGGTAAGCACAATACCCAAAATTCGTTGGCAGCAGGGATTGCCGCCAGAATAGTAGAAATTCGCAAGGATATCGTGCGTCAAAGTCTAGAGGATTTTGTCAATGTAGAACACAGACTTGAGTTTGTCGCNAANGTTAACGGTGTCGAATTTATTAATGACTCTAAAGCAACNAACATCAACTCGACTTGGTTTGCTCTAGAGAGCATGGAGAGACCAACCGTTTGGATCGTTGGCGGTGTTGACAAGGGCAATGANTACAATGAGCTTTTGCCGTTGGTTGATGAGAAAGTGAAAGCGATTATATGCCTTGGTGAGAACAATGAAAAAATTAAGGATGCTTTTGCTTCAAAGGTCGAAACCCTAGTAGAAGCAAGAACAGCTGTTGAGGCAGTCGCTTATGCCTACAGATTGGCAAGAAAAGAGGAGTCTGTTTTGCTTTCTCCCGCTTGTGCAAGCTTTGATCTTTTCGAGAGCTATGAGGATAGAGGAAATCAATTTAAGCAGGCAGTAAGAATGCTCTAAAGTGAATAAGAAGGAGTTTCATATCAAGAACAAAGGTTCTAATTCTGGTAAGGCTGCCCATGGATTAAAAGGGGCAATACCTTCGATGAAACCGCTCGGGAAATATTTAGGTATGGATACTTTCTCGTGGCACAACCCAGATTTAGAATTATTGGAGAAGACCATTGAGTCGTTCCCATTTGACTTGTTATGGGTCGGTAATAAAAATGAAATTGAAGGCTTTTTAAATAAGCATCATGGTGCAGAAAATAAAATTAATAGATGCATTGTATATGGAGCGCATTCAGATAATTGTTCGAATAAAATCATTTCTGCGTCCACCATACAAGNAGCCTTAAATCATTTAGATAATATNACATTNAAGCCCGGAATCCTNTTNTTTACTGCTTCAGATTCAGATAGTGAATATAGTATGCGTTTTTTTGAAAAGCATATTTCTAATGCCCATTTGACTCGATGAGGTATTATCTAAAATATCTAAAAGGGGATCCAGTCATATGGATGATTGTGATCTTGCTNATGTCATTTTCTTTGGTGACCGTATACAGTTTTGTNCCTGTACTGGTAAAGATCGAGGGAGGTTCTCCATTCTATTATTTGGCGAAGCATTTGGTCTATGTCATATTAGGGTTTTTTAGCATGTTCGCTGTTCACAGGGTGAATTCCAAGTACATCTATCAGATCAGTAAATTCGCCTATTATTTGGCCATAGTGCTATTGCTTTTCACAATGTTTTTTGGGATAAATGTAAATGGTGCGGATCGGTGGATTAGGATTCCGTTTATTGGTCTTACTTTTCAATCATCGGATTTTGCAAAGCTCGCTTTGTTGATGTATCTCTCACAGCTTCTTGTGAAAAAGGAAAAATATTTTGATGACTGGAAGGAAGGTGTGCTGCCTGTTTTAGCNCCAATTGTCGTCATTTGTCTTTTGATTCTTAAAGACAACCTTTCTACTTCTGTCATGCTGTTCACACTGTCCTTTATATTGCTTTTTATCGGACGTTTTCCTTGGAAAAAGTTAGCANTGATTTTCGCTGGCGTCGCATTTTTAGGTTTTCTTTTGGTGACCATTCATAAGGCTTTTCCNGATTTGAATTTNCTTTCTCGTTACGATACTTGGGAGGCAAGGTTTGAGCGAAAATTCATGAATGGAGAGGGTGCTGCNGAATTTGATATTGCAAATGCCCAAGCCAATAATGCAAAGCTTGCCATTTATAGTGGCTCCGTNACGGGTCAAGGAGTAGGGGATGGAAAACTAAAAGGATATATTCCTGAGGCGTATGCCGATTTTTACTTTGCCAGCTTTATCGAGGAGTTTGGTTCAATATCGGGCTTCCTTTTAATGTTTTTATATATGGTTCTTTTGCTAAGAATCATAAAGGTGGCCTGGAAAACGGATGTGTTATTTGAGTCTTACATTTGTCTTGCCATCGGAATTCANTTATTGCTTCAGGCCTCTATTAATATGCTGGTTTGTACAGGGTTATTGCCGGTCACAGGTCAGAATATGCCTTTTTTGGCGATGGGGGGATCGGCACTCATAATGGCTTGCATATCTATCGGTATTGTGCAATCAATAGCAAAAAAGAACAACAAACTTACCGCGACAGCGACATCATTTGAACTAAATACAGATGAATAGAAAGATTGACAGGGTAGTGATTTCAGGTGGAGGCACGGGAGGACATATCTTTCCCGCAATTGCTATTGCGGATGAAATAAAGAGAAGGAACCCTGAGGTAGAGATCTTATTTGTGGGTGCTGTGGGAAAGATGGAAATGGAGCGTGTTCCCAAGGCGGGTTACTCCATTGAAGGTTTGCCCATCGTTGGATTACAAAGAAAATTGACTTTTTCAAATTTCCTACTGCCTTTTAAATTATTCAATAGCCTTTTAAAAGCGCGTCGAATTATCAAAAATTTTAAGCCACAATTAGTGATNGGGGTTGGTGGTTATGCCAGTGGTCCGACCTTGAAAATGGCTCANTTGTTAGGCATCCCTACTGTGATTCAGGAACAAAATTCTTTTCCGGGCAAAACCAATATATTGTTATCCAAAAAGGCAAGTCTTATATGCACNGCNTATNCAAATCTTGAACAGTTTTTTTCAAAAGAAAAAATCAGATTGACNGGAAACCCAGTCCGACANGAGCTNAGNAATATTAAAACCTCAAAAGAGGACGCCCTTGNGGTGTTTGGTTTATCCTCAACACAAAAGACAGCTCTTGTGATTGGAGGTAGCCTTGGTGCTAAAACCCTCAATGACGCTATGCTGAAAAATTTAGAGCAAATTTCAAACGGACAGCTTCAGTTTATTTGGCAATGNGGTAAGGGGTATATAGACCANATCAACCAATCAATAAGTNANGTTCCTGAACAGATTAAGCTCATGCCCTTTATTTCTCAAATCGATGCTGCATACGCTGCAGCAGACATTGTGGTATCTCGCGCTGGTGCATTATCTGTATCCGAATTATGCTTAGTAGGTAAGCCAGTCATTCTGGTTCCCTCTCCGAACGTTTCAGAAGACCACCAAACAAAAAATGCGATGGCTTTAGTAAGTGCGGATTCTGCAATCCTCATGAGGGATGTAGATGCACGTGAGGACTTGGTTCCCGCACTCTATGCTTTGGTTGAAAACGAAGACAAGAAAATGGAATTATCCAGCAATATAAAAGCGCTGGCAAAACCCAATGCAACAGAAGATATTGTAGATGCCTGTGAAACCCTTTTAAGCTAATATGAGAAACCAATTGACAGATTATACAAATTTCTATTTTATTGGAATAGGTGGTATTGGTATGTCTGCGTTGGCAAGGTATTTTAAAGCCAATGGGAAAGAGGTTTCGGGTTATGATCGCACTAAATCTGAGCTAACAGAGGCGCTAATAAAAGAAGGTTGTGATATTCATTTTGAGGACCATGGAGCAAAAGTGAAAAATTATGTTTCTACTCCAGAAAAGTCCCTAGTGATCTACACACCTGCTGTTTCTGAGTCCCATAATGAGCTGCTTTATCTTAAAGAAAAGGGATATACAATTTACAAACGAGCAGAGGCTTTGGGTTTGATCACCCGCTTCATGAAGGGCTTGTGTGTTGCTGGAACCCATGGAAAAACGACCACCAGTGCCATGCTCTCGCATATACTTGACCAAAGCCCATGGAAATGTAATGCATTCTTAGGCGGTATTGCTTCAAATACAAATTCTAATTTATTGCTAAATAAGGAATCGGATTGGGTGGTGGTCGAGGCCGATGAATTTGACCGTTCCTTTCTTCATTTATCCCCTTTTGCCAGTATTGTTACGGCAATGGACCCAGACCACCTTGATGTATATGGCGATGCTTCTAATTTTACGGATGGATTTCGTCAGTACGCCATGAAGATTGATCCCAATGGGGTTTGTGTTGTAAAAGAAGGATTATCATTACCAACACTTTGTCCCTCTGTTTCATATGGCATTGATTCGGAAACTGCAGATTACAAAGGGTATAATCTTTCCTACATAGATGGTGAAATGCAATTTTTTGTAGATACTAAATCATCAAGGAGGGTCCGGTTTCAGCTCGGTCTTCCTGGAATCCATAATGTCTCAAATGCCTTGGCGTGTATTGCTTTACTTGATCAGCTTGGTTTACCAATGGCTGATATTCAGCGTGGTTTGGCCTCTTTTAAGGGGGTTAAGAGGCGTTTTGATGTTCAAATAAAGACCTCTGATTTGGTCTATATTGACGATTATGCACACCATCCTGAAGAGCTAAAATCGCTGATTGATTCATTGAGAATGATGTATCCTGAGCAGAAAATTAGTGCAGTTTTTCAACCACATTTATATACTCGAACACGCGATTTTGGCAATGCTTTTTCAGAACAGCTTTCACGTTTTGATTCGCTTATTCTCTTGCCTATTTATCCGGCGCGTGAACCAGAGATTATAGGGATTTCAAGTGAGTGGTTGCTTTCTATGGTTCGTCTAGAAAACAAAGAAGTTTTGAGTTCCACTGGCGTTCTGGAGGTAATGAAGCAAAAAAAAACAGGGATTATTGTGACTATTGGTGCAGGAGATATTGGCGAAATCGTTGCACCATTGAAAAATATTTTAATCCAAAACATAGAAGGGAAACAATGAAAAATTGGATGAAATTTTTACTCTGGTGTTTCCTTTTTACAGGCGTTGCCATGATCTTGTTTTTTGAGCATAAGAAAGAGTCGCTTGTTGCTTTGAATAATCCTGAAATTGAAATAGCGGTCCTTGGGAAGGATACATTTTTAACACAGCAAGAGGTGCTTAATCGCTTAAAAACGCATCAGATATTCGAGAAAGGAAAAGAGGTTTTGTCACTTGATATATTTAAAACAGAAGCTGCTTTGGATACGATGCCGGAGGTGAGAAGTGTTGAAGTCTATAAAGGCTTAAAAGGCTCATGGTCCATAGACTTAGAGTTGGTCAAACCCTTGGCAAGGGTTTTTCCTGAGGGTCATCAATCATTCTATTTAGATACTGATGGGAATAAGATGAGACGGTCATCAATACACACCGCTCGGGTGCTTATTTTTTCTGGGGCGATACCAGATAGAATGGACGGTGAAAACGTCAATTTGATTATCAACAACGACTCCTTGAAAAGTATTAAGCTTCTGGATGATATCTATCGCATTTCAAATTATGTTTGTAAGGACCCCTTACTGCAATCATTAATAGGCCAGGTTTATTGCGATAAAAATCATGAATTTATAATGATTCCGGTAGTGGGAAAACAAAAAATTGTCTTTGGCAAGGCAAGCTCAGTAAAAGAGGTAGAGGAGAAGTTCCAAAGACTCAAAGTTTTTTATCAAGAAGCAATGCCATTTGAGGGTTGGAATAAGTACAGTGAAATAAGTTTAAAATATGAAGGACAAGTCGTTTGCAGAAAAGCCAGCTGAATCTGGAAAAAAATCCGTTGTTGTTGGTCTGGACATTGGGACCACAAAAATCGCATGTTTTGTCGGGGTTAAAAACGATCACGGTAAAATAGAAATTATCTCTCGTGGAAAGAGTGAATCTTTGGGCGTGAAAAAAGGAGTTGTCTTTAACATTGATAAAACAATCAATTCGATTCGCGCCGCTGTAGAAGATACTGAACAGAATTGTAAGGACGGGAACCTGAAGCTCAGTCATGTTGTGGTCGGAATTGCAGGCCAGCATATCAGAAGTATGCAAACGAGTGACAGCTATACCAGAAAAAATAGAGAGGAGGAAATCTCTCAAGGTGATATTACAACCTTTGTGAATAACATGTATGACCTTGTCATGAATCCCGGTGAAGAAATCATTACGGTGATTCCTCAAGAATATAATGTAGATGGCGAGCAGGGTATAAAGGAACCTGTCGGAATGGCTGGTGTGCGTTTGGAAGCAAATTTCCACATCATAACGGGTCAGGTCAGTAACGTTAAGAACATTTACAACTGTGTCCAACGAGCTGGACTTAAAATAAGTGAAGTGATCCTCGAGCCAATCGCTTCAGCGGATGCGGTGTTGAGTGATGAAGAAAAAGAAGCAGGTATTGTACTTGTCGATATTGGCGGTGGTACAACAGACGTGGCCATCTTTCATGATGGAATCATTAGACATACGGCAGTGATCCCTTATGGCGGAAACATTGTTACCCAAGACATTAAAACAGGTTGTCGAATCTTAGAAAGACATGCTGAAAAGCTCAAAGTTAAATTTGGAAGTGCACTGGCTTCAGAAAGCAGTGAAAAAGAGGTAGTCTGTATTCCAGGCCTTCGCGGACAAAAATCTAAAGAGATCACCGTTCGAAATTTAGCTTCTATTATTGAAGCCCGAATGGTGGAAATCATTGAAAAGGTGAACAACGAGATTCAAAACTCAGGATATGCCAAAGAAATTATTGGTGGTATCGTTGTGACAGGCGGTGGGTCAAAGCTGAAGCACCTCACTCAATTGTTTGAATATTTAACGGGTATGGATGCACGCATTGGTTATCCTAACGAGCATCTTGCCAATACCAATGATGAGTCATTGACGAGCCCAATTTATTCCACAGGTATTGGTCTCGTATTAAAAGGTTTTGAAAAGAATGCAAGGCCTGTAGAAAACACCGATGAAGAGGAAGAGCCTGTAACAAAAGGCAAGTTTTTTGACAAGGTACTGAAAGGGGTCAAGGACCTTTTTGAGGATGAATAATAATAGTAAACGTTAAAATTATAGTTATGGAATTTGACATACCAAAAGAAAACAGCTCCGATATTAAAGTAATTGGAGTAGGGGGAGGCGGAAGTAACGCCGTAAATCATATGTTTAATCAGGGGATTCAAGGTGTCGATTTTATCATCTGTAATACAGACCGCCAAGCATTGGATATCTCTCCGGTTCCCTACAAGATTCAATTAGGAACGGAGCTCACAGATGGAAGAGGTGCAGGGATGATGCCCGAGGTAGGGGAGAATGCCGCTTTAGAAAATCTCGAGGATATTCGCGAGCTATTGAGTCAAAATACTAAAATGCTATTTGTAACCGCGGGTATGGGCGGTGGAACTGGAACGGGTGCAGGTCCAGTGATTGCACAAATCGCGAAAGACCTTGGCATACTTACGGTCGGAATCGTCACCGTTCCATTTAATTTTGAAGGCAAAAAACGTAGAATTCAGGCTGAAGCAGGATTAGAGCGCATGCGTCAAAATGTGGATAGTTTACTCATCATTAGCAACGAAAGACTCCGCGATTTTGGTAAAAACATGGCCTTAACGGCGGCTTTTGCGCATGCCGATAATATCTTAACGGTTGCGGCGAAAGGTATCGCAGAGCTGATCTCACGAACGGGTTTAATCAATACAGACTTTAACGATGTCAATACAGTGCTTCGAGATAGTGGGCATGCCATTATGGGTTCTGCACAGGCGGAAGGAGAAGATCGCGCAATGGAAGCTGTTACGGCAGCATTGGCATCACCATTATTAAATGACAATGACATTACGGGTGCAAATTATATCTTATTGAACATCAGCTATTGCTCCTCAAATGAAATCACGATGGATGAGATGGGCGAAATTACGGATTACGTTCAAGAAGAAGCAGGTTCAACAGCGGATGTGATTTTCGGTGTGGGTTGTGATGACTCGCTCGGAAACAAGCTTTCTGTAACCATTATCGCTACAGGTTTTGCTACCGCAGACGATCTTATTGTTCCACTTGGAAAGCCAGCAGAACGCATCAATATCCCTTTAGAGGACGCGGCAGTGAAAGAAATCAAGCAGCCCTTATCAAACCCTGTAAGTTCGTCAGAAGCGGAAGCTGTAGTTGAGGAAAAAGATGAACCTTTTGTAAAAACCGTTGAACCTACTGCTGAGCCAGTGAATATGGTTGATGCCATTGATCTTTCCTCAGAGGAGCTCGTGGTTCACGACTTAAGTGAAGATGAGGATACGAAAGAAACCGAGATTGAAAACGAATCTGCGCCTTTGTCGTGGGAAATCAGCGAGACGATTGTTCCAGAGGCATTAAATGACGCTGAGTCTCAACAAGATTTATTCTCAGAGGCAGATGTTGTCAAACACCAGCTGGATGAAGACGAAGAGATTGATGAGAAGCCAAGTGCGCAAGACCATCAGAAAATGACACAGGACCGTGTCAATAAAATTCAAGAGCATACCGCGAAGCTGAAAAATGCCGAGGGTATTTCAGATTATGAAAAAGAACCTGCCTTTAAAAGAAGATCACTATTCTTGGACAATAGCAAGCCAAGCGAAGAGAAACCAAGTAGATTCGGGCTCTCAGAAGATGAGAACGGAGGTTCCGATTTGAGTGACAATAGCTTTTTACACGACAACGTAGATTAATGGCTTTTTCAGACGAAATCAATCAGGCAATCAAGGACGCCATGCGCGCCAAAGATAAGGTTCGCTTGTCCACCTTACGAGACATCAAATCAAAAATCATGGTTGAGGCCACCTCGGGCTCGGGAAATGCTATAGACGATGGCGTGGTCCTCAAGATCTGTATGAAGCTTTTCAAGCAAAGAAAGGAGACCTATGAGCTTTACGTGCAGCAGGATAGGCCTGATTTGGCCAAAGAGGAGCTTGAGCAAGCCAATATCATCGAAGAATTCTTACCTAAGATGTTGTCCGAAGAAGAGATCCTCGTCGAGGTAAAAGCTGTCATTGAATCGACAGGTGCTTCTGGACCTCAGGATATGGGTAAGTGTATGGGGGTGCTCACCAAAAAGTTGGCGGGAAAAGCAGATGGTAAAATTATTTCATCTTTGGTAAGATCTGAGCTTTTAAAAAACTAAAGCACCTTTTCGCAAGCGCTGCATCGCTACGTATTTTTTTCTTAAATCCAGGCCATAAACACCTAGGAACACCTCTATATTTTTGCGTAAATTTTAGCTAAAGACTTCTAAATACATACATTCATGGCTTCATTTTCCAATATTTGACATGCAACAAACAAGTAGTAATTCGGATTACCGAAGAACTAAATATTACTAAAACAACATACTGTAATGAACAAAAGAGTTCTTTTAATGCAATATTAATATTAATTTTGTTAAAAA
>NHBV01000027.1 GCA_002167775.1 Crocinitomicaceae bacterium TMED16 | reverse complement strand
ATGCCATTGATTCATAAGAAATCCTTATTTTCAGTACGCAAAAAACAAAACTGCGGAAAATGCTACACCCTTCTATCTTTCCATTTCTAGAGGAACTTCGAGAAAACAACAACCGTGATTGGTTCAAAGCCAATAAACACAAACACGATGCAGCAAGAGCACATGTCGTTCAATTCACCCAAGCACTATTTGAGCGTTTGAGTGACGAAAACCAGCTGGATCACCAAAAAGTATTTCGTGTCTATCGAGACGTACGTTTTTCAAAAAACAAAACCCCATATAAATCTCATTTTGGCATCGGATTCCACCGCATTAAGCCACAGTTTCGTGGAGGGTATTATCTACATCTAGAGCCGGGGAAATCGTTCTTTGGTGCAGGATTTTGGGGGCCTAATAAAGATGACCTCTTGCGTGTCCGTAAAGAAATAGAGATGGACCCTGAATCCTTTGAGAAAATGGCAAAGGCTAAAGAGCTAACGCAAACCTGGGGAGCCATGAAAGGGGACCAATTAAAAACAGCACCCAAAGGTTTCGACAAAGAACATCCAGGAATTAAAAACCTGCGTTTTAAGCAATATATCTTTACCAAAGAAATACCTGATGCACTGCTTTATGATAAAAATTTCGGGCAATGGATGGTGGATCATTTTAATGCAATCCGCCCCTTCTTGGATTACATGGGAGAAGTACTCACCTCCGACCTCAACGGAGAGTCACTCCTCTAAAAGCCAATAAGGAAAGGTCTTCACAATGGAAAAATACTACGCATAGCCAAAACGTTGTATCCCCTCTTATTTTAATTTTTGGAAAAACCTGAACATGCTGATTGGCATTATATTTGCCATTTGATTAATATCAAGCTATAAACAATACTAAATACCTCCTTACTGTTTTGAAAAAATATACCTTAATTACATCTTCCTTCTTATTTTTACTTTTAAGTTTACGAGGGTTTTCACAGTCCAATCCGGAAAAAAATTATTACCCTTCCATTGGTCTACAAGTTAAAGCGATACAGATCAGTAATGAACAAGAAACTGTTGCACCTTCCCTCTTTTTTAAATCAACGTATGTAAATAATCCGGAAAAATCTTTTAGCTTCGGAGCAAGTGCATATCCCTCTCTTACGTGCTCTCCTAGTAGGAATGCGGGAACCGTTATGTTTGGAGCAGAACTTCCGCTTGCTTTAGAAATGCACTTTAATAATGTTGGAAACCTGTTCCGTTATCATAATGTTATTGACTATCAAACTTTTTTCATAGGTTTTGGAGCTACCGCAGGTTTCTATTTCATAAGAGAACATGAAGATATAAATGGCATTGGTCCGAGTTTTTTTTTAGGTGGCAGTTTGCCGTTTTTAAGAGGTCTTTTTGGTTATAGAGGTTCAATGAGCTATTTCGGGAAAAGCTTACAAGCCACTCTTGGTCTATACTATGAAATTGGGTCTTGAAATTAGGTTTTATTTCTTTTCAAAATTCTTATTTCTCTAGTATTCATATCTTTATTCTGGCTTAGTTTAATTTGCCTTGAAAATACTTCCCTCCTCTAAAAGTCAATAAGAAAAGGGCTTCACAATGGAAAAATAAAGATGTATCTTTAGCCCTAAGTTGGATAATATCAAAATCATGAAATACATAACCTCGATATTTTTACTTTTCCTTTCGCTCAGTACTTGCTTTGGACAAGAAGGTGATTTTTTTAATCAAGAGGTTAAAAAGCATTTTTTAATAGTTTGTTCAACTAAGGACTACTCTACTGCTTTGGAAAAGGCAAATTCAATATCCGAGGACTTAAAATTGAAATTAGATTTAAGAAAATTATTAAGGAATGACGACGACTTAGGATTGACTTGGGAGAAAACTGATTGTGAAGGAGATGGATGGGAATATCCATGCTATATTCCAAGAGGAAGATATGATGATGGAGAATATGTTAGCGTGGAATGGTCAAATGGATATCAAGGATTCTCAGAAGGATATTATATTGTGATAATTTCAAGTCAATTTGAATACAACGAAAAGATTAAAACCCTGTTAAACAAAACAAAGGAATTTGTCCCAAGTGCCTATGTGAAATCAAGCATGATCTACATGGGTTGTATGCATTAATTAAAAAAACACGTTATACAACACGCACGGAAGGCAAACAGCCTTGCCAACCATAACGTTTCTGCTTGCCTTAGCTAGAACGTTGTGCCCGATGACACTGAAAAGGTACTTTCAAGTAGAAAAAATGCAGCTAAATAAAATCCACACCACTTTAAAACAGAAAAATTCAAGTCGCTGATTTTACTATCTTTAAGAAAAAAACTATGGATTCACCTGTTGGAATATTAGGTATTGTAATTCTCGTTGGATTAGGAGTAATTAACTTTTTATTCTCAAAGAGAGATAGAAGATTTGTAAACGCATTCAGACCAGGTTCTTTGAGTATCAAAGGTTGGATCATATCCATATTCTGGCTAGTAGGGATGGTGTTTTTACTTACCGTAATAGGAAACTAATAACCCTTAAAATTAAATGATATGGAAGATTTATCAATGCTTGCTCAAATTGCCGTTGCAATATCGGTGGCCTTTGTTTGGACCTTTAGGTTTCATAATGTCATCGCAGAATTCAAAGCCTTTGGCTTAAGTGATTTAACAAGAAGCCTAGTCGGTGTCTCTAAAATTGCATTGGCTACCTTATTGGTAACAGGGATTTGTTTCCATGGCGTGGTGATGCCCGCCGCAATTCTAATGGGGCTCTTTATGGTTGCAGCACAGGGCTTTCATTTTAAAATTAAAAACACCTTGATCAAGCACCTTCCCTCTCTTATTTTGTTGGTTCTATGTGCCTTCATTGCATTTGAAGCTATGAATTAACCCAGAATGGACATATTTAGAATCTGCATTCTATTCTCTAGCATTTCTTTCTTTTTTTACTCAATACACTACTTCTTCTCGGCTAGGATGAAAGATGAATTGAGGCGTCTCGGAATGCAAAATCTGGGACGTGTAATTGTTGTCTGTCAATTTCTTGGCGCAACAGGACTACTGCTTGGTTTTTTATATAACCCTTTATGGACTGCTTCTTCTTTTGGTCTCGCATTGCTAATGCTTTGTGGCTTGGCAGTAAGAATAAGGTCTAAGGATAGCCTGTGGGTTTCATTACCCGCTTTATTCTATATGATCGTCAACTCCTATATCTTTTATTACTCTCTGGTATAAACCCCCATTGTACCCTTTCTTCCCTCCTCGCGTTGCATAAAGAAAACCTATGAAATGTTTTCTGATTTTGGCATTTAGCTGGCAGCTCTTTAACCCAGTATTCTCGTGCGGTAATGAATATGGATTTACCTTAGACGGCAAACGTATCCACACGCGATATTTATACTTATCAGAGAGAATGTCTCACTTTGATACTAAAAGAATTCAAACTAGGCTCAACAAACTTGCTCAAATAACTAAAACAGGCGAAGCGACCTTCAAAACATGGTCTGACATATCGGTAAACCTCATGAAATTAGGTAAGATAGATTCTGCGATACATATTCTAATTCCTTTAGTAGAAAAGCATCCTGATGAATATAATTTATTATCTAATTTGGGAACCTGCTATGAGCTAAATGGCAACCTCACAAAGGCTCTAGAATACATTTCTAAAGGATATGAAATCAACCACAGTTCTCATTTCGGTAGCGAGTGGATTCATATCAAGATTCTTGAAGCGAAAATAAAAGAAAAAAATACTCCGGGGTGGCTGGACCACAACAATATCATTGAAATAGAAGAGCTTATCAAACATACAAACAGAGAGATGTCCCCTCGGCACATTGAAAAAATCAATCGAAACTTTTTTTATCAGCTACGAACAAGGGCACCGTTCACACCTGCCCCTAATAAAGTCATGGCGAATCTTTTAGAAACCATCGGGGATTTCAATATGGAATATGGCTCATATGAAAATGCATTACTTGGATACATATATGCCTTAGTATATGAGAATTCAAATTGGCTTGACAGAAAAATAAAAGAAAAAATTAGAGCCCTCAATATTAAAAGAGATAACCTGCCTTCAAAACCTGAGCTGCCTGATGCATTTGTTAAAATGATGAAGCGCAGTCAAATCAACCCTGAACTTGTACTCATGGGAATCGATGAATTCGCAAATAAGCAAGACTCCATTCATTTACATGAAATCCAGGTAATCGATTCGTTAGAGATTCTTCATAACCAATTGACCGCAAAGACCAAAAAAGATAATAAATCATTGAAGGCAAAAGAGCGTATTATTGCGAAGAACAAAAATGAAAGATTTTTATTTCTAGGGATAGGACTTTTAATCGGAGCAGTCCTCACTTTTCTATTACTNCGAAGAAGAAAAAGTAATTCAACCTAAAAAGTAAAGACAAAAAAATAGCCTTCCGATAAACGGGAGGCTATTCTATATTTATTTTGAATTATTTATTTTCCGATGGTGAATACTTTTTCTGTAGTCCCATCCGAATAAACATAAATAAGCGGAGTGTTCGCTTTGAATTCAGTTTCACGACCCATATGGTCTAAAATTTTAACCAATACTTTGTTAGATGCTGCNGTGCCCGNAAGCTCCGCGGACTGCAACCATTGGTCATTCAANATATGGTTCAAGGTGTTCANNTCATGTCCACNATAGGCAAGCTGACTTGCTTCTGGATATTCTGCATCTGGAAGAAACAATAAAAACCAAGGAAGTGTTGTTGCACCACTCTGCGTGTACTTGTTGATNTAGTTCTGAAGCACATTATCAATATTTATAAAAGTTGGATAGCTGATACCATGAACCGANTCCCATAGGTCTGCATCATCACAATCTGCAGTATTAAAATCTNGATCTTCATGNATAAAGCCAAAAACTTTTACGTTTTCAGTTATTGTGTTTTGCCAAAGNGCTTCTGTAGACTCCGCTCCAGCCGCNCTACCTGCACACCATAAACTTGAGAAGTTAATGACAACTGCTTTTCCTTTAGACAGCTCAGTATACATNCTGTATGAATTACCATCACAGGNGTACTGTNTCCAATTCGGAACTTGTGCTGAAGCTGATAGCAAAAGACCTGTAAATAAACTAATTAACGCTACTTTCATAATTAATATTTTAATATTTGAGAGCGCAAAAGTACTCAATCTTTTAGATTAACAAACAATTTACAATGTGAATTTTATATTANCTGATTTTATTTTGTTTCTGACGTACCAAAAGGGCTTTGATGACGTTAAATTGATGACTAACTTTAGACTCACTTTATCGAACGCATGAGACAATCCTTTCTTCGTAAAAAAAAATTCTGGTTCCGCTTTTTAGGTGTTGTTTTTGCCCTTCCGATTATATTACTCGCCATTGCCTTAAGTATACTCTACCTAAAACAGGATGAACTNATTCAGGCTGAAATAGCGGCACTAAATAAAGGATATAAGGGAAAAATAGAAATAGCAGAAACACATCTCANACCCTTTGCTAATTTTCCATATATATCTATAAAGATAGACCATGTAAGCATCTTNGAATCCAAAGACAGCTCAGCAGAAAAGCTTCTTAAGGTTGAGGATATTTATACNGGATTCAATATTTGGGATATCCTGAAGGGTAATTTTGATATCAAAAACCTTTTGATAGAAAATGGTGANTTAAACCTAATCTTTCATAAGGACGGTAGTTTAAATATTCAAAATGCCTTGCAGACAAATAAGGAGACAAGCGGCACCTCGCCAATGGACATTCACTTGAAAAACATACAACTTCGAAATATAGACCTACACAAACTGGACGAGGCGACGAANGTAGATGTTGAAACCTTTATTTATTATGCAAAAGGAGGNTTTCAAACNGCNGGNGATTTAATNAATGCACATATTGATACTGAATTCGANCTCAACATCGTCGATAATGGAGATTCAACCTACATCAAACGAAAACACTTTGAGNTTCATACCGATCTTTCCTTAAATGACAAGACAGGTAAATTGATATTTNAACCTTCAGGGATTAGAATGGAGCATGGTGACTTTGACATCGAGGGCTCNATCGACCTNAAAAANGATGTGNACTTGGACCTTAAAATAAAAGGTAGTAAACCAAATTTTGANATGCTNATTGCCTTTGCCCCTCAGNATTTAATNCCNGTACTNGAACGCTANAAAAATGCCGGAAAGATNTATTTCAATGCTGTGNTAANAGGNCCTACACTTCACGGTATAATGCCCTTTATTGATGTGCGATTTGGGGCTAGTGAAGCTTTTCTTGAAAATACTAAGGCTAGAAAACGTATCAATGATATGGGTTTTAAGGGCCACTTTACAAATGGCGCTGAACGAAATCTTCAAACGACAGAGTTCTCGCTTACAGGAATGACTGCTAGACTTGAAACAGGACGGTTTTTAGGGTCTATCTTGGTGAAAAACTTCACTCAACCTGAAGTAGATATGAGGCTCAATGCAGACTTTAATATTGGTTTTTTAGCAAAATTCTTAAACCTAGAAGATGTTGAGGCCGAGGGAAGTGCCCAGCTCGAAATGCGCTTTCATGATATCATTGACTTAGAACGGCCAGAGCTTGCCTTAAATGACCTAAACCAGGCTTATTTCAGCGAGCTTAGTATTAAGGACTTCTCTCTCANCTCCTCAGAACTTCCTGCAGNATTAGAAAACCTGAACCTCCATTTGATTATGAATGGAAAAAAAGCTGAGCTCGACTTATTTGACATGAAATTTGGCCGATCCGATCTATCTATAACAGGANATCTATCTGACCTTCCTGCAATTATTCACCANACGGATATTCCTGTAAATGCGCATCTAGATATTGCCTCCAAAACGATANACCTTGCCGAAATCACGAACTATTCACAAAAAAACAGCACCGGTNTTGATGAAAAAATAGAAGACTTAAGGGTAGGCTTGTCCTTCAATTCATCCGCGCGGGCATTTACNGAATCTAAATACCTTCCTGTGGGAGAATTCTTTATAGATAGCCTTCATGCGAAGCTCAGGCATTATCCACACGAGCTACACGACTTCCATGTGGATTTATTGATAGGGGAAAAGGATTTGCGCATTGAGGATTTCACTGGATATATTGATGATTCAGATTTTCATTTTAATGGTTTGGCCNANGATTATGGCTTTTGGATGAAAGACACTCTAGATGGAGATGTTGATTTAGATCTNACATTTAGCTCTGAGCTATTGCGCTTGGAAGACCTGTTTTCTTATGGTGGAGAGAATTATGTGCCTGAAGACTATCGGCATGAAGAGGTAGATGGGCTTATCCTTCACCTTCAATCTAGTATGCATTACCGTGAATCAGCCCTCCATTCCATCGACCTTGACCTAGATAAGTTGAATGCTAAAATGCATATACATCCAATGCGGTTTGAAGATTTCAAAGGACGTTTTCATTATGAAGATGAGNACCTCATGGTAGAAGGCCTTCATGGAAAAATCGGCAGGACAGTCTTTGATCTAAATATGAATTATTACCTCGGTAAAAACCTAGGCAGCAGAAAAAGAGACAACCACATNGGCCTAAAGGCGAATTATATTGATTTCGANCAGCTGTTTAATTTCACCCTGCCGGACTCTGAANAAGCTAAATCAGAAAGTAATATCAAGCATGACGATGCTTTCAACNTATATGAGCTGCCGTTTACAGATATGACGATTNATGTAGACGTCGGACACTTTATCTACCACCGCATTGATTTACAAAAAATCCATTCTCGCATGAGAACGACTAAAAATCATTATCTCTACGTTGATACGCTTGACTTAAAAGCCGCAGGCGGTGATGTCAGAATGTCGGGATACTTCAACGGAAGTGATCCCAAGCATATTTATCTCAGTCCCAAACTTNANTTCAAAAAGGTCGAATTAGACAANCTGCTTTTTAAATTTGAAAACTTCGGNCAAGATGCAATTGTCTCCGAAAACTTACACGGAAAACTCACAGCAGATATTACAGGGAAAATAAGNATGTATCCNGACATGGTTCCCGACCTTGACCAATCAGAGATNCANATGGATATTCAGGTACTGAATGGCAGGCTCGAGAACTACAGCTATATGCTGATGCTTTCTGATTATATGGGGNACAAAGACCTCAGCTCNGTGCGGTTCGACACNCTACAAAACCACATGGANATCACAAATGGNGAACTNACCATACCNAATATGACCATAGAATCAACTTTAGGNCATTTTGAATTNTCNGGCAAGCAGGATATGGACTTAAATATGGAGTANTATGTAAAGATCCCNTGGTCAGTGATTAAGCAAGGNGCNCGGTATACCCTTTTTGGGAAAAACAAAGCGCAAAAGGAGCACCAGGGTGAAGATGAAATTATTCGTACNGATCCAAATAAAAAGACCCGTTATTTGAACCTCAAAATTAGAGGTAATATGGANGATTATAAAATCACACTCGGTAAGGAGCGAAATAAAATTAATACNAATCCAAAATAATGGAAACGCCCATCCNTTCTTAGNAAANAACCCAGCATATTTTGTGGTTANTGCTGATTTTTAGTAANAAAAATTAACTATTATTACTAAANCAAACTTTGTGACAGGTCGCTTGTTTAATAATCAATAAGACCACTATGGAAAATAAAAAGTATAGCCGAAAAGAGTTCGTTTCTTTTTTAGGCAAAGTCGGTTTAGGTGTTGCCATTTCCCCCTCATTTTTAATGAGTTGTGGAAGCAACAATAGCGCTATCATCAGCGAAGCATTATCAACTGATGACATTAACAAACTAAAAAAGCTCGTACTTGAGGGTCTTGTGNCCTCTGATAAAGATGATTTACTGCTCACCAAAGGTCTAGATTACCATACCCTCATCAAATGGAATGATAAGATCAGCGATACAGATACTTTTGGATTCAACTGTGATTTTACCTGTTTCATCCCTTTTGATGATAAATACCCTGAGGACGGGCTGCTTTGGGTTAACCATGAATACGTGCACCCTCTTTTTGTTTCGAACTATGCCTTCGGNAATCCAAATCAAGAAAGAACAATTGAACAAGTTGACAAAGAAATGTATAACGTGGGTGGTAGCATCGTCCGAATNCGCCAGGAAAACGGAAAATGGAAAATTGTCCATAATGACCCGCACAATCGAAGGATTACTGCNAAAACACCGATCCATCTCAATTGGGACACCCCAATCAAGGAAAAAACAACTGTTATTGGCACACACAGTAATTGCTCAGGAGGAATCACTCCATGGAAAACCTTCTTGACTTGTGAGGAAAACTACGACCAATTTTATGGAGAAACCGAGCGTCTAAATGATGGGAGTACATATCATAGACCAAGCGCTTTTGGATGGGAAAATTTTTACAAATATCCACCTGAACATTATGGTTGGGTTGTTGAAATTGATCCTAAAAATGGTGCTGTACAAAAGCACGTAGCATTGGGGAGGTTTGCGCATGAATGTTGTACTTTATTNCAGCTAAAAGACAAACGAGTTGTCGCCTATAGTGGTGATGATAGTAACGACCAGCATTTATATAAATTTNTTTCTTCCAAACCAAATTCATTAAAAGAAGGAACATTGTATGTAGCAGATACGAACAATGGTAAATGGATTGCTTTAGACTGGGCGAATCAGCCTCTTTTGAAGAAGGCNTTTGAAAATCAAACAGAGGTGCTTATTAGNGCAAGAGAAGCCGCAAAATTATTAGGTGCAACAGAATTAAATAGACCAGAAGATATTGAAATAGATCCTATCACGGGTAGTGTTTTTGTATCTCTGACCAACAATAAACCAAAAGGAGATTTTCATGGCTCTATTTTGAAGATTGAAGAAGAAAATAATGAACATGATTCCTTAAATTTTAGCGCNTCTGTCTATATGGCTGGTGGTGGAGAAAACGGATTTTCATGCCCNGACAATTTAGCNTTTGACTTNTCNGGAAACCTATGGATGACTACTGATATGTCAGGGAGTGTTATGAACAAAGAGGAATGGCCGTATATGGCTTTTAAAAATAATAGCTTNTTCGTAATCCCGAGAATCGGTAAAGATGCTGGGAAAGTAATTCGTGTCGCCAATGCCCCTCGAGATGCAGAATTTACAGGACCGTGGTTTTCTCCAGATGGCAAAACCTTATTCCTTAGTGTACAGCACCCGGGTGAACAAACCATTGACCTAAAAAATCCAACGAGTCTTTGGCCTTTTGACAAAGACAATATTCCGAAACCTTCGGTTGTCGCTATTACAGGNGACTTAATTGAGAAAATGAACAATCTACATGTGATTGAAAAACCTTAATTTAATCCTAAGAAAGACCATAAATAATAAGCCCTATGAAACATACCGAGAAAATGCTGCGCGATGATGCGCTCAAAGGAAAAGTAATTGTTGTAACAGGAGGAGGAAGTGGCCTAGGGAAAGCGATGACACGTTATTTCATGGAGCTCGGAGCAAAAGTAGCCATCACCTCAAGGAATTTAGATAAGCTAAAAAATACCGCAAAAGAGCTTGAAGCGGAAACAGGTGGAACCTGCTTCCCCGTTCAGTGTGACGTGCGTCATTATGATCAAGTAGAAGCTGTTTTGGCTGAAGTTCTAAATACTTTTGGGCAGGTAGATGTGCTCCTGAATAACGCTGCGGGAAACTTTATCTCCCCTACTGAACGATTATCAGCAAATGCCTTTGACACAATTATCGACATTGTTCTGAAAGGGACTAAAAACTGTACCCTTGCATTTGGAAAACATTGGATCAAAAGTAAACAAGAAAGCGCAAAAGTGCTCAATATCGTAACCACCTATGCCTGGACAGGTTCAGGTTATGTNGTGCCAAGTGCTGCTGCAAAAGCTGGTGTTCTCGCCATGACTAGAAGCCTTGCCGTGGAGTGGGCAAAATACGGCATGCAATTCAACGCAATTGCACCAGGACCATTTCCAACCAAAGGAGCGTGGGACAGACTGCTTCCAGGAAATTTGAANGANAAATTTGACATGGCGAAAAAAGTCCCCTTAAACAGGGTCGGNGAGCATCAAGAGCTTGCAAACTTAGCCGCATATTTAGTATCGGACTTTTCCTCTTATATCAATGGAGAGGTGATTACTATTGACGGTGGAGAATGGCTAAAGGGTGCAGGAGAGTTTAATCTACTAGAAGATATTCCACAAGAAATGTGGGACCAACTTGAAGCCATGATTAGAGCCACCAAAAAGAATAAATAAAACTGTCTCCAAAAGACATCCTAATGAAAGTTCGTTCAGTAAAAACCATCGTAAGAGCCCAACGCGTAAACATGGGAGGGCATTTATTAGACCAGCCGTTGCCAATACAAGGCATAGATTCGATTGATCCCTTTTTATTGATTCACCATTGGGACGAACCTTTGACGCCNGGAGGGAAACAAANCGAACTTGGTGTAGGCCCTCATCCGCATCGNGGCTTTGCACCAGTGACTTTTATCTTTAAAGGGAGTGTTCGGCACCAAGATTCTCTCGGTAATACTGCCGTNATTTCTGCAGGGGGAACTCAATGGATGCACGCTGGGAATGGAATTATTCATAGTGAACGTCCAGGAATAAAATTGGTAAAGCAAGGGGGAGANCAAGAATTTATTCAATTTTGGGTAAATACCCCGGCNAAATATAAAATGGAGGCTCCGTATTACCTTCCGATTTCTGCTGATGACACGCCTAAAATCAAAAAAGAAAACGCAGAAATCAGTATTGTGGCGGGTACATTCGAATCTAAAATAGGCCCAGCAAAAACATACAGTCCTCAAACGTTACTGCGTATTGAAGCCAAATTAGGTGCTAAACTTCAGCTTCCTATTCCGAATACATACAACACANTACTTTATGTGTTAAACGGAAACCTTGTCATAGATGGGCAAAAAGTAAAAGCCAAAGACATGGTTTGGTTTGAAAACAATGGAGATTATATTGAAATAGAATCCANAGCAACTACTCGGTTTATTGTATTATCTGGTGAGCCTATTGGAGAGCCCGTTGCTTCTTATGGTCCGTTTGTCATGAATTCCCAAGAAGANCTTCAGCAGGCGGTGAATGANTTTCACAATGGGGACATGGGAACACTNANAGAAACATTTGAGTCCTAGAAAGAAGCCAAGCTAATTCACTTGCTTGCCATTTGTTGGCCATTAATAACAGAATCCTACTTATCTTTGAACACTTCTATAAATAGATAAAGACTATTTATAACTAACTAGAAAACAAGAAAATATATACTATGGAATTTTTGGAACGTATTATTTTAGGAAATTCAATTCAGGATTGGGCCATTGCCCTNGGAATCATTNTAGGGACATTTATAGCCACNAAGGTTGTCTATTGGTTTATCGCAAACATTATCAAAAAGATTACGGCAAAAACCAAAACCAACCTTGATGATGTGTTAATAGAGAAGCTCGAAAAACCAATTAGATATTCAATTTTTATTTTTGGTTATTGGGTAGCCATTCATTATCTAAATATTTCAAATTTAGGGTTATTGTCTTTCCTTGAAGGCGTAGCGTCGNTATCACTAGTGCTTACTCTAACATCAACAGCCTCAAAAGTATTTGATGCACTGGTAACAGAANTTGTTCTACCGCTTGTTGAAAAAACAGAAGGGGGAGCAGATAACTACATCCTACCAGTATTGTCCAAGGCAGTAAAAGGTATCATCTGGACTTTTGGTGTTATCATTGGTCTTGATAATATTGGCTTTGATATTACCGCAATGATTGCCGGTCTTGGTATTGGAGGATTGGCGCTGGCGTTGGCAGCGCAAGACTCAGTAAAAAATATTTTTGCCGGAATAATGATTTTTGTTGACAAACCCTTTAAGNTTAAAGAAAGAATTCAAATTGAAGGCTTTGATGGGGTCGTAGAAGAAGTCGGTTTAAGAAGTACGAGAATCCGAACCTTAGATGGAAGAATTGTTACCATTCCAAATAGCACCTTTACAGATAACAGCGTCGTTAATGTTACCTCNCAACCTGCTTTAAAAATAGTTTTAAACCTTGGTTTAACATACGACACGGATGAAGCTAGAATGCAACAAGGGGTTGANATCCTAAGACAAATTGTAGCAGATCATTCAACGATTCTCGAAAGTGATTGCTCCGCTGGGTTCAAAGATTTTGGGGACTTTTCTCTGGGTATCCTTTTTGTATACTATGTAAAACCTGATGCGCATTGGTTGGACTCTCAAAACACAATTTGTAAAGAAGTACTAAAACGCTTTAACGCTGCCGGTCTCGACTTTGCATTTCCAACGCAAACCTTACTGAACACGACCATCGCATAGCTATTCAGAAAAAAAACTTTCGCTGTTTTAACATCTCACTGTTGAAACTATACTTCATATCATAAAAATGGAAGGCAACGAACTGCTANATTGAAGTATAAAATTTAGCTTATGCAAATGCGCGCAGGATCTTTAGTGATCAATGAAAAAAAAGAATTGTTGCTGATTTACCGAAAAGGAAAATGGGATTTCCCCAAAGGTAAAGTTGAAAAAAACGAAAAGAAAAAAACGGGTGCCTTAAGAGAANCTTCAGAGGAAACAGGCCTAGAAATTGAGAAGCTTTCTTTGCAGCAACCACTTAAAAAGACAGCGCATTTACTCAAGCAGAAGAAAATAAAAACAAAGTGGTACCTCGTTAATTATAAAGGATCAAAGAAAAAACTNAAGCCACAAAAAGAAGAAGGTATAGAAAAGTGTATNTGGGTAAGCCAAGAATCACTTGTGTTTTACATNCCCTACCTCCGATCTTATGCCCGAGAGGTNCTTGTCTANTATATTCAGTACGTACAAAATCCACTCGGGATCAAATTCGTTGCTTAATGCCCAATCATTTTTGAAGGATCAACAATCGCATCATAATCGGCCTCAGACACATGCCCAAGGGTAATCGCTGCTTCTTTTAGCGTCGTGCCGTTTTTGTGGGCATACTTTGCGATTTCAGCCGCCTTATAGTAGCCAATCTTTGTGTTCAAAGCNGTNACAAGCATCAAAGAATTTTCGAGGTGTTTTTTGACTACGGGCTCATTTGCCTNAATTCCCGCNACACAATTGTCGTTGAATGATTGACAGGCATCACCAATAAGTCTAGCAGACTCTATGACGTTTTTAGCCATGACTGGTTTAAATACATTTAGCTCAAAATGNCCATTTGAACCGGCAACTGAAACGGCAACATCATTTCCNATAACCTGNGCACAAACCATTGTAAGCGCCTCGGGNTGGGTNGGATTAACTTTTCCAGGCATAATAGAAGAGCCAGGTTCGTTGTCTGGTATAATCAGCTCNCCTATTCCGCACCTTGGACCCGAGGAAAGCATGCGAATATCATTCCCNATTTTCATGAGAGATACTGCTGCTCTTTTTAGGGCTGATGAAAGCTCTACCATCGCATCNTGNGCAGCTAAAGCCTCAAACTTATTTGGGGCGGTGACAAAAGGAAGNCCNGTAAATGAAGCTATCTTATTTGCAACCAAAACATCATATCCTTTAGGTGTATTTAATCCTGTTCCTACTGCNGTTCCGCCTAAAGCGAGTTCTGAAATAGCAACCAATGCATTATTGATCGCCCTTTCAGCATGGTCAAGCTGCGCAACATAACCACTGAATTCTTGTCCCAATGTNAGTGGNGTCGCATCCATAAAGTGGGTTCTTCCAGTTTTNACAATATCCTTAAACTCCTGCGCTTTTTTATTTAGCGTATCCCTGAGGTTTTTAATCCCAGGAAGTGTAATTTCCATAACCTGCTTATAAGAGGCNATGTGCATTGCAGTGGGAAAGGTGTCATTGGAAGATTGGCTTTTGTTGACATCGTCATTTGGATTAAGCACCTTTTCGNTATCTGTCAATGCGCCTCCTTGAAGCACATGTCCCCTGTTGGCAATCACTTCATTACAATTCATGTTAGATTGTGTACCAGAACCGGTCTGCCAAACCACCAATGGAAATTCTGAATCATGCACTCCTTTTATAATTTCATCACAAACCTTGGATATAAGCTCTTTTTTCGTAGAGTCTAAAACCCCCAACTCAGCGTTGGTATGCGCCGCTGCCTTTTTAAGAAAAGCAAAGGCATGCACAATTTCAATGGGCATTGATGCTNCAGGTCCGATTTTGAAATTATTGCGTGACCGCTCTGTTTGGGCACCCCAATAACGAGTAGATGGAACTTTTACCTCACCCATTGTGTCTTTTTCTATTCTATATTCCATTTTATAATGAATTATTTATTTAAATTTTTTAATTTTGANCTAAGCGTACAGCAAAAATAGCAGAACATGAGCACTTTCGGTATAGTTTTATTTCTTTTAATTGGAGGCATGGCCTTTTGGATGTTATTATTTTTGATGGGATTCATCCTTCCTTATTGGATTACCTTAGGTTTGTTTGAGCAATTNCGCCCCAAAAGAGTCCTTGACGAAGAAGAGAAATAGACTCTTTTCTTTGACGCCATTTTTCTAGTACCTCTTTTCTTTGGATANCCCTTCTCTTATTGAGTAATAANTNGCAAAAAAAGACAGTTCGCTCAAAAATAACTAACTTCGGGTAGACAATAATTCGAACCAACAACCTATGGAAATCACTCCTGAAATAAAAGACCGTTTAGAACANCTCAGTAATAAATATGCGGCGATTGGGCAGGATCTGGTTTCATATCTAGATGGTTTAATCTATGCAAATCCGATCACCTATTGGGATTATATTGAGGTCGACGCGCTATTAAGTTTACAAAAACCTAAAACGGATTTTCCCGATGAAAAAATATTTATCGTTTACCATCAAATTACGGAGCTCTATTTCAGCTTAA
Organism: Crocinitomicaceae bacterium TMED16; assembly: GCA_002167775.1. Taxonomy (GTDB): domain Bacteria; phylum Bacteroidota; class Bacteroidia; order Flavobacteriales_D; family Crocinitomicaceae; genus UBA952. The sequence continues at coordinate 131,699 of NHBV01000027.1, read as the reverse complement.
TTCTTCATGAACTAGACCAAATATGTCATAACGGTAAAATCATCTCAGAAGCAGGACANGACTTAGGNTGGAATGACACTTTAGAGTNTCGTTTTTTTATTGATCGCTTAAAAAGAATCAATATGTATTTCGAAACCTTAACACAGTCTTTTGAGGTTATGCGTTTCGGAATGGAGAAAGATCAGTTTACGAAATTCAGAATGTCACTATTGTCTTCAAGTGGCTTTCAAACTGCAGCTTATCGACGTATCGAAATTGCGTGTACTGATTTGAAGCACTTGGTAATGGAAGAACAAAGAGCAAAGCTCAAAGACGCTGATATCCACGAACAANTGGATAATATNTATTGGCGAAGAGGNGCCATTGTTGAAGAAACAGGTGAAAAAGCATTAACCTTAAGAGATTTTGAAAAAAAATACCTCCAAGAATTTCANGAGTTCGCAGATAAATTCCAACCTATTAATCTATGGGTAAAATACAAAACGTTATCGGCGCAAGATCAGAAANATGAGACGCTAATTGCNGAGCTCCGTGCGCTCGACATTAATGTAAATGTAAATTGGCCGTTGGTTCATTTTAGAACAGCGGTGCATTACTTGTCAAAGGGCACAGGTGATGAAAAAGGGACAGGGGGAACGAACTGGCAAAAATACCTACCTCCGCGATTTCAAAGAAGGATTTTCTATCCCGAACTTTGGAGTCAACAAGAAAAAGATGATTGGGGTAAAAAATGGGTTGAGGAAGTGCTCTCAAACTCTATAAATACGGGTTCGGTATTCAAAAAATAGCGGCCCTCTAATTAATGGGTTTTACGTATGCCTTTGACAAGTCAAGAATCCCAAATGAATTCACCCTTGCACCTCTCAAGCGTAGATTAAACACAACCACAAGGTCTTCAAAATACAAGGGTACTATTGGTGCTTTTTGATTTAGTATTTCTACGCACGAATTAAAATATTCATTCCGCTTNGAAGGCTCCATCTCCGNCCTGGCTNCATCCATTGTNTTGTCAAACTCTATGCTCATGAAATGACCATTCTTCATACTCGCTTTGCCCTTGTTTTTCGAGTAGTAGGGCATCAGAAAAGATTCTGCATCGGGATAATCTGAAATAAATCCAGCCAACCACATTGATGCATCCCCTGATTGTATAGCCGCCATTTTTTCATTGAATGAAACACGTTTCAATTTTAAATTGACCTTTAATGTTTTNCTTAATTTTTCAACCAAACTCAAACACCAATTATCCTGAGGGGAACCTACTTTGGTGCTCACATGGAACAAAATAGTGTCTCCTTTCCTATGATTACTTTTCCTCAGATAGCTTTTAGCCAATCTCATATTGTACGGGTTTTTAACACTCCTCGTGTATTTAAAAAAGGGGACCGACGGAAGGATCCCCAGCTCGGCGGGAGAGCCTTCTCCAAACAGAAACTCACGACAGATTTCTTGTCGGTCAACCGCATGGTAAATTGCCTTTCTTAAGTTTNAATCTTTAAACGGTGAAGATTTACAATCAAACTCCAAAAAATTAATCTTCAAACCCTTTTTATGCTGTACTTTATGCAAAATATTCTTCCCTTCTTGGGCNTCNNTCAATGTGCCGAATAATGAATTTATTTCATTTACAGGAATAGAAGAAAGCAAGTCTGTTTTTTGAGAGGTAAATGAATCAAAAATATCCTCTCCCTTACTTTTAAANTTGATTGTTAAGGTATCCAAAAAAGGGAGCTTGTTTCCGTAATTNTCTTTCCTCCAATAATTTGGGTTTCTTTCAAAACGAATTCCTTTATCCGATTTTTCCTTAAAGATAAATGGGCCTGTACCTATTGGGTGCATAGCAATATCATTTCCGTAAGTACTAAAGGCCTTTTTGGATATTACAGAAAGACTTTGATGGGTTAAGATTTTNAGAATGGTCTGAGTGGAGTCAATCAAGCGCAATCTAATCGTTGAATCAGATAGCACCTCAATACCCCTNACTCCTCTATTAAAATTAATGGTCGTATCATTTAAAAATTCTTCTGCGCCAATTATTTTAGGCGTCAGTAACTGGCCNTGCTCNTTTAGGACATGACGTGAACAAGCAAAATCTAAGGTGAACTTTACATCACTTGCCANCAGTCTTCTNTTCTGANCAACAAAGCAANGGTCTTCATGAAAATAAACACCCTGCCTGATTTTTAAATCGAGGTAAGCGTTATCAGCGGAGAATGAATAAGCTTCTATTAAATTCGATACAAGGCTCTGATTATCTTCATCATAAGAAAGTAAGGTTTCATATACAGGTGCCACCGCTCTTTGGTCATACATCGAAACGACTGACATTGGGAAAATGTGATCTGATTTTTCAGAAGCATAGTAAGANACGCTTCCCCCATATATTGGNCCNCCTTTAGCAATCAATTGAATTTCAGACTCAGAAGATGANCACGCTACGAGCAAGAAAAGACATACTGTTAAGCTGAAATAAAGTTTTGACATCAATTCGAAATTCTAACAATAGGAACCTGCTGAATCCCCTGTTTATTTCTTAAACTTAAATAATATAAGCCATTTACAAGTGAAGAAAGATCGATAAAATCACTTTTAAGCTTTCTCANAATCAACTTGCCCTCCTGACTATAAACCTCTATTTTTTCGCAAGGTTGACTCAAATAAATANCTCCGGTTGTTGGGTTCGGATATGCTTCAAAAGGCAAATGATCCTGGCCTTCAAGACCGACTAAACCGACAAAAACAGAATCTTCTAAAGTNCANCCANTCGAATCCATAATCACAACACTATACCAAGCTGAGTTTAAATAAATAGCGCTAGAGTCAACATGAAATGAGCTCCANTTGTAGGTGTAAGGAGGCAAGCCACCACTCGGAGTTACAATTGCTGCCCCATTAAAAGCCCCAATTCCAGAGGCAGGAACGGTTTCAAAGGTGGCANAAAGGGGATCTAGTTCAATAATTTCAAGTGTCTCNNCTGCNTGACAANAGTTAGCATCTAAAACGTCAATGGNATAGCTTCCTGCCGATAAATTAGTAAGTGAGGTGTCGTCCACGGAAGTTAGATTTACCTGATAGCTATACGGTAAGGTGCCACCAAACGCACCAAAAGAAATNATTCCATCTNATGACTCTGCACACAAAAATTCAGAAAATTCACTTTCTATAATGAGTAAGTCTGGCTCNTTAATCTCAATATCAAGCGTATCTATACAACCCCTTGCATCTTGAACCCANACATTATATGTCCCAGCTGAAAGANCGTCAACATAATTTAGTGTATCACCATTAAACCATAAAAAATCATAAGGCGCATGAATGGAGTCCATCATTAAAGTAAGCTGGCCGTTCTCTTCCTGAAAACAAGTCACATTTTGAATTAGCAAAGAATCTATGACCGCACTCGGTTCAGAAATAAAAATTGAGTCTTCAACGACACAGCCATCTGGATGGGTAATAACGACAGAATTCCAGCCTGAAACAAGCGAGTCATTTGGTTTGGTCGTAATACCGTTTTCCCAAAGGAAAGTACAAGTNCTAAACATACATGGGCAACCTGAAGAAGACATAGTTGCACTTCCATTAGAACCTCCAATACAGGTTGGTGAGGAAATTGCACCATATGTGATTTCATAGGGATCGACGAGATGATAAGTCAGGTCTTCATAACAACCTGAAACATCTGTTACACGCACCGTATATGAACCAGCATTGAGATTTGATAACGCGGAGTCGTAAATACCATTTGTCCAATGGTAAACATANGGAGAGGCATCACCCGAAACATTCATACTTATTGAACCATCTAGCAAACCATTACAGGATGGATTGGTCACATTTGCCGAAGCCACAACTGCATTGTCCCCACAAAACTGAGCAGTATTGTAATACAAACCNTCATAATTACTTCCAATATAAGAGCCCCATGCAATTCCGGAATTAGGAACAGAAAGTCCAAGCTCCATTCTACTCACGACAATTCCATTCCATGCAACTGGATTCAAACTGTCCTTTCTAGAGGCAAAAATCAATTCAACAGACCCGTCCCCATCCATGTCTGTAAACAAGGGNGTCGACCCCAAATTAACTCCGGCTTGCANGGGTGTAATAGAAGAGGCTATATTNGTCTCAAAGTCAATTTTTTCAAGCCTATGTTCAAAATAACCATTCATGACATAAGTAAGAGAGGCAACAGCCTCATCCCTACCGTCATTATTTAAATCTATGGCATTTCCAGAGGCATAGTTCAATTGGCCAAGACTATCGATAAATTTCAAATCTCCATTTGAGCCATCAAGCATGATTTGATAAAAATCACTGAAGGAGGGNGCAATGCCCTTGAATAAGGTCAAGAATACATCAGGGGTGTGGTCTGAAGTGAAATTCCCAATTACAGGAGCAGCACTAGATTCTGTATCAGGATGCTGGAATGACCATAGTTCAGAGAAATCAGCTCCAGAGAACTTTTGAAGCTTTCCGTCATAAGACAAAACAAAAATATCATATGTATTCGTTTGCTCGTTAAGAACTAGAGAGGGCGGTGCAATAAACCCCTTCAAAGAATCAGCGGCTAAAACGACTGCACCATTCATATTGTTGTCTAAAATACTTGTTAGAGGACAGGCATAAAAATGACCTCCTAGATTTTCTCCTCCTGTTCCGAATAANACCCATTNTNCGCCATTGTTTTGAAGGTCACAAATAATGGGAGAACAATACGTTTCTGCNCTATCAGGAACAACAGCTTGNGCTAAAATTTCACCATCAGTTGATGACAAAACAAGAACATGACCAGGCGGCCGATCAGTCTCCCATTCTGGGGCTGAATAATCTCCACCATTTGTGACTATGAGGTCTTGAAATGAGTCGGCGTTAACATCATCAATAAACTGAGGNTTGTAAAAGTTATACCATCCGCTATCCGCGGGGTTTGTTCCATAAGGGAAAAAATCCCAAAGAAGAGAACCTGTTATTCCATCAAATGCCAAAAACTGTGCTTCTCGCCCTGTGATAAAAACATCCTCAGTCCCATCGNCATTGACGTCATAGAAAATTGGAGAACCATAAAGCTCACTTCTAGAAGGCGCTTTCCACAACAAAGAACCGTTCGTTCCATCAAAAGCCATGACGCCTGCATTACTCACTTCACCTTCTGTTCCTCCGCCAATGACAATATCAAGGATGCCATCATTATTCAAATCAGATGGCCTAGGAGACGATAGCGTTGGTATTGAATCAACAAAGGTTTCCCAAGTTAAAACTTGGCAAGAAATATAATGAGTGCTTAGTAAGAANACTATCGAAATGAGATTTTTCATAGCTTCAATAACGTTTCTTACTTACGTAGGAGGTGTAAAAAGCCATGACCTTCAACAACCGGGGCTGGGGTATCTGTGAATTGGTCTTCTAAACCAACCGCTATGTACTTGTAGAAGTAAACGCCCTCTTCAGCATCTTTACCCGAATTGTCTATTTCACCATTCCATGCTGGATTNTCATTGTCNGGGTCAACACTNGTTTCATTAAANACAATATTACCCCAACGATTGAAAACAATCAATTGCAGCTCTTGAAGGTTTTCGGTATCTAATTCAAAAAGCTCATTTGTATCATCTGTATCATTATTGGGAGTAAAAACATTTGGCGCTGAAACAATAGGCTCAGGCGGAACTGGGTAAATACACGATCCATCATTTGCAGTCGCTAAAGGATCAAAATTCAATGCATTTGGATCTGTACAACCACAAATATCAATTAAAATCTGTAGTTGAGTAGAGTCTGCACAATTTGCCCCTTGAGAAACAACAAGTTGTACATTGTAAACATTACTTCCAGATCCATCATAGGTTTGACTCATCTGCTCAATAACAGTGCTCGATTGAGAAGTGCCGTTTCCAAAAGATAACANATAAGCATCCGCATTTTGACTGTCACCATAATCAAACGAAACAAGTAACGGTGCACATCCCTGTAAAGGGTTTGCAGTGAGTGCGGCAATTGGAGGATCCAAAAGTTCGACAAAGGCGCTATCTTCAACCGTACAAACCGCATCCTCTACTGAGATGTAATACCAACCAGAGGGGAGGTCTGTCCAAACCGAAGCTGCAGGGCCATCCATTCCAGATTGATTTAACCAGGAATAATATACACCGTGATCAGGTGTTGTAGTTTCNCCGATAACAATAGCGGATACAAAACCATCCGGCTCACATGTTGCAGGGCCAACATAGATCGTATCTATTTCTAAAGTTTGATTTTGAGTCAAGGTAACTGTATCAACACCGGAAAAATTACAAAAGTCAGTTGCCGTTACCAACACATCAATTGATCCGTTTTCTTCCGTTGCCTGGTAAATTGTATCACCAGTGCCTATAGGATTCCCAGCCATATCTGTCCAGGTATAGGTGTACGGCGCATACCCGCCAGATGCAGAAGCTCCCAAGGGAACACTGTCGCTGGCACACAAAACAGTGATATCCGATTCGGTAATATTTAATATTGGACCGTCTCCAATGTAAATAATCCCCTCAGAGACAATCGTATCTCCACAAATATTGACTAATTCTACGGAAATGGTAACTGATTCAAATCCTTCATTCAAACCGTCTTGAACAGGAGATAAATTAACCGTTACTGAATCTTGTCCAGGAAGNAAAACAATAGTGTCTGGAAGGAAATTATAATCCGTTCCTTCTATTGCCTGTCCTCCAATTTGATAGTTGATAATTAAAGTATCNGCAACATCGCCTTCAGGTCTCGTAAAGTAAAAATTAGCATCTGTACATCCTTCTACGATTGTTGAATCACCCGAAACTGTAGCCACAGTAACATCAACAGCATCTGAAACGAAACTCCCCGCTTCAAGAAAAACAGAAGTGTTCAGATAAGTATCTGAGCAATCGGCAATGGCATATTTGAAATGGTATGTCTCTCCGCATTGAACACTNAGTTCAACTGGGATAGGAACTGTAAATCCATTCATTGAATGAGAAGACCCCGTGTTTTGCACGTAAAAGGCTGCATTGGANGTTGGGTGTATCGTACTTATCGTAATTGGTGTATTTGTACCTGGCACAAGCGCAACATTAGCAGAGCCTCCCGGAAAACCTGCAGGAGATGAATAAGGGCCTGTAATGCCAGGTCCACTTACAAAAAATGCAAATACGTCATTAAAAACAGAACCAATCCATTGTAAATATTCGTCAGAAGCAAAGACAAAGTTAAACGCTGCAACGTTGGATGATGGTACAAAATCAAACTCTAAAATAACCGCATCGCTTGTACTTAAGATTTGAGGATTTACTGATTGGGCGACAGCAAGCAAATCGTTATCAGCTAGCCCACTTCCTGGCTGGCCAGTATCAACATCGGCAGGACCTCCGAGTAGTCCGTCTATTGGACCTGCAGCCATAACAACGCCTGCATTAAAACCTATATTAGAATTGACACCGTCAAAAGTCCCAATCTGATTCGCATTACCACTGAAGGTAACATTAGAGATAACAATACCCCCACCAACAAGGCTTTGNATATATTGCTCCGGAGTCATTCCAGATGCCACTGTCAGTTGCGCNCGCGAAACTTGNGCCAAACACAGCAATGAAATAAAGAAAAATAAAAACTGTTTCAAAATTCTAGTAATTGATGATGTATATCAAGGACGTCAGACCTTAATACGTAGTTGCACGCAAAAATAAGCAATAATTCACGACTAAAAAAAAGAGAGGCGTCCTAGAAGCANATAAATGTAATTTTGGTCCTCTAATTTTGCCGTTTCAGCTTCTTTTTAAGGCCNATCTCCATACAGGGTTTATTCAAAAGAAAAAAGCAGTAATTTGGAGCCGAAAAATATAACATATGTTACAAACACAAAACTACATTTCAGCGCATAAAGAACGATTTTTAGACCAGCTAATGGGACTACTGCGCATCCCTTCAATTTCTGCTGACTCCACATATAGCAAGGATNTTGCTTCTTGTGCGGAAACGCTAGCNAAGGACCTAGAGACAATTGGTCTCGACAATGTAGAAATCTGCCAAACAGACGGACACCCAATAGTTTATGGAGAAAAAATTATTGATAAAGATTTACCTACAGTTCTGGTATACGGACACTATGATGTTCAACCTGCAGACCCCATTGATTTATGGACAAGTCCACCTTTTGAGCCTGTAATCAAAAAAACAGAGCTACATCCTACTGGTGCCATTTTTGCGAGAGGGGCTTGTGATGACAAAGGACAAATGTACATGCATGTAAAAGCTGTTGAAGCCATGCTCGCTAAAGATGAGCTTCCTTGTAATGTCAAAATGATGATCGAAGGTGAGGAAGAGGTTGGAAGTGAAAATTTAGCTGTTTTTGTTGAAAACGAAAAAGAAAGACTTTCTGCGGACATCATTTTAGTCTCTGATACGGGTATGTTAGCCAATGATGTGCCCTCTATTACAACGGGGCTCAGGGGCTTGAGCTATGTAGAGGTTGAGCTAACAGGACCAAACCGTGATCTGCACTCCGGGCTATATGGCGGCTGTGTTGCAAATCCGATCAATATTCTTTGTTCAATGATAGATTCCCTGCAAGATGAAAATCAAAAAATGACCATTCCTGGTTTTTACGATGATGTGGAAATTCTTTCAGCCGAAGAAAGAGCTGAAATGGCCAAAGCACCATTTTCTCATGAAGCTTATTGTAGGTCTATAGATATTGAAGATACACATGGCGAAAAAGGTTATTCGACTCCAGAAAGAGGGTCCATTAGACCTACTTTGGATGTAAATGGCATATGGGGAGGTTACACCGGAGAGGGAGCTAAAACGGTAATCGCCTCGAAAGCCTATGCAAAGATATCTATGCGTCTAGTACCAAATCAAGACCCTGATAAAATCACAAAGCTTTTTTGCGATCACTTCCAAGCCATCGCCCCTAAGGGAGTAACAGTTAATGTAACGCCTCATCATGGTGGAGAACCAGCCGTCACACCTGTAGATTCTGTTGGTTACCTTGCAGCAAGTGATGCCTATGAAAAATCATTTGGTGTGAAGCCGATACCCGTGAGAAGCGGTGGNAGTATTCCGATNGTGGCAATGTTTGAAAAAGAGCTTGGTTTGAAAACGGTCCTAATGGGATTTGGTTTAGATAGTGACGCCATTCATTCCCCGGACGAGCACTATGGCTTATTTAATTACTANAAAGGAATTGAGACCATCCCTTACTTTTACGAATCATTCGCTAAGAGAATGAAATAAGATGAAAGTCTTTCTCGCTCTAATTGTACTAGCTTTTTTCAACTCTTGTGGATCATGGGAAGCTCCGGAGCTTATCAGCTACGAGGGACTTTCTAAATTTTCTGTAAAAGACAAAGTTTTAAATGTTAACCTCAATGGTATCATAGAAAATCCGAACAGCAAAACAATTTACATCCACAATGCAGATTCAGAAATAATGGTGAATGGAAAGAAGCTAGGCTCTGTTATCGTCAAGGAAAGATTTAAACTACAAAAAAAGACTTCTACGAACCTGTCTCTCCCCCTCATTATTTCACTCGAAAAAGGAGCAATGTTTAAGTTGGGTATGCTCGCATTAAGAGATTCGGCGAACTTTGTTTTTAAAGGCACGGTGATTGTCGGCGGGCGTGTTTTGAAAAAAAGCGTACCTTTTGAAGTAGAACGAAAATTGCCTACAAAATCATTAATCTTACCATAAATGTTATCGTCTGAACATACCAAAAAGCTTTTTTTATTAGATGCCTATGCACTGATTTATAGGGCGTATTTTGCTTTTTCAAAAAACCCTAGAATCAGCTCGAATGGACAAAACACATCTGCTGCTTTTGGTTTTACAAATGTCTTGATTGATATTTTAAAAAATGAAAAACCCACACATATTGCTGTCGTTTTTGATCCTCCTGGAGGATCTACAATAAGGCAAGAGGACTTCGCGGAATACAAGGCGCACCGAGAAGCCATGCCAGAAGATATTCGTTCAATGATTGAGCCCATAAAAAACCTCATCCGGTCATTTAATATTGAAGTAATTGAGGTTGCTGGNTATGAAGCGGATGATGTGATTGGTACCATNTGTAAAATGGCCGAGAAAAAAGGATTTGCAACCTACATGATGACGCCTGACAAGGATTATGCACAGCTCGTTTCAAGCAACTCATTTNTGTATAAACCTGGACGTGGTGGAGCACCTGCACAAATACTTGGTGTAGCAGAGGTTCAGGAAAAATTTAGTGTAGATGACCCCTTGCAAGTCATCGATATTTTGGGACTTTGGGGTGACGCAGCGGATAATATTCCGGGGATTCCGGGGATTGGAGAGAAAACATCAAAGCTTCTGGTGGCAAAGTATGGTTCTATCGAAGGCCTGATTGAAAATGTTGAGGAGCTAAAAGGAAAGCAAAAAGAAAATGTGATCCAATTTGGAGCGCAAGGACTTCTATCAAAAAAGCTTGCAACCATCATAACAGATGTTGATGTTGCCTTTGATGAGGAAAAACTAAAAGTCAAACCTGTCGATAAAGAGAAATTAAAAGCCTCCTTTACCGAGCTTGAATTTAGAACNTTAGGGAAAAGANTTCTTGGCGAGGAAATCGAATTAAAAACGGCACCAGTAGTCGAAACACCCAATGTAAAAACACCCGCCAAAGATGTTTCTCAGCTTGATTTATTCGGCGCACAAAGCATGGTCGAAGANAAAGAACCCATACCCACCTCATCTTTCAAAACAATTGCGACAGAGGGAGCTAAATACCACCTTGTCAATACACAAGAAGAGCTGGAAAAACTAATCAGTTTGCTCAAAAAACAAAAAGAATTTTGTTTTGATACGGAAACAGATAATCTTGAACCAAGACATGCAAACCTTGTTGGGATCTCTTTTTCATTTAAAGAAAAAGAAGCCTATTATGTCCCTATTCCTGAAGTTGAAGACTTTTCTAAAAGCCTGGTTCAGCGGTTTTCAGCNGTTTTTCTCAATACAGATATTCTTAAAATAGGCCACAACCTAAAATATGATTTAAAAGTATTGAGTAGATATGGAATCAATGTGCCATCGGGATGCTTCGATACGATGATTGCTCACTACCTGATTAACCCAGAATCCAAACAAAGTATGGATTTCTTGGCTGAACAACATCTGAATTATCAATGNGTGTCCATCGAATCTTTGATCGGCAANAAAGGGAAAAATCAAAAGAGCATGAAGGATATTTCTGCTGAGCAGATTTGTGATTATGCTTGTGAGGATGCAGATATTACATTCCAGCTAAAAAAACTTTTTGAAACTGAAATAGGAAAACCACACCTTAAGTCTCTGTTTGAAAATGTTGAAATGCCACTGATGTACGTGCTAAAAAATATGGAGATAGAAGGAATCAACATAGATGTGAAGGCATTAAAAAAGTTTGGGGAGGAGCTGAATGAAGACTTGATTCGGCTTAAATCAGAAATCATTGAAGCAGCGGGTGAAGACTTCAACCTAGACTCCCCTAGACAACTAGGAACAATCCTTTTCGAAAAAATGCAAATTTCAAGTAAGGCAAAAAAAACCAAAACAGGTCANTACGCCACCTCAGAAGATGTTTTACAAAAACACGAAAAAGACCACCCTATTGTAAGTAATATCTTAAATTACAGACAGCTGAAAAAGCTAAAAAGCACTTATGTTGATCCGCTACCAGAACTCTGTGATCCAATAGATGGAAGAATTCATACCAGCTTTATGCAAACCGTTACGGCCACGGGAAGACTAAGCTCAAACAACCCGAACCTTCAAAACATTCCTATACGCACAGCGAAGGGTCGTGAAATTAGAAAAGCATTTGTGCCTCGAGATAAAAAACACAAACTTTTGGCCGTTGATTATTCTCAAATTGAATTAAGGATTATTGCTGCACTTAGTAAGGATAAATCTATGATTGAGGCTTTTANTAGAGGCGTGGACATTCATACAGCTACAGCTTCAAAAGTATTTAAGACCCCCGTAAATGAAATAACCCGTGAACAAAGGTCTCAGGCAAAAGCCGTGAATTTCGGAATCATTTATGGGCAATCCGCTTTTGGGCTGGCGCAAAATTTAAATATCAGCCGCAAAGAAGCCAAAGGAATTATAGACAGCTATTTTGAAGAATATCCAACCATTAAAAAATACATGGAAAATGTAGTTGCTTCGGCAAGAGAACAGGGTTATGTAAAAACGGTTCTAGATCGAAGGCGTTATTTACCAGACATTAACAGCACGAATGCAATTGTTCGAGGGTATGCTGAAAGAAATGCTATAAATGCACCTATTCAAGGTTCAGCCGCGGATGTCATAAAATTAGCAATGGTCGCTGTTCAAAAAGAAATGTTTGAGCAAAAACTGAAATCAAAAATGATTCTTCAGGTGCACGACGAATTGGTATTTGATGTGCATCCAGATGAAAAGGAAATTCTAGAAAAAATGGTCAAAGAAAGCATGGAGGGAGCTTTGAAATTAGGTGTTCCTTTGGAAGTTGAATACAAGATTGCTGGGAATTGGCTTGATGCCCATTGATAATATTTGTTAATCCATGCTAAGCATGGGAAAATGACACTTGAATAGTTGTATCTTTGTGTCTCAATTTTTTGGAAATGGACATTTGGATTAAAGCTGCTCAACTATTTTTATCTCTCGCTATATTGGTTACCCTACATGAATTGGGTCATTTTATCCCCGCGAAGCTGTTTAAAACACGCATAGAGAAATTTTATCTTTTTTTTAACCCTTGGTTTTCACTCTTTCGTTACAAGCGAATAAAGGGTATTAAAAAGTATTCCTGGTTCACTAAAGAATCCCCTGAAGCTTGGAAAGAAGACGAAAGTACAACGGAATGGGGTCTTGGTTGGCTTCCCCTCGGTGGATACGTGAAAATTGCGGGAATGATCGATGAATCGATGGACAAGGAACAACTCGAAAAACCTGCTGAACCATGGGAGTTTCGTTCAAAACCAGCTTGGCAAAGATTGATTATTATGATTGGTGGTGTGACAGTGAATCTTTTATTGGGCTTCTTTATCTACACTATGGTGATTTTTGCCTGGGGTAGAGTTCAAATCAACCCGCAAAAAATGGAACATGGCGCAAGTGTTCACCCCTACTTAACCGAAAAATATGGGATTCAATCTGGCGACCAGATACTTGAAGTTGACGGAGAAGCCTTAACAAATTTAGATGAGCTCAATAAGATCATTATGCTTCGAGAGCTCAATACTTTAAAGGTAAAGCATAGCAATGGTCAGACAGAGNCTATAAAGATTCCAGAGGATATTGGATTGGAATTGTTTCAAAACAACGCCTTCCCCGCCTTCGGAATGAGAACCTCATCGTCTTATGTTGAAGAAGTTCAGAAAGACTCTAATGCAGAAANTGCTGGACTATTATCCAAGGATCAGATCATAAAAATTGATGAAAAGGACATTGCCTACTTTGATGACATTCAAGGGGCTTTGTACGCGAAAAAAGACGAAAAAGTTCGCCTAACCGTACTTCGACCATTGAACGAATCAGCAAATGATACAATCATACTTGATGCGAATGTCAATGAGTTTGGCACCATTGGATTTTCCGTTGGAATTTCAGCAGTAGAAGATTCTAGTGCAGTTGAAACAGTTTCTTATTCCTTTTTGAATAGCATTACAGAAGGNACAAANTATGGCATGCACACCCTGGGCGATTATGTAAGTCAGTTTAAATTTGCATTTACCAAAAAGGGTGCAGGTTCCATTGGTGGTTTTGCAACGATCGGAAACCTTTTTCCTCCAGTTTGGGATTGGCAAGCATTTTGGATGCAAACAGCGCTGCTCTCAATTATTCTTGCTTTCATGAATATCTTACCTATACCTGCGTTGGACGGAGGGCATGTAATCTTTTTAATTTACGAAATGATTACGGGAAAAGAAGCGCCGCAAAGGGTCTTAGAAATTGCACAATATGTCGGTNTATTCCTCCTACTTGGTCTAATGATCTATGCGAATGGAAATGATTTAATTAGATGGATCAACGGTGGCTTTTAATAGCATGTCACAATTGAATTCAAATGATTTTTGTTTCTTTATAAAAAAATATAAAATGAATTTTATNCGTCCAACCATCGCATTCTNTTTTGCGGTCAGCGCTGTCTTTCTGCTCAACTCTTGTAGTGGAGCCTCTGCCTGTGATTGTAAGGACAACGATCTCAAGGGTGAAGCCGCTGATACAGAAATGCAAAAAAAATGCAAGGAGGCTGAAAACAATATGACTGCTGAACAAAAAGCAGAATTCATCGAAAGCTATAGGAACTGTAAATAGGCTGCACTTTCGCAAGTAGAACGACAAGACGACTACTTTTGAAGTGTCTCCCTGGCTTTTAGTGAACCTTAAAAATACATTTGTATGCAAGATTTTCAAAACTATATTCTTGGCGCCTGGGAAAAAGGTGAAGGAACCGAAACGAAACTTTATAATGCCATAAACGGAGACCTACTAGGAGGGGTTTCTAGCGCGGGCATTGATTATGACGCAGTCCTAAAATATGGCCGAAACGTAGGAGGACCAGCACTTAGAAAAATGACCTTTCAAGAGCGAGGTCGAATGCTGAAAGCCCTGGCTTTTCATTTATTAGAAAAAAAAGCCAAATACTACAAAGTAAGCGCATGGACAGGTGCTACTAAAATTGATTCTTGGATTGATATTGAAGGTGGGATAGGGAATTTATTTGCCAATGCTTCCCTTAGAAAACAATTCCCCGATTTACCCTATTATGTAGATGGCGTTGCTGCTCCTCTTTCTAAAGGAGGAAGCTTNATAGGCCATCATATTATGGTCCCNAAAGAGGGAGTGGCCATACATATTAATGCCTTTAATTTCCCAATATGGGGGATGCTCGAAAAAATAGCCGTGAATCTTATGGCCGGCGTACCTGCNATTGTGAAACCATCTGAATATACTTGTTACCTGACCGAAGTTATGGTCAAAGATATCGTCGCCTCAAAAATATTNCCTGAAGGAGCGCTGCAACTCGTCTGCGGATTAGGCCGAGGTATTATTGATCATGTGGATGCGAGAGATACCGTAACCTTCACAGGAAGTGCCGCAACAGGCAAAATATTAAAAGGACTTCCACATATCACGGACAGAAGTGTTGCTTTTAACCTCGAGGCTGATTCATTGAACGCATCCATTCTTGGAATGTATGCTACGCCTGATACAGAAGAGTTTAATCTATTTGTTAAAGAATGTGTGAAAGAAATCACCATAAAAGCAGGACAAAAATGTACCGCGGTTCGAAGAATTATTGTTCCGGAAAACTTAATAGACGATGTACAAAGTGCCATCAGCAGCAAACTTGAAAAAACAAAAATCGGAGACCCTTCAATAGAAGGAGTAAGAATGGGTGCCTTGGCCTCAAAATTACAAGTCGAACGAGTGCGTGAAAGTGTTCTTGCTCTTGAAAAATCACAAAACATTGTCTCTGGCGATTTAGAAAATTTCGACGTTGAAGGAGCGGACAAAAAGCTGGGTGCTTTCTTCTCTCCAATTCTTTTTAGAAATGAAGATCCATTTAANAAAATAGCTTGTCACGACATCGAAGCTTTTGGTCCTGTCTCCACAATAATGCCCTATAAAGATATGGGNGANGCGATTGAACTAGCCAAGATGGGAAAAGGCTCTTTGGTTTCTTCTATTGTTACCCCAAATAACCNAGAAGCAAGAGATTATGTGGTGGGCGCGGCAAGCATGCACGGAAGAATTTTGGTACTCAATAAGGATTGCGCTAAGGAAAGTACAGGTCACGGATCNCCNATGCCCTTGCTTACTCATGGTGGACCTGGGCGCGCTGGAGGTGGGGAAGAAATGGGGGGTAAAAGAGGTGTGCTTCACTATCTTCAACGAACGGCAATACAAGGTCACCCTACGACAATCACCGCAATTACAGAACAATTTCAAATTGGTGCAGAAATGCCAGAAGCCAATCCCCATGTNTTTAGAAAANACTTTGAAGAATTNGTNGTTGGAGANACNGTTTTTACNCACAANCATACNGTAACTGATGCCGACATTGTNAATTTTGCAAACGTTTCNGGAGATAACTTCTATGCCCACATGGATGCTACATCTTTAGACGGAACAATCTTTGAACAACGTGTTGCGCACGGTTACTTTATCTTNTCAAAAGCNGCNGGNTTNTTCGTNGANCCAAAGAAAGGACCCGTTTTACTGAACTACGGNTTAGATGATGCNCGNTTTATNAAACCCGTTTATCCTGGAGCTACTATCGGTGTTCGTTTTACGGTAAAAGAAAAAATGGACCAAGAAAAACGCAGCGAAGATGATATCGCAAAAGGGATTGTTCGTTTCCTTGTAGATGTTTATGACGAAACAGGTGAAACCGTTGCGCTTGCAACGATTCTAACAATGGTAAAAAAGATTGATCAGAGCAAGTAAATCAGAAAGTTTCAAGTAAAAAAAGCAAGGCGACACATGTAGCTAAACTTTATTATAGAATCTAGCAGTTTCCTCAACATTAAGGAAAGAGCAAGGCAGATTTTATAGTGTTTTCCTAATGATTTGAAATTGAAAAAGAATGCTTGGAAATTCGGTTAATCATGAAAATACAGTTCCAANAANCTAAATTAAGCAAACTAACATTTAGTAATTTACTATTTTTTGTATAAAATAAATTCGTTTCGACTTGNCTAAGTGTCATTTATACACTAAGTTTGGTTTATACATTTATTTAAGCCTATGATTTCGATAAAAAAAAGAACCCTGAATGAAATAAGACAAACAAAAGATAGCTACTATGTTGTTCCTGATTCCCAAAAGAAGAATATGGCAGAGGAGGTAATTACGTCCTATCTCAAACACGCTAAATCTGAGGGAAATATATCCATAGAGAATTATAAAGAATTTTTAACTTTTTTGGATTTAAACAGGTACAAAATCACTCAAGAATAGATGANATCTAGTNTTGGGAGTAAATTNAATTTNCTATTTCTAAGNATTGTTGTTGTTCTTATTCTTTTTGGAAACAAGGCTTATGACTATGANCTCAACAACGCACAAANAGATAGCGGGGACACATCATGGATGCTTGTTTCAAGTGCTTTTGTTCTNCTGATGACTCCTGGTCTTGCTTTTTTTTACGGTGGAATGGTCAATGTAAAAAACATCATATCAACAATGCTTCAGAGCTTTGTTGCTTTGGGTGTCATAACCATTGTATGGATCTTCGTTGGTTTTAGTCTATCCTTTGGAGATAGCTTTTACGGAATTATCGGAGACCCNAGAACCTTTTTGTTTTTCGACAATGTGACCCTTGCCCCCAATCCTAATTATGGTCCAACAATACCCTTTTTACTCTTTGCATTTTTTCAATTAAAATTTGCCATCATNACTCCCGCTTTGATCTCNGGAAGCTTTGCNGAACGTATTCGATTTAGAAGCTATATCCTTTTTATGCTCCTTTTTACACTCTTAATATATAGCCCGCTTGCACACATGACATGGCATTCNGATGGCTTATTTCGAAAATGGGGGGTCATCGATTTTGCAGGAGGAACTGTCGTTCACATGTCTGCGGGATTAGCAGCACTTGCAGGGGCTTTGTTCCTAGGGAAAAGAAAAAAAATAATCGAGAAGCCCGCAAATATACCATTCGTGATCTTGGGAACAGGATTGCTCTGGTTTGGATGGTTTGGTTTCAATGCTGGTTCCGCTTTAGGGGCTAACTTCAATGCTGTTGTTGCGTTTGCCAATACAAACGTAGCNTCAGCCACGAGCATGCTCACTTGGATATTTTTTGATCGATTTACAAATCGAAAGATGTCAGCAATCGGAGCCTGTATTGGAGCCATTGTGGGTCTCGTTGCCATCACNCCTGCCGCTGGAGTTGTCACACTNGGGCAAAGTGTTTTTATTGGTTTTGTGGCAGCTTTAATTAGTAATTTGGCGATTCGGTTCTTTAGAAAACTCAATGTTGATGATACACTTGATGTTTTCCCAAGTCATGGGGTAGGAGGAATTACCGGAATGATATTAACTGCTTTGTTCGCTTCGGAGGTTGGCCTAATTTATGGACAAACGGAGACGTTTATAATGCACCTTGTCGCCATTTTACTTGTTGTAATNTANACCNTGGGNATGAGTTATNTATTATTTAAGCTTGTGAACCTTATTACGCCTTTAAGGGTTCGTGAAGATCAAGAAGAAAGAGGTTTAGATGCCTCCCAACACGGAGAATATTTTTACTGAATCAATACAAGAAATTATTATAAGGATAGCGTACTTTGAATATTTCCTTCACCTCTTTGTATAAGATATCCCTAAGTTCATCCATATTCTCTTTTTTCTGGGCAGATATGAAAATTGCTTTATTTGGGCCTAGCTTGGCCATCCAAGATTTCTTTAATGCGTCTAGTGAAGACAGGCCNTCCGGATCTTCAAGCTCNTCCTCTGGAGGCAGGTACGCGTCAATTTTATTAAATACAACAATCGTTGGTTTTGAGGATTTATCAATCTCCGATAGGGTTTCGTTCACCACACGATAATGATCTTCAAAATTTGAATGAGAAATATCCAATACATGAATGAGTAAATCTGCCTCNCGTACCTCATCTAGNGTAGATTTGAAAGACTCCATAAGTTGCTGAGGAAGCTTGCGAATAAATCCAACTGTATCCGTTAGGAGCAGNGGCAANTTTCCCAAAACGACCTTTCGAACAGTAGTGTCCAATGTCGCAAACAACTTNTTTTCGGCAAAAACCTTTGATTTGGAAAGCACATTCATTAAGGTNCTTTTACCGACATTTGTATAGCCGACCAAGGCAACACGAACAAGCTGCCCACGATTACCTCTCTGCACACGTTTCTGTTTGTCAATTGACTTCAAACGANCCTTCATGAGCGATATCCGCTGACCTATGATTCTCCGATCTGTTTCAATTTGTGATTCTCCAGGGCCACGCATNCCTATTCCTCCTTTCTGCCTTTCGAGGTGCGTCCAAAGACCGGTCAATCTGGGCAGCATGTATTGAAGCTGCGCCAATTCCACCTGGGTTTTTGCATGATATGTCATTGCCCGGCTGGCAAATATATCAAGTATTAGAATCGTTCGATCTAAAATTTTACATTCCAATATCTTTTCAATATTCCTCAGCTGTGAAGGAGATAATTCATCATCAAAAATGACTAAGCTNATGTCTTTTGACTTAACATAGTCANGGATTTCCTCAATTTTTCCGCTTCCTACATAGGTCTTTGGGTTTGGGACAGGAAGATTCTGAAGGAACATATGCNCTGTTGTTGCACCTGCTGTTTCAGCCAAGAAACGCAATTCTTCAAGGTGCTCAAGTGCTTCTTCCTCTGATATTCTAGAATGGGCGACNCCAACAAGAAGGCAAAATTCCTTTAATTCTTCTACTTTTTGTTTTGGTTTACCCATTAATCTCTTAAGCTTAGTACATGATCCGAAATATCAGAAACCATTTGATCTGAATTCAATATGTCTTTGTATGCCGGCATNACCCCTTTNCCATTCTTAATTATATNCTGTATNTCNTCTTTTGAAAAGNNNCTCAGTNNNANGTTTTTTGATCCACTTGCCCCCAAGTCCCCCGAAACTCCGTGGCACCTTGAACAATGAATGACATAAAGNTTNTTTGCTATCTCAGCTGGACTTTCTTGAAACTCAACTTTCTCGGCATCTTGACAACCATAAAAAAAGAGCACTAACAAAAGAGCTTTGCCAAGCCCTGTATTTAAAGAGATGATTTTACGCATNCAAATACTCGTTTTTACCCATCTACTTTTTCTCTATTCTTCCTCGCCTCTTTAAAACTTTTTATGAAATAAACCATCGATAGCGCGGATGTAAGAACCATAGCCACAACTCTAACTAGGCCTAAGCCTCCTTGAGCAATTGACTTAGGCAAGCGCATTCCAACTAAGGCAATGAGTATCAGCAAGGTNANTAANACCGCTACATGTGCTATNATTTTATTTTGATTTTTAACTCCTTGATAACAGAGTAAAAGTACCACCCCAAAACCAACCGGAATAAGCGCTGTAGGAGAGCTAAGTTCAAGGTAACCCCATAACCCCATTGCAATTAATACNAGGGCATTGATAAGATTCATTCGTGTTGCGTTTAACATGATTATTGTTTTTGATTATTTAATTTAAAAATATAAAAATTTAATATGCCCTATTTTAAGTGACTAGTCATTTAGTTTTAGTACCGCAAGNAAGGCCTCTTGAGGAACTTCAACTTTACCCACTTGACGCATTCGTTTTTTACCTGCTTTCTGCTTTTCCAAAAGTTTTCTCTTACGGGTAATATCGCCACCATAACATTTGGCTGTTACGTCTTTTCTTAATGCTTTAATCGTTTCTCTAGCAATTACTTTCGCTCCTATTGCCGCTTGAACNGGGATTTCAAATTGTTGTCGAGGAATCAGTTCTTTCAGCTTTAAACATATTCTTTTTCCTAAATCAAACGCATTACTTCTATGGACCAATGCAGAAAGCGCATCAACCTGCTCACCATTGAGTAGTAGATCCATTTTAATTAAATCNGATGCCTTATATCCAGTTGGATGATAATCAAAAGAGGCATATCCTCTTGATACAGACTTTAGTCGATCATAAAAATCAAAAACAATTTCTGCAAGAGGCATCTCAAAGGTAATTTCTACCCTATCCTGCGTAAGATAAACTTGATTTTGTAGCTCCCCTCTCTTTTCAATACACAGCGTCATGATTGCTCCGACATATTCTGTTTTTGTAATCACCTGGGCTTTAATGTAAGGCTCTTCGATTTTATCCATACCCGATGGATCGGGAAGCTCCGAAGGATTATTTACAATCAACACCTCATCCGGTGTTTTCTTCATGTAAGACTTGTAAGATACATTCGGAACTGTTGTAATCACGGTCATATTGAATTCTCGCTCGAGACGTTCCTGAATGATTTCCATATGAAGCATTCCTAAAAAGCCACAACGAAAGCCAAAGCCCAAAGCAGCAGATGACTCCGGTTCAAACACCAATGAAGAATCATTGAGCTGCAGCTTCTCCATTGAATACCTAAGCTCTTCATAATCCTCAGANTCTACAGGGTATATCCCCGCAAAAACCATTGGTTTTACATCTTCAAAACCTTTTAAGTCATCTTGACATGGGTNTTCNGCTGAAGTAATGGTATCTCCAACTTTAACCTCGTTTGCTTGCTTTATTCCAGAAATAATGTAGCCAACATCACCCGTTCTTAGCTCTTTTTTGGGATCTAACCCCATTTTCAATACGCCTATTTCATCCGCGTTATAATCTCTCTTCGTATTGAAAAAACGAATTCTTTGTCCTTTTCTTATCACACCATTTTTTACCCTGAAATATGCAATGATTCCTCTAAANGGATTAAAAACGGAATCAAAAATCATGGCTTGTAAAGGAGCTTCTTCATCNCCTTGAGGCGCGGGAACCGTATTCACAACTGCTGCTAGAATCTCTTCAACTCCTAATCCTGTTTTTCCAGATGCTTGAATGATTTCCTCATATTCACAACCGATAAGCTCAACGATTTGGTCAGAAACCTCCTCAGGCATAGCGCCCGGTAGATCCATTTTATTGAGAATCGGTATGATCTGCAAATCGTGCTCTAATGCTAAATATAGATTAGAAATAGTTTGGGCTTCAATTCCTTGAGAGGCATCGACAATCAACAAAGCACCTTCACAAGCTGCAATAGAGCGCGAAACCTCATAAGAAAAATCAACATGTCCTGGGGTGTCAATTAAATTCAAAATATAATCATCCCCTTCATGCTGATAACTCATCTGAATGGCATGGCTTTTTATCGTAATACCCCTTTCACGCTCCAAATCCATNTCGTCGAGGGCTTGGTTTTGCATCTCGCGCTCGGAGATTGTCCCGGTGGCTTGTANNAGTCGATCGGCAAGCGTGCTTTTCCCATGATCAATATGGGCNATAATGCAAAAGTTTCGAATGTGTTTCATTAACNCCCAAAATTACACTTTAAATCTGAATGTATCCTTGTNTGAAGACCTATTTATTAAATGGGAATTACTTGTAAACTCTNGAAAATACAACCTCTTTGTGAAGCGGTGTTCCTTCTACCATAAATTGAGCCATTTCCATTGAAAGCAATGGAGCAAGCATGTACCCTTTCGTACCCAAACCATTAAAGATAAAAAGACCTTTGTGCTCAGGGTGTGCACCCATAATAGGACGGCGGTCCGCCACTGTTGGACGCATTCCCACAGTCTGCCCTTGCACCGAATAACTAGCGCTNGTAATGGCTTGAATAACANCCTTGAGCTTTTCTCGTGCCTCATTTGTCGTATTTAACGCNGGTTCATTCCATTCATAGGTAGCACCTAACATGAAGTTTTTATTTCCCNTAGGCAAAATGAAGCCCTTTCGGTTCCATGATTCTTGCGCTGNAAGTTCATCGCTTTTGATGTGTAATATTTGTCCTCTATTGTGCTGAATATTTGCCTTATCGAAATACGGGATCTTGTTGTTGTCTGACCCGCAACAAAAAACAATTGAGTCATAACTCAAACCAGCGTAACTCATTTTATCAAGTGTAAATTCTGAAGGATCAAACTGAGCATATTTTAAAACATTNTGTTCTTTTAAAAATAAATGCATTTGCTCCATAAAAATCTTTGAACGAATCCAAAAGGCGTTTTTCACAATCCCTGAGCCAAATTCATTTTTTGCCAATGGAATTTTCCCATCAAAATCATCATGTAGCGTAAGGTAATTTTGGTATTCCATTTCNTGCTGCTTCTTTTCCCAATAGCCTCGCTCCTGCTCAGATGAAAAAAACCTACGAATCGTAAGTTCACTAAAAAATTTCGCCTTCATTTTCTCTTCTAATTCGAGATAAAAAGTGCGTGCATAGGGCAGCATTTCAGGAGCACGCCAAGATAAATTCATGCGCCGAAAAACCATCGGGTTGACCATCCCCGATGCAATCGCAGAAGAATGGTTTGTGCCCCGATCCAAAAGGGTTACCTCTATGTCTTTTTTCATTAGCTGAACTGCCAATGAAGTACCGGCGATACCTCCTCCTATTATAAGTGTTTTTTTCATGAATTATTGTTGGCAATTGAAAGGCTAAAAATAGTGATTTGTAAGTTCTCATTTTTTTCTTTAAGTACATCACAAATTGTACTAATTGTTGCCCCTGTTGTGACAACGTCATCAACCAATGCAATAGAGGCATACTTNTNAACCTCATCGGAAACAGAAAAAGTATCAATCGTNTTTTCTCTTCGCTGCTCCTTTGAGAGTTTGGTCTGACTCTTTGTGTTTNGATTTTTTGATAAAAGAACCGTTTTAATTGGTATGCTTGTCACCGATGAAATCCCCCTTGCCAACAACTCACTTTGGTTGTATCCTCGGTCAAANCTTTTTCGATGATGGATCGGTACAGGTATTAAGGCTTCAATGCTATGGCTTAGTTGTTTCCGCTCGAACTCTTTACCTATAAGGCTACCAAAATAAAGGCCAATACTACGGTTNTTTTTATATTTCAGCTCGTGTAAAATAGTCTGAACAGGATTGTCTTGCTCAAAACGATAAAGAACAGAGGATGATAATAANCCCGGTTTATTTAATGATTGCTCAAGCAAATGATGCACCTCTTTTTCACGCCATTTNACGAGTTCAATTCTTGATAAACAAGCATAACACAAAAACGGGGAGTTTTGCTGCAGTGACCTTTTGCAATGAAGGCATAAATCGGGATAAAGCAGGTGNGACAATGACCTAAGAAGATAAATAAATTGCGCCANAAAACTTNGAGNCCTNAGCATAGACGNNANATTNAATTATATGAACAATANAGTGTGAAAAACNGACTTTGGTTTTATGCAAAAAGAGAAAGATTCTCATCTATATTTATNACNTATAAAAGATTGTAAAAAAATCAATACAATTTAAGAAAATCATAAAGAAAAGTTTTAAAGATATACATCTAAAANATGTGGATATCTTTCAGCTACTTGTTCATAATCGCTGAAAGGTTTGCTAACAAATGGATTGGGACAAGAAGTGTTGAAAACATTAATTCATTGTTAATTTCTTTAATTTGATTTAGCGAGATTTTTGACAATTTTTGTATGCCTCAGAGACCTAAAGCTATTGATCAAGAAATAGTTTGTGAAAGGTGCTTGAGGAAGCAAGATTGTTTAAGGAATCAATTTAACCATCAAGAAAATATTTTCTTGACCCAAGTTGACTCCCTTGATATTTTTAAAAACCAAATAACATTAGTAAACATGGCGGAAACAACAGAACCAATTCTACAGGAAAACAACAACAGATTTGTTCTTTTTCCAATTCAACACGACGATATTTGGTCCTTTTATAAACGGGCTGAGGCCAGCTTTTGGACCGCTGAGGAAATTGATTTGTCTCCAGATTTAATTGATTGGGAAAACAAGCTCAATGATGATGAAAAACATTTCATCAAACACGTNTTGGCCTTTTTTGCCGCATCAGACGGAATTGTCAACGAAAATCTTGCTGAAAACTTCCTTGCTGAAGTTCAATATACAGAAGCAAAGTTCTTTTATGGATTTCAAATTGCCATGGAAAACGTGCATTCGGAAACCTACTCCCTATTAATCGATTCTTACATCAAAGACAGCGCTGAAAAAAAACACCTATTCAACGCCATTGAAACACTAGATTGTGTCAAGAAAAAAGCCGATTGGGCCTTAAGATGGATTGATAAAGGGTCATATGCTGAGCGTCTTGTTGCATTTGCAGCCGTGGAAGGAATATTCTTTTCGGGGTCTTTCTGCTCCATATTCTGGTTGAAAAAAAGAGGGTTAATGCCGGGCCTATCTTTCTCAAATGAATTNATTTCAAGAGATGAAGGGCTTCATTGCGACTTCGCGTGTCTTTTATACACCAAACACCTTAAAAGTATGCTCCCAAAAGAGCAGGTCACGGAAATCATAAAGGATGCGGTAGAAATAGAAAAAGAATTTGTCACTGATGCGCTTCCTGTTCGACTCATAGGNATGAATAGTGATTTGATGATCCAATATATTGANTTCGTAGCTGACAGGCTTNTAGTCGANCTTGGAAACGAAAAGGTGTATGATGCAAAAAANCCTTTCGGGTTTATGGAAATGATTTCCATACAGGGTAAAACGAACTTCTTCGAAAAAAGAGTTGGAGAATACCAAAAAGCAGGTGTGTTATCGGGGGATAACAACCAAAGCTTCAGCTTAGATGAAGATTTTTAATAACTGAGAAAAGAGAAGAGAAGATGTACGTAGTTAAAAGAGATGGTAGAAAAGAGCCTGTAAAATTTGATAAAATTACAGCAAGAATAATCAAAATGTGTTACGGTCTGGACCCCTTGGTTTCACCAGAAGCGGTAGCAATGAAAGTTATTGAAGGGATTTATGATGGCGTCACGACAACCGACTTAGACGATCTTGCTGCCGAAGTGGCTGCNGCGAAAACAATTGACCATCCGGATTATGCCCTGTTGGCATCAAGAATAGCAGTATCGAATTTGCACAAAGACACCAAAAAAACATTTTCTGAGGTGATGAGTGACTTGTACAATTATATTGACCCGAAAACGGGCGAAAATGCGGCACTTCTATCGGAAGAGGTTTATTCCATTATTATGGAAAATAAAGATCTTTTCGACTCAAATATTATTTATGACCGTGACTTTAGATATGATTACTTCGGGTTCAAAACCCTGACGCGCTCATACCTCATGAAATTGAAAGGGAAAATCGTTGAGCGCCCTCAGCAAATGCTCATGAGGGTCTCAATTGGTATTCACAAGAACGATGTAGAATCAGCATTAAAAACCTACAACCTNATGTCCGAAGGTTGGTTCACTCATGCTACACCAACATTATTTAATTCAGGCACACCCAAGCCACAAATGTCTTCTTGCTTCCTATTGACAACGAAGGAGGATAGCATCAATGGCATTTATGACACGCTAAAGTCTTGTGCACAAATATCTCAGTCCGCAGGNGGAATTGGCTTATCAATTCATGATATAAGAGCTACAGGTTCTTATATTAAAGGAACTAATGGAGAGTCCAACGGCATTGTTCCAATGCTCCGGGTATTTAATGATACTGCACGTTATGTAGACCAAGGAGGAGGTAAAAGAAAAGGTTCTTTTGCCATCTATCTTGAGCCATGGCATGCTGATGTNTTTGACTTCCTAGACTTAAAAAAGAACCATGGCAAAGAAGAGCAACGCGCNAGAGATTTATTCTATGCACTTTGGATACCTGATCTATTTATGAAGCGTGTAAAAGAGAATGGNGACTGGACCTTAATGTGCCCACACGAATGCCCGGGGTTGTCGGATACACACAGCAAAGAATTTGAAAAGCTCTACACTAAATATGAAAAAGCAGGTAAGGGAAGAAAGACCATTAAGGCGCAGGACCTTTGGTTTAAAATTCTTGAATCTCAAATAGAAACAGGTACGCCTTATATGTTGTACAAAGACGCAGCNAANGCAAAGTCTAATCAACANAACCTCGGTGTAATCAAATCCTCTAACTTGTGTACGGAAATAATTGAATATACCGCTCCNGANGAGGTGGCAGTATGTAACTTGGCGTCATTGGCACTTCCAAAATATATCAANGATGACAAATCCTTTGATTTTGAGAAGCTATTTAATGTAACCTATCANGCCACACTAAATCTAAATAAGATTATTGACGGTAATTATTATCCTGTTGAAGAGGCGCGNAATTCTAACATGCGACACCGACCCATTGGACTTGGTGTTCAAGGGTTGGCTGACGCCTTCATTTTAATGGGANATCCCTTTGAATCTAAAGAAGCAAAGGCCTTAAATCAAGAGATTTTCGAGACAATATATTTTGCATCCATGACCGCCTCAAAAGACCTTGCAAAAGAACATGGTCACTATGAAACCTATCCTGGATCACCCGTCTCAAAGGGAATCTTCCAATACGATATGTGGGATGTTACTCCAACGAACCGTTGGGAATGGAAACTTCTAAAAGATGAAGTGAAAAAATACGGTGTGCGTAACTCTCTTTTACTTGCTCCAATGCCTACCGCNTCAACGGCACAAATACTCGGAAACAACGANTGTTTTGAGCCTTACACATCAAACATCTATACAAGACGTGTTCTTTCTGGAGAGTTTATTATCGTAAACAAGCACCTACTCAAAGATCTCGTAAAGGAAAATTTATGGANCTCAGACATGCGACAAAAGATAATGGCTGCAAACGGGTCCGTACAAAAGATNGATGAGGTTCCACAAAAGATAAAAGACCTATACAAAACGGCATGGGAAATTTCTCAAAANGCAATCATTGANCAAGCTGCAGATCGAGGTGCATATATCTGTCAAAGCCAGTCATTGAATATCTTTATGGAAAATGCAAACTTTGGCAAACTAACGTCAATGCATTTTTACGGATGGGAAAAAGGATTAAAAACGGGAATGTATTATCTAAGAACCAAGGCAGCTACAGACGCAATTAAGTTTACGGTTGACAAATCTGTTGTTGAAAACACATCCTCTAAATCAGAGGAAGAAGCATGCGCTATCGATAATGGCGATGATTGTGAAATGTGTTCTGGATGATTTCAAAGAACAATTAATTACANCTAAAATAGGGGGTGCGCTTAGCTCCCCCATTTCTTGTTTTAAGAAAAATATAAACCCGTCAAGAAAAAATGAAAAAAATCCAATCTGCTCTGATATCTGTCTACTATAAAGATGGTCTAGATGAAATTGTAAAAGAATTAAACGCTCAAGGTGTTCAAATATTCTCTACGGGCGGCACACAGTCCTTTATAGAATCTCATAATATTCCTGTTACACCCGTGGAATCGCTTACAGAATATCCATCTATTCTTGGTGGCCGNGTAAAAACCTTACACCCGAAAATATTTGGGGGNATTCTAAATAGAAGANGCCTAAAAGAAGATCAAGAAACCATTGAAGAATATAATATTCCAGCATTAGACCTCGTAATTGTAGACCTTTATCCCTTCGAAGAAGTCGTGGCATCAAAAGCACCTCATTCTGATATTATTGAAAAAATTGATATCGGAGGAATTTCATTAATCAGAGCTGCAGCAAAAAATTATGCTGATGTTTTGGTCNTTTCCTCAACAAATCAATATTCCGCTTTTTTAAATGAATTAAAAGCCCAGAATGGCNCTTTTAGCCTTGAACAAAGAAAGTCCTATGCAGGAGCATCTTTTCAGATTTCTTCTCATTATGACACATCTATTTTCAATTATTTCGAGGAAGACTCGAATGAGGTATTAAAGATCAGTAANACGCAAAAACGTTCATTACGCTATGGTGAAAACCCGCATCAAAAAGGAATGTTTTTCGGTGATTTCGGCGCAATATTCAACCAGCTTCACGGGAAAGCGCTTTCCTACAACAACCTATTGGACGTAGATGCTGCAACAAGTCTTATGCAAGAGTTTATAAATGATNGCCCAACATTCGCCATTATGAAACACAATAATGCCTGTGGCTTAAGCACTAGAACTACAGTTAAAGAGGCCTATGAATCGGCTCTTGCNGCTGATCCTGTGAGTGCTTTTGGTGGTGTCTTGATCTCAAACACGGNAGTTGACAAATCTACTGCAGAGCTCATCAATAGCCTTTTCTGTGAGGTGCTCATTGCTCCCTCGTACGATGCCGCTGGATTGGAAATATTAAAACAAAAAAAGAATAGAATCCTATTAGAATCTAAACCGTTAATAGCAAGTAAGCAAAGCGTTCGATCTGTATTAAACGGCTTTCTCGTTCAGGACAAAGATATNGTCATTGAAACAGAAGATTCTCTAGAAAATGCTACAAATGAAAAGCCTTCAAGNGACGANATAAAAGACTTGTTGTTTGCAAATAAAATTGCAAAACATACGAAATCAAATACCATTGTTTTAGCTAAAGATTTACAATTACTTGCNAGCGGGACAGGACAAACCTCTAGAGTTGACGCTCTGCGTCAAGCGATTCATAAAGCAAAGTCCTTTGAATTTGATTTAAATGGTGCCGTAATGGCAAGTGATGCATTTTTTCCTTTTCCAGATTGTGTTGAAATTGCTCATCACGAGGGAGTGGATACTGTTATTCAGCCAGGTGGGTCGATAAAAGACAAGCTNTCAATTGANTACTGCAATGCCAATAATATGANAATGGTTTTTACAGGAATTCGTCATTTCAAACATTAACTTTAGTATATTTGAAAAAGCTCCTTGGTATCAGAGGAACTCATTCAAAATACAAGTACAGAACGGATCGTCAATATGGGTATTTTTAGTTTTTTAACGCAAGAGATTGCAATAGATTTAGGAACGGCAAACACGCTGATCATTTGGAATGATAAAGTAGTCGTTGATGAGCCTTCTATTGTGGCAAAAGACATTCAGTCAGGCAAAATAGTTGCCATTGGAAAAAAGGCACAACAAATGCATGGGAAAACCCATAAACTGATTGAAACAGTGCGCCCATTAAAAGACGGAGTAATTGCAGACTTTCAGAGTGCCGAACAAATGATTCGTGGAATGATTAAAATGATCAACTCGGGAAGAAGCTTGTTCAACCCTACTCTTAGAATGGTTATTTGTATNCCCTCTGGAATTACTGAAGTTGAAAAACGNGCGGTTCGAGATTCTGCAGAACATGCCGGAGCCAAAGAGGTATATCTCATTCATGAACCAATGGCTGCGGCTATTGGAATCGGAATTGACGTTGAAGAGCCAATGGGTAATATGATTATTGATATAGGTGGAGGAACATCAGAAATCGCAGTAATCGCGCTTGGNGGAATTGTATGTGACAAATCAATTCGNGTTGCTGGAGATGACTTCACAGACGATATTGAAGAATATATGAGGCGCCAACACAATATACTTGTGGGGGAAAGAACAGCAGAACAAATAAAAATAGAAGTTGGTGCAGCGCTTCCCGAATTGGCAGATCCACCTCCCGAATACGCAGTAAGGGGACGTGACTTAATGACCGGAATTCCAAAAGAAATATTAGTTTCCTATACCGAAGTGGCTCAGGCACTGGACAACACAATTTCAAAAATAGAAGAAGCCATTCACAGCGCCTTGGAAATGACACCTCCTGAACTATCTGCCGACATTTACAAGACAGGTATATATCTTGCAGGNGGNGGCTCAATGNTAAGAGGATTAGATGACCGTATTTCTTCCAAAACAAAATTACCGGTGCACATTGCAGAAGATCCATTAAGAGCCGTTGCGAGGGGAACAAGTATTGCGTTAAAAAACATTGACAAATACCAGTTCTTAATCAAGGACTAATCTTATTCAATTTTCAAGGTTCAAGAGCGCTATTCTGAGGTACTTTCTTATCTTTGAATATGCAGAATTTAATCGCATTTATCAAACGACTTCGTTTCTTCATCGTTTTCTTCGTGCTCCAATTTTTTGCGCTCTCTATGTATGTTTCGTTTATGTCTGCACCAAGAAGTAGCTACTTTACAACTGCCTCTTACATCACTGGTAATTTATTTGAAATAAGACATTCGATTACACAGCACTTTCTCCTCGAAAAAAACAATGAAGCATTGCAAAAAGAGAATATCGATCTCCGCAAAAGCTCTTCCCTTTTTTTATATAATGAGGAAGCTGAGGAGTCAAGAGTTATAGATTCTACGTTCGCTCAACAGTATGATTATATACCAGGAACAATTATCAATTCTACGACCATGAAAAGGGATAATTTCTTCACGCTCAACATCGGAAATATTCAAGGAATAGAAAAGGGCATGGGCGTCTTCTCAAGCAATGGCGTTGTAGGTATCATTCACAATACGAGCAAACACTTCAGCGTCGTTAAAAGTGTACTCACAAAAAATATAAATATTGATGTCTTATTGACCGAGGTAGGTGCTTCTGGCATGCTTAAATGGAATGGAGAAAACGCAAATATTGGTTATATAGCAGGAATCAGTAACGATATTTCTATTCCAATTGGCAGCAAAGTTATCACGAGAGGCGGTAGCGGTATTTTCCCAAGGGGAATTGAAGTGGGAACCGTAAAAAAGACAAGNACTATTGAAGGAGAGGCGTCCTGGTACATTGACATCGAGTTCTCTCAAAAATATGCCGCTTTAGAGAATATTTATGTCGTAAAGAACCTATTTCTTGACGAATTCAAAACAGTTCAAAACCAATAAATGTCACAATTACAAATTTACTTTTTGAGGCTACTCTTGTTTCTGTTTTTACAATCATTCATTTTCAATCAACTCGAAATTAGCCCCTCAATCCATGTGATGATTGCCCCGTTATATCTTTTCTTACTACCTTTTGACAGGTCCATACTAAGCCTCCTTCTGATTGCCCTCGTTTTAGGTGTTTCCATTGACGCCACATCAAACACTTTTGGCTTGCATACCTCTTCTTTACTTCTTTTTGCCTATCTCAGGCCTATTGTTTTTCGAGTTTTTTCGCCTAGAGATGGTTACGACTCGCTGAAGAGCCCTTCGATCTTTGACATGGGTAACAGGTGGTTTATTTCAACTTTTTCAATTCTACTGTTTAGCCACCATTTATGGTTTTTCATTTTGGAAGCTTTCTCCTTCAGTGAAACCTTGTTAATTCTTCAAAAAACCATTTTAAGCGGTGTAATTTCATTTGTTGTTTGTGTTATCTTACAAACAATATTTATTAAACGTGCCGGATAATTGAATGTAGAAAATAGAAGATATGTCATAATTGCCTTTATCATAACNGTAGGGNTGATGTATATATTTCGTCTTTTCTACATGCAGGTAATTGATGACTCTTGGAGCAATCGCGCACACCAAATAAGCGAAAAACGAAGAGAAATAACTCCGCCAAGAGCAGTAATATTTGACAGAAACGAAACGAAAATTGTTGCCAATAAAACCTATTTTAACCTTATGGTTATTGAGGATAAAATGGGTCCTGATTTCGATACNCTCTCTTTTGCGAAGCTAATTGGTTGGAGTAAAAAAGAAATTCACGAACGCTTTGCAGAAATTGTCAAGGGAGAAGGCATCTATTATAACCGCCACAATGATACACGCATTTCAAACTATCAGCGNATTAGACCCTATCCATTTCTGAAAGAATTAACCAAAGAGGAAATGGCAAGAATAGCACCTTATTTGGATGGCTTTCCCGGATTTTTTGAAGAAGAAACAAGTATGCGCTACTATCCATACCCCAATGGCGCTAATATTCTTGGATACCTTTCTGAGGTCAATGCACGTGAGGTCAAAGAAGATAAGTTTTACAAACCAAGCTACAATATAGGTCGTTCAGGATTGGAGCGCTATTATGAAAAGGAGCTTCGTGGACTAAAAGGGGTTCATTATGTTGTTCGTTCTGCACTCAACAATGATGTAAAAAAATACGAAGACGGGATTTATGATACAGTTGCACGGCAAGCGCCCTCTATTCAGCTAGGATTGGATATTAAACTCCAGGCCTATGGTGAAAAGTTGATGCAAAATAAAAAGGGCTGTATCGTTGCCATTGAACCAAAGAGTGGTGAGATTTTATCTATGGTTTCAGCTCCGTCCTTTGACCCAAATCTTCTTGTAGGAAGAAAAAATGTAAGTGAATATTACCCAAAATTGCTTAAAAACGAGGATAAGCCATTATACCCAAGGCCCACTCAGGCAGAGTATCCGCCAGGATCGATTTTCAAATTGGTTCAGTCTCTTGTTGGTCTTCAGGAAGGAGTGTTGGAAGCAAATACAAGTTTTGCTTGTAACAAGTCTCTTGTTGGGTGTCACAACCACCCGGCTCCCAACTCCATTGAACGAGCCGTTCAGTATTCTTGTAATCCTTATTTCTATTATGCCGTTAAAAGAATCATACAGCAAGGAAAAGAAAATTCTATTTTCAAAGATGCTGCTTTTGGCCTAAACCTTTGGGAGAAATACATGCACAGCTTTGGTTTTGGTGAAAAGCTAAAAAGTGACTTAACTGGCTTACGTGCAGGAATTATTCCAAATACCGCTTTTTACGATCGGTGGTATGGTAAACATAGATGGGCTTTCTCAACAATAAGATCAATTGCCATTGGCCAAGGAGAAGTAAAAATGACTCCTCTACATATGGCAAACCTCGCTGCAATTATGGCAAATAGAGGGTGGTATTACGATCCGCATTTCGCAAAAAAAATCGGCGACAATCCGGTCAGATCATTCAAAAAACACCAAACAATGGTAGATGCAAAGCATTTTGAACCTGTCATCTCAGGAATGTGGCGGGTTGTAAATGAAAACGCAGGAACAGCAGGAAGGGCTCGCATTGAAGGTATAGAGGTTTGTGGAAAAACCGGCACAGTGCAAAACCCACACGGAAAGGACCACTCGGTTTTTATTGCTTTTGCACCAAAAGAAAACCCAACGATTGCCATCGCGGTTATTGTCGAGAATGCCGGCTTTGGTGGAACTTGGGCCGCTCCTATTGCAAGTCTTATGATTGAAAATTATCTACTTAAAGACTCTAAAAGCCCCGAAAAAGAAAAAAGGGTATTAGAAGCCAATTTATTAGAACCCTGAGTATGAGAAAAAGTAAATCACTCATCAACAATTTAGATTGGCCTTTATTTATTGGTTTCATCTCGCTAATTGTGTTTGGCCTAATCACCATTTATTCTGTTGCTTTTAATGAGGAGCATCCAAATATCTTTAGCTTTTCAGAAAAATATGGAAAGCAAATCATGTGGATCGGTATTGCCTTATTTTTAGGGATAATGGTGTTTTTAATTGATTCGGATATTTATAAAAAGTTTGCATTTCCCATATACCTTGCTACATTGTCTTTGCTTGTGATTGTCTTATTTATGCCTCCTATTAATGGAGCGCGGGCATGGCTAGGAATAGGAAGCATGGGGATTCAACCCGCAGAATTTGCCAAAATATCAACAGCCCTATTGCTTTCCAAATATGTAAGCTCACTTAACATGAGAGAATTAAGCTCTAAAAATGTTCTATTGGCTCTACTCATTCTTCTTATTCCAATGGTACTCATTTTATTGCAGCCTGATGCCGGGACCTTTGTTGTATTTACCGCCTTTTTCTTTGTGCTTTACAGAGAGGGGCTCACATTTGACCCTTTCCTATTAAAGTTTGTAAATCTCATTCCCAAAGTTAGATTTAAGCAGACCTGGCTTGGTAGCCACTTTATCCCCATTCTTTTTGTTTTTGTTTTCTTATCCATTATCACCTTGCTGTTTGGAGAAAAAAAAATTCCCTTAATTCCAGGGCTAAAGCTATATGGGTCAGTCGGCATTATTGCAACTTTATTTATAATGGGGGCTATCGGCAGCTTTTTTGTTCAACGTTTTGGGCTCAAAAGAGCAAAGTCAAAAGCCCAGCTTATTATTGTTTTATGCTTCATATTAGGTAGTGCAGTATCTCTTACTGTAGAAAAATCCTTTGGAAGCTTAGCGCAGCACCAAAAGGACAGAATAGAGCTTTTTCTTGGCTTAAAAGAAGACCCTAACGGAAAAGACTACAATCGAAACCGGGCTATGGCCGCTGTTGGTTCAGGAGGTCTTCTCGGGAAGGGATATAAAAACGCTTCTGTATCAAGTGTTAAAACCAACCACGTACCTGAAAGCGAAACCGACTTCATCTTCTGTCCTTTTGCAGAGGAATGGGGCTTTATCGGTAGCTTTTTTCTTGTTGCGCTCTATATCTTTATCATTGTTCGCATCTTAATTGTTGCTGAGCGTCAACGCTCTCAATTCAATAGGATCTACGCCTATTCTGTAGGGATGTTCTTTTTTTACCATTTCGCGGTAAATCTCGGAATGAACATTGGCTTTGCTCCTGTCATTGGGATCCCGCTACCCTTTTTCAGCTACGGAGGCTCCTCCATGCTCTCGTTTTCTATTATGGTATTTATTCTACTAAAACTTGACAGCCAAAGAAGACACGTACTTAGGTAAAAGATAAATTGTAATTTTGAATAATGAACGACGAAAAAAAGAACATAACTAAAATTGAAAAGCGCATTCTTTATGGCTTTTTTTGGTTCTTTGGATTGCTTCCTTTAGCCGTTATTTTGTCTCTTTATCTGCTGCAAGCCGAGGGTGATTTGCCGCCCGTATCTATGCTTGACAATCCTCCCGAGCTTTTGGCCTCAGATATTATCGCCAATGATGCAAGCGGAGCGAATGTTACCATCGGAAAATTTTGGCAGGTCAATCGCTCAAGTGTTCCCTATTCAGAAATATCTACGAACGTTTTAGATGCATTGATTTCCACTGAAGATGAACGTTTTCTTGAACATTCAGGAATTGATTTCAGGGCGTTGATGAGGTCTATCTCTTCAATGGGGAAAAGTGGAGGCGCGTCAACAATTCCGCAGCAGCTTGCAAAGCTCCTTTTTACACTTCAAAAAAGATCAAGAGGGCAAGATGAAACACAATCTACAACCTCAATAATCTTAGGTAAGTTTGGTCGTATAAACGAAAAAGCACAAGAACATATTATCGCTACAAGACTTGAACAAAGGTATACGAAGAAAGAAATTCTGACGATGTATCTTAATCAATTCGATTACCTCTATAATGCGGTTGGAATTGAAAATGCAGCAACCGTTTATTTTAATAAAACTGCAGCCGAGCTTTCTAAAACGGAAGCAGCAACCCTTGTTGGAATGTGCAAAAACCCGGGGTTATACAATCCACACTCCTACCAGGTAAGAAACTACGCGCGCAGACTTGCTTCACGAAAGAACCTTTCGCCAGAGGAAATAAGCACAAAAGAAATAGATGCTGCACGCACAAAAGATTCATTAAGGGCAATTGAAAGAAGGAATCAGGTTCTTTTCCAATGGCTTCGTAACAGTAATAGCAATAACCCTGCACTTTCAAATAAAATAAGTCGTGAGGAATATGACTCCTTAAAAATGACTCCTATTGTGGTGAGTTATACCACTGTCGATCACAAAGAAGGGCTAGCTCCATATTTCAGAGAAAGCCTCCGGCAAGAAGTAAGCAAATTACTGAAGCAAACTGAAAAAGAAGGAGATTATCGATATGCAAAAAAAGACGGGACTCCCTATAATATTTACCGTGATGGGCTTAAGATCTACACGACATTAAATATATCACTGCAAGAAAAAGCTGAGGCGGCTGTTGTGAAACACCTGAGCGGCACAGACCCTTTAAATAAAAACGCAAAAAAGGTGCCTTCTCTCCAAGAAAAGTTTGATCGAAATAATCGGGGTCTGAGGCGATTCCCTTTCTCAAATACCTTGAAAAAATCAACGGTTGAATCGATTTTAAAGCGAGCGCAAAGAAGCAGCGCAAGATATTACGCGATGAAAAGGTCAGGATTAAGTACGGATGAAATTGACAAGGCGTTTCTTAAACCTACTCCAATGAAAATATTCAGCTGGAAGGGGGAAATTGATACAATAATGACACCCGCAGACTCCATCAAATACTACAAATCATTCTTACACACTGGACTTATCTCCGTTGAACCAGCTACCGGTTTTGTCAAGGCATGGGTGGGTGGTGCCAACTTTAAGCATTTCTCATACGATCACGCGAGACAAGGTAAAAGACAAGTTGGTTCAACGATAAAGCCTTTTGTTTACGCAACGGCGCTATCGATGAAGGTGGTAAATCCGTGCACCAAATTTACCGAAGAAGAACATTGCGTAGATATTGTGGACGAAAAAAACGTGCTTCTCAAGCGGTATTGTCCTGGAGGTGATGCGGCAGAAACTGTGAGTCTCGGGATCGCTAAGTCATCGAATCCAACCACGGCTGGAGTCATGGGTAGAATGGGTCGGTTCAATTCGTTTCTTAAAACCGGTGGTCCATTTCAAATTGACAAACTACTTAGAAAAATGAATGTGTTTTTACGGCCAGAAGACCTCGTTCCCGCAATGTGTCTGGGCAGTATGGACTTATCCTTATATGATTTAGTTTCAGCACAATGTGTTTTTGTGAACGAAGGCGTTTACAATAAACCAACCACCATTGAACGAATTGAAGACAGAAATGGAAAGGTGATTTATGAGGCGCATCAAGAACGCAAAAAAGTATTGAGCCCAACAGTCGCTCATGAAGTTCTAAAAATGATGCTCGGTGTTGTACAGGGAGGCACAGGGTCTAGTCTCAGGAGCTCATGGAGACCATGGGGAGGCATTACCGCTCAAACCGCGGGCAAAACAGGAACAACTCAAAATAATTCTGATGGTTGGTTCATGGGCTTAACGCCAGAACTTGTAACTGGGGTTTGGGTTGGTGCGGAAGACCGATCTGTCCGTTTTAAGACAATGGCTTGGGGGCAAGGAGCAAGAATGGCCCTGCCTATTTATGGTTATTATATGCAGAAAGTATATGCTGATAGAAGAATAAATCTTTCAACTCAGGACTTTGCTGTACCAGATGAATATAACCCGGAAGAATTTAAATGTGACGAAAACACAACACTCGACCCTTTAGAAATGGAGAGTGGCGAACCTGATTTTTAAAATATGAATAAAGTAATAAACAACGTAACGGAAGCCGTCCAAGGAATTGAAGACAACATGACGCTAATGCTCGGTGGCTTTGGTCTTTGCGGAATTCCTGAGAATTCAATTGCAGAGCTCGTAAAAACGGGTATCAAAGGGCTCACTTGCATTAGTAACAATGCAGGGGTGGATGATTTTGGCCTTGGATTGCTGCTTCAAAATAAGCAAATTAAAAAAATGATTAGCTCCTATGTAGGAGAAAATGATGAGTTTGAAAGACAAATGCTCTCGGGAGAATTGG
Organism: Crocinitomicaceae bacterium TMED16; assembly: GCA_002167775.1. Classification (GTDB taxonomy): domain Bacteria; phylum Bacteroidota; class Bacteroidia; order Flavobacteriales_D; family Crocinitomicaceae; genus UBA952. Next base: position 93,864 of record NHBV01000027.1, on the reverse strand, counting down.
AAGTAGATCTGATACCACAAGGTAGCCTAGCAGAAAGATGCAGGGCGGGTGGTGCGGGTATTCCAGCTTTTTTCACTCCGGCAGGATACGGAACAGAAGTTGCCGAAGGTAAAGAGGTTCGTGTTTTCAACGGGAAACCGCATGTTTTAGAAAGTGCACTTCATGCAGACTTTGCAATCGTTAAAGCCTGGAAAGGAGATACTGATGGAAATTTGGTTTTTAAAGCAACAGCTAGAAATTTCAATCCCATGATGGCCATGGCGGGAAAAATAACCATAGCAGAAGTGGAAGAGTTGCTTCCTGCAGGAGAATTAGATCCGAATGAAATTCATACTCCAGGCATTTTCGTACAGCGAATTTTTCAAGGAGCAAGATTTGAAAAAAGAATAGAGCAAAGAACAACAAGAACTAAATAATATGGCACTAGATAAAAAAGGTATTGCGCAAAGAATCGCCCAGGAGCTTAGAGATGGCTGGTACGTTAATTTAGGGATTGGTATACCAACACTTGTTGCAAACTATATTCCCGAAGGAATTGAGGTTGAGTTTCAGTCAGAAAATGGTGTGCTCGGTATGGGTCCATTTCCATTCGAAGGTGAAGAAGACGCCGACCTCATCAATGCAGGAAAACAAACCATTACGACCATGAAAGGGGCATCCTTTTTTGATTCTGCCACTTCATTTGCCATGATTCGTGGGCAGCATGTTCAGCTTACTGTATTAGGGGCAATGGAGGTCTCAGAAAACGGAGACATCGCGAACTGGAAAATCCCTGGAAAGATGGTGAAAGGAATGGGAGGAGCTATGGATTTGGTTGCTTCTGCCGATAATATTATTGTCGCAATGATGCACAGTAATCGTGCGGGCGTATCCAAGCTGCTTAAGGACTGTTCCTTGCCACTAACCGGAGTTGCTTGCGTGAAAAAGGTAGTAACCGATCTTGCCGTTCTTGAAATCAAGGAAGGTGCTTTTCATTTAGTTGAAAGAGCCCCAGGAGTGAGTGTTGAAGAGATAAAATCCAAAACAGAAGGAAGCTTAATTATTAACGGAGAGGTTCCAGAAATGTCACTTTAAATTCATGCAAGAATTAGCATCCAAATATACCATTGCCATAAAAGCAGCCGTTGAGGCTTCACATAAGATTATGGGCATTTATGAAAATGAATTTGATACCATAATCAAAGATGATGGCTCACCACTCACCAAAGCAGATTTAGCATCTACCAAAATCATCCATGAGCACCTTGAGCCTCTCGGGATTCCTATCACAGGAGAAGAAACAGACAAAATGCCCTTCTCCGAACGTAAAAACTGGACAGAATGTTGGTGCGTAGATCCATTGGATGGGACAAAAGAATTCATCAATAGAAACGGAGAATTTGCCGTAAACATTGCCCTGTTGCGCAATGGTAAACCTGTCTTTGGACTCATTGCCTCTCCAGTACAAAAACTGATGTATGCAGGGGGAACTGAAACAGGCGTTTTTAAAATCGAGTTTGATTCGATAGAGAATACTGCTAAATGGGAAACCATAAGTGATCCAACTGCAATCAATGACCCGGTTGTAATGACTTGCTCAAGAAGCCATCATTCTGGCCCTGTTATTCATTTTATTAATGATCTTAAAAAGATATCTCCAAAGGTAGAATTCGCAAAAAAAGGATCTTCCTTGAAATTTTTTGATCTCGCGAGTGGCGCGGCTGATGCCTATCCGAGATTTGCTCCTACTATGGAGTGGGATATCGCCGCAGGGCAAGCCATACTCGAGGCGCTTGGCGGATCCGTTGTGCATGCAGAAACAGGACTGCCCTTGCAATACAACAAAGAAAACCTAACCAACCCTTATTTCATCGCCAAAACAAAACCGCTTTTAGCCCTATCTTCATGAAAAAGATAAGCTGCATACTTGTGCTCTTTAGTGCCGTCTTTGTGCATGCACAAGTAGAATCTCTTGCGGGCCATAATTATTTCCGAGACCTGTCCCAAAAACCAGGTTATGATAAAGAGCAAGTGTCCTTAGCGGAAGATTTATTCATAGACACAATGCACCTGTCATTTGGTAAGAAATTAAAGCGCCACTTTACAGAAGATTACCTCTTTGAGGTCCATGAAAAAAATGTCACCCTTTACCTATCTCCCGTAGTGAATTTTCAAGCGGGGCAGGATTGGTTGGATGAAGGTGGTCCAACTTTATATCAAAATACGCGCGGCATATATGTAAAAGGGACCCTACTTAAAAATTTCTCTTTTGCCACAACCTTCGTAGAAAATCAAGCGCGGTTCAGCAAGTACGAAAATAATTTTATCTCGAGCCATGGAGAGTTTTACCCCAATACGTCAACTGTTCAACAAAACGGTGTCGTCCCTGGTGGAGGGCGAACGAAGCCATTCAAGGAGGGTGGATATGATTACGGTTATGCCATCGGTTCGTTTCTATACAAACCCATTGAAAATCTCGAAATACGTGCAGGAAACGCACCGACCTTTGTAGGTTCGGGTTACCGTTCTTTGATCCTTTCGGACAACAGTTATCAAGCGCCGAGTATTGATATAAAATATACCTTTCTAAAAAAATGGAGCTACGGTGTTCGCAGAACCAGGCGCTTTAATTTGATTCGTAAAACAGCTTTTTCAACGGTAGAAGGCTACTACCAACCCAAAGCTTCTTCCAGACACTATTTAAACTATCAAGTCAATAAAAATATTACCGTTGGACTCTCTGAAAATTCGATTTGGTCTATGGGAGACTCCGTGACTACACGGCCTAATGGCTTATATTATGCTCCCATACCCCTTCTTGGTTTGACCAAGTCAGCTAATCACGCAATTTATGGTTTTGATTTCTCGGAAGTGGCTGGAAAAAAAATAAGGTTTTATCAGCAATTTGTGCTTGCTGGATTTGATGTATCACAAATGGGATTCCAATTTGGGGTTCGCTTCTATGATCTGCTTCCAAATTCTATGCTTCAGCTCGAATACAATAAAGTGGGTGGTGAATTATATGCTGCTGACACCCCAAATATGAGCTATACCCACTACAACCTTCCGTTAGCCCATCCAAAAGGACAGGGTTTTAGTGAGCTTGTTATTCGCGCCAATGTAGCGATCAAGCGTGTTTATGGAGAAAGCAAAACCGTTTGCTATTGGCTTAAAAATTATAACGAACGAGACCTGCTTCCAATGGACAATGAAAGCCCTGCATTTGAAGACCTAATCATACACCAACAGTTTGAATTGGGCTACCGCATCAATCCCAAAATAAACTTCTGTTTATTCGGGCGAGCAGTGCTTCGAATTTCTGATATTGACCCTACACAAATACTCCTGCACATTGGCTTGAGTACAAACCTATTCAATAGCTACAATGATTATTAGGCACACCATATTGTTTTTATGTGCACTCTCTGCCGCGGGCTCATGGAGTCAAACTGATGTTGGATATATCAACGGCTCTATTTTTAAAGTTCTTGCCTCCGAAAAAAACGAAAGTGCTTTTAAAAGGCATTGTTACCTGAGCCACAAAACAAGAACAAATAATTCCAATTTGGGTTTTCGGCTTTCAAAAGATTCAAAAAAAACAATCAACCTGGTCCCATTAGTCGATTTGGGTATTCAATACAACACTAACTTAAATGGCTTGAATCATCGAAATGGAATGGGCTTCTTGCTTGAAGCACGACCCATTAAAAAAAGTTATATTCGAATTGGTGGACTCGTAAATATATCTAATGCGGAAAGCCTCAATCCTGGAAACATTAATCTGACCGATATTGGTGCATCGCAAAAGCTTTGGATCATGCCCATAACCCGAATGGCTTATACACCCAATGACGTATTCTGTTTTCAGGCCGGCTATGACAGGAATTTTATCGGGTCTGGGAGGCGATCCCTCTTTTTAAGTGATTATGGAAAGCCAACGCCTTTTGGGCAAATTAGAGCAAAATTTTGGCATATGGAATACAGTGTCAACTATCAGTTTTTATCTGAAAATTTCAATGGCCAGAGACAATCGAAATACGTTACGAATCATCACCTCAGTTGGAATATTTTACCTTGGCTAAATCTTGGGGTTTTTGAAGCTATTGTCTTTCAGCCAAAAGATACCTTACTCAACAGAGGGTATGATGTCGAATACCTCAATCCTTTTGTGTTTTATCGACCACAGGAATATTCAATGGGCTCCTCAGATAATGTCATCATAGGTGCATCTCTAAACGCAAAAATCAAAAACACGACAGTATACTCGCAGGTTGTTCTGGATGAGTTCTTACTATCAGAAATTCGCGCCAGAAGCGGATGGTGGGCCAATAAGTTTGGTGCTCAGCTTGGGATAAAGGGAAGAATATCTGATCAACTCTCTTATCGCGTTGAGGGAAATCTAGTTCGGCCCTACACTTTTTCTCATTTGACCCCGCTTCAGGTCTATGGCCATAGAGGGTCCGCACTCGCCCATCCATACGGTAGTAATTTCGCAGAAATTCTAACCGAATTGAACTGGTCCAAAAATATAAACCCCAAGTTAAAGCTTCGGTTTTTTGCTTCGTTCGGTGTAAGAGGAACAAATGTAGACAGCTTAAATTACGGCTCAGACATTTATGAAAGCTACATCAATCGACCCGATGATTTTGGAAATTATATAGGGCAAGGCATAAAGCAAACATTTTTTATCACAAACACCAGAGCATCATATCCAATATTAAAAGAGGGAAGAATACATGCCTTCGCGGAGCTTCAAACACAGTATATCAAATTAGATGGATTTAAAAATTTGAGCGTCTTACCGATGATTGGAATTCGGTCCTATTTGTGGAATGATTATAGAAACTATTGACATGAGCGGTGAGCAAAAAAACAACCCCCTACATGGCGTAAAACTTGCAGACATATTAGAGGCTTTGGTCACAGAATATGGATGGGAGGAGCTCGGCTACCGCATAGACATTCGATGCTTCAATTATGATCCGTCGATCAAGTCAAGCTTAAAGTTTTTAAGACGCACGCCTTGGGCCAGAGAAAAAGTAGAACGCTTATATTTAAAAACGTTTTAGCAATGCGCAGAAAGAAATTTAAGAAGTCAAAATTTATTACGGGAGTAATTCTTATTTGCATCTTCGGTGGGTTTTATTTGTTCTCATCGAAACCCGAAGCTGTAAAAAAGATTGTTAAAAAAACGATTAATTATACCAAGCTGAAAGTTTCGGGTTCTTATAGCGCTCGGCTTAAAGATAAAATGTCGGCATATATAAATACTGTAGAACGGACAGGGATCACACCTTGCAGAAATGAGGAGGACATAAAGTCTCGCAGAAACCTTTATAAATTGGACGCCGGAAACTACTATTCGATAGACCGCTTAGATTATAGCCATGCGTACCTCTCCAAAAAAGGTAAAGAATTGCTCGAGCGAATTGAAGCTGATTTTGGAGAAAAAATATACACTACAGACCTTCGCGACTCTCGCTTCATCGTAACCTCCTTAACTAGAACAAAAGAAAATGTAAGGCGGCTGAGAAGAAACAACGGAAATGCTAGTGACCGAAGTGCCCATATGTATGGCGGATGTTTTGACATTACTTATGCGCGTTTTGAAAATGACAAAAAGAAACTGACCGCCAATGATATTTATCGTCTAAAAGAGACCTTAGCACAGGTCATCTATGAATTGAAAGAAAAGAAAAAGTGCTGGGCAATCACTGAAAAAAGACAGCCTTGCTTTCATGTCGTAGCGCGATAAAGTTTCGGCTTTTTATTTAGATACAAGAACGGAATGTATCTGAATCATTCTGTAAAAATCAAATCAATATAAGGGACTGCATAATTCAGCAAAGACCCACCTCCCGATGGGTTCACTTGGTAAAAGTTTGCACTTGTTATTGTCATTGTACCTTCTGTGTACGGAAAACTCATTTCACCTTTACGCGCAACTCTTCCAATAAGGTTAATAAACTGCCCATTGGCATTGTCCAACAAGATGGTTCTTCTTAAAGTATAGGTCACTCCTGACTGTAAATCAATCATTGATACTACAGGCGCAGAAAATGGCGAATTAATCGTTGATGTTGGCGTTACGAAAGAGGTTTCCGATGAAGAAAAATTGTGACTACCATCATAAATAGTTGTGCCTGTTGTACTGTCAATTATTTCTATCAAATAAAGCCCCGACGATATTGCGGGTTGACTTTGGTAACCAATCTCACAGACTTCTTTATCTTCAAGAAGCACAAACGAATATTCATGAATTTCTGTATCGAAGAATACTTCATCCGTGTGTTCATTCAAAATCATACTTTGGAAAATAGATTGAAATGAAGAAGAAGAATGATCGCACGAACTTTTAACCTCCTGTTTTCGACAAGAAAAACCTATTAATAGAAGGCTAAAAAGCCAAGCGTTCATACTTAAACTATTGTGCATCATGTATTTATAAACGTCAGGAAAGTCTATTTATTGTCTATTACTATTCGATGAACAAGGTAGTTGGCTCGTTTTGCAATAATTTTATTAATGCATGACAATTGCGTATCTTGTCTAAAAAATCATGATGCCCAAAATAGTCTTTTCCTTATTTTACATCATCCTTTTCGGAGCCTCCTGTTGTTTCAGCCAAATTTTACGCGTTGGTCCCTACCTACAGGATGCGAGTACGAACTCTATGACCATCATGTGGGAGACAAATGCAATCGATGAAAGCATTGTCAAATGGGGTCCAACAAGCGCTTTAGGAAATACATCCCTAGGAACTTTTGTAACAGGTAGCGGTCTTTCTCGTGTACATACTGTTGTTGTAAATGGGCTCAGTCCTGATACACGATATTATTATCGGATAGAAACAAATGACGTTCAAAGTGAAGTTTTTGACTTTGTTACTCCGCCACTCCCAAATAGCGAAAAAAACTTCAATATCGTCTCTATGAGCGACATGCAACAAGACGGAAGCCACCCCGAGGTTTTCAATGATATCATAAATAATGAGCTCATTCCATTCGTCAACGAAAAGTTTGGCAACGGACTCGCTACAGATATTGCCTATGCCTTCATTCCTGGAGACCTGGTAACGACGGGGAGTGATTACCCTTCTTGGAAGGGAACCTTTTTTGACCCGGCTCAAGCCTTGATTCAGCATGTTCCGGTCTATCCCGTTGCCGGGAATCACGAACAAAATTCAGCAAATTATTTCAGGTATTTCACGCTTCCCGAAAACGGAACAAACCAAAGTGACTACCGGGAACACTGGTACTACAAGGACTACTCTAACGTTCGATTGATTGGACTTGAATCAAACAGCGGCTATAGAATTCAAGCACAGCTAGACTGGCTCGAAAACACACTGAATGATGCCGCAGATAACCAAGATATTGACTTCGTTTTTGCACAATTGCACCACCCGCATCATTCTGAGCTTTGGATTGATGGAAATACAGATTATACAGGACAAGTGATTGAAAAGCTCGAAGCATTTTCATCTGAGTCTGGAAAACCAAGTGTGCACTTTTTTGGACATACACACGGGTACTCAAGAGGTCAAAGTAGAGACCACCAGCACCTGATGGTAAATGTCGCCTCTGCAGGAGGGGCTATTGACAATTGGGGGGAATATGACCAACAAGATTATAAAGAATACTCCATAAGTACGGACGATTACGGATTCGTACTTGTAGAGGTAGAGGCAGGACAGAATCCACAATTTTTATTATCCCGCGTGAGCCATGGAAGCTTCGAAAACGGATTGGTCAATGCAGAAATTAGAGATACTATTAGAATCATGAAAAACAATACTCCACCAAACCAACCTTTGGGCTTGTTTCCAAATGAAGGTGCTGCGCTCAGGCCCGATTGTATTGAGTTCATGGGTTCAGACTTTTATGATAACAATGGCGGATTACAGGGCGCTGTTCATTGGCAAGTAGCCACCGATGAAAATTTTGAAAACCCCGTGTATGATGATTGGTTTCAACATGAAAACTGGTACTTCGACGAGGATCTCGAATCGGGAAACAGCATGACACAGAAAGAAATATCGAGCCTAAATGAAAACAGTAGCTATTTTTGGCGTTTGCGTTACCGCGATCGAAACCTATCTTGGAGTGAATGGTCGAGCAGTATTTCTTTTAACACGACAAGCTCGGCGCTTTCTGAAAATTTATTGCTCAACCCAGGTGCAGAAAACGGAACAGAAAACTGGAACGAAACATCAGGATCCTTTGAATCCATTCTCAGTGGCGAATGTGAAGGTAATGATGCGCGTTCGGGAAGCTATCTGTTTGCTGTTGGTGGGGTTTGTGATCCAAATGCATATGGTGAGGGTTATCAAGAAGTATCCATAGATGCTTTTGCTGCAGATATTGATAATGACGCTGCTTATGTAAAGTTTGGCGGCTACCTTAGTGACTATTCAGGCTCAGATATTCCTGCGCTCAAGCTTGCTTTCTATGATAATTCGGGCGGACTACTTTCTGAAACGAATACCTACGAAAATCAAAGCTCTAGCTGGACCTTAGTAGAGGATTTAAAAACCATCCCCGTTGGAGCGCGAAGGATCAGGATGGTACTCATGGGAACGAGAAATGCAGGTACAGATAATGACTCGTACTTTGATGATCTTTTTATTAAAATACAAACCACAATAGACGATTGTGAGTCTCTTGAAGTAGGGGTAAAAAACCCGACAGGCTTCTCCCCTATAAAGATCTTTCCCAATCCATCAAACGGAAAAATATCAATAGAGGTAAGTGCTTCAATGGAAGGACAGGATTTTTCCATTTCAAATGTAAATGGAAAAACTACTTTTAACGGAAAACTAAAAGAAGGGGTTCAAATTTTAGATTTAAAGCATTTGAAACCCGGCGTATATTTCTTGAATATACCACAAGGGAGCCCAACAAAATTTGTTTTAAACTAAAAAAAATATAAATGATAAAAACCTTACTCCTACTAATCAGCCTACTCATCGTGCAAGATGGCCTTAGTCAAAAAGTATTCTCTGTCGACTATGCATCAAGAGCAGATGTTAAGGTTTTTGTTGTCGATTATGAATCGAGGGCTGATCTATTGGTGTATAAAGTAGACTATGAGTCAAGGGCGGGGAAAAATGACGGGAAGTGGTTCTTTGTCGATTATGCTTCACGAGCCGATAAGAAAGTTTTCTTTGTTGAGTATGCGTCAAGGGCGGATTTAAAAGTCTTCTTCGTTGAATATGAATCGAGGGCCGGCTGGAAAAACAGCAGTAAAAAACACTTGTTATATTAACGCTTTGCTTCACCAGATTATATTTGAACAATATCGTTTAAACCTAAAGTTAAATTGATCAAGTTATGGCCGAAATAAAATCAATTAATCTAAAAGAAAAGTTTTCCAAATTTGATAAAACTTGGACGCCACATATTATTGGAGAGCTGAACGAACAATACGTAAAGCTATGTAAGCTCAAAGATGAGTTTATTTGGCATAGCCATAAGCACGAAGATGAGCTTTTTATGGTTTTTAAAGGCACACTATTTATAGACTTTAAAGATCAAGAGACTGTTGAGGTAAATGAAGGAGAAATCTTAATCGTTCCAAAAGGTATAGAGCATCGCCCTAGAACAAATGGAGATCTCGTATTCAACCTATTGTTCGAGCCAAAAGAAACAAAACATACGGGCACCGTGAAAAGTGCTAAAACCGTCCACACTTTGGACTGGATTTAAATAAAATCTCAATATGAAAAAGCGAAACATTACATTAATCCTCATGTTATTTATTCTCCCTATTGTCTCCCGAGCACAAGAAAACGTACTTGAAGAACTAGAAAACATTGCAGTTATAGACCAAAAAATTATGATGCCCATGCGAGATGGGATTCGCTTGGCAACTGATATATATCGCCCTAAAACAGATGAAAAGGTGCCCATTATTTTTTCACGAACGCCGTACAATTTTAATTCTTGGGGGGATGGGAAACAAAAAACCAGAACCGCTAAAAGGGCTTTAGAAGCAGTTAAGAGGGGATATGCATACGTGGTTCAAAATGAAAGAGGTCGTTATTTTTCAGAGGGAGAATGGGATATTTTAGGCGTACCGTTAACAGATGGTTATGATGCATTTTCTTGGATGAAAAATCAAACCTGGTCCAACGGAAAAATTGGAACTGTTGGCTGCTCATCCACTGCCGAGTGGCAGATGGCTGTTGCCGCTTTAGACCACCCATCACACGCGGCAATGGTGCCCCAGGGATATGGTGCTGGTGTCGGTCGAGTTGGCAGTATTAACGAACAAGGAAACTGGTATCGGGGGGGCGTAGAACAGATGTTGTTCTTTTCTTGGTTGTACGGTGTGGAGCATGATAAATTCAAACCTCGAATTCCTGCTGGAGCAACGCAAGAGGATCTCATCAGGATTTCTAGGTTTTACGATTTGGCACCCGAGAACCCCCCAATAGATATGTCTGAAGCGCTTAAACATTTACCGATTCGGGATATTCTCAAAAACATAAATGGTAAACATGAGATTTTCGATAAAATGATCCGTCGCAAACCAAATGACGAAGCTTGGTTTCAAGGAGGAATTTACCATGATGATATGGAAATAGGAGTGCCTAGCTTTTGGTTTACATCTTGGTATGATGTTTCTATTACGCCAAATTTGGCCTTGTTCAATCACGTTAGAAACAATTCTAAAGACGCGGCGATTAGAGACAACCAATACCTTGTAATTGCGCCAACCCTACATTGTGCTTATACCCGTGCAAGTAAAAACACCATTGTTGGCGAACGTAATATTGGAGACGCTAGACTCAACTACGACGAACAAATCTACGATTGGTTGGACCTTTGGTTAAAAGGAGTAAAAAATGATTTTAAAAAGAAAACACCGAGGGTTCAATACTATACAATGGGCAGCAATAAGTGGCAGTCGTCAGAAACCTGGCCCCCTGAAAGCGCAGTATTAACAAGCTATTATTTGACAAGTAATGGCAAAGCAAATGAATCTTTACGTGACGGAAGATTAAGTACTTCCAAAGCAAATTCTGACCAAGCAGATGGTTTTACATATGACCCCATGAAACCTGTTCCTTCCTATGGAGGAAATGTCTGCTGTACCGGAAATGCCATCAAGGGCGGTGCTTTTGATCAACAAGAAATGGAAACTAGAGATGATGTTTTAGTTTATACCACAGATGTACTAGAAGAAGGCATAGAGGTTTCAGGATTTATTGAATCTACGCTATATGTTTCCTCCGATGCCAAAGACACTGATTTCACCATTAAAATTATTGATGTATATCCTGATGGGCGCGCCTATAATTTAGATGAAACGATACAAAGAGCAAGGTATCGAGAAGGCTACGATCAAGAGGTTTTTATGGAAAACGACAAAGTATACAAAGTAGACCTAACACCTATGTCAACGAGTAATTATTTTAAAAAAGGCCATCGAATTCGCATTGAGATATCCAGTAGTAATTTCCCTCGTTTCGCACGGAATTTGAATACTGGAGGCAACAACTATGATGAAAAAGAAGGGTTTGTTGCTCATAACAAAGTGCATCACTCTGCAATTTACAACTCGCAAATAAGGCTACCCATCATTTCTAACAAAAGGGAGGACAAAAAATAGCGCGCAAAGCTTACTTAAAATCTATACGAATCACTGCATTCGGTGTAAATCCCAAATAATACTTATCAATAGCATAAGCATCAATTAGCGGATTGTCTGGGTCATCAATATCTACTTCAAGGTCATAGGTCCGGTTCAGCACATTTACTTGATTGTACACATTAAAGAAAGAAACGCCTATTTTCAGCTGCCAAGGGCGGTCTGGATTTTGAAAAACATTGTACATCACAGTCAAGTCGAGCTGATGAAATAACGGAAGTTTTCTGCTAAATAAAGAACCGTACACCAGGTTATACAGCTCATTTGGGCTTGGGTCTGGACCTGGCTCCAGCTCCTCGACTACGTCAGCAAGTGGTGTATATGCCTTTCCTGATGCTATCTTGAAAGCGGAAGAAAATTCGAAGCCCCTCCATTTAAAAGAGCTCCCCCACTTTAAGGTGTGGGTTTGATTGAAAGGTGCAAAAAATGGTTCCTCAGATAAGTCTTCAAAATTATACTGAACCTCACTCAGAGAATAAGAAACCCAGGTTCTATAGTTTTTCCATCGCTTTTTCACTAAAAGATCGATTCCTCGCGAAATACCATCTCCTCTTGCAAGACCCGAGGACAAGGCAATATCATCGGAGAACATCACAATATTTGACATATCTTTTCTATATGCCTCAAGCTCTACATACCAACCCTTTGCCTTAAATACAGCGCCAAGATCAAAGAGTCGACTCCCGACAATAGGAATATCTGTGCCATCTACCATCACCCAAACCCTATTGGATAAGCCGAGCTGCTGTTCATCTAATTGGTCAATTTGGCTAATAAATTGATTTTGAAGACCAAAAGAGGTTTTAAAGGAAAGTCGGGGGGAAACACTGTATTGCAGATACGCACGGGGTTCTAACTTTAAAGCTGACGCTGCACTCATATACACCCCCCGAGCACCAAGCTTAGCCAACCATTTTCCCTTTTTGTGCGTGTAATTAAGGTGCAAAACATTTGAAACACCGGAATTGTCTCCCAACGAAGAAAAAGTATCCTCGTCTTCACTTTCTTGTATGCCATAGTTCACGGAATTATACTTGAACTGGTACCCAAAAGCAAAAATATTGTGCGCATTGATTAGAAAACTATTTGACCAGTTCAAACCACTGTGCAATACTACATTCGATTTTTCAACATACTCCTCAATTTCCGTGATGTCCTCATAAACCGATGAAATCTGGAAGTTATATTGGTAGTTATAGCGAGCAAAGCTTGCTAGAAGATCAGAGCTCCAACGCTCGTTCCACTTGTGCTTAAGGTGCGTGCTAAACCCGTAATTGGCCGTACTCAAATCATTTGTCAGTTCTTCCTGATTTTCATAAACATTCTGTGAGTAATTGAGCTGGTTGTTGGTCAACATCCCGCTAAACGTAAAAAGGGTCTTATCACTAGGTTTATATATAAACTTCCCATTTATATCGCTGTATATGAATTCATTGTAGACCTCAAACTCATTTAGGCTTTCTCCATCAAAGTCTGGGTCATCGCCATATTCTCCCTCACTTAGAATAGCTGTTTCTTGATAAACCCTTTGGGCATAACGTTTATAGGTTGGAGATTTCCAAAGATCCATATAGGAGCGCCTAAAAGAAAGTAATAATGCGGTTTTTTTACTTAATGGGGTCTCAATAAACGCGTCTGCTTGAAGCATATTCACACTTGCGTTAGCTTTGAACTTATTGGGGATGAAATCAATTGAATGCAGATCCATCAGGCCAGAAACCTTTCCGCCATAATATGGGCTGTACGTCCCTCGGTGCAGATTGGCTTGGTGCACAATATTGGGATTAATGGAAGAAATCATTCCATTGAAATGACCGGGGTGGTATATTGGAATACCGTCCCAAAGGATCCTATTTTGATCCGCCGTTCCTCCTCTAATTTGAATTTCATTCACCGTAGAGCTTGCAGAATTAATTCCAGGGACGCTCTGAACAAGCTGGAATACATCGGGCTCTGTGGTTCCCGGCAAAGCCCCTAGCTCCTTGGGTCGAATAGATAAAGCGCTGACCTCCTGATCTGCATAAATCCCCTCTGTCAGGTACTCAACTAGAACCTCAGGATAATCAACAATGTTCTGCCGCATCTTGATATTAGGCGCTTTTTTTAAGAGCGCGGCAGACACAATTTTCCTGTAGTGTCCAAACACCGTAATCTCAATTTCAGGGGCTAAATCACTTGTATAATCAAAGGAATAAAAACCCTTATCATTCGAATGTGTCCCAATATTTGTGTAACGTACACGAAGTTTGGCAAAAGGTAATGGGATTCCTTTTGGGTCCAAAATATAACCTGAAATCTTCCAATGTACCTTTGATGGCTGTAGCGAATAATAATTTGATTTTACCCTCAAGAAAGAAAGCTGGGTGTTTTTCAAAATAAGTTTCAAGCCTTCTTTTTTGGAGACATCCTTTAGTAATGCCGTACATTTTATCCCTTCAATAAGGGCGGGATCATAGGAGATTTTTATACCATATTTCTTGTCCAATCGGTCAAAAACCTCCGCCAAAGGAAGCGCAGAAAACTCCTCTGTTATTTGACAATTGGCAGACCAAATATTTAAAAAAAGAAAAACGGTAAAAAGCTGCTTCATATTATTTTACAACGACAAGACCTTCACTTTCTTGTATATATTCTAACTGCATAGAACCAAAAACAAGCTGAAGCGCCTGTTCCAAGTTGTCGTTCGGGTACGTGCCAAAGTAAGTGCGTTTGCTAATATCACTTTTGACCTGTATTTCAATGTCAAACTGCCCTTTCAACTCATAAATCACATCAGCTAAAGGAGCGTTCTCAAAACGACTTATCCCTTGCTTCCAAAGAGGTACTTGCATTTGCTCCGCTTTACTGTTTAGGTCAAGATATCCATCTATAATTTTAGCGCTCATTCCTTTGGTAAGAATAGTAGCGTTGCGCTCGGAATCTGTTACACGTACTTTTCCTGTGAAGCAATATACCTCGGTACCATAGCTTCGGTCTTTTATGTTGAAAGAGGTGCCCAAAACTTCAATCATTCCGTTCTCCATAAGCACACGAAAAGGGCTTCCTTTTTCAACTTTAAAAAAGGCTTCACCCTTGAGCTGAACATCTCTTCTTTCTTTCCATTGTTCAGCATTATAGCTCAAAGCACTCTGGTTGTTCATTTCCACAACAGAATTGTCGGGAAGTGTTATTGTTTTGGTCTGTCCTTGAAGCGTTTTATGACGGGTAAGCGCTACCTCTTTGTTTAATAAGAAAAAAGAACCTATGCCCAAAAGCACCAGAACACTTGCCGCTATGGACACCCTACGGTAAAAGCGCATTTGTACTAGCTTACTCTCTTTTTTATGCGCAATTGACTTTTTTAATTTTGAATATTCGACCTCAACATTATAGGGCTCAAGGACAAGGTTTTCTGTGTGCTGAGAAATAGCTTGATAGGTCTTAAAAGCATCCGATGCCTCAAAAGCTCTGCGCTCCTCCTCGCTCATTTCATTGACAAGCCAGCGTCCTAAAGCGTCATCTTCTATGTCCTTATTTGGTGTCATTCAGTCCTATAACAGTTTGCTTTGGAGATCCCCTACCCCCTATTTAAATAATTTTATTTTCGAGCGCATATGTTTTAATGCTTTCCCCATACGTTTTTCAATTGCCTTGACACTCACCCCTAATCTTTCTGCGATTTCCGCATAGGTCAGCTTGTCTATCCGGTTCATTAAAAAAACTTCGCGCTGTGTTTCTGGAAGCTCGGATATTGCCTGTTCTAGGCGCACCTTAAATTCACTTTCTTGCATTCTAAACTCTGGGGTTTCAATTGTACGGTCCGGTTGCTCATTAGAATTGGCATACTTTAAGCGCACCTTAAGATGGGCCATCTCATTTTTAAATGCATTGGAAGCCAAGGTATATAGGTAGCTTTTTGCCTTTTCGGGAAGCACCTTCTTGCAATTCTCCCAAAGCTTTATAAAAGACTCTTGAACCAAATCATCAGCCTGTCCAGATTCACTTCCCTTATAAATCAAAAAGTTTCTAAGCGGTTTTGCGAGTCCAATAAACAGTTCCTGAAATGTGTGTTCGGCACATACGTTTTCAGCTTCCAAATCTTTCACTGTGCTAAATTTAATATAAAGTAAATCAAAAAGAAAGCAGAAGGGGGTAGGGTATTTCAGAAGTGTCTTGTTTTAGAAGAAAGTAAAACCAAACCATTATGAAATCAAAACAATCAAAAACAGGAATCAGAGTTGCTTCATTGCTTATGGTCACCTTAGCTTGTCTTTCAATAGGCTATAAATTAAATAATGGGTGGTTTCAAAAAGGATCGCAAGAAGCAGAAAAGAATTTTCAGGTCACCTACAGCTTTGATTATAAATCACCCAGTAATGACGCTTTTCAGATTAAGGCATTTTTACCTACAAGCAATTCGAGACAGAAAATAAGCAATCATAATAATGATTTTCAGCAAGGTCAATACACCAGAAATAATTTAGAAGAAAACACTTTAGGGGTTTGGTCAGGAAACAGCTTTCAGGCGCAAAGCAAAATCGCTTACACGTTCGATGTCTCGGGTTCAACGATAGTCTATGAAATTGACGATTCACTGATGTATACGGATATCCTTGACCCTTTCTCTAGCCATGTGCTACCATCCGAATACATCGAGTCAAATACAGAGCCTATTTATGATGTCGCAGAAGAGATCTTGAACAATCATTCAGGAGCGAATAATATGCTTCAAGCAATCTATGATTTTGTTGATAAAATTCCCTCCACATCCCAAAAAGAGCTCACTACAGCGCTAGGGGCACTCAAACAAAATCAAGCTTCTTGTAATGGCAAAAGTAGATTGTTTGTTGCCATATGTAGGAATCTAAATATCCCAGCACGCGTCTGTGGAGGGCTCATACTCAACGAAGAAACAAAAAGAACCTCTCATCTTTGGGCTGAAGTTTTGATCTTGAATACTTGGGTCCCCTTTGATGCATTAAATGGGCATTTTGCAAGGATCCCTGGAAACTATTTGGAGGTATATAAGGGAGATGAATTCTTTGTAAAGCGTTCTGCAAATATTGAATTTGACTACAACTATATCATTGCTGAGCAGCATCCCAACCTCGGTATATTCGAATCCTTTAATATGTTTCATATCGCCAAGGCGACAGGGCTGTCAGAACAAATGCTTTCCTTAATGATTCTCCTTCCTTTTGGAGCGCTGCTTGTGGCTATTTTCAGAAATGTTGTTGGCATGAAAACCTTCGGTGTCTTTCTTCCCATTCTAATCGCAATCTCCTTTACCACCACAGGGTTGGTCTTCGGAATGATTTCCTTTATCGCCGTATTGGTTATCATCAGCTTGATGCACTATCCCATGCTTAAATGGGGGGTGCTTCATGTTCCCAAACTTGTTGTCATGCTTTCTGGCGTTGTTTTTTTAATGATTTTATTGCTTTTTACAGGGATGCGCTTAGACATATCGGATGCGAGTAACCTTACTTTTTTTCCCATTGTGATTCTAACGATAAGCGCAGAAAAATACGCGAGAATTGTTGTTGAAGAGGGAGTGGGTCAATCCACAAGGATTCTATTTCAGACTATGCTGGTCACGCTCTTTTGTTACGTTATAGTGCAGTCTCAAATGATCTTTCTGCTCATTATGAACTTCCCAGAGTCCCTGCTGTTGATTGCCGTTGCAGCATTGACATTAGGTAAATGGATTGGGCTGCGGATTGCCGAATATCGAAGGTTCGGTTGGATCTTAAGCTAAGACTTTAATTAACGAAAATACACTACGCCGGTAGGGTAATCTCAAACAGACCTGTTTTAAATAAAAGTAACACCACAATACAAGCGAAATGAGGAAAATAAATGAAATCAGAGAGGCTTATTTAGGAATCAATCAAAGAAATGTGGGCTTCGTTTTCCCTTCAAACAATAGGAAGGATTATAAACTGGCCGACGATAAAATATTGGCCAAAAAACGAATGGAGGCCTATGGCATCCCTTGTGCGAAAACATATGCCATCGTCGATAAGGTTGGCAGTATTCCTGAAGCTTGGAATAGCCTTCAAAAGTACGAAGCACTCGCCATAAAACCCTCAAATGGAAGCGGTGGAGAAGGGATTTTAATCTTAAAAAAGTCTCAAGAAGGTATTTGGTTCAATGGTGAAGATATGATCTCGACAGACGAGGTGGTACTGCACCTTGCAAGCATCATCATGGGCTTCTTTTCCGGAGGTGCAACAGACCGCGCTTTGGTAGAAGAATGCATTGTTCCTCACGACTGTTTCCATTCAATTTATCAAAGAGGTGTCGCTGATATTCGGGTCATTCTATATCAAGAAAAAATTGCACTTGCCATGCTTCGCTTGCCTACAGAGCAATCAGACGGCAAAGCGAACCTACACCAAGGGGGAATCGGTATAGGCATCGATATTGAAAGTGGTAAAATGACCCACGGTTTCGATGGTAAAAACTACCATGAAGCTCACCCAGATAGTAAAGCACAAATCTTAGGAACCAACATCCCATTTTGGAATGAAATATTGAGCCTTTCTTTACTCACGGCGTCTAAATTCCCATTAAAATATCTGGGTGTAGACATCGTCATTGACAAATACAAAGGGCCGCTCATTATGGAAGTAAATGTTCGACCTGGATTAGGAATCCAAATGGTCAACAAAAAAGGACTCAAACCAATACTCAATGAAATAGCTAACCTTCAAAAATAAAAACCATGAATTGTACAAAACCATCATCCCCATATATCGCCTTATTACTTATTGTGCTTTGCGTTGCGCTTATTGAGCTTCCTAAGGGACAAACCAAAATAATCTCAATGCAAGAAATGCAAGAAAAGCAAGAAAAAACAATAACAAAGCTATCCGCAAAGGTAAATCCCATTGAATTGAAAGCAATTAAAAACTTAAACCATGAATAAAATAACACTGCTCCTTATCATAAGCCTCTGCGCCACGAGTACATTCAGCCAAAACGGCACTTACAAATTGAAAGTCAAAACAATGCTGGGTTATGAAATTAATCCTTTGAGATCTCCATCTAGTTTCATTGACAGAAACGGTGTTTTTATGAATAAATCAGCACTCTACAACAACCTCCCTTTTGTCGGAGGAGGAATCTTCTACTCAAGTAGCTCAAAGACAAAAAAGCACCGTTTCGACTTTTACAGCAATCATAGAAACAGCATAAATAGCAGCAAGGATAGCATTCGATCCGCCATTCACGAAGGTGGTATCAAGTACCATTTAAAAACAAAAAAAGGAAACCTTTTGGTCTCAAAGCTGATGTATCGAGACTATATAAAAACAGGTGGTCAAGACCAAGATAACCTCATCGGGGCGCCACTCAGCTATAAAAGAATCATCCTAGAAAATGGCTACAGCATAAAATTAAAAAGATACTGGGGGCTTTCCATTGCTCCACGAACGATTGGTAAATTCTATAAAAGAAGAGGCTTCAATCAATTCAAGTATGTACATAATGATATCAGCACTGTACTTTCTTACCACTACAGTCTAAAAAATAAAATAGGATACCGCTTAAGCACAAACCTGGGCCAAAGAAACTATTCTATACAAAAGCAAACAAGCACAGCAGAAAATGATCCCGATCTTCTAGACTCAAACGAAGTCTTTATTGTCAACGGGAACGACGACAACTTAAATAGAATGTGGAGATACTATTCTGCCGATCTCGCAACAAAAATTCCTTTAGGAAAAAAATTCAAAGCGATTATTAAAGCAGGCTTTGTCCTACGAAATGATATTCTAGATAATAGACTCGGGTACCGACAAAGTGTCATAGATCTAGGTGTGCAGTATAGCCACAAAAAGCTTAAACTTTCTGGAGGCATCAATCATCTTGGCAGGACCTATACAACCCTATCAGCATCAGGAACAGCCGCGCTCTTGCGCTATGATTACATCAAGCTTCGTGGTAATGCAAGCTATTCTTTTTCAGATCGGCTGCAAGCATTCGCGCAATTTGGATGCACAAGAAGAATTTCAAATTCAGACCTAGAAACCAATAGAGCACTGCGCAGCTATTTTATAGGAGAATGCTCCATGGGAATGCGATTTTCTATAAAAGGATGCTATGTTGAGCGCCAAAAAATCAGATAACGCATCAGCCCAACCTTACCAATGATAAAGGTTGTGACATGTAAGCTTACGTCATATTCACTTTTTTTATTCAGTGGTTTTAATAGGGTAAATTAATTTATTATTACTCTAATGTTATCGAATTATTACCAATAACCAAGAGTTTATCGTAAATTTATCTGTCTAAATCAAGACATCCCCTGCACGATGGGTTGAAACGAGGCGCAGTATTTGAATGCAATCTTTGATCGCTTCGCTTTAGGCAAGTGGAAACAAGAAACACTATGAAAAACAAGCTCTTATTTGGTATTTTATTTTTCATCGGCTTTGGACTGAATGGTCAAGAGCTCTATAATCCTCAGACGCTTTATGATGCGCCCGGAGGTGTGTTTGATCTCAACTTTGTGCGCGAAATGGACATCGTTTTTGAGGATCCTAACTACCACAGCGTTCTAGTAAACTCCTTTTTTAATGCGCCTAGCTACAGGATTCCGGCTACACTGAGTTACAACGGTGAAAGCTATGACAGCGTTGGGGTTCGCTACAAAGGGAACTCAACTTTTTGTCTGCCCAATGATGAAGGCAATCCAAAGGTCCCTTATAATATTGAGATGAATCATTTTATTCAGGCCCAAAAACTTGAAAACCTTAAAAAGATTAAGCTTGCCAACGCGTGGATGGATCCTACTTTTGCAAAAGAAATTACAGCTGCAAACATTTACCGTAAATACCTACCGACACCAGAGGCCAGCTTATTGCGCCTGAATGTTCAAGGAAACTATCTTGGCTTGTATGTGAACACTGAGGCTGTTGATAAGCAATTCTTACAAAAACAATTTAATGAGAAAGATGGAGTGCTAGTAAAGTGTGATCCAGTACAAGTTTTTTGTGGCAACAATACAGCCAATGGAAACCCTGATTTAAAATGGATGGGCGCGGATAGTGCCAACTATTACAACAGCTATGATGTAAAATCTGATCATGGGTGGGGCGAGCTTATGGAGCTCATAGAAAAGATAAACTTTGACTTTGATAACTTAGGTGATGTACTAAATATCGACCGTGTGCTATGGGCATTCGCTGTAAATTCCGCAATCTTAAATCTAGACACCTACAACGGATATTACGTGCATAATTATTATTTATACAGAACTGAAGATGGTCTTTTTCAAATGATTCCATGGGATTTTGACAATTCTTTTGCAGGTGCAATCTTAGGTTGGGATTTCTTTGACCCAATGGCCGTTTACAATTACGACACTTACGGAAATCAATACGCACCAAATGAGCGTCCTTTGCTTGAGAAGCTGTTGGATGACCCATATTACAAAAAACTATACAATGCACATCTGCGCACTGTATATATAGAATCACTGATGGATACAGATGCAGTTCGAGCGTCCATTAACCAGCTACAGGCTACTGCCTACACAGCTGTCGTACAAGATGAAAACAAGCTTTTTTCAATGGGGCAGTACAGCTCGAACGTGGAAGAAAACCTCTGGACAGGTTGGGGCTTTGGAGGTATTATGTCTATGATAAATGGACGAAATGCCTACCTATCTGGTCTTCAAACGATGTTCATGCCGACACCAGAGATTTCAAATATGAACCTCAACGGCGGAGTACTTACTGTCGATGTAGATTTGGCGGAGGTAGTTGATGTCATGGCGACAACGAGTGAATTCAATTCTAAATTTGAGGCTTTTGCGATGTATGACGACGGCACAAATGGTGATCTCGTGGCAAACGACAACACCTACACGGCTTATCTTCCATATGTGGTTTCAGGTGATGCCGTAAAGTTTTACATTCGTGCTCAAAATTCTTCAAACATGCGCCTACTACCGGAGCGCGCAGAATATGAGTTTTTTATCTACGACCCGAATGCTAACCTAGATGAATATGTCTATGATGAAGACCTTTATGTTTATCCGAACCCTTCTAGCGAAATCTTGAATATCAGGGGTACAGAAGCACAAAAGCTACACTGTGAGCTTTACTCAATGATGGGTAAAAAGGTTCTTGAGAAAGACTTTTGGGGCGCGTCCGCAAGTATACAAATAAGTGAATTGCAAGCTGGAGCGTACATCCTTAAAGTGAACAATCAGACCTTCAAAGTCCTAAAAAAATAGCATTGTTCCCTTTCCAATATTGAAATTCATTACACATTGGCACGGTCGTTGCTTTTGTGAACTTCATAAATTAATAACTACATTTAAAACTTAACCTAAAAACAAAACATGAAAAGCTTAAAGTTTACAATCGCATTTTCTTTTTTATTTCTTTCATTTTTTAATTTTTCACAATCAAATACGCTTGTGGTTTTCTCACAAGACCCTACACCATTTTACATAGTTCTAGACGGTGTCAAAAAGAATGAAGTCGCAGAAACACGGGTTGTTGTTCCTGGCATCAGACAAACGAATAGCAATGTGCAGATTTTTTTCAAGGATGAAAGCATAGCTCCAATCAGCAAAAACATTTGGTGGGATGAGGAACATAAAAATGATGAGGTTACCTTTCGCATCGTACCCGTAAAAAAAGGCTACAAGCTTCGCTTTTTCAGCACTGTGCCAAATAAAGTAGCTTCAACACCTCCTCCTCCACCCGCTCCAGTAGTGGCAGCGCCTCAGACAACACAAAATGTACAATCCACAACAACAACCGTTGTTACTGAAACCACAAGGGTAAATAATAACGGGAACGCAAACGGCGGTAACGTGAACATGAATAATGCGGTTACCAATAGCAATGCGAATGTCAATGGAAATATCAATGCTGGTGTGAATATGAATGTAAATTCAGGCGTAGACATGAACACAGGTGGCGCCGTAAATAATGCGTCTGATATGGTCGGAGGTTCCATTAGCATGAACATCAATATGAATGATGGGACAAACATGAATACAGGTAGCGACAACATGAATATGAACATGAATGTCAATGTGAATGATGGAAATATGAATGCCGTAACCCCCCAAAATAATGGCAATATGTCTATAAATATGAATGTCAATGAGGGTAATGTGAATGCTTCCAACCCTATGAATGGCAACATGAATGTAAATATGAATATGAATGATGCCTCAATGAACAATGCCATGAACCAAGCGAACAGCGATATGGGCTTGAACATGAACGTGAATGAAACAACCACAAGCAACAACAATACGTCGAATACAACCAATATGGCTGTCAATGAAACCGTAACGACGACCACAACGACCACCACTATAAACGAAGTGCCTGTTGCTGCAGCACCTGTAGCTGCTGCTCCTGTTTCTTTAGGAGGTTGTGTAAATCCGGTTCAGGATATGGGAAGTATTATGGCTGCGATAGATGATGAAAGCTTTGATGATGGGAAAATTATTGTCGCAAAGCAAGCGACATCAAAAAAGTGTTTGACCGTGGATCAAATCAAGCAAATCATAGATGAGTTTAGTTTCAGCAAAAACAAGCTAAACTTCGCCAAATACGCATATAAAAGATGCTACAATCCAGATGATTATTATCAAGTAAATGGTGCTTTTGACTTCAGCTCTGACAAAGAGGAAATGAACGAGTTCATCAACGACCAGAATTAATAATCACCAGTTCAAAATAAAAGACCTCATCACAAAATGATGAGGTCATTGATCTCTATTTCCGAGAACATTTTGCGGCTACCCCGATCGTGGTAAAAACGACTGACGATTCGACCTTCAATGGCTACTGAGGTGCCTTTTGTACCATATTCATTTAGGAACTGAACCCATCTACCCCAAGCCGATAGCGTATGCCAATTTTTACGTATTTTTTTTGCGCCTTGGACATCTAAATAGCTTTCTTGTGTGGTAAGGGTAAACTTCACCTGACGCCTGCCATTAGACAGCAGGTGAAGCTCTGGACTCGAATGAATTTCACCAATAAGGTGTACCAGGTTCATTACTCGGCTGCCTCCCCTTTGTATGGAGAAGACAACACCAAAAACTCATTGGCCTCAACCACGGTTCTGTTCTTGCGCTCGCCGGCTTTGGTTTCATAGGTTTGGTGTAAAAGACGGCCTTCTACCATGACCTTGCTTCCCTTCTCAAGAGCATCTCGCATCTTGTCGCCTAATGGGCCCCAAGCGTTCACGTTGTGCCATTGTACCTGTTCGTTCCAGTCACCGTTTTTTTGTTTGTAACGCTGGTGGGTAGCCATGCTGAATTTTGTAATTGACTTTCCTGAGTCAAAGGATACCGTTTCCGGATCTCTTCCTAATCGCCCAATCAAACTGACTTTGTTTCGTAATGCATTCATAATGTAAAAATTTAAAAGTTTAAAAAAATTGCTTGTCGCTAAATTCGACAGGACAAAATTGAGGGCAATGAAAGGCCATAAACGGTTCCTTGTCGTTTAGTATCGATATTTAGTCGTTTGTAATTGTTTAAAAGGGTATATCATTTCATATTCCAGTATGAAAACAACAGAAATTTATACTCATGTGAGCACTAAAAACTTACAAGCCATCATAAGCCCTATCGAGGAAATGCAATTGTAACCTGGCTTCACAATGGAAAAATAAAGATGTATCTTTAGCCCTACGTTAGCGTTAAAGCAGACTCGATATGAATAAAATATTTACTCTTTTCTCACTTCTTTTATTGTTACTCATTAGTTGTGATGAAGACAATTATGCCGAAGACATTATATTATTTACAGAATTGCAACCACCACTTACAGTAACATCTGTTGATACTGTCGTATACCTTTTGGGGCCCGGCTATTATGCACCCTCTCCCGAAGATTCTACAGCAACAATATCACTTGATATTAATAATGATGGTATAGATGACTTTTCTGTAAGCTGTACGACAATGTTTTATTGGGTCAGTGCTAGTGGAGGATCAGCAAATTACAATTTCTGGATTTCTATTTCTGGGATATCTGATGAAAATCAGGTTTCCAAGACTGATCATTTTGCGAAATTTTACAGTGCAGATGACGTTATTGATAATAGCGAAAATTGGAATCAAGAGGCTCTTTTAATGATGTCGGGTGGGTATGTTCCTTATTNTAGTAATTTTGAAGGTAACAGGTATTTAGGTTTAAAAATAAAACAAGGACAAAATGATTATTACAGCTGGTTGCAGATTAATAAAACTGGCTATTTAATTACAGTAATGTCGCACGCAACAAACCAAACTGCTCATAATTCTATTCGAGCCGGTCAATTCGAATAATCTGACGCTAACAAANTGTAACAGAATTTAGCAGAAAAATAAAGGCAANAAAAAAGGGCGCCGAAGCGCCCTTATATTNTCTAAATGCTGTAATTACTTGATTACAACATTTGTGTTTGATGTCAAACCATTTGCTCTTACAGAAACAACGTATGTTCCTTTAGCAAAACCTTCAGTAGCGAAAGTAATTACTTGCGTCCCATTCGTGCTTGAAGCAGATTGAGTAGCAAGAATTCTTCCTTGAAGATCCATAATAGTAACTGAAGCTTCAGAAGAAACATTCTCCATTGAGATGTTGACTACGTCTGCTGCTGGGTTAGGATAAACATTNATGTTTGCAAGGTCTAAATCAGAGATTCCTGAACCTGCATCTGTTCTNAGCGCAGCATCAGTAGCATTNGATTCTCCAAAGTCTCCAACTGCAACCGTAGTAATTGCTGCACCGTTCGAAACGATTTCAAAACCAAATTCTCCACTTGNGCTTGTTGCTGCACCATACTGCATCCCATCACCGTATGAGTCATACAACTCAAAAGAATAACACTCCTCACCAGCTGGCAAAGAAACTGAATGTGTCATTGTTGTGTTCGCGTCAGGACCACCTCCACCGAAGCTGTCATCAGTTCCCGCAGTATATGGACCTCCATTTGCTACAGTTGCTCCAGCTGCGTTTTTAATCGCCCAAGAAGTTTCAACTGCATAAAAGTCTGTAAATACGTTAACAGTAATATCTAAAGATGAAAGAGGCGCTAAACCAACAACTTTTTGAATTGTGTTGTTTGAAGCTTCAGAATCATTTGAAGTATTTACTACAATATCAAGTGTAGTTGCTCCTGTTACAGAAACAGATCCGCAATCTACTGTTGTAGANGCCCAAGTTGCTANGTTTCCAGTCCAGTTTGTGGTTGATAGCAATGTTGCACCATCATAAACCATAACTTCAGCAGAAGTCAAAGCATCAGTACCCATATTTTGTATNTCTACAGTAACAGGAACATCTCCTGCACTACATAGACCTACATCACCGTTATATCCAATGATTCCTGCATCCGTACCTTCAGCCTGCTGTGGGCAGTTTCCGATACCAGCATAGTGCTGCGTTGCAGAAGCTTGTCCTGAAACAGTTACGCTTCTATTTGGNCAAATNGTATAGATTGTAGGGAAAAATGCAATCGCATAAGGTCCGTTTTGAGAGGCATCATCGATAATTGGGAAAGCCGTTCCTGCCAACCAATTTCCTTGAGTGTTTCCTCCTGTACCTTCAAGATCTGCTTGAGTTGTACTTCCGTCACCTTCAAACCACAATACCATTACATCATCAGTAGTATTTGCAGAAACTCCAGGGAATCCCGCTGGTCCGTGATTTACGTATAGATCCTCTAAAGCACCTGATTGGTGGTAAGACCAGCATGGTCCACACCAAGTTGCACTCACATCCATAACAACAGAATAACCTTGGTCTAGGTAAGAATATAAATTGTGCTGAGTTCCATTGATGTCTGTTACAGTGAAGTCGGGAGCAACGCTTCCGTCAGCGAGTTGCGCATGAGAATTGCTAGCGAATAATGCCGAACAAACCAATGCTGAAAGTAAAATTTTTTTCATGTTTTTGATTTTTTAGTGGCATAAATTTAAGACATTATAATGATATTACGAAATCTTTAGTTAGACATTATAATGATATTACAAAATCTTTCCAGAGATTAAAGAAAATTGTTCTAACCTAAGAATTAAGTGTCTTAGCGACGTTTGATGCGTATCAGCTGAACTTTTANATTTCAGACCGAAAAAAAACAATTGAACGTCTCATACCTGCAAAAGGAAAAAAGGTTTAAGCTTTCAGAAAAACAATGAAAAGAAAGGACTAGCCAACCTTCTGCTTAAGGGTGTCTTTGATAAATAATTCAATGGCACCGACCATCGATGGAGCTTTTGGATGAGGAGCTCTAATNTTCGGCTCTAATCCATTTTTTATGGCTGCAGTTGCAGTGGTCGCACCAAAAGCGGCAATCANGGTNTTGTTTTGCTTAAAATCAGGGAAGTTTTTCAACAACGACTCTATACCACCTGGACTGAAAAACACCAAGATGTCATAGAACACATTTTCTAAATCTGACAGATCCGCCGCCACCGTTCTATAAAGAACCGTTTTAGTGAATTTGATGTTNTTTTCTGTTAGCGTATTAGGAATCACGTCACGTAAAATGTCGGTACAAGGCAACAGTATCTTTTCAGATTTGTGCTTTTTGAGGACATCCATTAAGTCATGAATTCTTTGTTTTCCAAAGAATATTTTTCTTTTGCGGTATGCCACATACTTCTGTAAGTAAAGCGCA
This sequence comes from Crocinitomicaceae bacterium TMED16, assembly GCA_002167775.1. Classification (GTDB taxonomy): domain Bacteria; phylum Bacteroidota; class Bacteroidia; order Flavobacteriales_D; family Crocinitomicaceae; genus UBA952. The sequence continues at coordinate 66,597 of NHBV01000027.1, read as the reverse complement.
ACAGCTTCTGAAATACAAAAATACTTCAAGCTGTCAGGGACTTCATAACGGGTCTCTTCAGCTATTCTGAAAAAGTGATCCGCAGCAACCTTTGAGGTAAGCAGGACCGCAGAATAATCCGCCAGATTGATTCTCTGATTTCTAAATTCACTTGCAGTAACGCCTTCAACCTTAATAAAAGGTCTAAAGTCAATTTTTAAATCGTGNTTTTCAGCCATATCAAAATATGGAGAACGATTGTTTTCTGGTTTGGGTTGCGAGACAAGGATTGTTTTTATGGCCAAAACTGTATCTTTAATCGAGTGTTAAATAATCATATTTTACCAACAAAATAATGCCAAAGTAATACAACGGGCAATATTTCGAGAGTGCAAAGATACAAAATTATATATAACCACCTGTAATTATTTAACTTAGCATAAACCACACCCTTGATAATCTTGGCTAATGGTAGAGAAACAATAACAAAATAAACGACATATTGAATCCAAACTTTATACGCGTCGTTGAGTAATGTAAATAGAGCTAAAACCAACAATATTAGGCCCGAAAAGTTAAAGACCTGCTGCGTGAACATCCCTAAACTTCTGCCAAACAGCTTGTCTTCAAAAAGGATGGCAACAAGTCTGTGGCTAGTAAAACAGAAGAATAAATAGGTCCAAGACACAAAAAAAGCAACCTTCATTAATAGCTCAGCTTCAAGGGTTGAATGCACCATTGATACTAAACATATATTTAATGTAATGATAAGGTTTAGGATAAGCATAACGTTGGCAAAAGGAGATATTTTNTCTGAATCATTGAGNGTTGAGTCATATANCTTATTTGAAAAATAGTTTCTGTAAACGATAGTAAACAAGTTTGGGCAACTTAACCGTGATANGCCTACGAATCCGAAACACACTAAAACAAGCGCTAANANGGTGTTTTTAACGACGATTTCCCGTGGAAATAGTTCAAGAACTGCATAAAAGTGTGTTGTTAGAATCATATCAGGGTTCTAAAATTAAATAGAAAATAAGAAGAAACCCCTTAGATATTTGTTAATTTTGCACTGTCTAAAAACGATTGTACATGAAAACTGATCAGTATACACACCCAGATTATTATGGCTTAGATGAGCTCTACTCTGACGAACATAAATTGGTGCGCGATGCAGCAAGAGCTTGGGTTAAAAAAGAGGTCTCGCCGATTATTGATGATTGTTATGAAAAAGCTGTTTTTCCAAAACACTTGATTCCTGGGTTGGGGGAAATTGGTGCATTTGGACCCTACATACCAGAAGAATATGGAGGGCCAGGTCTTGACCAAATCTCTTACGGTATTATCATGCAAGAGCTAGAAAGATGTGACTCTGGTCTGCGNTCTACCGCTTCAGTTCANTCCTCTTTGGTTATGTATCCTATTTGGAAATATGGTAGNGAAGANCANAAACAAAAGTTNTTNCCCAAGTTGGCATCCGGTGAAATGGTAGGTTGCTTTGGTTTAACGGAGCCTGATTTTGGATCAAACCCAGGAGGTATGATTACCAACTTTAAGGAGGATGGAGATGATGTTATTCTTAATGGTGCAAAAATGTGGATTTCAAACGCCCCTTTTGCAGATGTTGCTGTTGTTTGGGCGAAAAATGAAGAAGGACGAATCTACGGANTGCTTGTNGAAAGGGGTATGGAGGGTTTTACGACTCCCGAAATGCATGGAAAGCTTTCGTTNAGNGCTTCCTCAACAGGAGAGCTTATTTTTGATAATGTTCGGGTCCCAAAATCAAATATACTACCCGGAAGATCAGGCTTAGGTGCGCCACTTAGCTGCCTTGATTCTGCGCGATACGGTATCGCCTGGGGAGCATTAGGCGCAGCAATGGACTGTTACGATCAAGCACTAAGATATTCGCAAGAAAGAATACAATTTGATGTTCCGATTGGAAGCTTTCAGCTTATTCAAAAAAAGCTTGCTGAAATGATTACAGAAATCACCAAAGCACAATTGCTTACCTATCGTTTAGGTCAACTAAGAAATGAAGGGAAGGCAACTACCGCCCAGATTTCTATGGCAAAGAGAAACAATGTTGAGATTGCACTTAACATAGCGCGCGAGGCAAGACAAATTCATGGTGGAATGGGTATCACAAGNGAATACTCCATGATGAGACANATGGCGAACCTTGAGTCAGTTGTTACNTACGAAGGAACGCATGATATTCATTTACTGATTACGGGTATGGATGTGACTGGTATTCCTGCGTTTGCAAGAGACATGCCTAAGTAAAACTAAAACTCGTCTTCTTTCTCAATCTTTTCACCTCTCAAGNGTCTTACACGTTTTCTGGTTTCGTAGACGTAAAGACTACCTGGATGNTCCAACAAAAGACGTTTGTATGTATCCAANGCTTGGACGGGTTGATTTAGTTTTGTTTCCAAAATTTCAGCGGACTTGAAAAGCGCATTATCAGCCAAGATATCTGTGCCATAGAATTTTAAAATGTCGNTATAAAAATCAAGTGCCGACTGCCAATCTCCTTGTAGCTCCATCGAACGTGCTCTTTTATATAGAATTTCGTCTGCCAAAGAATGGAAAGGATAATTTATTCTTATACTATCAAANAAAGAAAANGCCTTTTCAAATTGTAATTGTTCAATATATAAATCAGCTTTCGAAAACCAAGCCATGGCAATATAATTGGAGTCNAGTCCATAATTATCCGTAATCATAATTGAAAGCTCTAAGGCATCATTCGATAACAGCTTGGAGGTAGACTGCTTAAGAACATCAAGCTGGGATTGTGCAAATTCAAACTCTCCTTCATAATAGAAAATTCGGGCACTCTTAAATTTCGCTTGATTGCCAATTGATTCAAAATTAAACGCTTCGCTAATCTGCATATAAAGAAGTGATGCCTCCCAAACATTTCCTTTCAGCAGCTCGATATCGGCTTGCAACATCTTAAGCTCCGAGCGCATCATGTCAGTCAAAGATCTTGAGGAATACGCTTCTTTAATGACTNCCAACGCCTTGTCTTTCTNTTCTGCATGAAACGCCAACAACTCAGCGTACTCCAGCAAAACACGAAGGGTACGAGAGGTAACTGGGCCGATAGACTCAAGCGCTTCCTCATAATTCCCTAAAACATTTTCAAGCTCTTCGTCTGTATGCTGCTTAAGCTCAGAAATTTGAATATATCCCACGTGCAAAATCCCCTCAAGGCTATAAAACTTCAGCTCTCTATTTGTCGTCATCAAGCGAGCCTCCTCAAAGGCTCGAAGCGCCGTAGAATAGTCTTTGTTCTCAGTACATGTTCTGGCAAAATCATAGAGCCGCTGTCCATTGGCCTTTGAACGAAGGTCAACAGCAACAACCTGATTGTAGACTCCTGAAAAATTATCAACTTGCATGTACATCCAAATCAAAAGTTCAGAAAAAACCACACCCGAGTTGACCTTTTGTGCCCTTTCAAAAAGGGCTTTTTTCAACATTTTAAAGTCTTGTGTTTGTTCGTCCGTTAAATCCAAACGCCTCAAGAGTAAAGTGCGAACAGACTTNTCATAATAATCATGTTTGTCCAATAGGTTTAAATAAGTAGAAAGCATTTGCTCTTTCCTATTCGTTAATGAATAAAGGTCTGCTTGCTGAAAATGAAACGGATAATTTTTAAATGACTTTTGTGCCGTTTGTAAAGCACGCTCCGCATATTCTATTTTAGAAAGTGCGACAAAAGCATTGAAGAGCGCTATTCCTTTAGAAGGGTTCACGATAAAGTTATCTAATAAGCTTTCGTATTCTTTTTTAGCCTTTGCTGGGGCGTCATGCTCTTCATAAAATACAGCCAACTGAATCTTTAGGTCGAGGTCAGCAGGCGATTTTGATTTGGCTTTCTTTAAGGTTTTTTCTGCCTGCTTTAAATCTCCGTCGGCTTCAAGACAGCTCAATAACCTACTCAGGTATATTTTACTCGGGTTCGTCTTATATACAGACTCATAGTAAGGTCTTGCTTTGTCGTATTCTCCCTGAGAATAATAATGGTCTGCAAGTTTTAAGTCTTTCTCAAGCTGAGCAAAGCTAGCTTGCAAAAACAGGAAAAAAAAGACCATACTTAAGAGCCTATTCATCGCTCGATTTTAGCTGAACAACAAAATCAGAAAGCCACAGGTGTTGTGCTTCATATATTTCCAATGCCTCTTTTTTAAGCCGGAGGTATTCTTGAAGCAAGACGAAAACTTGTTCGTTCTTCTCCCCTTCCATTTTTATGTATGCATCATACTTATTTCGTTCACCGAAACCTTTTTCTATATCTAGAAACAAAGATTGAAGCTGCTTTTCTTGCTCGGCATATGCACGCTTCAACTTAGAGCCAAAATTACCTAATGGGCCAAACATTCGGCGCATACGCTTATAATCATCTACACGCTTCCCGAGGGCGACATCTACCGTGTCAGATTTATAGTTTTGCTTTAAGTTGCGCTCTAGGTCACTTGAAGCCATTGTCATTGCATGTAAAGAATCTATANATACTGCTTGAAATTNNATTTCGCTTGTGTGCAATCTCTCTTGAAGCGTTTTCACCTTCGCTAATTGGCCTTCCGTTTTGAGGTCGGAACACGAAACCAANAGAAGAACTATACAAAACAGCGTTTTCTTCATCATACTCGCTTTATCCTTTTTTTGAGATTTTTGTGAAGCCTGTATATTTATGCAAACAAGTAGGAATGTCTATTCCATCCTGCACCTGATTGTTTTCTAGAAGCGCAGCCATAATTCTCGGCAAAGCCAAAGCAGAACCATTTAATGTTTGGCAAAGTTTCGACTTTTTATTTTCGTCCTTATAACGGAGCTTGAGTCTATTTGACTGAAAAGTATCAAAACGAGAAACAGAGCTGACCTCTAACCATTTTTTTTTGAGCAGCNGAATACACCTCGAAATCATACGTAATTGCTGCTGCAAAACCAGTATCGCCTCCGCACAAACGCAATACCCTATATTGCAGGCCAAGCTTTTCTAATAGAGATTTTACATGAGAAATCATTTCTTGAAGCGCGCGCGCTGCGTTTTCCTGGTTTTCAATACGGACAATCTCCACCTTTTCAAATTGGTGTAGCCTATTTAAACCGCGCACATCTTTTCCATACGACCCTGCCTCTCTTCTGAAACACGGTGTATGACCGGTTAGTTTTATTGAAAAATTAGGGTCGGGAAGAATTACATCCCTGTAAATATTCGTCAACGGCACTTCAGCGGTCGGGATCATGTATAAATCATCTGCTTCAATGTAATACATTTGCCCCTCTTTATCAGGTAGCTGACCCGTTCCTTTTCCACTATTTTCATTTACCATTAGAGGAGAAACAAACTCTTCGTATCCAGCATCTACAGCCTCGTCTAAAAAGAAAGACACTAATGCTCTTTGTAGTCTTGCTCCCTGTCCACGATAAAATGGAAATCCGGCGCCAGTGACCTTTACGCCAAGCTCAAAGTCTATCAAAGCATATTCCTTGGCTAAATCCCAATGAGGAATACTCGCTTGCTCTGAAGAAGGGCTCGTGCCATGCGCTTCAATAATTTCATTTGACGNTTCATCCTTCCCTTTTGGCACGTCCTCTGTACAAACATTGGGTAAAGTAAAAAGCAAGTCCTTTATTTGATTTTCAAGCTTTTCTTCTGATTGCTTGAGACCTTGAAGAGATTCCTTTAATGCTATTGTTTTCGCCTTAAGCACTTTTGCTTCATCCTGTTTTCCGGTACTAAACAGAACCCCTATTTGTTTCGAAATAGCATTCATCTCTGTTTCGAGCTGCTGAAGCTGTGTTTTTTTCTCACGCCATTGGGAATCCAAAGCGATGATTTGTGCAATCTCTTTGGACGCATCAATGTTCCTTTTTCCAATGCCAGCAAGGACCTCATTTGTTTTTTCTTTGATACGCTGTATTTCAATCATAATCAGAAATTATTACCAACAAAATTAATCAATTGACCCTATAAAAATGGGTAAACGAATATATAAAGCTATCGACGCTGCATTTGGCCGTGTTAAAAATGGTTAACAATTCTTTTGCAATGACATGATTTTATTTAGATTCGTTGCATCTGATGAGAACCAAACAAATCAATTTAGCAGTAATTCTTTTGGCATTATCCATGCTCAGCCTTCTGATTGTGCAATCATTCCAGCTTTATCTCAATTATGACCAAAAGAAAAAAGAGCTTGCTGCAGAAATTATAACCTTTCAAAATAAAATTGCTTTTAAGCATGAAAAAGCCGAGGATTATCGGCGGTACATGAAGATTATAAATCAAGATTTTAGTCTCGAATACCAAGATATTCTAAAATCAGAATTCCAATCCTTAACCGCCTCTAAAGAATCTGTCAGTGTAAGCGATACGACAATTGTTAGTAACGGGAAAAGAGAAAAATATCTTGTAATTAGGGGTCAAGCGTACGACTCCTTGACAGGTCTGAGTACCGAACAAAAGGTACTTGCTAAAAATTATCAGGAAATTCAAGATGTCTTTAATAGTGGGTCGGGTATACTTAAAGGAAGTGATTCTAGTCAGCTTTCNNTGCAGCTCAANCAACAAGCAGTNCAGCAAATTTTTAAAAAAGCCAAATACATCAATGATATGATGCTCGAGGCCTTCAANGACAATATTCTAAAAAGTCCTCAACAAAGAATTGATGCTGTTTTCTTAGACTCAATTATTTCTTTCGAAATAAAAGAAGAACGGCTCCCNAAAGAATTTACCTTCTGTATCTATGATGCGCAAGATAGTCCTGTTTCTTTTGAGCAGGCTAGTAACAAGTATAAAGAACAGTCCGCGAGTGCTTACATGGAAAAAGCGAAGCTTTTCCCAGGAAATCCNGTTAGTGAATCTCTTTTTNTGCAGCTTAACTTTCCATATCAAAGCGGATTTCTGCTTTCCGAGATGAGGCTGCAAATAATAGGCGCGATACTCGTCATTTGCATTGTGCTAGCAGCTTTCGTTTTNATGATCAAAACGATTGTCGAGCAAAAAAAGCTCTCTGAGATAAAAGCAGGCCTAGTTTCAAATATGACCCACGAATTCAAGACCCCGATATCGACGATTGCATTGGCCTGTCAGGCATTAAAAGACCCTGATATAATGAATCAAAAGGACCTTCCTCTTATNGAGCCTTATCTAAAAATGATTGCNCAAGAAAATAAGAGGCTTGAAACCTTGGTGGAAAACATTCTACAAAACTCAATTCTTGAGCGAAAAGACCTCATCTGGGAAGGTGGGCCCATTGAAATAGTTGCCCTAACGTCGGTTTTAATAAATAATGCCAGATTCCGGGTTGACTCAAAGGCTTGTGAAATCGAATTCGAAAGCTCTAANCCCAACATCATTGTGCAAGCGAAAGAAACACACCTTAAAAGTGTAATCGCGAATCTTTTAGACAACGCCATAAAATACAGCCCCGCCCCAGCAAAAATTAAAATCGAAATAAAACAAAACACGGATCATGTCGTTCTTACAGTCTCCGATAAGGGNTTAGGCATCAAAAAAGAGCACCTGACAAAAATATTTGACAACCTATACCGNGTGCCTACCGGAAATGTTCACGACGTAAAAGGATTTGGNTTNGGATTAAACTACGTTAAGAAAGTATGTGATGGTTATGGGTGGGACATGAAAGTAAGCAGCACATTTGGAAAAGGAACGACTTTTGACATAACGATAAATACATGAAGGAACCAAACATAAATATATTGCTTGCTGAGGATGATGAAAACTTAGGAAAGCTTCTTTGGACTTATTTGAAAAACAAAGGGTTCGATGTTGTTCTCGCCAAAAATGGNAAGCTTGCTTACGACCTTTTTAACGATCCCAAAAATAGTTTTGACTTCTTGATTCTCGATGTTATGATGCCTGAAATGGATGGCTTTACATTGGCAAAAGAGATTAGGGAGCTAGATAAAAAGATTCCCTTTCTTTTTTTAACCGCAAAAGCAATGGGAGAAGANAAACTAAAGGGGTTTGATCTGGGTGCAGACGATTATCTAACAAAGCCCTTTTCTATGGAAGAGCTTTTAGCCAGAATGAATGCTATCCTAAATCGAAGTAGGGCAAAAAAGAAAGTTGTAGGGCAAAAAATATTGATTGGAAAGATTCCTTATGAACCAGAATTAAGAATGCTTCACCTTACNGAAGGTGCAAAAAAACTAACCACAAAAGAAAATTTATTGCTTAGACTTTTGGTCAAGAACCAAAACGAGCTTTTGGATAGGCAGGCTGCGCTTCGAGCAGTTTGGGGNGATGATAATTATTTTAATGGGCGAAGCATGGATGTCTACATCGCCAAATTGCGTAAATTGTTAAAAGAAGATATTAATATNGAAATCATGAATGTTCATGGTATNGGNTTTAAGCTCCTTGTAAAGCAGTAATATGCAAAGAATCTTTTTTTCGAATTTGATTTTGATGGTGCTTTTGAACCTTCTTGTCAAGCCTATAGCCTTATTTGGGATTGATGCAACGGTTCAAAATAGAGTTGGCCCAGAAAATTATGGCTTGTATTTCTCNCTGCTTAACCTTTCTGTTCTTTTTAATATTCTTTTGGATGTCGGCATAAATAATTTCACGACCAAAAATCTCGCCCAGGACCCCGAAAAAATAAAAAAATACTTTGGTAAAGTTTTTTCATTTAGACTTGTTCTTTTTTCAATTTATACTGTCTTTACCCTTGGCTTGGCATTGTTATTAGGGTATTCAGGAAGGCCATTTTACTTNCTAAGCTTTTTGATGTTAAATCAGTTTCTGGTATTGAGTATTGCCTATTTAAGGAGTCATTTCGCCGGTTTTCATTTCTTTAAAACCGATGCCCTTATATCAGTTTTAGACCGCTTTTTATTAATTATTATTGGTGGGGTTTGGCTTTTTTCTGCTTATGCACCTNCACAAATTAGAATCGAGGAGTTTATTTGGATTCAAACGTTTTGCTATGCTTCAACGCTCATTATTGGGCTTAGTCTTCTTATCAAGCATATCGATAAGCCTTACTTGCAATGGGANTTTGGTTTTGGTNTNTCCGTTATTAAAAAAAGCTGGCCCTATGCCTTACTGATTGTATTAATGATTTTATATACCAGAATAGATGGAGTAATGTTGGAAAGAATTCATCCAAATGGAGCTTATGAAGCAGGAGTATACGCACAGGGTTTCCGNTTGTTGGACGCCTTGTTTATGTTTGGGATGATTTTTGCCGGTTTGCTATTTCCGATGTTTTCTAGGCAGCTTAAAACATCAGTGCCTGTGGTATTAGATTTAGTGAAAACATCTGCGAACCTTCTTTTAGGAGGAATTNTCATTATCGTTTTTGTTACCGTCTTTAATTCATCCTTAATTCTTGGTTGGATCTATAATGATGTCACGGATGCTATCGGACCATTTCAATTTCTAATGCTCGGGTTTTTTCCAATTGGAATGAATTTTATTTTCGGGACGCTTTTAACAGCGAACGGAAACCTAAAAGTTCTCAACAGCATTTCCGCCATGGGTATTCTAGCCAATATTTCCATTAACATTGTGCTAATTCCTCAACATGGTGCTTTGGGAGCTGCAATTGCCACCTTTGCCACACANGGGGTTACTGCAGTTGCTCAATTTCTATACTGTNTACAAAAATTCAAAATTCCTAAAAAACCTACTGGCATTCTAAAGTTTATATTACTTACTGGAGGTCTTTATTACATAAGCGACTTTTTTTATCACTCACCGTACCTCATGCTTATTCAAATCATGACGGGTCTCGGGCTTATCTTCATGCTCTCACTAATTGACTTAAAGGCAATTAAGAAACTTATTCTCACTTCCAAGTAAATCAAATAAATTCTTAATTTTTAAGTTTTACTTGTGTTTATATGTTCTATTTTCGTAACCTCAAAAGAAACCTATGGAGAACCAAGAATTAAATTTAACAGAGGAAAGAGAAAAATTACTCGCATTTTTATTTAGAAGAAGGAAGCTTGTAATTGGCTTTACTCTGTCTGTAAGCGTAGCTGTATATGGCCTATCTTTTCTCATTACGCCTTTATTCCTTTCAACCGCGATTGTATTCCCGTCAAAATCTAGCTCGGTTTCATTTTATGAATCTCGTAATGTAAAAGCCTCATCCATGGACTTTGGAGAGGAGGACCAGGCCGAGCAGCTTGTTCAAATTCTTCAATCCTCAAGAATCCGAGATTTTGTTGTCTCNAAATATAATTTGATCGATCGATATNAAATCGGATCAGATGACCCGAACAAAATGTTTAAGCTGAATAAAGCCTACGAAGGTCACTTTTCCTTTGAAAGAACGCGTTTTGGTTCAATTAAAATTGATGTGCTAGATGAAGATCCTAAGCTCGCCTCAGAAATGGCAAATGCAGTTGTNGGGCTCATTGACACAGTTAAAAATCAAATGATTCAGGAAAGAGCATTGCCAGCATTTGAAATTACAAAAAGAAAAAAAGACCAGCTCGACACTGAAATACAGGCGCTATTAGATGAAATGGATCGGCTGGCAAAACTAGGTGTGGTTTCTCTTGACGTAAGGTCAAGGTTGTTTCAAGCACTNGTTGATTCCAAGAGCAGCAAAGAGAAAGAAGAGCTTAGACAAAAAATTGATGTAAATTCAAAATATGGCTCTTTGTTTGATGGTTTAGAAAGGTCACGAAACGAAAAAATAACCAAGCTAGAGGACTTCAAGGTTGCATATGAGCAAGCAGAGTCAGATGCTTCAACAAAGTTTAGCCATAAGTTTATTGTACAAAGTGCTGAGGTTGCAGATAGAAAAGATCAGCCTAAGCGAATGATATTAACCATTGTTGCAGCCATAGGTTCCTTNATTTTTATCGTTTTTTGCCTATTGATTCTTGAACGCTATAGAGAATTAAAGAAGGCTGCTTAGAATGGCACTGAATAAAAAAATAAGTTTAGCCATTGGTCTGCTTTTGCTGACGGCTCTTTTTACATTGTTCAATTGGTTTCGTCTCGAGTACCTAGCCCTTTTNCCTGTCGGTTTGCTTTTTGTTTACTTNGCTATATTTCAAACTGAAAAATTCTTTCTTTTTATTGCTTTTCTAACACCTCTTTCGGTAAATATAGAGGAGTATGTAGATGGTTTTGGTTTATACCTACCCACGGAGCCCTTGCTTTTTGGCTTCATGCTTTGGTTTCTGTTTTTACAGCTTAAAAAACCTTTTTTAGATCCTCAGATTTGGCGGCACCCAATTATTATTACCGTATTGGCTTATATTGTTTGGCTACTNATTACCTCAATTACGAGCACTGATCCAATTGTATCATTTAAGTTTTTACTTTCTAAGCTTTGGTTCATTGTTCCCGTTTTAATTTTTGGAACTTACTTTTTTAAAAACCATGAAAATCGAGTTCGTTTCCTTTGGTATTTCATTGTGTCTTGTAGTCTTGTTGTGTGCTATACAATTGGGCACCATTCCAAATATGGTTTTGGTGAGGAAGAGGGGCACTGGGTAATGTGGCCGTTTTTCAAAGACCATACNATATACGGAGCAATTATCGCTCTNTGTTTGCCNTTAAGCTTAGCGCTGCTCANGCAAAAAGGAAGACCTGCACTCTCAAAAGCAATTCTCATTCTAATCAATGTAGTANTAATTATTGGGCTAATCTTTTCCTACACGCGCGCTGCATGGCTAAGCATCCTTTTTGCTGGTATTATTGGTGCTTTGGTTTATTTTAAAGTAAGCTTCAAACTGCTCTCTTTTNTGGGGGTGTTAGCACTGGGAACCCTTTACATTCAATGGGACAATATTCAAATGGCCTTAGCCAAAAACACACACGAACATACAACAGAAGCTTTTGATGAAAAAATTCAAAGTGCAGCAAACGTAACGACGGATGCGTCAAATCTAGAGCGTATAAATCGCTGGGATTGTGCGTATCAAATGTTTAAAAGAAAGCCATTTATTGGCTTTGGACCGGGAACATATGCTTTCGAATATGCCGCCTTTCAAGACCCTGAAAACCTCACAATAATTTCGACNAATTTCGGAGACATGGGAAATGCGCACAGTGAATACCTAGGTGCGTTNTCAGAATCTGGGCTNATTGGAATGCTTCTATTTGTGTCAATTGTTGCCGCAGTGTTTTACTCATCTNTNAAGCTTTACTATAAGTATGACCAAAACAATGATGTGAAAATTCTAATTATGGGAATTATTGTATCCTTGGCGTCTTACTTTATTCANGCCTTCCTAAACAACTATCTCGACACCGACAAAGCTGCTATTCCTGTTTGGGCTATGTGTGCTATGGTCGTTACAATGACGATCAGCCTCAAAACTAACGATCAATCCACAAAGAAGGGTTAAGACTTTTTGTTGTCATCCCGCTGACCAAGTGAACCTCAAAATGTAGNGTTCCTAGAGCGCTTTCTGTTGCCAAAACAACACCTATTTCCNTTTTTGTACTTACTTCATCACCTATTGAAACAAAAGATTCTTTCAAGTTGCTATAGACCGTTCTGTAGTTGCCGTGTTTAAGTATAATCACTTTTCCAGCGCCAGGAATTGGGAATACCGCAGTTACCTTNCCAGAGAAAATAGCGCGTATGGGNGCGCCTGAGCGACAGGATATATCAATACCATTATTATTGGTGTAAACATCCTTTAAAGACGGGTGTTTGTTCTTTCCGAAACGCTCTGTAATGGCACCAGATTCAACTGGCCAAGGCAAGGTTCCTCTGTTTTTTTCAAAGTTCTTACTGATTATTTTTCCTTCTGAAGATTCATCGGTAAAGCTCGGTAAGCTCTCTGCTCCAGGATTAGCNTCTCTTCTCTTACGCTCTGCTTCTTTGCGTTTTCTTTCTATCTCTGCAAGCTCTCTTTTTATNGCCTCAGCTATTTTTGCTTTTAACGCTTGACGTTTAATTTGATTGGATTTAATTTCCGCCAANAGAGAAGATTCCTTTTGCTTGATTTTTGCCAAAACGGCTTCCTTTTTTTCCCTGTCGNACTCAATCTCTTGACGCTCTATACGTTTTTGGGACAAAAGAGACTGCTTTCTTTCCTTCTCTATNGCTATTGCGACAATTTCCGCTTTAATCTTGTTCTGATTTGTTGCAATAATCGCAACTTGCTTTTTATGNAGTGCAGTAATGCTTTTAAGATACTTATTTCTCTTTTGCGCTTCGTAATAATTATCGGCAGACAGGACAAACATCATTTGGCCGTTTTTATTTCGTGATTTATAGGCATGCAAAACCATATCCTTATATTGACCTTTGAGTTTTTTAACACGCTTATTCAAGGCGTCAATTTCTTCTTGCTTTTGTCGAATTNTACCCTCTGCTAAAAGAACTTGTCGGTCGTACAAACGAAGAAGGCTCTCCCTGCTTTCAATTTGATTATTAATCAGCTGAAGCTCACTCAACGACTCTTTCCTTGAGCTGGTTACCTTCTTTAATAAGTTTTTAGTGTTAGAAATTTTACGCTCTATTTTTTTTTGTTGCTTCTTAAGGTTTTGTGTGCTTCCCTGTGAAAACAAACCCGATGAAAACACGCAGACAAAAACTAAAATGTTAATCGCACTTTTCATATTTCTCGGGTATGGTTAAAAAAAGAGCTTCTGGTGTAACGGCATCAAGCCTCGTGTATTCTAGTGTAATTTGNCCAACATTATCCTTTGTTNGAATGTTCATTTCAATTCGCTGGGGAAGAATATATTTATCNGCTTGCTGCCATTCGAGATATTTAATCTCGATTTCTGTTGAATCCATAGGAGCAGATATATGCGAGGACACTAAGTGGCCTTTGTTCGGCGCCAGATNGTATCGGTAGACAATCTGTTTTTTCTTTCGTCCCACGCCTTTTCTGTGCGTCGANAGTATATAGTGATATGGGNCGTTCAACATGTGGTATTTTTGATCCTTTGAAAAACCAATGGCGTGTCCAAAAATGACCTCCTCGATATTATGAAGCGCTATATCAACACCTATCGTTTTNGAAAANTCACTAAGCGCTTGTGAAGAAAAACATTTATCTTTTTTATTCACTATCGTTAGTGTTGATGAGTCAATCAAGGCACNAAACACCGGTATTCTAGCAAAAGAAACCACTGCGCTTACAGCGGAGTCTTTAACGGCTTTAAGGGTTGTTTTGAAAGAACCTTTGTTNTCAGCCCCTTTATAGCTTACTTTTAACTTAGTGTACATGTAGTGAGGTGCCGACCTTGAAATACTATCTAATAATGTTATGAACTCCTTTTGCTTNAGNTTAGGAAGNTTTTCCGGTTTGACATCGCTATCGGACCACTGTTTAGCACANCTTACTGTAAGAAAAACCAATACAATACATCCTGTAAGCTTATTCAACATAACGNCCTNTTTCTATTTTTTCAATCAACTTTTCAGAATCTGCTCCTAACAGCNGGGCTTCCTTCCAATANCGCAAAGACTTTTCTCGTTGCAATAATTTAGCATATNCATCNCCTTTGCGNACAAGGACCTCTATGACGACCTTTTGCGCTTCAGATTCAATTTTATTTAANGTTNTTAAGGCNTCATCATAACGCTTTAATTCAAACAATAAATCNGCTTTTAGCAAATGAAAAGAACCGTCCTCTGCCCCATGTAGCATTTCTAATCCTTCCGCATTCTCCAAAACCTCCAAAGCTTTCTCNAACCGAAAGCCATATTGGTACATATTCATACATAGATTAAAGCTTAGATATGGAGCTGTTGATTCTTTCATTTCTATTGCCTGCAAATAATATACCATCGCCTTTTCAGGNGCGCCCATNCCAAAAAAAGCCTCTCCCTTTTGNCCCAATAAATCGGACTCCAACACAGGGTCGTCTATAATCAACATTAATCCCTCCTCAACAAGCGCTGAGGCCCGCGAATATTTTTCTAGTTGATTGCTCGCAACAGCACCAAAGTAATACGGCGTTGGTTTCAGCGGGAAGGTTCTCACGGTNGATTCCACGGTAGATTCTAAAAGCTCCCATTGCTTCNCATCATAGTGAAGGTAGAGTAGCTTTTGCCAAAGGTCGAAACGGCTAGGGTTTACTTTTACNGCTTCATAATAATTGTTTATCGCCTTTTGAAGAAACCCTTCTTCACCTGTATCTTNTTNTGAAGCTNGTTTATAATAATAATCCCCTATTAACGTGAATATCGTGTCGTTTTCAAAAAAGGAGTTTTCTAATACCTCNAGACAATCCTCGATCCGCTCTTTTTCCTTATGATAGACCAAATAATCCCANGCACTTTCCGTTTCTTGTACCGTTAAATTTTCAGAAAGAATCGCCTTGTAAAAGTATTCCCCTGTCTTTTTTCTATTTCCTTGCTGGTATTCATACTCTGCAAGCATTAAAAAGCCCATGCCATTTTGAGGGTCTTCNGCCACGAGTTCTTTCAATATTTTAACCGCTTTNTCCTCTTCTTTATTCTGAAAATAAAAATCAACTAAACTAGNTAAAACCATAGTGTTTTTAGGATGTTTGTTGTAAAAGTNTATTAAAGCTTTTTCTGCATCCTTTGGTCTTCCCATTTCAAGATAAACCCTATGCTTCCGGATAGCTGCTTCGAGGTGATTTCCTTTAAGCTGCTCTAAGTTTTCAATTACCTTGATTGCTTTTGAGTAACTACCGGATCTTTTATAACAATCAATCGCTGCAAGGTAATACTCTGTGTTTCTAGTGCGGGATTCAGCAATCACTTCAAATAATTCTGCTGCTTCATTGAATACTCCTTTTTCTCTAAGCATGTAGGCAAGCTCAACCTGATAAAANAAATTATCTCGATCTGCTTGAACGGCTGATATGGTATGTGCCTCCGCTTGTTGAAGGTCACCGAGAAGTAAATATGTTTGAGCAAGCGCAAAGTGCGTTGCGTCATCTGAAGGCTGATTTTCAAGGCATATTTTAAAACGATCTATCGCTTCACTATAATTCCCCTGAAGCTTCAGCCGAACACCNTCATGAAAAGACTGAACAAAGACTTTTGAAGGCTGTTCAGTCGAACCTACNCCTATCTGTNAGCTTTCTTTGCAGCCGCAAAGACAAAGCAAGAAGAACAGGGTGAGTCTATTCAGCATCATGTATTTTGGTGAAGTCCCCAACGCTTAAATCTTTTGGCTTTTGATGAATCTCAACTAGGGCACCTACCATAGAGTCTTTTAAATTGAGATGTGCTAACGAAGAGTCGTTTTGAATTAAACAGTTTGANAACACAGAGCTACGAACAATTGTGTTCTCTCCTATTGAAACATGTGGGCCAACTACTGAATCTATTATTTTGGCGCCCGNACCAATAAAACAAGGTTGAATAATTGTGGAATTGACAATGTCGNCATTTTTGTCTACAAGATTTAACCCTTTTTCATGATCGAAATTCAGAACATGCTTATTCGTGTCCACCGTCACTTTCTTATTTCCACAATCTAACCAAGCGTCAACTTTTCCNGGTAAAAAAGTAGTTCCCTTTTCGGTAAGCCGTCTNAGAGCATCAGGNAGCTGGTACTCNCCCCCTTTNTGCANATTGTTNTCTANNAAGTAGTTNAATTCTCTTTTTAAAGCNGCCCCNTCTTTAAANAAATAAATNCCTATCATGGCTAAATCAGAAACAAACTCTGTTGGTTTTTCAACAAAATCTACAATTTCATTTGCAAGATTTAGCTTAACCACTCCAAAAGCACTNGGGTCNTCTATTTGCTTAACCCAAATCATTCCCTCAATCTCTTCTGAAATTTGAAAATCCGCTTTAAATAGCGTATCGGCGAAAGCGACTATAACAGGGCCTTCAAGACTCTGCTCGGCGCACAATANNGCNTGTGCNGTGCCTAANGGCTCTTTNTGATANTGNATAGACCCTTTTGCTCCTAGGTCTTTTGCAACGGCAATTAATTCTTTTTCGACCTGCTCCCCAAAATCACCGATTACAAATGCAACCTCATCAATCTTCTCCTTGCACATCTTCGAAATATCCTCTACCAAGCGATGAACAATGGGTTTTCCTCCCACTTTTATCAAAGGCTTAGGAACAGTTAGTGTNTGCGGACGCAACCTGCTTCCGCGACCCGCCATTGGTACTATAATATTCATTCTTATTTATTTTAATCCTGTACTACCGAAGCCACCTGCTCCTCTATCTGTCGTTTCTGTCGTTTCAACNTTCTGCCAAACTACAGACTCTATTTTGGCAAAAACGAGCTGGGCGACGCGCTCCCCGTTTTCAATAAAAACCTCTTTATTGGATAAGTTAACCAAAATAACACCAAGTTCTCCTCTATAATCGGCATCCACCGTACCAGGTGTGTTCAAAACCGTTAAACCTTGTTTTAAAGCTAGGCCACTTCTAGGCCTCACCTGGCATTCAGTACCTGTTTCCATTTCTAGAAAAAGACCCGTTTTAATCAATGCTCTTTCAAGCGGTTTAATACAAATTTTTTCGGCGGTAAATGCCCGAACATCCATTCCNGAGGAACCTTCAGTCTTATACTCCGGTAAAGGATTGTTGGATTGGTTTATTATTTTAACTTTTATCGACATCTTATTTCAAATTTACATATATTGAAAAAAGTAATANGGCATAGCGCCAATAGAAATCAACAAAGCAATTAACAATTTGTGTTTTCTAAANAAATTAACCATCAAAAAAACTATTTTTGTTCATATGAGGCCTGTAGGAAAACTGATCATAATTGGGGGGGGGATAGACACGGGAAGCTTTACAGAAAGTGATTTTNCCGAGCAAATTGATAACAATCTTAACTTTTTTGAACGCGGTATCTTAAAACGCATCATTGACGAGTCAGATAAGGGAANCGAATCGAGAATCGAAGTNATTCCGACTGCATCAAGAATACCTGATGTTGTTGGGCCAGAATACTCTAGAGCCTTTCATTTTTTNGGCGCTGACAANGTTGGTGTTTTAGAAATTGAATCAAGAGAACACTGTCAAGATAAATCAATTNTANCGCGTGTAAAGTCAGCAGACGTAATCTTTTTTACAGGAGGTGATCAGCTAAGGCTTACCTCTATCATNGGCGGTACTGCTGTTCATGACCTAATTTTAGAAAAGTATTACAANGACCCTTTTCTTTATGTTGGAACTTCTGCAGGAGCAGCATGCGCNTCAAGAAATATGATCTATCAAGGTTCAAGTAAAGAAGCCTTATTGAAAGGAGAAATAAAAATCACAGGAGGTCTCGGTTTAATGAGTGATGTCGCTATTGACACGCATTTTGTGAAGCGGGGNCGNATAGGGAGATTGTTTCAAGCGGTAGTATCGAACCCAAAAATAATTGGACTAGGACTAGGAGAAGATACGGGCTTACTGATTTGCAACGGAGATGAAATGGAAGCTNTAGGGTCGGGACTTGTGATTCTGGTGGACGGTAGAAGTATTAAAGACACGAATATCACTGATATTTCACTTGGAGAACCAATTTCTATTGAAAACCTAATTGTTCATGTTATGAGCATGGGAGATTCATATGTATTAAGCAGCAATACATTTAAAATTCGTAAAAAANAANNTGAGCTTTCATGAGAATACTTATACATGGCGGCTTCTTCAGTGAATCCTCTCAATCTAACGAGACNAAATCTCTAAAACAAAAAGTNCTTCTGGATATTTTAGAAAAATCTAAGAAGTACTTAGAGGGNAATAACGCAGTTGACACCTCAATATTCGCAACATCACTTCTCGAAGACAGCCCATTGTTTAATGCCGGCATAGGTTCTCAGATTCAGCAAGATGGAAAAATCCGCATGAGCGCCGCANTTATGGATGGAATAAGCCAAAAATTCAGTGGTGTTATCAATATTGAGAATGTTCAGAATCCTATTTTTGTAGCGCAGAGACTCATGAAGGAAGATGACCGTGTNCTNGGAGGAGAAGGGGCNACAAAATATGCGGCTAAAGAAGGTTTTCCATTATTTTCAACTGAAACAGAAGANCGAAAAAAAGAATACATTTCCAAAAAAGAAAGCNCCGGAACAGGAACTGTTGGATGTGTAGTCCTAGATAATCAGGGNAAACTTGCCGCAGCAACATCAACGGGCGGAAAAGGCTTTGAAATTCCGGGNAGAGTATCTGACTCGGCAACCATCGCTGGNAATTTTGCAAATGAACATTGCGCAATAAGCTGCACAGGAGTGGGAGAAGATATTGTTAGCTCGGGTCTCGCGACAAAAATAGTCACACGTGTGACAGATGGGCTAAGTTTGACGGATGCTTTTAAAAANTCATTTGACGAGCTAAAGCCATACGATGGTTTTGCAGGCGCTATTGGCGTATCAAGAAATGGAGATGTCTTTTTTTCTGAGTCTCATCCAAAAATAGTATATGCCTCCTTTGATGGGGAAACAAACACTGTTTTTGTTTAAGTTTCCTGAGACCACATCTCATTATTCTGACTTGCAAATAATCCTANTAAAACCCAAAAAAGCGGAGCCACTGCGATTACACTTATGTTAAATAACGACTGAATGGCATAGGCTAAAACAGCAAACGCAATTACACTTTTGGTGCTGAGGCGCATAATACTGCTAATATTTTCTTTAAAGATAAGGGCTATAAAAAGGAGGTACAATANTAAGGCCGGCAATCCAGATACGGCTGCAATATGAAGAAAGTCGTTATGTGCCTTGTCAACAGTATGNCCTGTAAGTTTTCCATATACATGAGACCGCTTATTCTTTGTTTGTTTTAAGGCTTCTTTCAGGTTTTCTGGNCCAGCACCAAAAAAAGGGTGCTCTTTAATTATATCGCAAGACATCTTCCAAATAAGCGCTCTTCCCGAACCAGCCCACTCATTGTTTATGTTGATTTCACTTTTGATTGTTTTAGTCCTTTTTTGGATCTTACTTTCACTTAGAAAATTCATTNTCAACAAAACCAATAAAAAAGAGCAAAAGGCAGCAATGTGATACCGTCTAGTTTCTTTAAACCTTAAAAAATATAAAGAGGCAAAACCAACAACAACTAACGCNANCCAAGCTCCTCTTGTATTTGATGCCAGNAGTGCTCCAAAAAANANTGCAGGAAAAATCACATAAATATGTTTTCGATATTTCATATAAAANCCNACTGCAATAACCAGNATGAGCAGCGTCCACGATGCTAAAAAATTCTGATTCCCAATCGTCGCATATGAGCCCTTGGTGTAATTCAAATACTCCACTAAAGGGTCTATTTTAAAAAATTGTGCTATTGCATATAAGGCNATAAGAGACTGANCACNAAGAAAAAACCGAATGTTCTTGTGCGTTAGACGCATGTGCTCTTTNGANGCATAAAATAGAACTGCATAAAAAAACAAGGTCAAAAAACCTTCAAATCGACCNGCTGTTGAAGACACACCAGATAGTGCTAAAATAGGTTTGTAAGCCAATAAAGATGCTATAAAAACACAGCTCAGATAAGCGATTAAAACGATATTTATCGTTGTTTTCTTGAGTTCCCTTACNTTAATTAAATGGAAAATGATGTAGATAACGCCTATTGACAAAATTGGCGCTTTAGCCACATTAAAAATATCTGGCAATCCTTTAATAGGAATTATAATTATGGGTAAGAGCGTAACTAATANCCATAAAGCACGGTTGATTTTTAATGAAGAGGAACCTAAATCTTTCAATTAAGTTTTCCTTTCTTATTCGATATTATCGCATTAAAGTTACATGACCCACGATAACTTTTCGTTCATCNGTTTTTGGGTTCTTGTATGTGATTTTCCATGAATAGGTGCCGTCAGTAGCTTTTGTTCCNTTAACCCCATATGTNCCATCCCATCCTATTTCTGAATTGTGCGTTTCAAAAACGATCTCCCCCCATCGGTTAAAAATGAGCATTTCAAAATTATATGGGTCAAACCCTGAATAAAAGACCGGCGTAAACATTTGATTAAAATTATCTCCGTCAGGAGTAAAAGTGTTTGGAATATAGAAAACCTCTTGTTCATCATATTCTATAATAAGTTGGGTTTGATCAGTACATCCGAAATCACTAATTGCTGTAAGTGTAATTAGGGCTCCTTCCTCTGTATTTTCGTATAAATTAGATGGGTTTATATAGTTACTCGTATTTCCATCTCCGAAATCCCAGATAAAGGAACTCGCTCCTGAACTCAAATTAGTAAAAGAGACCAAAGCGTCATCGTCGGTAAACAAGTCCGGCGAGGCAGTAAAGTCTGCAACAGGGTTTTGTTCTANACAAATATAACTTGGCATGGTTAGACTATTCGAGCAGCCACCTTCATCAACTTNGAGGGTAACATCATAACAACCAGGGTTGGTTAACACGAGCGTGGCTTGGCTCCCTTCTATAACAACGCCATTACTTATGGTCCAGGTACAATTATCATTTANACTTGTTAAANCAACAGTGTGTGGCGCACAGCCAACCAAGCTATCACCGCTAAACGAAACCACTGGAAGCTCATTTACAANAATTTCCATTGTTTGGGAACCGGCACATTGTCCTGAATTCGGTGTAAAACTGTATATGCNTGTTCCTACTGTGTTTGTGCTAATGGAAGAGGGAGACCACGTTCCCGCTATACCCTCTAATGAGTTTGTAGGCAGTGCTGATGCTGCATCATTAATACAAAACGGGCCAAGCTGATTNAACTGAGGTGTTTCTGGGNCCAGTACAGTAACTGTGACTATTTGAGCTGTCCCGACGCAGCCACCAAGAATCGGTTCAACAGCATAATCAACGGTTCCGTTACCAGCGCCCGTTACTGTTAAAACTTGAGAAATAGAAGCCCCAAAGCCCGCATTTGAAGCCGTACCGTTGGTAGCTCCCGTTGCTCCACTTTGAATTACCGTCCAATTAAAATCAGTTGCATTTGAACTGTTCATAGATATATCAACANCGTCTCCTGANCAGATTTCGGGTTGTGCCAATACCAATAATAAATCAACTCCATTGTCTTGAATTACTTCAATTTGAGCGCTCGATTGGCACCCATTCGNAGCNNTTCCAGTAACAGTATAAATTCCTGGAGACGTAATAATTGGANTCGCAACATTTCCAAGCCCATTATCCCAAGTGTAAGTGTCCGCGCCTGTAGCAGTAACACTAATCTCTAACTGAGTACAAGTTAAGGTTGTTGAACCAGTATTATTTGTAATTGCAACNACAGGAGGGGTGTCGTCAACTGATACATTCACCGTTCCTTCTGCAGAACATCCTGTTGAATTGGTCACAGTAAGCGTATAAGTTGTTGAGACGCTAGGATTAGCGATTGGATTAGCGATGTTTGGGTCTGACAGACCNGTTNTTGGNCTCCAGCTATATACATTGCCAGGAACTNCTGCGGAACCTAATTGAGCGCCATCNACATTATTCGTACANGTTATAATTTGGTCNAGACCAGCATCTACAACNGGAAAGCCAACTATNGTTATGGTCATTGTAGTTGTCGTTGCACAAAATGCAGGATCAGGAGTAAAAGTATATGTNGTTGTATTAAAGGCGTCAAACACTGGTGCCCAGACTCCAATTATTCCACCAGTTGAAGTTACTGGAAATGGTGAACCACCAGGAAAAACNTCTGTCCCTTCGCATATATCATCAATTTGAGTAAAAAGAGGAACTATCGGTTCAATTATCTCTACTTCTATAAACGTTTCTGAGGCACATTGCCCAGCGTCTGGGATAAANGTATACANTCCAATTCCAGAAANAGAAGCATCAATGCTTGGAGGATTCCATGTTCCTGTATAGCCCTCTATAGATACGGCAGGAAGTGCATCTGGAGTTTCATTTTGACAATAAGGGCCAAAGCTTGTAAAAGTTGGTAATGAAAGGANGTTTACAACAGTTGTTGCAGAAAGATCAATAATTGAACTNCANGATCCATCAGCTATATTCGAAATTGTGATTGTCACNTNTGAATTTACTGACGGTACNGTTACGTNACCNGTTCCTCCGAGGAGTGTCAATGTCTNANGCCCGGCNCCAACATCATAAGTTACNACAGCGTCGACCAATCCATCNATCGTAAAGACAGCATCCTCTCCTTCACAAATAGGTCCATTTGCAGTAACTGTTGGTGCGGGAACCAGTCCTCCTCCNATTACTATTAATTGGGTAACCAAAGTTTCGTTTCCACAATCGTCCGTTACACTATAAATTCTCGTAATTACCTCTGGACATTCACCNCCATCAGATTGATCTGAAACAAAAGCCACTATTGGCGCTGCTGTACAATTGTCTGCGGCATCTGTGATTACTGTGATATCCGGGGCAGGCGCAGGGGCTAAGGGGATATTAATGTTTGGGGGATTTGATGCTGTCGGTGGCGTAATATCATTAACGGTAATGGTTTGAGTAACGTTGGTTGAGTTGCCGCAATCATCTGTTACAAAGTAGGTCCGTGTAATGGTCTCGGGACAAGTGTTTCCGTCAGATACATCTGATACGAACGACACAGTCGGAATCGCCGTACAATTATCTGCGGCGTCTGCTACAACAGAAATATCAGCAGCCGGTATATCACCAATACATTCTACGGTAAGTCCCGCGGGATTTGAAGCCGTTGGTGGTGTAATGTCATTAATCGTAATTGTTTGTGATACTACGGTTACATTTCCGCAATCATCTGTTACACTATAGGTCCTTGTAATAATCTCTGGACAAGTGTTTCCGTCAGATGCGTCAGATACAAATGCTACTACTGGCAATGCTGTGCAGTTATCCGCGGCATCTGTTACTACTGATATGTCTGCTACTGGAACATCTCCAACACACTCTACAGTTAGTCCAGTTGGGTTTGAAGCCGTTGGTGGTGTAATATCATTAACGGTAATGGTTTGGGTAACATTTATTGAGTTACCACAATCATCTGTTACGCTATACGTTCGGGTGATGGTCTCTGGACAAGTGTTTCCGTCAGATACATCTTCAACAAAAGAAACCACAGGCGAAACTGTGCAATTGTCCGCAGCGTCTGTCAAAACAGAAACATCAGCTGCTGGAACATCGCTAATACATTCTACAGTAATCCCTGCAGGATTTGAGGCCGTTGGAGGCGTAATATCATTAACGGTAATGGTTTGGGTAACATTTATTGAGTTGCCACAATCATCCGATACGCTGTACGTTCGGGTGATGGTCTCTGGACAGGTATTTCCGTCTGAAACATCTGATACAAATGCAACTACAACTGGACAATCACTTACGATATTTGTGACTGAAGTTATATCACTAACAGGTAAATCGGATATACATTGAACGTTCTCATTCGCAGGTGCGGTTGCGGTTATAGGATTTAGCGTACAACAAGTGTAGGGTTCATTAACAATAAAGGAACAGTTTGCTGGAGAAGGAACAAGCTGCTGGTATATTGCATTAATATTAATTGAAAAATCACTTGCCGACCATTGACCCGCAGCTAAGTTATTACAATTTGCTCCTGGAACATAAGTGGTATTAACGACCGGGGGGCCCGTGTAAAAGAATTGATTCGGTAACACATAGACTTCAACTACACTATTTTGATTATAAGTGACTCCCGCGGCTAAGAGGTCTGCATGATTAAAAGAATAATTAAAGCTTCCTGGAGGGTCGTTTAATGGTCCGTACAAAGCTATCTGTACACCGTCGACATAGATATCAACATAATATGAATCTGGGTTGGGGTCCACTGGAAAAGCCAACGGGTCTACGGGTACATTCGGAAAACAATATCCTGAACCTGATACATCAATTGTTACAGACGTTGAGTTTCCTCCTATTCCACTTGCAGGTATTGTACCATAAGCGGCATTATTTGTTCCACCATATGCTGTTTGTGTAATAAAATCGCTTGTTCCCTGGCTATTTGAGTATGTTGCAGGTGTTAACGGCCCCCCTGTCGAACAACAATCCGGTCCATTTTCAAAACCCAAATAAGTAACGGTAAACTCCTCCGTTCCGTCAGCGCAAGCAGTTCCAAAGGTCGACGGATCAGGAGAAATAGAATATAAAACATTTAGGTCAAGTGCACTACAATCATTTTGCGGAGTAACATCCCATGAACATGTCGTTGAGTTCCAGTCTATAGAAACCAAATCAGATGCGCTTGTAGGAACCTGAGGGTAAACGGTAACAGTATGGGTTCCACTAGCAATTAAGTCGCCTGTTAAATCACATGTTATTGACCAGGGTAGGTCAACAACCGTTGGTGTGCAGTAGTTGTTGTTTTCAAGGGTTACAGGTACACTATGATCTGCGCAGTTACCAACATTAGATGTAATAGTTCCATTCGGCGTTGTTACACTTATCGTCGAAGAGGATACAATAATTCCTGCATTGAAATATTGATTAGCCATAGCTCCAAAATTATCTTGTATCGGACCTGCAAAAACGGTAGAACCATCCATAGATTCCACTTGGATGTAGCCCCCACCAGAAAACCCATCTCCCCAAGAGTCTTCAACAACTAAATTAAATACCGACCCTTCCGTATTAGGGTCAAGCGGACCAACAGACACGGCAATAGGTCCTCCACCGACACCACCAGTTCCGCTGGCGACCACGTTGCCACTCAAATTGCTGGTAACGGACCAAGAAATTTCCGAGGCAAAAGAGCCATAATCTCCTATTACCTCGAAGTTTACGATACCATCGCAGCCAGAGTTTTGAACCTCTAAGAAATACTGCTGGTTTCCACATGCTTCGGCAGGAGAAGAGGCTTGAAGTTCATATGTAGGACAATTATTAACACAAACCGGAGCGACGTAATTGACGGTTTGCCCGCATGAAACTTGATCTGTGAAATAGACTTGTGATGAACAAGCGTCTCCGTTGGCGAGTAAATTGGCAATAGTATAATTTACAGTATTTGAGGTGAACGGGGCCGAAGCCAACACTGTGGTGTTTCCGTAGCAGTCCTCAAAGACCAAGTCTCCCGCGGTAGGTGGGTCTGTAAAACTAACAGAGCCCGAAATTTGATAGTTGTTTGTTGCAAAATCACAACCAGATACATTTGCAACAAACGAAGAAATAGCACATGGCGGATCGGTTACGATACTACAATCTGTAGACCCTGTTCCTCCTGTTTGGGATAAGGTAATGTTTTGTACAACTCCTGCATAGTTTGTAATTAACATTACATAAACCTCACCTGTTATAGCAGCGGTTATTACAGGGTTTTCTACTGAGGCTGTAGAAAAACTACAGTCTACTAAATTTCCATTATTGGGGTTAGGTGGTGCTTGATTTCCAAGAGAACCGCAAGCAGCTTGTGCAACAGATAATGAAGTAAACGGCCCCCAAATTACGTAGTCTATGTCTTGTGCGGCCGCAAGCTCCATTTGAATGTCACCGTCAGTAGCTATTTGAAAATAATACCATGTTGGGTTNGGTTGACCTATTAAACAGTCATAGTTGTTTCCTGGNTCAANGGTACTTGCTTGATCACCGTCAGCGTTGGCAGTAAAGTTCAAACCAACATCCGTACATATCGGAGCCATTCCAGAGCAATTAATNCCCCCCTGAGAATGTGCAATAAAGCAGGCAAAAACAATATTTAAAGAAAATATAATTTTATTCATCATCAATGGTATTTAAGTAATTAACAAGCTCTGTTTTTTTTGCTATTAATTGTTCTTGTATTTCTGCCATTGAATCAAACCAACCAGACTCTGTTGCAAGTTGTGTTTCCGCTTCGCTTGACAAAACAAACGCCCTTTTTGTCTCTATCGCCTGAAGATGAGACTCAATTCTAGCTATTTTATTTTGAATTTCTTCTACCTTTTCAGGTGCTAAAGCTGAGGACGGCTGTNTGGTGTAGGTCTTTAAACTTTTAGATTCTTGCGCAGCAGATGTAAACACAAAACTTAGCACAAAAAGAAAGAGTAAGGCTGTAGAGTTTCTCATGAGGTTAATTTAANGGTTTTTAACTCACCTTACAAACGAAAACGCTCTATTTTGGTTGCTTTAGCAATAAATTAATATTCGAAATACTCCATGAATTTTGTTGTAAAGTTTCCTTTTACGAAATCTGGATCTTCCATCAATTTTTGGTGAAATGGTATTGTTGTTTTCACGCCTTCTATTATATACTCCCCCAGCGCTCTTTTCATTTTTAAAATTGCCTCATCTCTNGTTCGAGCGACAACAATAAGTTTTGAGATCATTGAGTCGTAGTTCGAGGGTATTGTATACCCTGAATANACGTGCGCATCTATTCTTACTCCGTGTCCACCAGGGCAGTGGTAATCCGTTATCTTTCCGGGGCAAGGTCTAAAATCATTTGCAGGGTCTTCGGCGTTAATTCGACACTGTAAGGCATGCATCGTAGGGAAATAGTTTTTACCTGATATTTTCTCTCCCGCTGCAATTTTAATTTGCTCTTTAATTAAGTCATGGCCGATTACTTCTTCTGTGATGGTGTGCTCCACTTGAATCCTGGTGTTCATTTCCATGAAATAAAAATCTCTGTTTTTATCCACTAAAAACTCTACAGTACCAACACCCTCATAATTCACGGCTTTGGTNGCCTTAACTGCGGCCTCTCCCATTTTCTTTCTCAACGCATCGGTCATGAATGGAGATGGTGTTTCCTCCACTAATTTTTGGTGACGCCTTTGAATCGAGCAATCTCTTTCAGACATGTGACACGCATTACCGAATTGGTCTCCGGCAATTTGAATTTCTATATGACGAGGCTCCTCAATGTACTTTTCCATGTAAAGACCATCGTTTCCGAANGCTGCCGCAGCCTCTTGCTTGGCTGAATCCCACGCGGGCTCNAGCTCNTCTTCCTTCCAAACAATTCGCATTCCCTTTCCACCACCNCCNGCGGTTGCNTTNAGGATNACTGGGTACTTTACAATTTTNGCTTTTTGCNTNGCTTCTTCAGGGTCTTTTAGCAATCCTTTTGAACCNGGAATNCANGGAACNCCNGCTTTNATCATCGTTGCCTTAGCTGTTGCTTTNTCNCCCATTCCTGATATTTGNTCAGGAAGTGCACCNATNAACTTTATGTTATGTTCTTGACAAACCTTTGAAAANTGCTCGTTTTCNGATAAAAANCCATACCCTGGNTGAATNGCATCTGCGTTAGTNATTTCTGCNGCNGCAATNATNCTTGGAATAGATAAATANGACTTTGCNCTAAGNGGNGGGCCAATACAGACTGCTTCATCNGCAAAACGAACNGGTAAAGAATCTTTNTCANCTGTAGAATAAACTGCAACTGTTTTTATACCCATTTCTTTACANGTTCTAATAACCCTAAGCGCTATCTCTCCCCTGTTGGCAATTAATATTTTTTTAAACATGTCTTTGGTTTTTATTAAGCCATTGGCTCNACCATAAATAATGGTTGGTCNTAGTCTACAGGACTTGCGTCNTCAACTAAAACCTTAACAATTTTACCAGAAATTTCNGCTTCAATTTCNTTAAATGTTTTCATNGCNTCAATNATACATAGCTTNTCTCCTNCACTAAATGTACTTCCAACATTNACAAANGCNTCCTTATCTGGACCCGANGANCGATAAAATGTTCCNATCATTGGAGANTTAACNGTAATCAAGTTGTNNTCTTCTGCAGGCGCTGCCTGCTCTTTGGNAGGNGCTGGTGCNGTCNCNGGTGCCGCAGCGGGCGCTGGTGCNGGTGCTGCCATCATTGTTGGCTGAGGAGACTGAACAATAATNGGTTGTTCTGCCTTACNNTTTTTATTTCCCGAAATTGTAATTTGGAAATCTTCTTTTTCAATTTGAACTTTCCCAAGCCCTGTCTTAGAAACAAGTTTNATTAAATCTTTAATTTCATCAAAATTCATAATGTTCNGTTTTTATATTTATAACTAAGAATTATATGCCCATTTTAAATAAACCGCTCCCCAAGTAAATCCTCCTCCGAAAGCAGATAAAACAATATTATCCCCCTTCTTGAGCTGGTTTTCATAATCCCACAAGCACAATGGCAAGGTTGCTGCTGTGGTATTTCCATATTTTTGAATATTGATCATTACCTTTTCCTTAGGTANCCCCATTCTNTTTGCNGTCGCNTCAATAATTCTAAGATTTGCTTGATGCGGAACGAGCCANTCAATATCNTCACTTTTAAGGTTGTTTTTTTCCATTATTTCTGCCGAAACATCCGCCATATTNGTCACNGCAAACTTAAAGACTTGCTTTCCNTCTTGTTTTACANAATGCATGCGATTGTCTATCGTTTCNTGGGTNGGCGGGTGCAAAGANCCNCCNCCNGGTTGNACAAGATANTCTCTTCCNGACCCATCGCTTCGCAGAATAAAGTCTTGTANNCCNAGCCCTTCTTCGTCTGGTTCTAAAAGCACAGCCCCTGCGCCATCTCCAAAAATTATACANGTGGTTCTATCCTCAAAATCAATAATCGACGTCATTTTGTCAACGCCAACTACTACAACNTTTTTATGCTTTCCTGACTCTATAAACTGAGCGCCNGTTGCTAAAGCATATATAAATCCTGAACACGCCGCTTTTAAATCAAAGCCCCATGCGTTTTTCATCCCAGACTTATCACAAAGGACATTTGCTGTNGACGGAAAAGGGTAATCAGGCGTTACCGTTGCGACGACAACCAAATCTATGTCTAGAGGGTCAATATCAAGCTTCTTAAGCAGCCCATCAACAGCCATCTGAGCCATATCCGAGGACGCTCCTTCTTTTTGGTGNCTTCTTTCTTTTATTCCTGTTCTGCTTGTGATCCACTCGTCGTTGGTGTCAACAATTTTAGCTAGGTCGTGGTTGGTGACTACATTGTCAGGCACATGGCCATAAACTCCCTTAATCGCCGCTGATATTTTCATTTATTTAAATGCTTTTTTTATTTTTTTAGCCAGCCCTGAGCTTGCAACTTCATACGAATGTAGCAACATATTTTTAATTGCGATATCATTTGAAATACCATGGCCGATAATTACATTCCCTCTGATTCCTAAAATCGGGGTTCCTCCATAGTTTTCATAATTGAAGCTATCGAAATATTCGTCAGTGATTCCACGCTTTTTCATTAGCGAAAAGATTCCTTCNGCTTGCTTTAAAACAATGTTTCCGGTAAAACCATCACACACAATAACATCTGCTTTTCCTGAAAAAATATCTCTNCCCTCNATGTTTCCTATAAANTTGATGTCGTCTTGCGTCTTCAAAAGTTCGTGAGCAGCGATTGTTAANAGNTTGCCCTTAGACTCTTCCTCGCCAATGTTCAGAAGGGCTACTTTTGGGTNTTTTTTTGAGAAAACATGCTTGGCATAAATAGAGCCTAGCATGGCAAATTGACACAAAACNTCTGCCTTACAATCTGCGTTTGAACCTACATCTAGCAAAACAGTNTTGTCTCCATTTATTGTAGGGAGCGTAGAAGTGATACAGGGACGAACAACACCTGGTATCGTAGTAGATTTGTAAATTGATCCAACAAGCATTGCTCCTGTGTTTCCGGTACTAGAAAAAACATCTATTTTTCTTGTAGACAACCAGTTTAGACCAACAGAAATNGAGCTTTTCGGTTTTTTTAATACGGCACGTGCAGGNTGATCGTGATATGAAATTATTTGAGGCGCGTTGACAACAACAACCCNTTTCTCATCAAGTTTNTGGTAAGATTCGTGCTTTANGATTTCTTCCTGATTTCCAAAAAGGTAAAAAGTCGATTCGGTGAGACTTTGCATAGCTAAAGCAGCGCCATCCAAGTTTGCTGTTGGTGCAAAATCACCACCAGAAACATCCAAACCAATTCTCATTTTAGAAAAGGGTTAAGCTTCAATAGCTTTTTCAGCTATAACTTTTCCTTTGTAATAAAGCTTTCCTTCATGCCAATGAGCATGATGAAATAAATGAGGCTGACCAGTTGTTGGGCAAGTAGCTACGTTNCTAGCTGTTGCTTTAACATGAGTTCTTCTTTTATCTCTTCTCGTTTTCGAGATTTTTCTTTTTGGATGTGCCATTGCAAGTCTTTTATTTATTCAACTTATTTAATTTGTCCCATCTAGGGTCACTTTCTTCGTTTTCGTCCGCTCTTCTCTGATAACTATTGAGCAAAGATAGTACTTCTTGATTGCATTCCCCATCTTTATGTCTAGGGTTTGCATTTAAAGAAACAGTTATCAGCTCATAAATCTGNTGAGCGGGTTCAATTTTATATGCTTCGGGCGGCAAAACAATTAGATTTTCATCCTCTTCTTTTTCGTGACCAAACTTATANTAAATNTTCATCTCTCCATCAACGGGCGCGTCNAACAATTCATTGCATGTAGCGCAATTTGTAAGAACGGTTCCCGAAACCTTGTAGGTNCCGACCATTAATGTGTCTTTTTTATCTAAAGACAGCTCTACAGAAATAGATCCTTCTTCAATAATAGAAAAAGGGAAATCATCAAAGAACGTATTGCCAATTTCAAAATTGAAATTATGCACCCCTTGTTTCAGGCCTACAAACGGTATATCTAATTCTTTATGCACTTGTAATACTAAAATGGGACGGCAAATGTATTAATTTTTTTTGGAATCCCTTGGTTTTGAACGCCAATTGTCGGCTTTTTCTCTTTTTTTCACCGGGAGAGGNTCNGCATGAATGTTTTTATGTTGTATTCTGTTTGAAAAAATATCAGCCGCAGAATACAGTGCNTTGCGCATGGANGTTTCAGACGCCTGGTTTTTTCCAGCAATGTCAAAGGCTGTTCCGTGATCAGGAGATGTTCTTACAATTGGAAGACCAGCNGTATAATTTACACCTTCGTCAAAAGAAAGTGCTTTGAATACTGATAGGCCCTGNTCATGATACATGGCCAGAACACCATCATAATTCGAAGGNGCAGAAGATCCAAAAAACCCATCCGTTGGAAAGGGTCCAAAGGCAAGAATATTTTTGGTTCTTAACTCATTGATTGCAGGAATCTGANCCTCGATTTCCTCCGTTCCTATTTTTCCGTTTTCTCCAGAATGAGGATTCAAAGATANGATTGCTATTTTGGGGTTTAGAANTCCAAAATCCTTTTGAAGAGACTGATGAAAAACTTCTGCTTTTGACACGATTGTGTCTTTTGTTATAAAAGAAGATACTTCTTTTAATGGAACATGAGTTGTGACCAAAGCGATCTTCATTAGGGATGATGTTAAAATCATTATTCCTTCTGCGCCGTTAGAAAGAGAGATGAAAAACTCAGTGTGACCAGGAAAATCAAACCCTGCATTTTGACAAACACTTTTGGATATTGGGGCTGTAACAATGGCATCTATCTTCCCCGATGAAATATCTGCACTAGCAACTTCTATTGNCTTAATTGCTAGACGACCNGAAGACTCTTCCTCGACGCCTTCATTTATGGGGCTCTCGTTTTTTAATACGTTAACAACACTAATTTTTTTTTGTCGGGCTTTATCAGCTGATGAGACAAGCTCAAAACTTACCTTTTCAAGGTCAAGTACTTTTCTGTAATGGTTCAAAACACTTTCACAACCATAAATCACAGGCGTTATTCCAGATAAAATACGTGGGTCTTTAAGCGCCTTTAAAATAACCTCCGGCCCTATTCCGTTTTTGTCGCCAATCGTAATTCCAATTTTCACACTTTTCGCCATTATTGTAGTTTTCAACGCTTGATAAAAACACCGTGCGTTTTTTGTAGGTCAAAAGTACATCTTTAAACACTAATCAAGAAAACCGCAGTGCTCCAAAAGATATTTCTCATGAAGAATCGGCATGGGAAGTGCTTTTGCTTCAGGCATAGAATACGCCTTTAAACTTTTTAACTTCCCCTTGCTTTTGGGTGCCTCCTCAAGGGAAAAAGCAACATGAAGAGTTTGGTGCGTTAGGAGGTGTTTTTTTCGGTATACGTTTTTTGTTTTTATTGTTTCTTCAAAGTCCTCTGCGGAAGAATACTCTGCAAGGTGAAAATCATAAAGGTTCAACCAAATGTCTTTTTCAATTCTTTTTTTTAGNTATACCTTTTTNTTTTTTCGATCAAAAAANACAGTGTACAAAAGGTATCGGTTCTTCTTTTTGATCTTTTTGATTTTTTGCGGTCTTTCCCTTACCGACCCATTATTGTGACTCAAGCACTCAAATANAACGGGACAATTCGGGCATTGAGGGTTTTGGGGCAGACATTGCAATGCGCCGAACTCCATCATGGCCTGGTTATGTTTGGCTGGTTCCTTTATATTCAAAACGGCACCCGCTAATTCGCTAAATTCTTTTTGACCCTTTGGTGTGTTTATCGGCGTATCAATGTCGTAAAGCCTGCTGAGCAATCGAAAGACATTTCCATCTAAAACGGCTTTCGGCTCATTATAACAAAAGGAAGAAATCGCAGCTGCTGTATACGGGCCAACACCCGCCAGCTTAAGAAGGCCCTCATAAGAGCNTGGAAACTTTCCTTTAAAGTCACTCTGCACTTGTCTTGCTGTCTTATGCAGGTTTCTGGCACGTGAATAATAACCTAAGCCCTTCCATAAGCTCAAAACTTCTTCTTCTGAGGCATTTGCAAGCGAGGCAACATTTGGGTGGGTTGAAATAAACTTTTCATAATACGCGAGGCCTTGAGCAACACGAGTTTGTTGAAGAATAATTTCGCTGAGCCAAATTTTATAAGGGTCTTTTGTATGCCTCCAGGGTAAATCCCTTTTGTGTTTATCGTACCACTTTATTAATTCCGCCTGAAAATGAACCATTTAAGTCTTANTATGTTAATTTTNTATGTCAATTGACGAAAATAAGAAATGTAAAATATATTTTTGTACCACAAGAAGATTTAAAACACCAGATAAATTATGACAAAAGCAGAGATTGTAACGGGTATATCAGAGGAAACAGGATTAGAGAAGTCGGAAGCGTTGCGGGCCGTTGAAGCATTTATGCAGTCTATCAAAAAATCTCTTTCAGAAGGACAAAATGTTTACTTAAGAGGTTTTGGAAGCTTCGTTGTTAAAGAACGTGCTCAAAAAACAGGAAGAAACATCTCGAAAAACACAACAATTATTATTCCAGCACACAATATTCCTAGCTTCAAACCAGCTAAGGTTTTTGTTGATGAGGTGAAAAAAAATGTCACTGTCGGATAAAAATTATTTTTTAAAAATATTATCTATACCTTTGCACTCCTCNTGTGGGAGTGCTTTTTATTTAGAGAAGATTTTTATACACATTAAAATATATAGATATGCCAAGCGGTAAAAAAAGAAAGAGACATAAGATGTCCACACACAAAAGAAAAAAACGACTCAGAAAAAACCGTCACAAGAAGAANAAGTAAACCTCTCTCTTGTTGTTGTTTTTGTCCGTACATTCTGTGCGGGCTTTGTTCGTTTAACTTAATATACTTTTGTGAAATTAGAAATTGTTGTTGATTCTCGAGCCAACGACATCTGGATAGCCCTTTTAAAAGACGGAAAACTCATTGAATTACATGAGGATCGTGGCGGGGCTGACTTTGCTGTTGGTGACATATATTTGGGAAAAGTCCGAAGGGTTGTTCCAAGCCTTAATGCGGCGTTTGTAGATGTGGGGTATGAAAAAGATGCCTTCCTTCACTATTTAGACCTTGGACCCCAGTATAAATCTTTTGCTCGTTTTTGTAAAAANACTTTGCGCGGAAAGCAAAGCGTATCTGANTTGCGCTACTTTAAGCTTGAAAACGACATTGAAAAAAACGGCAAAATCTCTGACGTATTAAGTTCCTCGCAGTCTATTCTTGTCCAGGTGGCCAAGGAGCCCATTTCCACAAAAGGCCCTCGCCTTTGCTCAGAAGTTACTATCGCCGGAAGGTATTTGGTTTTGGTTCCATTTTCTGATAAGGTATCGGTTTCTCAAAAAATTAAAGAAAACNAAGAGAAAAAAAGACTCAAAGAGGTGATGTCGCGAATAAAACCCAANAATTTTGGGGTTATTATTCGCACGGTTGCTGAAAAAAAATCTACCGAAGATCTTGAACAAGACCTCAAACAGCTTTTAGAAAAGTGGAACGAAATGTTCTCAAGTATTAANGGCACGCGTGGCCCAAAAAANCTCCTTGGAGAACTAAACAGAACATCGTCTATGTTAAGAGACCTTCTAAACAAGGACTTTTCAAACATTCATGTCAATAACGACATCCTTTATGATGAAATAAGAGANTATGTCTCTTCTATAGCACCAGGAAAAGAAAAAATAGTNAAACACTACAGTGGAAAACTAGATGTTTTTGAACGCTTTGGAATCAGCAAACAAATAAAAACATTGTTTGGCAAAAAAGTGCCGCTTCCTAGTGGAGGCTATTTAATTATTGAGCACACTGAAGCCATGCACGTCATTGATGTAAATAGTGGAAACAGAAAAGGGGCTGATGGTCAAGAGTCTAATGCTTTGGCCACAAATATTGAGGCCGCGGAAGAAATTGCAAGGGTCCTNCAGCTCCGTGATATGGGCGGTATTATTTGTGTTGACTTNATTGATATGCATGAAAAAGCGAACAACAGGGCTTTGTTTGATAAAATGAAGGTCTTTATGAAGCCTGATCGTGCAAAACACAACATTGTTCCTCCTTCACGTTTTGGTGTNGTCGAAATCACGAGACAGCGCGTTCGCCCAGAAACAGAAATCAAAACGGGAGAAACTTGCCCTACATGCAATGGAACAGGAGAAATTCAAGCAAGTATCCTATTTGCNGAAGAAATAGAATCAAACATAGAGTATGTGCTGCAGCAAAACCCTAAAAAAAGTATTGAGTTAAGCCTTCACCCTTATCTTGAAGCCTTTTTCACAAAGGGTCTTATGTCTAAACAAATGCGGTGGTTTCTAAAACACAAAAGNTGGGTCTCTATAAACGGATTGTCCTCATACCGGTTCTTGGAGTATAATATTACCGACAAAAACAAGAAGAAGATTTCTTACTAAACATGGACTCTNTAGGGTTCAATGAAATAATCATTCGNCTTGAGCGCTACTGCGCTTACCAGGAGCGATGTACCCATGAGGTTCTTCAGAAAGTAAAAACGATTGGCCTAGATGATTCTCAAAAAATTCAAGAGGCACTCCAACACCTGCGCTCTTTAGACTTTCTCAATGATAAACGCTTTGTTGAGAGCTATATTAACGGAANNGTTTCTATCAAGAAATGGGGTGTCAATAAAATTAAAGCAGGGCTTTTCGAAAAAAGAATTGATCCTAAACTNATANATGACGGGCTAGGCCNAATTNATAAATCAATCTATGAAAAAAACCTTCAANCNNTGTTTGATAAAAAAAAAGAAGGNCTCCCTGGTTTTGAATCTGATTACAAGAAAAAATCGAAAATCATGCGGTTTTTAGCTACAAAAGGATATACTTCAGAAGAAATAGGNCGCTGTTTTTAAGTGTGGTTTTATTTTGAACNCAACAANGTGTTNGCATTTGAAATCCANGCACCTGGTCCTCCTGCTACATAACCTGTTCTTCCTAGTTTTACCCATTGAAGGTTTCCTTGCGCGTCCTTATCCGGNGAAACAAACCAAACGGTAGGATAGCCGCGTATTGCAAACTGACTCTGAAGCTTCATGTTTTGTGCTTTTATATCNGGCGACAACGCTTTTCTTCGGGGGAAGTCTAATTCCAAAAGGACAACGTTTTCTTGTGCCCATTTTTTAAAGTCCTCCTTAAAAAAAACCTCCTTTTGTAGGCGAATGCACCATCCGCACCAATCGCTTCCGGTAAAAAACATCATGATTGGCTTCTTTTCTTTTTTAGATATAACAAGTGCTTTTTCTAGATTGTCGTGCCAAACAAGTTTGTTTTGTCCAAAGCTAAGGCTAAGAAAAAGAATAAAAAATAAGGTAAGTGGCGTCTTCATGATTTGATTTTTGATAAAATTAGTGTTTTCATATATGTTTAGCAAAGACCGTGCAAAAGTATTGTGGCTAAAAAAAATATCCTTTTTAAGCAAATTTGGACTTGCTGCGAATTAAATAATACTCGTACTTTCGTTACAAACTACTTTTTATGATGCGAGCACCTCTTTTTCTGTTCCTTTTTTTAAGCCTTTTTGGTCTCTCTCAACAACCGACACAAANCATACGTGGTAAGGTTTTTGACAATGAAACTAAGTTTCCCTTAATCGGTGCAAAGGCGGTTTTAATCCCAGGGNTTCAAACCGAAAACAAATATCGAGCGCTTTCAGATTTTGATGGGGATTTTATACTAAATGATNTCCCTGTTGGGAAACATGAGATACAGGTAAGTTACTCGCTCTATTCAACAAACACCATTACCGTTGAGGTGACTTCTGCAAAAGAAGTTGTTGTGAACGTCCCTCTCGTAGAGTTTGTTTCTGAGCAAGAGGAGGTTGTTGTGCACGGCAGAAAGCGCGGGGAGGTCTTAAACGAACTNGCCTTAATTTCAGCGCAGCAATTTAGCGTTGAAGAAACAAATCGTTATCCCGGGTCAAGAATGGACCCCGCAAGAATGGCCTCTAACTTTGCTGGTGTACAAGGGGCTGATGATTCAAGAAATGATATTATAATTCGCGGAAATAGTCCTCTTGGCGTGGTTTGGCGCGTCGAAGGAATTGACATTCCNAACCCATCTCATTTTGCCATTTCAGGAAGNACTGGAGGGCCTGTATCCATCATNAANAATAAAATTCTTGCAAATTCTGATTTTTTCATGAGTGCCTTTCCTGCCGAATATGGAAACAGCACCTCTGGTGTTTTTGATTTAAAACTGCGAAACGGGAACAATAATAGACACGAATTTACAGGGCAATTTGGTTTTTTAGGAACAGAGTTTCTTGCTGAAGGGCCGCTTTCTAAGAAAAATAAATCAAGCTATCTTGTTATGGGAAGGTATTCAACNCTNTCNCTCTTTCAGCAGATCGGAATAAAGATTGGAACAGACGCCGTTCCTCAATATGGTGACGCGTCATTTAAATTTAACTTCCCTTTAAAGANAGGGGGGCAATTATCGTGGTTTGGTATCGGCGGAAAAAGCAATATTAACATCCTTATTTCAGAACAAACTGCATATTCCACTGAGTTTTATGGAGAAGGTGATCGCGACCAGAAGTTTGGTACCTCTATGTATGTTACTGGCCTGAACTATAAAAAACCAATAAATGCCAAAACATTTATTTCTGCCACTGTTGCGGCTTCTTATGAAGAACAACATAGCAGACATGATTATTTACAGAGGTCTCTATCTATTCTTGGCGCCGACACCACGATCTCTGTAGACACCTCATATTTAATGATGGGTTATAACTTTAACACNATCAAAACTTCGGGTCATCTTAGCCTAAACCACAAAATCAACAAGAAAAACCTTATTAAAACAGGAGTAAACCTAGATGTTTTCAGTTTATTTCAATCCGACTCGGTTTTATATGACCTGGATTCCCCAGACAATTTCAAAAACAGGTGGGACTACTCAGGAACACAGCTTTTAGCGCAACCCTTTGTACAATGGAAATATAGAGCAAGTGATAACCTTGATTTTACGCTAGGGCTTCACAGCCAATATTATTCAAATGCCAATAGTCTGAGCCCTTTAGAGCCACGAACCGCTATTAAATATCGTTTTAAAAACAACCAGTCTGTTTTTGCAGGAGCAGGGCTGCACAGCCAAATGCAACCACTTTATACCTACTCTTATCATCAACTAGATGATAACGGAAACAAAATATACCAAAACCAAGATATGGGCCTGATGAAAAGTATTCATAGTGGTCTTGGGTATGAGAAAACCTTTGACAAAGGGTTTAGTATAAAAACNGAGGCCTATTATCAATATTTATATGAAGTCCCTGTAACNGTTTCCCCCTCATCGTTCTCTATGATCAATATGGGAAGTGGCTTCGCAAGGCTTTTCCCGGATTCTCTCGAAAATACGGGCACAGGACTCAACTATGGGTTAGAGCTGACGGTACAAAAGTACTTCAATAAAAGCTTCTTTTTTCTTTTTTCAGGAACGCTCTATGACTCGAAGTATACCGGCAGTGACGGAATACAAAGAAACACCTCTTACAATGGTTCTTATGTCGTAAACTTCCTTGCAGGAAAAGAGTTCAATGTAGGTAATAACAATACTATTGGGGTCGGTTTAAAAATGACCCGAGCTGGAGGAAAGAGGTATGGCTATGTTGACGTTAATGCGACAGAAGAGCTTAAAGAAATCATTTTTCAAGACTCGTTATTTAATGAACGCCAGTTTGCAGATTACTTCAGAATAGACCTCAAGATAAGCTGGAGGCTTAACGCAAAAAAAACAGCGCATGAGATAGGGTTGGACCTAGTTAACATTCTAAACACAAGTAATCTTTTAGGCCTAGCATATGCCCCCTCGCTTGACCCAAGCGTAGTTTCAAGTCCAGGNTATGAGCCAACAGCTCAGAAAAAGCAACTCGGGTTCTTACCAATCTTTTACTACAAAATTGATTTTAGGCCTAAAAAGTCAACTAAATAACGCCTGTGAAAGAGGTTGCCGAAATAGTAATTCTTGACATTAAACCCTACTCAGAAAGCAGTCTTTGGATTTGCTTTTTCTCTGAGAANCATGGGCTTCAAAACGGAATCATCAAAGGAGGAAAAAAGAAGAAAGTAAAGCCCTTGGTNCTTGGGCTATATGAGGCTTCTTTTTTTCGTTGGTCAAATTCTGGGCTTCAAAACATTAATGGAGTTGAACGATCTATTGCACTTGAAAACACTTATAATTCAGCGGTTAAAATCTTAATTGCTTTTTTCGTAGCAGAAAGCATCAAGTCTTTTCTAACCAGCGGNGTTGAAGACCGCTCATTTTTCTTTTTTATAAAAGAAAAAGTACTGCTGCTCAATAATGAAAACCGCGTCAAAGAATATCCTATTCATTTTCTCTCAGAATTAATCATATACTCTGGACATAAGCCCCTTAAAAGCAATGAAAAANAATTAGAGTCCTTTGACATATCTACCGGTTTTTTTAACCCTAANGGGNNTTCTGTTAATACCATTCACANCCCAGATGTAGTGCGTTCTTTTCATTCCNTTTTCTATGGGCCTAGCATNATAAAGGCCGGTATCGAAAACCTTGTTTTTGACTTACTTTTGGACTACAGCAGCTATCATTTACCTGGCTATGACTCGAAAAAGTCCGTAGAAATTATTCGAGAAACGCTATATAGTTGATTTGCGTTTTTTTNAGAAAAAGNCCTTTAATAGCTGGCGACTTTCCTCTTGATATGGNCCTTTTACAACAAGCGTTGATGGATGATATACTGGCGGTTCGCAGCGACTAGCNCCTCTTTTTTCGTCTCTCGCAGCAAAAACAACTTTATCTATCTGAGACCAAAAAAGGGCTCCGGCACACATCACACATGGCTCAAGCGAAACATACATTGTGCANCCTTTTAANTATTTTGAACCCAGAAACTGTGCCGCTGAGGTTATGGCTTGTACTTCCGCGTGGGCGGTAACATCTGAGAGTTGCTCGGTTAGGTTGTGTCCCCGCGCAATTATTCTGTTTTTTAAGACAACCACCGCTCCCACAGGAACCTCGTCCTTGTCAAATGCTTTTTTTGCCTCCAAAAGCGCCTGCTTCATAAAGAACTCATCATTGTATATTTCTATCATGGCCTGAGGTTATTAACGTTGACTACTTGGTAAATTTATGATATATAATTAACCCACATGTCTCTTATCTTTCTATTTTCACTCCATGAACACCTTGGACCTTTGTATTATTGCTTTTTTTTGCATCGGCGCTATTTTAGGATGGAGAAAGGGTTTGGTGATGGAACTTTTTACTTTTGGGTCTGTTTTNGTTGGTGTTTATTTTGCTTTTCATTTTTCCGACGCGATCACCCATTACTTTATTGCGGATAAATACGAAGGGATGCTTGTTCCTTTTTTGTCATTTCTCATTGTTTTTATTCTGGTAGTTGTGCTTGTTCGCTTTCTTGGTAAACTTTTTGAGAANTTCGTGGCTTTTGTGTGGCTTTCTATTTTTAATAAAATTCTTGGCGCTCTTGTTGGCGTATTGAAATGGGGTCTTTTCGCTGGTTGTGCGTTGCTTCTTCTAGGTCCTTTAGACCCAAAAAACGAGGCTGTTCCAATTCAGGCCAAAGAATCTTCTGTTCTATACCCTTATGTNATGGGTTATACAACCACAATTGTTCCTGGTATAAAAAACACNCTTCTTTTGGGCTACAAAGAAATTAAAAAAGAAATAGATTAGCCGCTCGCTTTTACAACGATGCAGGGCCGAACGCTTCAATAATTTTATGTCCNAGAACATTGCTTAGCTCATAATAGCTTTGTGTTGTCCAGCCCGCTATATGAGGCGTCAAAATAACGTTAGGGTTTCTTTTCAAGTAAATAAAATCTTCAGGTAGCGCGTTTTCAAAAAAACGCTCAAATGATTTTGCCTCATATTCCAAAACATCTAAAGCCGCTTTCAAGACTNTTTTTTCTTTCATCGCTTGTACAAGCCCCGCCGTGTCAATGACCTTTCCACGGCAAATATTTAGCACGATGATTTGTTTTTTAAACNTTGAAAAAAACGTGTGATTTCCCATTGAAACGGTTTCTTCTGTTTCAGGAATATGAAAACTAAGAATATCCACGTCGTTATAGAGCCCTTCCAAAGGAACTTGTGTTATCCCTGGTTCTTCCACTTTTATGTATTTGTCATAGGTAAGAACCACCGCCCCTAGGTCCCTCATTTTTTTAGCAAAGGCTAGTCCGTTGTTTCCGCAGCCNATGATTCCTATGGTACAAGCCGAAAGCTCTNTGCCTGTGTTAGATTTCCGATTCCACTCCCCNTGTTTTATTTCTTGATGTGANCGGTGAATATTGTTTAATAACGACAGTGTAAAACCAAGCGCGTGTTCGGCAACGGCATTTCTATTTCCTTCAGGTGAAGAAAAAACTTGAACACCTCGTTTATTACAATATACAAGGTCAATGTTTTCAGTACCTGATCCTGACCTAGCTATAAANTTTAAGTTTANTGCCTCTTCTAAAAAACCGGAGTCTAAAGTGAATTTTGATCTTATAACGATTCCAAAGGCAGTTTTGATCTGCTCTAAAACTTGTTCTTTATTTTGGGATGTTGCATCGACGCAGCAGTATTGATTTGCCTCCAGTTTTTCTCTGAGNACATTATGGACCACATCAACGAAAACAACCTTACGCATTACAGGTCAAAAATATAAAAAGACAAGNAACCTTTGTCTNAATTTCAATTACTTTTTAGTGCNCTAGANANCAAAACNCTTTAGTTTGCCCATAAAAAATATGTTTTNTCTAAAGTTGTGAGAAAATCAAGAAATTCCTTTTGCTTTATGTATTCGTAATTCTGCTATATGTTTAAGCATTTCTGCTGTTTATTTAAAATTCAGTTTTTAAATTATTTAACTTTAGAACCGTANCATNGAATAATCATCAGTGTTGCGTTTTATAGAAAAAATCTACTTAGTGTGNTTTTTACACTTTAATTAAAAAAGAATATATTTACGCTGAAAACTATTTTTTTATGAAAAACTTACTCTTATTCTTNGCTGCTGTTTGCTTTGTTTTTACGGGTGTAAATGCGCAAGAAATCACCATTAGCGGAACAGTATTGGATGAAAAGCAAGAAACCCTTCCCGGTGTCAANGTTGTTGTCGAAAACACAACAATCGGTGCTATTACGGATGTAAACGGTAAATATAGTATTACTACAGAAAAAANNGACGGTCTNGTTTTGCAGTTCTCTTACATCGGATACGCCACGCAAGATGTGCTCGTCGCTGGGCGAACGGANCTGGACATTACCCTGGAGGCTGAGTCTCAAGTTTTTGACGAAATTGTTGTTGTTGGATACGGAAGCTCAAGAAANAAAGAGCTTACGGGGGCTGCAGCAAAAGTAAAAGGAGAAAACATTGAAAAACTCAACCTTTCACGAATGGACCAAGCCCTTCAGGGTCAGGTTTCTGGGNTGGCTATTAATACGAACTCTGGTTCGCCTGGGGGCTCTTCAAGCATTAGAATTAGAGGTCTTTCTACTTTTGGAGACAACGACCCTTTGATTTTAGTGGACGGCGTGGTATATGATTCCGATGGCTTGAACGCATTAAACCCAAATGATATTGAGTCTATTAATGTGCTTAAAGATGCAACNGCAGGNATTTATGGCGTGCGTGCCGCGAACGGCGTGATCATTGTTGAAACAAAAAAAGGAAAGCTTAATGCCAAGCCTAAAATAGAATTTAGCATGTATAAAGGTGTTCAGCAGACAGCCAATANACTCGGCCTTTTAAANGCAGAGGAATATGCTGTCATTAAAAACGAAATGTTTGCTTTTGGCGGACAAGCCATGCCTTTTACAAATACTGCTATCGGTGAAGGAACAAACTGGCAAGATTCTGTTTTTCAAACTTCTCCTGTAGAAAGCTATAATATTGGAATAAGTGGCGGTACAAAAAACACCCGCTACTCTCTTGGTGCGACCTATTATGCTCAAGAAGGAATCGTTGGTGGCTCAAAAGCAAATTTTTCAAGATACAATGCGCGGTTNAACCTAAGCACAGATCTATCTGAAAAACTTTTACTTAACTCTGTGTTTCTTTTCTCTAGCGACAACCGATCAACACTTTCTGAGAATGGAATCGGTTCTGTTTTATACAACACTGTAAATGCCTTTCCTAACGAACCGATCAGAACNCCTGATGGTAACTACAGTTANTTAGAGGAGGTTGCCGACATTATCAACCCTATCGCTCAAATGGAAAACTCTTATAACTACAGCATTGCTGATAAGTTTGTCGGAAAAGAAGAATTGGTTTATAAATTTAACGAGCACCTTTCTTTTACAAATCGCTTTAACTATAATTATGCCGTTGTAGAAGCAAAGTCCTTTTCGCCTCTGGCCTGGTACGGTCCTGGAAAGTTCGCAAACTCTGCACTAAATGCAGAACTAGAATCTCCTCAAGTAGAAATTGCTGATAGTGTCTTTATAGACCGTGGGGCTAGTGTTTATGAGCAACGCTCTTCGTTCAGTGACCTTACCTTTGAAAGCTATTTTAATTACGATAGAACCTTTAACGAGCTTCACAAGGTAAAAGCCACCTTAGGGGCTTCTGTCTTTCAAAGAAAAGGGGCNGCTTTAAACGGAACNGCATATGANATACCCAACAACTCATGGGAATACGCAGACATCTCGGCCAACACCGCTGCTGGCGGATACCTCAACAATGTCGGTTCTTTTGAATTTAAAGAGCGGCTCGTTTCTGNCTTCTTAAGAACAGAGTACGCATATGATTCACGATATATTATTTCAGGAATATTAAGAAGGGATGGTTCGAGTAAGTTTGGGCCAAATAATAGATACGGTTGGTTTCCAACTCTGTCCTCGGCTTGGCTTATTTCTGAAGAAAGCTTTTTTAATGTTGACGCGATTAACTTTATGAAGCTGCGGCTGAGCTATGGTGTTTCAGGAAACGACCAAATTGAAAACTTTGCGTATCGCGCTCTTTTAAATGGAGAAGGTGTGTATGTTTTTGACGACCTAATCGTTATTGGTACAGCGCTCGGGCGTGCGGCAAACCCTGATTTAAAATGGGAAACAACACGGCAATTTAACGCTGGTTTAGACCTAACGCTTTGGAGCGCTTTAGATTTCACAACCAACTACTTTATAAAAAACACAAACGACCTGTTGTTTCAACCTGACGTTTCTGGTATTCTCGGATCATATGGCCCAGGTGGCTACTCTCCTATTATCAACGCGGGTAACGTTTCGAATAAAGGGGTTGAACTAGAGCTTGCTTATCACAACAAACCCTCAAGAGATTTTAAAACAAATATTAGCCTCAATTTTTCNCACATTACNAATA
Source organism: Crocinitomicaceae bacterium TMED16 (assembly GCA_002167775.1). Classification (GTDB taxonomy): domain Bacteria; phylum Bacteroidota; class Bacteroidia; order Flavobacteriales_D; family Crocinitomicaceae; genus UBA952. The sequence goes on along the minus strand of NHBV01000027.1, from coordinate 21,840 downwards.
AAGTGACGAGTGTGCCAGAGGGCGTTGACTACCTTCCTGGTGCTCAATTTAGTGTGGGAGGAGATGTTGCAACCCGTTTTGAAGAAGGGTTTGCGATTGGTTACTTCCATGGCTTACAAACCGATGGTATTTTCCAAACCCAAGAGCAAATTGACAACCACAATGTTGTTCAAGAAGGAGCTCGTCCGGGTGATTTTATTTTTGTAGACCAAAATGGGGATGGAGAAATTAGCTTTGGCGACGACCTTGATAAAACCTTCTTAGGGTCTCCTATTCCTGATTTTACAATGGGGTTTGCGCTTAACCTTCGCTATAAAGGGTTTGACATGTCTGCTAATATTTATGCCTCTGTTGGGCAAGAAATAATTAGAAATTATGAAAGACAACAGCCCTATGCCAATCAATTAGACTACGTTATTAATCGTTGGACTGGGCCTGGCTCGACCAATGAGCACCCTCGGTTAACCACGGGGGCAACTAGAAACAACTCCTTCTCTGATTACTATGTTGAAGACGGGTCGTTCGTTCGCTTGAGAAACGTTCAGTTAGGATATACTTTTCCAAAAAANAGCAAAATACTTAAGAAACTTAAGGTTGAGTCTTTGCGGTTTTATTTATCAGGAAACAACTTAGTAACCTTAACAAGGTACCTCGGGTTTGACCCAGATATTGGTGGAGGAACGCTCTCTGCTGGTGTAGACTATGGGTTTTATCCACAAGCCAAAACAATTATGGGTGGTTTAAACATTAAATTTTAAAAACATGAAAAATAGAGCATCTCAATTCATAAGCCTTGCGCTTATAGCCTTCAGTTTGATCTTTTCAGGTTGCGACAAGTTTCTAAACGTAGATCCTCCTTATACTCAAGACGCTGAAAACTACTTTCAGTCCCCCGAAGATTATGAACAAGCCTTAATAGGCGCATACGACCTGCTTCAAGGTTCGTTTATGTCTGTTTGGATTAGCGAAATAGCGTCTAACAATACGATTGCAGGTGGAGAAAGTGTAAACGATACGCAGGGCCTTCACCAAATAGATGATATGACCCACGGAGGAGTAAACTCTGAACTTCGTAGTTTGTTTCGTTGGAACTACGCAGGGATAACACGTTGCAACTTTATTATGGAGAATAAAAACAATATCGATTTTACAGGAAAAGACAAAATTCTTGCCGAGGCTAAGTTTTTACGTGCTTTTTACTACTTCGAGCTTGTAAAGTTTTTTGGAGATGTTCCTTTAATTATTGATGAAAGAATCGGAGCACAAGANGCAACAGAGATTGCTCGTTCACCTGTTTCAGAGGTTTACGCACAAATAGAACAAGACCTTCTTGATGCGTCTTCTGTTTTAGACCCATTTTCTCTTATAAAAGGAAAGGCAACAAAAGGAGCTGCGATGGCGCTATTAGGAAAAGTGTTTCTTTATCAGAAAAAATATTCGGAAGCGGCGAGCAAGCTGGATGAAGTTATTAGTAGTGGTTCATACAGTTTGATCAGCGATTACACGGACCTTTTTTCTGTTGCCAATGAAAACAATAGCGAAACTGTTTTTGACGTTGAATATTCAGGAGCAGAGGGCGGAGGTTACGGATGTCTTATTTGTTTGGAAGGAAATGCTGGCCCTGGTTTTCAGGGCATACGACAATATGAAGGGCCTATTTATGGGGACGGNAACAGTTATAATCTTCCAACCCAAAACCTTTATGATGCTTTCGACCCTTCAGACCCAAGAAGAGACATGACAATTCTAGATATAGAAGCATTTATTGCGGCTCAAGCAAACCCAGAAAGTATTACTTATGGTATTGGTGCTGGTGGCCACACTGGTTACTACAACAATAAATACATTAAAAGGCAAAATGAGCTGGGCCTTCCTGACAACGATCTTACAAGCCCTGTGAACTATAGAGTNATTCGATATGCAGATGTTCTGTTGATGGCGGCAGAGGCACATTTCCAAAACGGAAACATCTCTGAGGCGCAAAGCAAAGTAGACGAAGTTCGAAACCGTGCTGGTGTGGCTAACGTTACAGTGAATTCTATTGATGATATTTTCAATGAACGCCGTTATGAGCTAGCCTGNGAGGGTCATTGGTTTTTTGACCTTGTGCGNTGGGGAAAAGCAGANAGCGCAATAGAAGGTTTTCAAACAGGAAAACACGAATTATTTCCCATACCAACTTTAGAAATCGATTTGGCCGGAGGAAACTGGTCTCAAAACAGCGGATATTAANNATAACATTATGAAAAAACTTAACACTCCTTTTTTTANCATTGCAACGGTTGTTTTTTTANTTGCCTTGTGCTCTTGTAAAAAAGAAAACCCCCAACTCGGAACACCTCCCTCAGATGCAGACGCACTCTTCACGTATGCTCCTTCTGACACAAATGCCAATGTTATTATATTTACAGCGGCGAACCCAGATATTATTAATATGTGGGATTTTGGAAACGGCCTCACAGGCGAGGGCGCTGTCATTTCCTCCGTATACCCAAACGAAGGAACCTACGATATCAGCTTAAGTGTTTTTAATAGTGGGGGAAGCAAATCAAGTAGCCAAGAAATTGTTATCGACCAAACAGACCCTGGTCTTTTAGACAACCCTATATTTACTATGCTCACGGGCGGGGTTGATGGGCCTGGTTTTAAGTCTTGGTATATAGATTCCGCTGTCGCTGGACACTTTGGTGTTGGGCCTGATCCTGTTTCAGACCTGGGGTACACTCCAGAATGGTGGTCGGCGCCAGAAATGGCGAAACCTGGTTGTGGAATGTATGACGATCGCTTTGTTTTTTACCTAAATGAATATCGCTTTGACATGATTACAAATGGAGATATTTACGTGCACAATACCATTGCAGATCAATATCCTGGATCNTTTGAAAACCTCGCCGACTTTACAGCGCCTTATAGCAACCAATTAAATGAATCTTGGTCCGTAACAGAAGATGCTGATACAACAATTACTGTATCAGGAGGCNCGTTTATTGGTTTTGGAACAGGCGTAAATACCTATAAAATAATTGAACTAACAGAAAATTCGATGTACCTCGCTTTCGGCCACCATACAGGAGAACTTATGTGGTACCTCAGATTAAGNCCAGAACAATAAACGTCTGAAAAACAAGTGTTTATGAAAAAACCTTCTCTTTTTTTCGCGCTTCTATTGCTTTTTTCGTGCGACCCAGAAGAACCTATTTCTTCTATTGTTTTACCCACCAACCTAAATACAAGCATTGTTGTTGATGAGGGTTTTGTTGAGCTTCAAGCAACGGCTGATGGCGCAAACTTTTACAGCTTTATGTTTTATGACGGCCCAGACTCTTCCTATATGGAATCTAATGACGGAAGTGCAGACTACACTTATTCTGTAACGGGCGAATACTCAGTAAAAGTTCGAGCACATGTAACAGCATATGATTATATAGAAGAAACTGAGAATATCATCATTTCAGATGTCGGATATACCGGGGGAATTCCCACAACAGGGTATACTACACCCGAAAGCTACCCTAATTATTCTTTNGTATGGAGCGATGAATTTAATGGGTCTTCTCTTTCCTCTGATTGGGTGCATGAAATAGGAAACGGCTCGTGGGGGTGGGGAAACAATGAGCTTCAATTTTACAAAGAAGAAAACACCGTTGTAGAGGNCGGATTACTAAAAATTACAGCAAAAGAAGAGTCGGCGGCATCCTTTAATTACACCTCATCGAGAATAAAGACACAAGGTATTCAGTCTTTTCAATATGGGCGTATAGACGTGAGGGCAGCGCTCCCTTACGGTCAAGGTTATTGGCCTGCAATTTGGATGCTTGGAGAAAACATAAGCACCGAAGGCTGGCCTTCCTGTGGAGAAATAGATATTATGGAACTTATTGGTGGTGGGTCTTTTAATGATAGAACCATTTATGGAACCGCCCATTGGAGCGANAATGGGGCACAGGCCTCTTACGGAGATGCTAGCTCATTGCCCGCTGGAGAAATGTACGCAGAAGAATTTCATGTGTTCTCNATTATTTGGGACGCTTCTTCTATTCGTTTTCTCAGAGATGATGTTCAGTATCATGACATAAATATNAGTGGTGCTGCGCTGAGCGCCTTCCAAAACGATTTCTTTTTAATCTTGAATGTTGCTNTTGGAGGAACCTGGCCGGGAAGTCCAAGCCAAAATACTTTATTTCCTCAAACGATGGCTGTTGATTATGTGCGCGTTTTTCAATAATCCGTAAAAAACAACCTTTATNTTTTTAGNCTGTTGGTTTTTTTGGTTTTTTTTAAAGCCNAGTATGCTTCATGGTTAGAAACCGTCTTAAATCGCCTATAAATGCGTTTTTATTATCTCCCCATGTAAACGAGAAGAACAGAAACGTCGCTGGGCGAAACCCCTGATACCCGTGAAGCTTGACCTATTGTTATAGGTTTTATATCAGAAAGCTTTTCTTTTGCCTCAGCGCTCAAGCTATTTAATTTTTTAAAATCTAGATCTGAAGGAATCTTTACGTTTTCCAAGCGATTCATTTTTTCCGCCTGGTCTTGTTCTCTTTCAATATATCCGTCATACTTCATTTGTATTTCTGCTTGGTCCAGAATTTCATCGTGAGAGGTGTGGGCTATTAGCGCCTTCTCTTTCGCTTCAAAGGAAAGGTCTAATAGGTTTTTTAAATATACTTTAGGACGAGTAATTATTGATGAGAGTTTCACCTTTTGTGAAATGGGAGCGCTGCCAATGCTTTCTAAAAAAGGGTTTACCTCNGATGGAGAGATGGCAATTTTTCTGAGGTCTTTTTTAAACTTTTTTGTTCCCTCAATTTTTAAATTAACCCTATGCATTCGTTCTTGATTGGCTAGGCCTATCGAAAAACCAAAAGGAGTCAGCCTTATATCTGCGTTGTCTTGTCTTAATAAAATTCTATATTCAGCTCTGCTTGTAAACATACGGTAAGGTTCATCAGTACCTTTTGTAATCAAATCATCGATGAGCACACCAATATAAGCTTGGCTTCTAGACAAAACAAAAGGTTCCTTTTCTTTTATTTTCAAGCTTGCATTTATACCCGCCATTAAACCCTGACAAGCCGCTTCTTCATATCCTGTAGTACCATTTATTTGGCCTGCGAAATATAGGTTTTCTATCCTTTTTGTTTCTAAGGTGTGTTTCAATTGCGTAGGGGGGAAATAATCATACTCGATGGCATATCCGGGACGAAACATTTTTACTTTTTCAAAACCAGGAATCGTTTGCATTGCCTCGAGTTGTATTTCTTCAGGTAGTGATGTGCTGAAGCCATTTACATAGATTTCAATCGTATCCCATCCCTCTGGCTCAACAAAAATTTGATGTCTTTCTCTATCTGCAAAACGATTTATTTTATCCTCTATACTTGGACAATATCGTGGACCTGTACTATTGATTGCTCCATTGAACATCGGGGAACGATCAAATCCTTTTTCTAAGGTTTTATGTGTTGTCGGGTTTGTATAAGTAATGAAACAAGGCCGTTGTTTTTGCAGAGGCTTCGTGTCTGAAAAACTAAACTTAGATGGTGAGGGGTCTCCAGGCTGTTCTTCCATTTTCGAATAATCCAAAGATCTTCCATCAACGCGAGGCGGCGTTCCTGTCTTCATTCTTCCTGACTCAAAACCTAGGTCGACAAGCTGCTCCGTTATTCCTTTTGAAGCTCTTTCTGCTGCTCTTCCTCCTCCAAACTGCTTTTCTCCTAAGTGTATTAGACCGTTTAGAAAAGTTCCGTTTGTAAGTATTACTGTTTTTGATTTAATTTCTATTCCCAGCGCTGTTTTTANNCCTACAACCTTTCCTTCTTCAACAATAATACCCGTACACATGTCTTGCCAAAAATCCACATTTTTGTTTTGCTCAAGCAGCATCCTCCATTCGGTTGAAAAGACTTGTCTATCATTTTGGCTACGAGGAGACCACATAGCAGGGCCCTTTGATTTATTAAGCATCCTAAACTGTATAGCGCTTTTATCACTTANAATTCCTGATCCTCCGCCCAATGCGTCTACCTCCCTTAATATTTGCCCTTTAGCCACTCCTCCCATCGCTGGGTTACAGCTCATTTGAGCAATGGTGTTCATATTCATCGTTACCAGCAACACTTGGCTACCCATCGTTGCAGCGCAATGTGCTGCTTCACAGCCAGCGTGACCAGCTCCCACAACAATAATATCGTAATTTGTCAGCATTTCATTTGTTTCACGTGGAACAAAATTAAACCAAAAAAAAGTAATACCCTCATAGATGTTTCACGTGAAACAATCTACTTTAAATAATAGTTTTCCTTTGATCTCATTTCTTTTATTTCTTCGGGCGTTTTATCATTGTATCCACAAAGATGCAAAACACCGTGATATATAACACGCTCTAATTCATTTTCAAAAGAGAGCTTCTGATTCCGNGCATTGTCCTTCACCCGATCAACACTTATAAAAAGGTCACCGCTTATGTGATTATTCGTTGTATAGGAAAAAGTTATGATGTCTGTGAAATAGTCATGGTTTAAGTGTTTTTTGTTNANTTCNAATAAAAAATTATCTGAACACANCACTAAAACAANATTTTCTTCTTTAAAACCNTCATTATCAATTATATANGATATTTTTCGTCTGTATAATTCTAATGATATATCAAAATNTTCAATATCCTCAAAAAAGCAAGAAATCATTTGTTGAAGAACAATGAAACTTCGTTTCCTTCNCCCGTAAACTCNACCTTATCTGCTAGGTTACGCATTAAAAAAATACCCCTACCGTTTTCTTTTAANAGGTTTTCCGGTGCCGTTGGATCTGGTAAATTATCAAAATCNAAACCTTGCCCTTCGTCTTTTACACTAAAACAAACGTTTTCCTTATTATTCCTTACTGAAACATTGATTGATAACGTTTCGTTTTCTTTATTTCCGTGTTGTATCGCATTATTCACCGCTTCTGTTACAGCAATAAGTACGTTGCCATATGCATCCTCATTCACACCAACACTTGTACAAACCTTGTCAATTAAGCGCTCAATNTCAGCAACTGAATTGTAAGAGGAAGTAAGTTTAAGAGATTCTATCACACTATACTCGTCTTTCATAGTATTTACAAATATTAATTTTCATCGAAATATTCGTTTGCTTTTTCTTTGTAGTACTTCTTGTAAGAAGGTTCAGCATAACGTAATAATTCAACTTTCTTTAGTTTTTCTTTGTTATACTGATTAAACAGATTTTGGTTACTCTTTTCGTTGTTTTTTCCACTTTTAGATTCTCTTTTTTCTTCAAAACCTCTTTCTATCAATGCTTTTTCACTTTCCAACAACCTGGTTAATATTTCTTGTTGCCGATTAATCGTCTCTTTATTAATATTCTTATTAATAATGTTCTGCTGCTGCTNTTTAAGNTCTTCTATCAATGGGTTGAGCGCATTTCCTGCACCTTTTCCTTCTTTATTTAATTTGCTTCTTAGCTCTTCAAGTTTCTTCCTTATTGCAGATTGCTCTGCGGCCATTTTTGCCAGGCCTTTACTCCCTATACCGCCTGATCCATTTTCACCTTTCTTTCCTTCTTTTTTTCCTCCCTTACCCATTCCTTTTTTGAGTTGGTTTAATTGGTTTTTTAACATCTCTTTCATATCACCAGGATTCATAGACGGACCTGCTTTTGGTTTGCCTTTACCGCCTGGTTTATTACANTGACCACTACCCGGTGTCATCATTTGCATTTGAGCTTGCATGCTTTGAAGAACTTCATTTAATAATAGGGCTAGATTATTATAAGAAGTCATTGCANTTTGTTGATTTTTAGTTACTTTACTTTTCTTTCTATCCCCAATAAAATNGATTGTTTGTCCATGGCTAAACTCCAAATCAGCTAACTCTTTATCAATAAATGTCGCTAGCACTGGTTGCCGTTTTGCTAAAGCCAATAAACTATCTTTAACAATCTGAGTGTCGTCATTGATTCTTCTTTGAGNTCTACCATACTTACGAAACGCAGGATCGTTCACTTGGACTCTATTAATGCTNTTCATNACCTCTTCTTGTTCTAANCTTAATAACACTAAAGATTCAAGNATTTTTCTTAAATCTTCCATATCCTCCTCTTGCTGCTCTTGCGCAGAATCTTGTTGCATTTTATCTAATTTTTCAGCAAGTTCTTCCATTTTNTCAGATGCTGATTTTTGACTTTTTGATGCTTTGGACTTTTTATTTTTTTGTATTTGTTCGCCTGCTTGCTGAAGTTCTTCCTCAATAGACTTCTGTTCTTCTTCCGTATTTTCAATATTNAAAGGNGTTTCTAGTGCTTCATTTANCTCTTCTAGTTTTTTTAAGTCTTCCTTTATTTCATTAAAATCTTNATTTATTTTCTCTTGCTGCTCAAAATCCTTTTCTTGCTGATTGGCTAGCTTTTCTTGTTTATCTGCCAGTTCNTTTAATTCTTTTTCTAAATCATCTATTTTTTCATTTACTTGCATTTTCTTGAGCATTTCAAGACTTCTATCCAACTGCTTCTCCATATCTTCAGCGCCTTGATCTANCTCCTCCATTTTTTCGTTTAACTCCTTTTGGTCATTCTTTTTAAGTAATTCTTCAAGTTCTTCTAATAACTTCTTCAATTCGTCATCCATTACTTCATTTAGTAATTTTTCTAATAAATCCTGTTTCTTTAATAACTCTTTATCTAATTCAGAAAGCTTGTTTTTTTCTTGAATTGAATTATCCATTTTCTCTTGAATACGCTCTAATTTATTGAGTAATTCTTGCTGCTGATCTTGAATNTTTTTTAAGTCATTCATTTTATCCCATTCATTTGACTTATTATTTTTCATCTCTNTCTNAAAAGTCTTTATCTCTTTCTGAAATTTTTGTGTTGCCTTTAAAACATCATTAATATCTTTTTTAATNTCNTTTTGCTCTTTTTCTCTTTTCTTATTTAATGATTTNAAATCTGGAAGTTCATATGTAAATTGACTACTAATTGTGGTTTTATTTCCATTNTAACCATCATTGTCTTTAATTGAAAAATAATAACTAATCTTATCATTCAATGAAATATCCAATTGATTAAAATCAATGTAATACACAAAACTATTTTTNGTTCCATTTACATTTTGAACATTAATCTTCTTTTTTCTAACTTCNTTTTTAATTGAATGTACCGTATAGTGAAAATTCAAAGAAGTTAATCCATAGTCATCGGAAACAACGCCTTGAAAAAAACATATTCCCTCCCGTAAACTATCTTTATTTTCTGATACTTGAATAACAGGATATTCATCCTTAATCACCTGAATAACATAATNAAGAGAATCAATGCTTTTGGTNTATTTATTTATTAAATCAATTTTTAAAACACTGGTNTCCTTTAGTAAAGTCTTATAAGTAAAACCTGATTTATAGAAAGTTTGAACNTTTGAATTCATACTAAGTTGGAGCNCAGCTACATTTTTAACGCTTCCGCTCCATTCAATAAGACTGCCCTCAGGAGCAGAAAAATCCCCAGAGTTTTTAATGAATTCTTTTTNCCTATTTAAATAAGAAGGGTAGGTGATCATTGCATCCCACTTTCCTAGAATACTTTTACCTTGAACAATNACCCTGTAAGAATCACTTTTAAACTTTTTAGAAGAGAAAAAAAANGTGTCCTTNTTTTTAGGTTTTCTCAGCACACATTCAAAAGTATTTGCTTTTAATTTATTCATTAGAAACACACCCTGNCTAGAACTTACATACAACCGGTTTGGAAAATCATTACCAANTAAATTAACTTTCANATANAGGTCNTCNCCTTCGGAAAGGGTTAATTTTGNGTCTACTAAATGAAACTGATATGGNGCTTGTAGTTTAAATTCTTTAGAAAAATTCAATACGCGAAAAGATCCTTGAGTAAAAAGCTCTGGTAAGATCGGAAGAGCGGTTNANAAAATAAAAAATAAAAAAACAGCAGGTAGCACATATTTCAAATATTTCTTATTCTCGGCATACGAAATACCTTTTGAAAACTTAATAACACCTATGTTTTTAGCTTTTTGTTCTATACTCGCTTTTAATAATTCAACCTTTTCTTTTTCCTGTGATGAGAGCGCTCTATCCAGTTGAAGTAAATTTGTCAACTGATCAGATATATGTGGAAACAATAATCCAATCATTTTTGACGCTTTTTCAGGACTTAAACGTCTCGACTGTTTGATATAATTAAATAGGGGTGAGACGCAATAAATAAAAGCTATATATAGATTGAATAAAACAAAAAGCGACAGAAATAAAAACCGTACGGTAGAATTAAATCGGCCATAAAATTCGGCCAGAGAAACAAGATATAGAGAGCTTAGAAAAACAACAGATAATAAAAGAACACCTTTTAAAAATTGATTTTTATAAAACTTCTCAATGAAGACATTAAGTTCTTCTTTTATGATTTCTAGATTATTCATTTTCTACTTTATGAACATTATTCACGGTTTAATATTTTATAAAAAAAAATTATAAATAAATTTACTACTATTATTAAGAGTGTTCATTTGTGTATAAAAAAAGAAAAGCGACTCGTTAAAATCAAAACTGAATAATAAACAATAATAATGAACAACTTATGAATAAATAATAAGCTATAAAACAATAACTTAACATGTTTTGTGGTTTTTAACAAAAATTAAAANGTGAATAAATAAATTCAATTGTTAATAAACATTATGTTGAAAAACCCTTGAAAAAANNCGTATAAAAAAGATAAAAAAAGCAAGTTTATTACAAACATGTTTTGGTTNACACAAAAAGTTGTTTTTTGCAAAAAAAGATACACTTAGTTTTCAACGAGTAATTAACGACGCTTGTTTGCNTCNTAATTAATTTTAATTTTANTATATGAAGAATAAAATAGCAATAGGAGCAGANCATGCAGGGTATAAACTTAAAGGACAACTTATTTCNTTTTTAGAAGAAAAAGGATATGNTGTTACNGANTTTGGTTGCCCCTCAGAAGAAAGTATAGATTACCCAGATTATGCTCACCCCGTGGCTAATATCGTAGAAAANGAAGGGGGTATTGGCATNTTAATATGTGGTTCAGGAAACGGAATAAGCATGTCTGCAAACAAACACAGTGGGATACGCTGTGCTTTGTGTTGGACAGATGAAATAGCAGCTCTTGCCAGACAACACAATGACGCGAATATAATTTCATTACCAGCAAGATATATTTCTTTTAATGACGCAAAAAAATATGTTGATACTTTTTTAAGTACGGAATTTGAAGGGGGTAGACATCAACGAAGAGTNAACAAAATAGCTTNCTCCTAATGTATAAAACAATTATTTTTCTTTCCTTNTTTTGTTTCTCGCTGCACGGGCAAAAGTATTTGTTCAATAATAAAAAAGACACCGTTTTTTTTTCAAGNTNTATCAATGAGCTTTTTGTTAAAGAAGGCACTCCTTTGTGTTTTGATGGCACATTAAGNGTTCACCCCACAGATAAAAAAGGGATATATTTAATAGAGGTTTTAGATACTGTTACTCGCAATACAGGAACGCTNAATATAGCTGCTTATATAGANTCCCCAGAAGGNGGCAGGGAAAAGGTNTTTATAGATAAGTTTTCTTTCATTATAAAAAAGGGGCCTCAACCTAAATTGTATGTAGGTAGTGCTNNTAATGGGGAAAAGGTNGATACGACAAATTTAGNGNTGGGCGNAGGTTTTATTGAAAAGTGGCCGAAAGCAAACTTTCAAATTATAGAGGCGTCGGTAATTTTAGATAAAAAAGAGGTGATAACGATCAAAAGCAAACAGCTAAGCCCAACGGTTATCAGAAAAATAAAAAGACTTNTCGCTGGTGCAGAGTTGCGAATCAGNGTGGTTTATAAAGACCGCTTGCTTCGTACAAAAAGAATTAGCGGGGTTTATTTCTTATGATGTTCTGAAAAAATCTTTCGCAACNCCATCAGCAAAAAGAAAAGCGNCTNCTTCTAAACGCAAAGAAGCCGCATCTTCTTTGATTTTCCCTTTGGTTATATAATCCTTCAATAGGGCTTTTTCTTTTTTTGAAAACCCACCAAGAGACTCAATGGTCTTTTTAGAAACTCCCCANCGCGTTCTAAGCCCAGTAAGAAAAAGTTCGTTCCAAACATCCTTATCACAAAGGAANTCGTCATCATGAAAGGGCGAGAGATCTTTAATGTTTTTTATATAGCGTGTATTGTTTGAAACGTTCCAGCGCCTATAACCTACGCGAAAAGAGTGGGCCGAAGGCCCAACCCCAATATAGCTAATGCCTTTCCAGTAGGCACTATTGTGTTTAGAATATTTNTTGTGTCGTGCAAAATTGGAGACTTCATATTGTTCGAAACCAGCACTTTTAAGCTTAGAAACAAGAAGCTTATACTGTTGCTCAATAATGTCATCCTCTGGAACAATCCTTCTTCCTTTTTTCACTTCGCGTTCAAGTTTTGTTCCTTTTTCAACAGTAAGGCAGTAAGCAGAAACGTGTGTTATNTTAGNATAAACNACCTGTTCAAGGTGTGACNCCCACTCTTTGATTGTTAGTCCAGGAAGCCCATACATGAGATCGATAGAAATGTCTTTAAAACCACCAGTANAGGCGTTTTCTATACANTTAATTGTTTGAGCGGCGGAGTGTCCTCGGTTCATCCACTCAAGGTCAGACGGCTTGAAGCTTTGGAGGCCAACACTAAGCCTGTTTACNCCCGCCTCTTGCCACTCTCTTAACGATTCAAATGAAACGTCTTCCGGGTTCGCTTCAAGTGTTATTTCTGCACAATTATCTACNGTGTAGTGCTGGTGTATNGTGTTGAGTAAAAAAGAGAGCTCTTTTGCGGTGAGTAANCTGGGGGTTCCACCNCCAAAATAAATACTAAGAAGGGGAGAGCTAGCCTCCCNTTTTCTTGATATAATTTCTTTGGCAATACTTTTCACCATTTCATCTCGGTATGACTCAAAGTGAGTAGAGAAATGGAAGTCGCAGTAAGAACACTTTTTTGCGCAAAAAGGAATGTGCACATAAAAGCCAGCCACGTTTTTTTATTTAATCGTAAANCGTTTAACAACCGGCTCAAGGCTCTTNCCAGANACCTTCACCAAATAAGTTCCGCTTGACCAGNTAGATGTTGGAATCGTTGTTTCAACACTCTCTATCTTTCCTGAACAGATTGTTTTTCCTGAAAGGTCCGTTATTTCATACAAGCTATCGAAGCTCCCTGTTTGAAGCACAACATAATTACTTGCAGGGTTTGGGTAAACAGAGAGAAACGTACTTTGTGAATNTTCTATTCCAACAGTAGCGTTTTTAATTACTGAGCTTACCTCTCCTTCAAAGTTCGGATCAGCGAGCCCGTAAATTACGCTACCAAAATTATCTAAAAGCTCAAGGTCTCCATTTGTACCTCCCCATTGTTCAGAATCGATACCGTCTCCATAGTAATCATATATGGTAAAAGTGTAACACTCAACAGAGGACAATGGAACGTCCCATTCATAAGCCGTATTGTTGTCAAAAGCGTTTGTAGGATCTGGGTCAGGATTAGCATTTCCTGTGTCGAAGTTTCCTGACACATTTTCGTTTCCTTCACTCCAAATAACATTCCCGCTGCTNTTCGTTATTTCCATGTAGGTTTCCTCTGCGTAATCGTCAGTCAATAAAGAAACGGNCACATAAACAGCTGTTTCTGGGTATGCAGCGATAGAAATGGATTCATTTGCAATGTTGTTATTGGTGTTCTCGTCCGATTGGTTGTTGGGGCTATTAACCTCAACGCTAAGCGTATGGTTTCCTGTTCCAAGTGTAACTGCAGGAAGTGTAATGGTTTCACTTTGGTATTGNGCAAGAGTTCCTGTCCAGTTAAATGTTTGGTTTGCCCCCCCATCGATGCTATAGTTAATTGTAGCAGAGTTTAAGGTCTCAGCTCCCGGGTTAGACAAATCGAAGCTAGGAATAAACTCTGACCCACAAACAGCCGTTTCGTTTAATGCAGCATTTGACACGCCGGCATCATATTGCGTCGCACTTGCGCCCGAAGGATCATAACCGTCAACAAACCCTGCACCTAATGTGTTTGGGTCTAACCAGTGTTTTAACTGATTGGTGGTATTGCTCCCTGATGGCTCCCACGATTTTGAAATACGACCATAATAGTCTGGAGCGTTAAGGTTGTTGCAAGAAGCCCCTCCTCCCCAAAGCTGTCCAATAATTCTATGGTTTTGATCAAATAAAGGTGACCCGGAAGAACCGCCTTCTGTCGTTGTGTTTCTGTCCCATCGAACGGTCCATGTTGAATTTGCTTCAGTTGAACCCATGGACTGAGAAACCGTAGCGGCATCATCGTCGAAAGAAATTTTCTTAATGTCTCCTGCTGGGTGGTGAATACAAACAGTCGTTGACGGTGTGTTCCCCGTGTTGTCCCAACCTGCAAAAAACGGATTGTAGCTTGCTGGAACGGTTCCGTTTGTCAAACCTCCTGTGATTTCCACCAAACAAAAATCTGTTGGGGTTCTTCTTGACCGAAGTGTAGCGCCGCTTAAAGAAACAAATGAAGGCTGGCTACCTGGATTATTGCAGTTTTCAGCTTGCCAATTGAACCGAAAGATCCAGTTAGCAGGGTTGGAATAACAGTGGTTCGCTGTTAAGACGTATGGCGTTCCGTCGTTGGAAGTGTTGTTAATAAGCGCCCCTGTGCAAAAACCGCTGCTTCCCGAAACAAGCATTACAACACTGTTTCTTTCATTTACCCATGTCGCGCCGTCAGGGCAGTTTGCGTTCATATTACAATTACCCGAACTTCCAAAAGCCTTCTCTGTAAACTCATTCGCCGTTCTATAACCGTGCGTCACGGTGTTTATGTTTATAGCGCCAAGAGGGTTTCCTTGAGGAATAAAATACTCAACAACGACCGTGTTTCCTGGAACAAGCTCTGTTCCAAGCTCCCCCTTGTAGATGTGGTTTTGGTTAAAAGAACCAAGAATAAAATCTTTTTCAGGGTTGTACACGTAAAGTTCATTTCCTTCAGGAATTTCTGTTTCAGTAAATGTAAGATTCACCGTCAAAGCTTCTTCACAAGAAACGACAACCCTCCAAATTTTAGATCCGTTTACTGTTTCAATCCAAGATCCGGAATTATTGAGGTTCAGCGCTGTGTAATTATTATGTCCAAACCTCCAAGGAGAATCTCCTTTAGGGTCGTTTATAACGTCCTCTGCTTGAAGAGCGCTAATATCTGGCTTGTCAAAAAGCCACGTGTCAATATCTTTTGTATTTAAAGTTTCTTTGTAGGTCTTTGGCACACCACCGTCTCCCTGAATTGTCTGTGCAAAAGAAAAGAAAGTAACGAAGCATGTTAAAAATAAGGTTGTAAATAGTTGTTTCATTTTAGTTTAGTTGATGTATGATTTATTAAGGCTTAAGGCTTTACTCGCTTAATACTGCATCCCTTAGGAGGAGTACTTGCGGGTTTTATTTTTTTTGAATTGAGATGACTGTTAATTGCATCTTTTAAATAATGGTGTTCTTTTTTTCTTTTCCCGTCCCAAATGTTGTCTATAGAACCTGAGTAAACAAGCTCAAACCTGGCGTTGTAGAAAAAAACGTGAGGAGTGGTTTTGGCAAGGAGTTCATTTGCTAAAATGGAGTTTTCATCTAAAAGATAGCCCATCTTATAATTGTTTTCTTTGGCGTGGGATTCCATTTTTTCAAAAGCGTCATCGCCTTGTCTTTTGGCTTCATTTGAGTTCATTAACACAAAACCAATGTCGTTTTTTAGCGATGTGTCAAATAAATCGTTGTATTGTTTTTCCCAACCGGGAAAGTGTTTGCTTCCAACAACAAAAGGACACGTGTTACAGCTAAAAACAATAATTAATCCGTTCTTCTTCATTTCTTGA
Organism: Crocinitomicaceae bacterium TMED16; assembly: GCA_002167775.1. Classification (GTDB taxonomy): domain Bacteria; phylum Bacteroidota; class Bacteroidia; order Flavobacteriales_D; family Crocinitomicaceae; genus UBA952. The sequence continues at coordinate 5,949 of NHBV01000027.1, read as the reverse complement.
ACAAGGGAAGCGCTAGGCCCATTGGCGTTTTTAAAAGTTGTTTTCGGGTTTTTCAACAAAGACCCTATCGGAGTTTGGGACCAAGAAAAAGAATAAATAAAGAGTGAAAAAAGGGTATAAAAAAAGACTTTCAGCATGTGGAATAATTGTAAAGCATTAAAGTTACGCCTTTTCTAATAAATATAAAAATGGCGNGTTTTTGATACCAAAACGATTACATATCTTTACTTTAGAANCATAATNCATCTATGAAACCTTTTGTAATTGGAATTTGTGGAGGAAGTGGGTCCGGAAAAACAACCCTTCTCAAAAAGCTTAAANANGCTTTAGGAGAGCANAGGGTGTCTGTTTTTACAATGGACAATTACTATTTGCCAAAAGAGGAACAAGCTAAAGACAAGAACAATGTTGTAAACTTTGACCTCCCTACAGCNCTTGATGAAAATAAATTAATTAAGGACCTTTCTGCTTTAGTTGGAGGGGAGAGTATTGAGGTGAAGGAGTATTTTTTTAACGCTCCTGTAAATCATACAAAAACAGTCTTAATTGAGCCCANGGAAGTGTTGATTGTTGAGGGTTTNTTTTTGTTCCACTTTGAGGGGGTCAAAAGGAAGCTAGACTTTTCAATATATGTTGAGGTAGACCGAAAGCATCAGTTGTCGCGAAGAATAGAGAGGGACAAAAAAACAAGAGGGTACACCAAAGAAGACATCACATATCAATGGTACGAGCATGTTGTTCCTTGTTTTGAGAAATATATTCTTCCATATAAAAATGAAGCAACCTTTGTTTTTCAAAACGANGATGCGGCTAAAGAAAATTTNATTCAGCTTAAATTAATATTAAGCAACTTAATAAGATGAAGCGATTAAAAAACATGTTTTCCAATGGTTACGGCGCTTGGCANCTCTGNTTGGCCCTTGTTTTATTTGGGGCTNTCGTTTTAACGAATGTTTTTTGGAAACCAGAAAGGGTTGACTTNAAAACAACACAATCGAAATTTTTAAAACAAGAGAAAAAGACAGAGCTGGCAGCAAAAAACATTTTGCTAGAGTCGCTTCAAGGTGGTGGGTTTAGCAAAAAAGANGATACGACTTTAATTTATCATGTGTACCAAAATGACTCCTTAAAATATTGGAGCTCAAACAAAATGCCGGTGCCCAANCTTGCGTCTTTAAGNTTTCCCTCAGAAGGCCTAGTTCACCTTAAAAACGGCTGGTATTATACAAGTTTGGCAGAACANCAGGGCCATGTTGTAGCGGCTTCTTTTTTGGTCAAACAGCGTTACCGATACCAAAACGAGTATTTACAAAATCAAGTTAGCAAGGAAATTAGCCCATCTTTTTTCTTATTGACCCTGGATGAGGAGGAAGGACAGGCTATTTTAAACAACAANGGAGAATATTGTTTTTCAATATCAAAACCCGTTTACAATAGTAAAACCAAATCAACAAGCCTTCTTTTTCTTGGGCTAATCTCTTTGGCGTTTTTGTTTTTAAGCTTGATACAACTNAAAAANCCCCTTGCAAAGAGGACAGGACTTATTGNNTTCTTCTCTTCAATTTATTTGTTGAGTCTCTCAGGACNGCTTTCTTCTGACGTTGTTTCCGCCCAGCTTTTTGCTTACAATGCATATATTCCAAACGTGTTTTCTGTTTTTGTTTTGTTTTCAGCCCTGGGGTTTCTTCTTGTTTCTTCCGGTGTAAAAAAAGTGTTTATAAAAAANGTCCCTCCTATTNTNCAGGTTGTTTTTCTAGTCCCTTTATGGTGGTTGGTTGAGGGAACAATACCTTTTGTTTTGAAAAACTCCTCAATACCGATCGGGTTGGACAACCTTTTTGAGCTCGAGCTTTTTTCTTATATCATTATCTTNTTTTATGTTCTTTTATTTTTGGCCTACAACTCTTTTTTTAAGTCTGTNTTTGAGGACTTAATAAAGGGNAGAGGCTCGAGGNTNGTTTCTGTTTTATTTGTGGCTTGTATACTTTCTGTAATTCTAGAAANATNTGTTTTCAACAGTTCTTCCTTATCTATTGGCCTCCCACTTTGCTTAACNGCCACAGGGCTCTTTTTTTTAAANAAGAACGCGTTTAAACAACGGCTTTTAAGGTCTGTCTTTTCAACCGTCTTTTTATCTGCCGCTCTTGTTTCTCAAATCTCGCTGAATGACACAGTTAAAGACCTCGAAACACGTCGGGTTTTGGCCAAAAAAGTTTTAAACGAAAGAGATAGAGAGCTTGAGATAAAATACAAAGCGATGACCCAGGAGCTTGAGGCCTCCCCTTTTTTACTCAANACCTCTCGAAGAAAGCAAGAAAACCTCACGCCGTCGAGGTTTTCCTACGTTCTAGAGCACAAGTTCTTTAAGGGTTTTTGGGAGGGGTACGAGTGCTCGTTTAATTTTTATAATGCGGACCAAAAAGGAATTGTCATTCGAGAAAACATGTCTTTTTCTGATTGGGAGAAATTAATTGATATATATGGAAAGGCATCGGAAATTTGTCCAAACGTTTATTTTATCCCGTCTTCAAAAAACGGGTTTAACTATATTGTTAGACAGGNCGTTCGAACAAGTGAATCAAANCAGTCTGTGCTTTTTATAGGNCTCAAGTCAAAGCTAATTCCTGAGGAAATAGGCTTCCCTCGCCTTTTGATTTCTAATAAAGCACACACNCTNGATTATTTAAAAAAATACTCGATTGCNAAATACAAAGAGGGGAAGCTTTTCAAGTCTTTCGGCTCATATAGCTATCCTGTTTACCTAAATACNTATTCAGAAAAAGTGTCCTCTNATATAATTTTTGAAGGTCAAAGCCACTATGTTTTAAGGGGGGTAAATAAAAACGCAGTAGTGCTTTCTAAAAAACAACCAGAGGGGCTTGCANTCTTTACACCATATGCATACATTTTTTGCCTAATGGGTATTATAAGACTTTTGTTTTTATTGCTCTCTAGAAATTCAAACGACAACGAAAAACAAGCGGTTTCTCTCGCGTTTAAAATACAAGCAATTCTTGTGTCAATGGTTGTGCTTTCTCTTTTTCTGTTTGGAGCCGGAAGCGGTCTTTTTGTTAAAAACCAATATAAAAACTACAATAAGCGAGTGATTAACGAAAAGCTTCAGTCTGTTTCGGAGGAGCTGAAGAATAAAATTGCAAAAATGGAACGTTTTGACATCGCAAAGGATGGTGTGTTTTTGGAAAAAACACTCAACAAGCTTTCAAGAGTGTTTTTAACAGATATAAACATTTATGATTCAGATGGGTTTTTAGTTTCNTCTTCAAGACAGCAAATCTTTAACCTGGGGCTGCTGAGTAAGCAGATCAACGCAAACGCATTTGAAANCCTAAGTAATAGAGAAAAGGTCCATTTCTCTCAGCAGGAAAACATAGGGAAGCTCAGCTACACCTCTTCATATATGCCCGTATACAATAAAGAGCTTAAAACATTGGGCTACATTAATCTGCAACATTTTGGCCAGCAAGAAGACTATGAAACTCAAATTCAAGGATTTTTAGTAGCAATTATAAATGTTTTCATGTTCTTGTTGGCGCTCTCAATCATCCTTTCTTTGGTAATNTCGAACTGGCTAACACAACCNCTTCAGGTACTTCAAGATAGCCTTTCAAAGCTTCGTNTAGGAGAGCCAAATAAGAAAATAGCTTATNTCGCTAATGATGAGATAGGGTCAATTGTGCGCCTGTATAATGAAAAAATAGAGGAGCTTGAGCGAGCAGCGGACCAGCTTACACGGACGGAGCGGGAATCGGCTTGGAGGGAGATGGCTAAGCAGGTGGCACATGAAATAAAAAACCCACTTACTCCTATGAAGCTAAGCGTACAGCACTTGCTTCGAAGTTANGATGTTGAGGATCCAAAAGGAAGTTTAGAAAAAATTAAAAAGGTTGTAGACGGTGTGATCGAGCAAATAGACGGTTTAGCAAGAATTGCCAATGAGTTTTCAAACTTTGCCCGCATGCCAGAACCACAAAAACAGCCNCATGACCTTGTTCAGCTTATTGAAAATACGCTAGTGGTTTTNCAAGGCACCCAAAAGTACCAACTTGAGTTTAACACTGAGTTTAAANAAAAAATAATATCCATAGATAAAGACCAAATGGTCCAGGTTTTAAACAACCTTATAAAGAATGCGATTCAATCATTTCAGAATAGAGGACATGGAAAAATTAAGGTGNTGCTTGAAAATAACGAGAAAAAAAGNGGAGTAATTATTTCGATAAATGACGATGGCTGCGGAATTGATCCCGAGAACAAGAAGCGCGTTTTTATTCCCCGATTTACGACAAAGTCAACAGGTTCAGGGATAGGTCTTTCTCTTGTGAAACAAATCATTGAAAACCACGGGGGAGAGGTTTCTTTTTCCTCCAAAGAAGGCGAAGGAAGCGTCTTTAGTTTTTNNCTNCCTGATTGAGTTTTAAAAAGGAGAAGGGGCGCAAACGGTTANCTCTTTGTTTNTTTNNGGGTGCATAAAAACGAGCGTTTCAGCATGGAGATACATTCTGTCCTGATGCTTACCATAAAGGTCGTCTCCGANAATAGCCATGTTAAGCCCACCATGAAAAGCGGAATGAACACGAAGCTGATGGCTTCTTCCGGTTTGGGGATAAAAACGTACGCGAGATGTGTTTTTTTCAAGCGCTAAAAGCTTAAACTTTGTTTCTGCATACTTTCCTCTTTCAAAACAAACGAGCTGTCTTGGACGATCGTTATAGTCCGTTGCTAATGGCAGAACAATTGTTCCTTCTTTCTGTGTAAGTATTCCATCAAGTAAAGCCACATATTCTTTTTTTGTGCTTCTTTTTTCGAACTGCATTTGCAGTGCAGCAAGTGCTTTTTTGTTTTTTGCCAACAGTAATACACCAGAGGTTTGGCGGTCTAGCCGATGAACNGGGTAAAGGTCATAAGNTGTTGAATGTTCTTTTTTCAATACGCTAANAACGGATTGTTTTATGTTTTTCCCAGGAACAGAAAGTAAGCCATGAGGNTTGTTGACAACAAGCAGATCTTTGTCTTCATATAAAGTCTCGATGGGCTTATCTTTTTGGACAATGTCAAGTGGGCTTTGCTGTACACTGATGCCNTGTAACATGTGGCTTAAAATAGGCTCGCATTTACCTCTGCAAGCAGCGTAATGCGTATTGTGNAGACGAAGCTGTTTTTTTGGTGGGGCGCCCCACCAAAACTCGGTAAAGGTAATCGGTTTGAACCCTAGTTTATAGCAGCTTTGCAGTAGGCGTGGGGCCGAACACTCTCCNGCACCCGCAGGAGGAACCCCNTCATAGGTGTCCTTAAATAAANNCAATAGGTTTTCTGTTTCTCCTTTGAAATTTAAAAAAGAGGATGTTTTAAANACGTCANCTTGTATTTTTTTTGATTTTTNAGCCCTTCGTTCCTTGAGGATTTTNATGTCTTTTTCAAAACAAANAAACCTTTCCTCAAGGGAAACAAGAGCCGCTGACCTGTTTTTTTTCTCTTTCTTGTATGCCAGTTGTTCTAGCTTACTTTCCAGGCTTAACTCAGAAAGTTTAGCAAGCTGTTCTTTACTTTCTCTATTGAGGATTTCTTTCCGTGCTAGTTTGCGCTGCGCTTTATTTGCTTTTATTTCTTTTCTATATGATTCAAGAAATGCATCGTGCCTCTTTTTTCCGTCCTGATAATCTCTTTTTGCTTTAATGAATACAGGGTTAGAAATAAGGGTTTCTATTTCAAGCGTAAGCGCGTCCAAAACTTTTTCTCCGGCCTTAAAAAAACTATCTTTTTGGTGTACGTCGACAACGGGAGGAACGAAACCGCTTGGTCTTTCATCTTCCTGTAGTTTTCCCGAATAACCCATAAAAAAACCAAGCGCTCCCGGCTTATATTCAACCACAAGCACCCCAAACATCTTGCCTTGTTCATCAAAGTTATGTTTGATTTTTTGTCCAAGTA
>NHBV01000026.1 GCA_002167775.1 Crocinitomicaceae bacterium TMED16 | reverse complement strand
TGATGTCCGTGGTACTTGTCAGCGTTGGATCAACAGTCAGGTTTAATGTAGCCAGTGAATCACATCCTGTTACGGCACTTGTAAGGGTGGCTGTTTGACTTTCTGTTGTTGTAAACGTTAATCCGTTCCAAGTATAAGGAAGCTCGGTATCACATATGGTGATGTCCGTGGTACTTGTNAGTGTTGGATNNACNGTCAGATTTAATGTAGCCAGTGAATCACATCCTGTTACNGCACTTGTAAGCGTGGCNGTTTGNNTTTNTGTTGTTNTAAANGTNAGTCCGTTCCAAGTNTANGGNAGCTCGGTATCNCANATGGTGATNTCCGTGGTACTNGTCAGNAAAGAAGGCTGGTTAATTATAACTGATTCNGANAATGTACATCCGTCAGCGGAAGTAACAGTNAATGTATATNGTCCTGCAAGNAGATTTTCGAAGGTATAGGACGTCAAAGTATAGTCNGTCAGAGATTCAATTAGATTACTTGNATTATCGAATAGTTCGATCGTATAGTTTGCTGAACCAGTCCATGATGCCTCTATTTCACCATCAGAGGAACCAAAACAAGATNCATCAGTAACATCCCCTGATATAAAACAAGGCAAAACAATTGAACAATCCGTTGTTCCAGAACCTCCTACCTGAGCAATTGTAATCTGACCTGGAATATCAGANACATTTGATAACAGAAGAAGGTAAATCTGACCTGAAACATTTCCTGAAAGACCGATAGTCGCATTTTCAGTTAACGTTGTACTTTCAGAGCAGTCTTGTGTAAAAGTATTAGTTAAGGCATCNGCACATGCTTCTGAAATATTNTCATAAGGACCCCAAACCGCAAAATTTACATCGATATTTGATCCAAAATAATCTTGCTGAACNATGTCCATATCAATTATACCNGGATTATCTATTTGAAAATAGAGCCACATTGGGTTCGGTGCAGGATCTAAACAACCAAAAGACCCAGATGACGGAATTCCTGTATTATTACAATATGTATAAACTGCNCCAGTACAAAATGGATCAGCGTCGGCACATGTATTATTGCTNCCATCTCCTAAACAAGGTGATTCTTCCACTGCAATGCAAAAATCTATAAATGNCGCACACGGACTGCCTGCAGAAAAAGAAACCTGAATATAGTAAGATGTCCCAACCGTCAACCCCGTTAATGCAATAGCTGAATTATCGTCAACATCATTATTACAATCTATTTCAGTTAATGATCCACATGCACCTGAAAATACGGAAGTAACAATCGCACATCCTCCTATTTGNGTAGTTGAGGCCGTTAGCAACATTTCTGTTTGTGTCGCAGTAAAAGAATACCAAACAGCTTCATTTTGTGAACCNGGATCGCAGCTAAATGATTCAACACTTCCACCACCACAGGTAGAACCGTTCACGCATGCTGCTCCAACTGTCAAGGGAATGGCATTGGCACATANCTCATTTGTTGGATCACATGCTGCCAATTCTGTGGCGCAAATTTCAAAAGAACCATTACTGTCATTTCCATAATCCCAAACTCGAATCCAAATTGTTTCGCCAGGCGTTAGTCCGATTAATGTAAGCGTCGGATTGNATGGCGNCGTAAATACAGCATAATCATTACAATCAAGTAAAGTCAATGAACCACATGTTCCTGAGTAGGCTGCTGCATCTGGGTCAACCATTACAATTCCGGAAACATCAACTTGCACATTACCCGAGGTGGGAACGGTNAAAGAAAACCATACATCGGAACCAATATAATTACCACANCCGGGTGCTGGAGCACCAATTGTATTTGTAGCACCTANATTTGTATANGTATCAAACTCACATGTTGCGTTTACNGATATATTCTGAGCATCGCATGGATCGTCATTTACTGGAGTGGCAGAAGGATCTGTAGCACATATNTCAAAAGTTCCGCTCACATCTCCTCCATTTTCCCAAACGCGAATCCAAATCGTCTCACCAGGTGTCAGACCTGAAAGCAATAGAAGAGGCATATTACCATTATTACTTGAATTATCATCACAAGCAATTAAANTTAAAGAGGAGCAGGTTCCATTGTATGCTGCAGCACCGGCATCGGTAATTATACCCGAGTCAAAATCAACCTCGACCTCACCAGAGGATGGAACNGTTAAAGAAAACCAGACATCTTCACCAACATATCCTGCACATCCAGGAGCAGGTATTCCCGGCGAGGCTGTTGCTCCGTTATTTAGAAAACTACTAAATGTACAAGGTACATTNAATGAGAGTGGATTGGCATCACANGGGTCATCATTTGACACACCTGCCGTACTAACAGAAATACAGAAATTAAAATCAANANCACAACCATTTACCCTATGTCCTACGAAAATCGAGTAAGTATTTCCTGGANTCAGTGTATTTAAACCAATAAACATATCGGCTGTTGAATTTATTGGAGTAGATTCTATACAATCGACTTCAGTTAGAGAACCACANGCCCCTTCAAAAACAAGAACTCGATTAAAACACGCTAATGGAGCAACATTATTTACATAAATATTCATTTCACTTGCGGAAGCCACAAATGAATACCAAACGCCAGGATTTGGAACATTAAATAAAGTACAAGCAGTTGAAAGTCCACTAGGCAGNACATCCCCTCCACAAGTGCTTCCCGGCGTACAAGATGCATTGACAGTTAATGGAGTTGCCGTCGCACATGATGTATTGNTAGGACTGCATTGGCTCCACAAAAGATGCGAAAGAAATAAAACTTGAAATAATATAACTAATCTCATATACATCAATCTATGCCGTTGGTATTAGAAGGATATATGACCACTTCATATCTTGCATCCAGAACATGAACAACTATTTCTGTTTCATCNTGAATAGACGCAATGAAACAAATCTCAGATGGCTTTAATAAACGCGTTGAAAATTTAAGATTTGGGTAATTAATTTGAAAATTCTTACGAACAAGTACTTTGTAACTGTTTAAATCCAGAGAACACGGACTAGGGTTGTTATCCTGAGCGTNAATACAAAAANACGTAAAGCCCACAAAGAGCGCGGAGCATAAGAGTTTCATGAAATAATAGTTTAGCGATATAAAATTACAATCTTATATTGAGAACAAAAAATAAAAAGAATGTGTTTTTAAGAAAAGAAATAAACGAAAACGAATANTTATCAACATTATTTTTAAAAAAATATAAATATCCTCTTTCTTTGAAATGAAATTGTTGATATTTGTAATTGGACANTAAAAGCCTANAGACGATGAAAATATTAGTTACGGGAGGAGCTGGCTTCATAGGNAGCAATCTTTCCAGAAAACTTGTGAACGAGGGACATGAGGTTGTTGTTTTAGATTCTCTCTTGAGAGGNAACAAGTTAGACAAAGACACTTTTGCGAAAGTAAAATTTTTCAAAGGTGACGTGCGAAGCAGACAGCTCGTACTTGAGGCATCGAGAGGATGTGATGTCATTTTCCATTTAGCAGCTGTTTTGGGAGTAGATATTGTTGCCGACAATCCAGTAGAAACCATGGATGTTGAAGTTGTGGGAACGAGAAACGTAGTTGAGGCCTCAGAAACCAATAATGTCAAATACATATTGTACGCATCGACTAGTGGCATTTATAGTCATTCGGCAATTGTAAAAAATGCGCTAACAGAAGAAGTTCTTGTTGACCCAAGAACGTCATACGCAATGGCAAAGAGGTATAACGAAATTTACCTCGCTTCACATCATGAGGAAAGAGGTATTAATGTAATTTCAATAAGGTTCTTTAATGTTTATGGATGGAATCAAGACAACAGAATGGTTGTTCCTAGATTTTTTGAACAATGTGAGGAAGGAGAAGATATCACGGTATTCGGAAGCGGTGAACAGACGCGCGATTTCACATATATAGAGGATACTATTGAGGCCTGCTATAAGCTGATTGGAATTAAAGGCTCTCACATCGTGAACATAGCTAACGAATCCGAATGGTGTATTACTGAATTAGCGAGTGAAATTAAAAGCATTACAAAGGCAACGTCCAAGATCACCTATTTGGATGCCCCAAAGAAAAGGTACGACTACGAGGTTGAGAGACGGGTTGGAAGCTCTGAAAAACTTTACAAGCTGACCAAATACAAACCAGATACTGAACTGAGAGAGGGATTACAGAAAATCTATGAAATCAATTACCCAAAAGCTGTAAAGAATTGAGAGATGAATTGCTTTTCTCGTTAATCGACGAGGAGAAAACGAGACAAACAAATGGACTGGAGCTTATCGCTTCAGAAAACTATGCTAGCCAGGAGGTGATTTCTGCAATGGGTAGCATTCTAACCAATAAATACGCAGAAGGACTTCCAGGAAAGCGATATTATGGAGGTTGTGAAGTTGTAGATAAAATTGAACAATTGGCAATCGATCGCTTGTGTGAGCTATTTAATGCGTCATGGGCCAATGTCCAACCCCACTCTGGCGCACAGGCAAATGCGGCTGTTTTTTTAGCGTGCCTCAATCCAGGAGATAAAATTCTTGGTTTTGACTTATCCCATGGAGGGCATCTAACACATGGTTCGAAGGTTAATTTTTCAGGTAAATTATATGACCCCTATTTTTATGGTGTAGATAAAGAATCTGGACTAATCGACTATGATTCTTTAGAGGAAACAGCGAAAAAGGAAAGGCCCAAACTTATTATATGTGGTGCTTCTGCTTATTCTAGAGATTGGGACTATGCCAGAATTAGAAAAGTGGCCGATGAAGTTGGCGCCTTGATTCTTGCTGACATATCTCATCCATCAGCGATGATCGCTACTAAGCTTTTGAACGACCCACTCGATTATTGTCATATCGTTACCTCTACAACGCATAAAACCCTTCGTGGGCCGAGAGGAGGTATTATCATGATGCGCGAAAATATTAAGAACCCTTTTGGACTCAAATGGAAAAATGGAAATCTCAAGTCAATGGGTGCTCTATTAGATGCAGCGGTATTTCCAGGGACTCAGGGCGGACCATTGGAACATGTAATTGGAGCGAAAGCTGTTGCTTTTGGCGAAGCAATGAAGCCTGAATTCAAAGCGTACATGACACGGGTTAAAGCCAATGCGAAACTAATGTCGGAAATTTTCATAGATAAGGGTTATCATATTGTATCCGGAGGAACAGACAATCACTGTATGCTTATTGATTTACGGTCGAAGGGAATCACCGGTAAAGATGCAGAAGAATTGCTTGGAAGGGCCGAAATCACCGTGAATAAAAATATGGTTCCATTTGATTCAGAGTCTCCTTTTGTGACCTCGGGAATTAGAATAGGGACTTCTGCTATAACGACCAGAGGGATTACACAATCTGACATACCAAAAATTGTCAATATTATTGATAAAGCATTAATGTCAGGTGGTGATGAAAAAATATTAGCTGAAGCTAAAGTTGAAACCTCGAATCTAATGTCGGATATGCCTTTGTTTAAGTGGTAATAGACTGAAGTATAAACCCTTCAAGCTTAGCGCGTATCAACATTTGTGTATTCATAACTTTTACTTGAGGACTGTCACAAGTCTCTTAATAAGAATAAATTTATAGCACTAAACTATAGCTCTTATTAAATGATGACCACTCCAAAACTGGGAAACCCTATTTACATACATGGGCCTGAACTTCACCTTGAAAGTAGAAATACAATCCTCTATTCCTTTTCATTTGAGCTGAGAAATACTAAATTTCAATAAGATGATCAAGGGAAATAAGGTCCAAAGTGAAATTGATGAGAAGAATGCTGAATACCTTTCTATATGTAAAACCAACCCAAAAGTAGGATTCCATAAATCAATAGAGCTACTGAAAAAAGTAGAAGATATTGAATACGGGCAAGGTATAGGTGAATCACTGAGAAATCTCGCTTTTGCGAGCCAGCTTCTCGGATTAATCCCTGAAGGATACCAATATGCCACAAAAGCCATTAAAGTACTCGAAGCAAATGGGGATCAAAAAAACCTTGCTCATGTCTATCATACGCTTGGATTTATACTCGATCACCTGGGCAAACAAGAGGAGCGTCTTGAGGTAAATCAAAAATGTTTGGCGATAAGTCGCCTGTTAAATGAAGAGGATTGGATTCTTCGAACATTAAATAATACGGGAGACTGCTATACAAAGCTCGAAAAATATCAGGAAGCCATTTCATTTTTTAAAGAATGTCTTTCGCTGTTGAATATTGATGATTGTTTTATGCACTCGGTTGTAACATGTAATCTTGGAGAAGTTTATTATTACAATAAACAATATGACGAGGCCATACTTCAATTCGAGCAAAGCAAAAAGAACGCAATACTTAATAATTCGAAAGGTATCGAGGTTACCAATATTCTATTTATTTCAAGGTGCTTACATAAAATGAATCGCAATCTCAAAGCAATTGAAGTTATAAGAATGGCAATAGATGAAATAGACACTGTACATAACGCATCAAAAGAAATAGATTTTAAAGAAAATAGTGGACTTACCTCTCCAGCGCTTCTAAAAGTATCAATGGATATTGAAGCTGAAGTATATAAGCATTATGGAGAACTGAGCGAAGTTGATGGGAACCTTAAAAATGCGCTTTATGCATTTAAGCGACATAAAGAAATCGAAGCAAAGCTCAATGAGCAAAAATACACACAGGAATATGAAAGCATCGAGCTTCGTATGGAAATATCGCAATTAGAAACAATTGTGAGTCAAAGGACGCAGGAACTTGAAAAAACGCTTAGTGATCTTCAGCTAAAAGAACAGAACACAAGACTTGTCATTGAAAATGCAATTGACGCTATCTTGTTTTTCAATTGGGACGGTGAGGTCTTGGATTACAATCGAAAGTCCCTTAAGTATTTTAACCTTGAAAGTAGCGCTAAACCTACAAACATTTGTGATATACTCATGTTTCTTGCGGACAAGGACTTGGAAACGTTTATCAAAAAATTATATAAGGACGGACACAACGACCTTAACAACAAACGGCATAGAATGAGGTCGATTGAAAATAACTTATTTTTTGAAGTAGCTTTCACAAAGATTAATACCAATGGAAACAGTCAAGGTGTCGCTTTCATTAGTAATGTTACAGCGAAAATAGAATCCGAAGAAAGAAAAGCAAGAGATCTAAAAACCCAAACAACCATAAACCTTCTGTCCCAGACCATTCATGACGAAACGGATTACTATAGTCTGCTAAACACCATAAGCAACCATATCATTAGAGACTTTGAGGTTTCGAAATGCGGTATCCATGTGTTTGAGAATGAAAATGATGGTGTCTTTGAAATCACAAATTTTAAAAATAAGAGCATCGCAGAAGGATTCATTCAAAGTATCGGAGATGCAAAATATATCTTGCAGGATGACCACAATTATAATAGAGAGATCATGAAGTCAAAGCTGACGGTACCTCTGCGCATATCCAGTTTGCTTGTGGGATATATTCGTTTAGAACATGTCGAAGCACACTTTTTTAACGAATCGCACATTAAGGTTCTGACCTCTATATCATCTTTACTTGCCAGCCGTCTCGATAAAATACAAGAGCAAAAACAAAAAGAAATTCTTCAAAAACAGCTCTATGAAATGAATCAGAAATTGGAAGACGAAGTTTTCTTGAAATCTAAGCAAATCAATGAGCTAACCCATAAGTATCATGAACAAGAAAAGGAATCTCTACTAGCAGATATGGCCAATGCCATTTCCCATGAGCTAAACACTCCCTTTGGTATAATAAATTCGGGTGCTACGGCCATGAAAGATATTATCAGAGATATACTGGAAATTAAATTAAATGGCTCCTTAAGCCATGAAGATTTTGAATTCGCACTTAAATTTGCAAAGTCAAATGAAATGGAGCAGTTCATTAATGGAAGAGAAAAACGAAAAAGAGCACTTGAATTCAAATTACTTCTTGAATCAAAATCCTATTCCAACAATTCAATCGATACGATTGCCACGAAATTTGTTGAATCTAGTTTTCCTATGTATAAATCAAAGGAGATGGATTACGTCCTGCAACATGAGTATCCAATTCAGTTGCTGGACCTAATCAAAAGAATACAACAATCAATGTCCTTTTCAGAAACTATTTCGAAGACAAGCTCACGCGCAACAGATGTCGTTAAGGAGCTCACAAAGCTCGCGAAAAAAGAAGATAAGAATGAAAAAGTAGCTGTAAAGCTAGCCGAGAACATACAATCCATTCTTGCAGTGTATAAATATAAAATGGACAATGCTCAAATTTCAATCAATATTCCAGAGAATGCAGAAATTAAAGCCGTAGAATCAAAATTACATCAGCTTTGGAAAAATATGTTTATGATGGCATGCAATAACTTCAATACAGATAATGATGAAAGAATCATAAACTTTGACTACTCGTCAGAGAATGGCCAAGACATTGTTCGTTACGCCTTTAATGGTCCACAAATCGAAAAATATATTGTTGACGACATTCAAAATATTGGCGGAAATGACGAAAATAAGGACAGAAAACTAAATCTAAACCTTAAAATTGTACGAAAAATCGTTGCTGAAATAAAAGGCGAGCTGGAAATCGACTCTGCTCCAGAAAAAAACATATTTACGATCTCCATACCGCAGAAAAAGGAAAAATACCACGCATAAAAAAAGCCTCGCAAGGAGGCTTTTCAGTATTATAATTTGGTTTTACTCCTCAACAACTGAGAATTTCAATGTCTGAACGACTCCCTTAAACAGGTTTACTTCAGCTTCATAAGTACCAAGCTCTTTAATTGGCTCGTCCTTAATCTTCAATGACTTTCTATCCACCTCAAAACCAGCATTCTTCAATGCGTCTGATAATTGTATTGTATTGATGGATCCAAAGATCTTACCTTTGTCTCCAGCTTTTGTTGCTATTGAGATTTCAAGACTTGCTAATTTATCAGCAACTGCTTGCGCCTCATTCAACAACTTTTCTTCCTTATGCGACTTTTGCTTTAAAATTTCTTCATGGGCCTTTTTAGCACTAGCAGTCGCTAATACCGCATAACCCTGAGGAATTAAAAAATTACGGCCGTAACCAGGCTTCACCTTTACAATTTCATTGGTGTAACCCAACTTGTTTACATTTTTCTTTAAAATAACTTCCATAACTTAAGTTTTAATAGAGGATTACTTCAACATATCACCAACATATGGCAATATGGCGAGGTGTCTCGCTCTTTTAATCGCTTTGTTCACTCTAGATTGATACTTAGCAGAAGTTCCAGTGATTCTTCTGGGCAGGATTTTCCCTTGTTCGTTTAATAATTTCAATAGAAAGTCAGGATCTTTATAATCGATGAACTTTATACCGCTTTTCTTGAACCGACAATATTTTTCTTTTTTAATATCAATATTAATCGGAGTTAGATATCTAATATCGTTTGCCATATTTAAAAATTTTAGTTTGTTTAAGCTTCAGCAGGAGCTGCCTTACCTGATTTTTTGTTTCTTCTCGTTTCTGCGTACTCTAAGTGGTCTTCATTCATTTTCACGGTCAAGAATCGAAGAATTCTTTCATCGCGCTTCAGTAAAACCTCAAAGTCAGCAACAGTTGTGTTGGTAGCCTCGAACTCGAAAAGAAAATAAAAACCAGTTGATTTTTTCTGAATTGGATATGCCATTTTTTTAAGGCCCCAAGATTCAGAGTGCTTAATTTTTGCACCAAAAGATTTAATTTCACTTTCGTACTTCTTGACTGCTTCCTTCGCCTGATCTTCAGACAAAACGGGAGTTAAAATGAAAACAGTTTCATAAGATGTCATAAATGTGTTTTTTAATTTATAATTGGGGTGCAAAGATACTTAATTTTTATAGAATGAACAACATTAATATGCGCTAATGATTTTCTTTCATCTTCAGCACACAATTTATTTCTATTTTAGCCTCAAAAATAAGCCTTAAATGGAGAAACAAGTCATTACCTGGATACAATCCTTTTACAAGGACTCAGATGGTGTTTTTATGCAGCAAACATTTGAAAATGATACCCCGTGGATTTCTTTACTCCTCATTGCAATTTCTGCTCTAGCTTTTCTTGTTCTATGGTACGTTTCACGTGTTGTGATGCGCGTAACTGTTCATTCTTTGGCTTCCAGAAGTAAGACAATGTTAGATGATTATCTCGTCTCTAAAAAAGTTTTTAGCTCCCTAGCCCACATCGTTCCACTGAGTGCTTTGTACACCTTTTTATCGATTTCATTATTCGCCTACCCTACCCTTTTTGATATTGCATCAAAATTGATTGATATCATTATCATTATTACCGTATGGATCACGGTTAATCGAACGATTTCTGCGATCAATATGTTTTTTGCCGAACATGAAAAATTCAAAGACAAGCCCATAGATTCTTATTTCCAAATCTTCAAGATTTTCATGGGCATTGTTTTTTTCTTACTCATCCTTTCGGAAATAACAGGACAATCTCCAGCAAGCTTTCTAGCGTATTTTGGTGCATTTTCTGCCGTTATCTTACTCGTATTTAAAGATACGATCCTTGGCTTTGTAGGAAGCATTCAACTTTCCGCTAATGATATGATTCGAAAGGGCGATTGGATTACTATGGAACGCTATGGAGCTGATGGAAATATTGAGGAGATCAATTTAACTACCGTAAAGGTCCGAAATTTCGACAGAACCATCACCACTATTCCAACCTATTCATTTATATCAGATTCATTCAACAACTGGAGAGGCATGGAGGAGTCTCAAGGCCGCCGAATAAAACGCTCGATGTTCATTGAAGCCGATAGCATATGTACAGCATCAGATTCATTAATTAAAACCCTAAAAGAAAGCCAGCTCTTGGGCCCTTTCCTTCAAGAGGAAATTGAACGAATTGATACTTACAACCAAAAGTATGAATTGGGTCAGCAACCTAATAGAAGAAAATTCACAAATATTGGTTTGTTCAGACGCTATATTGAGTTTTATCTCAAAAATCATCCTGGTGTAAATTCAGATATGACGCTAATGGTCCGACAGCTTCAACCAACAGACAAAGGGCTTCCATTGGAGATATATTGTTTTAGTCTTTCAAAAGTATGGGAAGAATATGAGCTTCTTATGGCTGATCTTTTCGACCACTTTTTCTCTGTCGTTCAGGATTTTGAATTATACACCTTTGAGAGTCCAAGTGGAAATGACATCCAAAAATTAAAATCTTAAATATTATCAAATGAAACATTTTATAAGCCTACTTTTTATAGCTGTATTTGGCCATATAATTGCACAACAAGAATTAACACTTGATGATGCCGTTATGCAACAATACAGGAAATTTTATCCAGAAAGAATTACTGGTTTCAGCTGGCTACCAAATACGACAAAATATGTCTATTTAAGCACGGACAGAGGAAATCTCTACAAATCAAGTCACGCGACTAAAAAGGAAGAAGTCTTATTAAACATAAAGGAATTAAACGAGCTCCTAGGCACCAATCTTTGGGGATTCTACCCCCTTGAATTTACTGACGAGCATAGTTTTTTCATGAACGATGGAACTTCTTTCTATGAGGTCAACTTAAAAGAAAGGACAGGTAAAACGCTTCATACCCTTGAGGAAAATGCGCGCAGTCCGCTCTTTGAGCCGGTTACGAAAAAATTGGCTTACCTCATCAATAATAATGTAATGATGCGAGATGCCAAAAGTAAAATACTACCCGTAACACAAAATAATGATCCAAATATTGTTTCGGGACAAGCCATTGCCAGAAGTGAATTTGGGATAACAGGAGGCTTGTTTTGGTCACCGAAAGGAAACTACCTTGCTTTTTATCAAAAAGATGAATCAAAGGTGCATGATTATCCCTTACTTGACATCAACGACACTCCGGGTAGCCTGAATCTCACCAAGTATCCAATGGCAGGACAAACTTCAGAAAAAGCACGAGTGGGGATATACAATACCAACAGTTTAAAAACGGTTTATATAGAAACACAAAATGATGATGATGGATATTTAACGAATGTGAGCTTTACTCCTGATGAAAAATATCTTTTTGTAGCTGAGGTAAACAGGGCACAGAACCACATGTGGCTTAATGTATATAACACCAAAACTGGAGCATATATAAAAACAGTACTTGAGGAAACCAATGAAAGGTGGGTCGAACCTGAGCACCCGGCTTTCTTTCCCTGTCCAGATGAAAACAGCTTTGTTTGGATGTCTGAAAAAAATGGATTTATGAATCTTTATTACTATGACTTTGACGGCAAGTTGATTGATGTTGTGACAAACCATGATTTTGTAGTCAAAGATATTATTGGAACGAGCAAGGACAAAAAGCATTTGTATTACATGGCTACAGGAAAAAACCCAATGAATACGATGGTATATGAGTACCACTTTAAAAAGAAAAAATCTAAACTGCTTACACCTGTTGAAGGAACCCACAATGTAAGCATATCTGACAATGGCACCTATATATATGACAGCTACAGCAATGGTGACACCCCTAGAAAAGCCTTATTATATACCAGTAACGGGAAAATGGCTAAACTTCTTCTTAATGCTGAGGAAAAATTAAATAATTACAATATTGCATCTACTGAGCTGGGCACTTTGGAAGCCAAAGACGGAACAACACTTCACTATAGATTGATCAAACCTGCTGACTTTGATCCATCAAAAAAATATCCGGTATTAAATTATGTCTATGGTGGACCTCATGCTCAACTTGTAACGAACTCCTGGCTTTATGGAGCAAGTCTTTGGATGCATTGGATGGCGAACCAAGGTTATCTTGTATTCACATTGGACAATCGAGGCTCAGGCAATCGAGGTTTTGCCTTTGAATCTCAAATACACCGTCAATTAGGAACTGTGGAAATTGAAGATCAAATGACAGGAGTCAGCTTCTTGAAAAGCCTCCCATATGTTGATGGAAATAGACTTGCCGTCCACGGATGGTCATTTGGTGGATTTATGACAACCTCAATGATGCTAAGAACACCAGAAATTTATACAACAGGAGTTGCAGGAGGACCGGTTACAGACTGGAAGTATTATGAAATCATGTATGGAGAGCGTTATATGGACCAACCAAAAGAGAATGAAGAAGGTTATGAAAAAGCATCGTTACTGAATAAAACGGACCAGCTAAAGGGGAAGCTATTACTAATTCATGGGACCTCTGATGACGTAGTTGTCATGCAACACAACCTCAAGCTAGTACAGAAATTCATTGAAAGTGAAAAGCAAATTGATTTTTTCCCCTATCCGATGCACGAACATAATGTCTATGGAAAAGACAGAGTCCACCTAATGAAAAAGGTACTAAATTACATTCTTGATCATAACAAGTAGCCAGAAGAAATTATTACATAAGGTCTAGCCACGAACCACCATTGGAGCAATCAACGCCAAGAGCTTTAAAATAATCTGTTGCGAGTCCACTTCTCTGACCCGACTTACAACAAAAGATAATTGGCCCTTCCATATTTTTAATCTCCTCGGCATGCTGAACAATTTCTTGGACGGGGATATTAAGCGAACCTTCAACACTGCTCTGCTCAAACTCCTCGACAGTCCTAACGTCTATAATTATTGGTTTCATAAAACAAAAGTAAGAAGAAAGTAGTAACTAAAAAGTATTGTATTTTTGCAGCATGAAACATATTTCACAAGAAAGTATTGACAAAGCAATAAGTGTTATTGACGAATTAAATGATGAGCAGCTTGAAAAAGTATTTCAAACCTATGCAAATGAACAGGAAACACTTCTGGGTTATGCAATGACTGCACCAAAAGAATATGAAAATGAGCAGCTTGAGGGTTTACTTGTTTATTATTTCTGTTTGATCTGTGAATGTTTCAATCAAGAAGGAATCAAAACCAACAGTATATCTGAAGATGATATTGAGGCACATCAGGAACCCTATTTTGAAATGCTCGATGCCTATTTCGAAAATAACGATGAAGAAGTCATTGACTCATACGTAGACCAACCCAATCTTTCAAAATTTATGGCGATAGAAGTCTCGACTGAGGACGATGATGGAACCACATTAAGTGATGAAACAGCATCTCAGCTTTTTATTGTTTGTTTATCTATGGTTGCTTTGCTAAATCGTTCAACTTCTGAAGAATAATTCTTCTACTTATTCGAAAGTTCTTAATATATTTGCGCGGGGTAAGTCTTTTACGACCAGCTCCCTCTGAATCCTCCAGGACGGGAACGTAGCAAAGGTGTGAGGTTGTAGCGGTGCGATAGAAGTAGCTTACCCCTCTTTTTTTGAATTTATTTCTGAAAAGTGATGTCGAAATCTATTGAAAAATCATTTGTTATTTTGTGCTTCATTGGTCTTTTATCCGCCTGCAATATGACAGGTGAGAAAGTAGTTGATAAAGGCCCTCTAAAAGTTTACTTCTCTGATTCGACGGACGAAAAAATAATTGGAAAATTTGCTGATTACTGGATACAAGAAAAATATATTGGAGCACGTGCCCAAAACATTAAAATTACCGAGGACACAACCAATGAGGTATATCAAATTAGGTTGATTCTTCGCAAAGATTTTAGCCCAGAAATGAAAATAAATTTTGAAGAGTTAAAATGTCTCGGTCAAATACAACAAGACCTAAATACCCACGTTTTTACAGAGAAAAAGTGCGAGCTAGTTATTTGCGACAATAAATTCCAGACCATTAGTACGCCGATTCCTTTAAATTCTGAACAATGAAAATATCAGCGTCTATATACAGTGACAAGCAACGACCTCTTCAAAAAGTCATTCAGGATTTAGTGGGGCATCAAATCGACTTATTGCATGTCGATTGTAATAACGACACTAGCGTTTTCGAAGACATTCAAAATATTCGAGAATGGTGTGACACCCCTATCGATCTACATATTATTACGGATCATCCTGAAAAATTCTATCCTTTCCTGAAGGAATGCCCTGTAGAATACATCACCTTTCAATATGAAAACCTAGCAGGTCCGCTTTTGATTCCTGATGACATTACGGGTAAAAAAGGATTGGCGATTACCACACCAACGAGTGTTGAAGTTTTTGAGAAGTATTCAGGCATGGACTTCATTCTCATTATGGCGACAATACCGGGCCAAAGCGGTGGTGTTTTTGATCAAAAGAATTTTTCAAAGATTCGACAATTCAGACGCACCTACCCGAGAAAATCCATTCATGTTGATGGAGGTGTAAATGCTGAGGTATCTTTTATCTTGCGAAATATGGGGGTTAGTTCATCGGTTTCAGGCTCATATCTTTTTGGTGAGGCGAGCGTTGGAAACGCACTAATGAACCTTACCCAAAGAGAAATTGAATCGCAATATTGTATAAAAGACTTCATGACGCCATTGGCAGAAGCACCACATATTAAAATAAATAGAGCTTCAACGAAAGCAATTTTAGAATGTGTTGAAAATGGAAAGATGGGATTTTCATTGGTACTGGAAGAAAATGACATGCTACATGGTTTGGTATCAAGTGCGGATATTCGCAAAGCACTTCTTGCCAAAATTGATACCCATCAGAGTATTACGCCTGAAGACTTAATCAATAAAAACCCAATCTCTATTATAGGAACTGCAACCGTAAACGAGCTATTGAAAAAAATCAAATCCTGCCCTTTTCCAATCATGTATTTACCCGTGACCAATGAAGAAGGAAATGCAATTGGAATTGTTAATTTTGTTCACCTGATTAAAGGAGAAATATGATTATTGAACTAAAGAAAAATATAAGTAAGGAGACCATTGAAAGTTTGGCCAATAAGCACCGTGCTTTTCACATTTTTAATGAAGATAAAAACTTCTTAATCACAAGTGCATCCGTCAAAGAATTGGACAATGAGCTGAATAAGCATGCAGAAAACCAATGGGTTTTTGCAAATGACATGCAACTCTCCTCGAGAGATTTCAAAAAAACTACAAGAGAAATAAAGCTAAAAGAAGGTTTGTCTATTGGCGGAAGACAAAAGAACACATTACTCATCGGTGGGCCATGCTCCGTTGAGTCAGAAGATCAAATTAGATCGGCCTCTGAGCTTCTAAAAGACCTCAGCCTTAGTGTTCTTCGAGGAGGATGTTATAAACCAAGAACAAGCCCATACTCGTTTCAAGGAATGGGACTAGAGGGCCTTCAGCTTCTGTCTAAAATGAAAGAAGAATTTGGTCACTTAATTATTTCTGAGGTCAGAGACGCAACACACGTATCTGAAGTTATTGAACATACGGATATCATTCAGATTGGTGCAAAAGCGATGTATGATCAAGGTATATTACGTGCATGTGCAAAAACACAAAAACCCGTAATGATTAAAAGAGGTTTTGGAACCACACTTCAAGAATTTACGCAAGCTGCTGAATTCATTTTATCAGGAGGGAATTCAAATGTAATTCTTTGCGAAAGAGGGATTCGTACCTTTGAGACGAAAACAAGATTTACGCTTGACTTATGTGGCGTTGCCTGGTTACAGGAACATACAAACTTACCCGTTATATTAGATCCTTCTCACGCCATGGGCTATGCATACGGTGTTCCTGCATTAACAAAAGCATGCATGGCCATGAATGTAGAAGGCCTCATTATTGAGACACACCCAACTCCTACCCTCGCAAAATCAGATGCCTCTCAGCAATTAGACTATGAAGCGTTTAGAAATTTATATAATGAATTACAGCCCTTGGCTGAATGTCTTGGCAGACAAATAAGATAAATATGACACTAGAGCAAAACATAAAAGGAATGTGTTCCAAATTTGGGCTTGACTTCAATGAATTTCTAAAGGATTTTGAAGTAGATCATGTCATGGAAATGAGCTTATTTGATCTTGAAGCGATATGCGAAGAATACAAAATTGATTTGCATACACTTCTTTTCAAAGCCGTATTCTTCGAGGCTTCATTAAAAAAGAAATTAGAAAATATAAAGCTCCTAATTTTGGACGTTGATGGTGTGATGACAGATGGAGGCATGCTTTTTACTGCCCAAGGTGATGAACTAAAAAAATTCAATACCAAAGATGGAATGGGGATTTTAAAACTCCGAGATACTGATATTGAATTGGGTATCATTTCCTCAGGGTTTTCCTCAGAAATAGTACAAAAAAGAGCCGAAATGTTATGCATTGAAAACTGCTATGTGGGAAGAGAGGCCAAAATATCAATACTTCAATCATGGGTTACTGAAAAAGGACTGGACTTCGAACAAGTCGCAATGATTGGCGATGATATTAATGACAAAGAAGTTATGTCAAGGATAGGATTGGCTGCTTGCCCTGCAGACGCCGTTGATGAAATTAAAAGCATCTCGCATGTTATCCTAAAACATAAAGGCGGTGAGGGCTGTATAAGAGAATTTATTGACAATTACCTTCTAAAAGGATAGCGTTATGAAAATAGGAATTATAAAGGAGGGAAAGGTACCACCAGATTATAGAGTGGCTTTGACGCCCAAACAATGCAAGCATATTGTAGACACCTATCCTCAGGTAGGGGTATTCATACAACGCAGTCCCATAAGAACGTATAAAGATGACCAATATGAAGCCTTAGGGCTTCCACTTGTGGACAACCTATCACATTGCGATGTGATTATCGGAGTAAAGGAGGTCAACCTAGAGGACCTGATTCCTGGTAAAACCTTTATGTTTTTCTCCCATACCTTTAAAAAGCAACCTTACAACCGTGTTTTATTAGAAGATATCTTAAACAAGAATATACGTTTGATTGATTATGAGGTCATCAAAGATGAACATAACATCCGACTCATTGGATTTGGGCGATATGCTGGAATTGTAGGTTGTTATAATGGATTTAGAACTTATGGCCTGAAGCATAATCTTTACTCACTTAAACCGGCAAACGAATGCGATGATCGAAAAGAAGTGGAATCTGAGCTGCAAAAAGTAAAGCTTCCCGATAACTTTAAGATGGTGCTCACTGGATTTGGCCGAGTGGGACATGGAGCAAGAGAAATAATGAACTTAATCCCAATACAAGAGGTTAAACCAGCGGATTATTTAACTGGTAATTTTAATGGACCTGTATTCACCCACCTTGAGGTTGAGCATTACTTTGTTAAGAGAGATGAAACCGAATTTATAAGAAGTGAATTTTACAAGCAACCAGAATTATACGATCGAGGCTTCCAAAAATATGTTCCAGAAACCGACATGTATATTCCATGTCACTATTGGAGCAGCCGTTCACCCAAAATATTGACGCAAGACGATCTCGCAAAAGACAACAACAGAATTTCTGTTGTCGCCGACATATCCTGTGACATAGCAGACCCTATAGCTTCAACCCTAAGACCATCTAAAGTAGCCACACCCATTTATGGCTATGATCCTTCTACGGGTTCAGAAGTAGATTACATGAATGAAAATGCAATTGCGGTTATGGCGGTTGATAACCTGCCCTGTGAATTACCAAAAGATGCTTCAGAAGATTTTGGGAATGAACTTATCAAGCATGTTTTACCAGCCCTAATTGGTCGTGATCCGAAACGAATCATTGAACGAGCAAGTCAAACAGACCTAAACGGCAATCTTATGCCAGACTTTGCTTACCTTGAGGATTATGTAAAGGGGCTCGAATAATGCCTCAAAGTCTTTAATAATTTTATACTTTTAGGTCGTGATTATTAAAGGAGATAAGAAAGTTATCAAAGGTTGGGTCATGTATGATTGGGCCAATTCTGTATATAGTCTCGTGATTTCTTCTGCAATTTTCCCCATCTTTTATGAAGCGCAAACAACTGCTGCCTATTCAGAAAAAATAGGATTGGCTCCAAATCAATTTGAGGCCAACGATGTAACAGTAGACTTTTTCGGATACAATGTATCACCTAGTGTTTTATATTCTCTAGCCATTTCCGTATCCTTTGTTATTGTAAGCTTCCTCTCTCCTATTTTATCTGGAATTGCAGATTATACAGGAAATAAAAAAGCATTCCTTAAATTCTTTTGTTACTTCGGTGCGTTCTTCTGCTGCACCTTATTTTGGTTTGATGCGAACTATATGGAACTTAGCATGCTCTCCGTCATGCTTACTTCTATCGGTTTTTGGTGTAGTCTGGTCTTTTACAATGCCTTTTTACCCGAAATCGCCCCGCTTGAAGAGCAAGATGACATCTCTGCTCGAGGTTTTATCATGGGATATATTGGGAGTATTATTCTGCTCGTAATTTGTCTAGCAATGATCATGGGTGTTGGTGCTCATTTAACTAAATACAGCTTTATACTCGTAGGTTTATGGTGGGTTGTTTTTGCACAGCGCACCTACCGCGTCTTACCCAGCAATCCTTACAAAAAGAAACCTGAAGCAGATTATATTTGGAAGGGCTTTCGAGAGCTAAAAATTGTCTACAAGGAGTTCATGCAAACGACGCGCCTTAAAAAATATTTATACGCCTTTTTCTTTTTCAATTCAGGTGTTCAAACTGTAATGCTTTTAGCAACTATTTTTGCAAGTAAAGCCATAGAGTGGCCTGAAGGAGAGGGAACTACAGGATTGATAATTGCCATATTACTGATTCAAATCGTAGCGGCATTTGGTGCAAAGTTGATGTCTAAAATATCACTAAAAATCGGAAATATCTCGACCCTAAAACTCTCGGTTTTCTTTTGGATTTTGCTGTGTATTGGTGCGTATATCATTACAAAACCGATTGAATTTTACGTTATGGCAGCAGGTGTAGGTCTTGTTATGGGTGGTATTCAATCTATTGCGCGATCAACGTACTCTAAATACCTACCCGAAACTACAGATCATGCCAGCTACTTCTCATTTTATGATGTTTCCGAGAAAATAGGAATTGTTTTGGGTACAGCCTTCTTTGCATTTACGGAATATTACTTTGATGACATAAGGTACTCGGTTATCTCAATTGCTATTTTCTTTGTCATTGGATTGTTTTATCTCTTCAAGGTTCCGAAAGAAGAAAAAATCATAACGACTTAATTTATATCAATGAAAGAAACCATTGAAAAAGCTTGGGAGAACCGAGAGCTTCTCAAAAACAAAGAAACCATTCAGGCCATAGAATCCGTAATCGAGCAAATTGACAAGGGAATGCTTCGTGTTGCAGAGCCAAATGGGGAGACATGGCAAGTGAATGAATGGGTAAAGAAAGCAGTCGTTTTGTATTTTCCGATTCGCCAAATGGAAACGATTGAGGTCGGACCATTTGAATTCCATGATAAGATGGCCCTCAAAACCAACTATAAACAGCTTGGTGTTCGTGTAGTGCCGCATGCCGTAGCGCGTTATGGAGCATATGTTGCAGCTGGCGTTATTATGATGCCATCCTACATCAATATAGGGGCATATGTAGATTCTGGAACTATGGTTGATACCTGGGCTACTGTCGGAAGCTGTGCACAAATTGGAAAAGATGTTCATCTTAGTGGGGGCGTTGGTATTGGGGGCGTATTAGAGCCTTTGCAAGCTGCACCCGTTATTGTTGAAGATGGGGCATTCATAGGTTCACGATGCATTGTAGTTGAGGGTGTCCACATTGGGAAAGAGGCTGTTCTTGGTGCAAATGTGGTCTTAACTAAATCGACGAAGATCATTGATGTTACAGGAAATGAACCAAAAGAAATTCGTGGTTACGTGCCCGAGAGAAGCGTGGTTATCCCAGGTTCTTATACCAAAAAATTCACAGCGGGAGACTATCAAGTCCCCTGTGCACTGATTATAGGACAAAGAAAGGCATCCACGGATCTTAAGACCTCATTAAATGATGCATTGAGGACACACAATGTTGCCGTTTAATTTCAGTTGAATTGAAGGCATTGATCCTTTTCATTTTATTTTGTGTAATTCTACACGGGTGTTCTAATTCTGTAAAGTCGAATTCAAAACCTGAAACAAACCTTGTTAAAAAGCAAACTACTCAAGAAAAAGAGGCGATTGCAGCACTTACAAAACTGCAGCTAAATGCTGATATAAAGAATTCGATTTATTTAACCTATGCACATACAAACCACAATCAACTTCCTTCAGATTCCAGCTTTACTATTTCACAAGAAACTTTTAGAAGTGTTTTATTTCATTATGTTAAAATACACCACAAAAATATTCCAGATGAAAAGAGAGCTAATTGGGTTGACGCTTCAGTAAAAGCGAAAAATACTTTTGATGTTTACTATTGTAGAGATAAGACTAAAAAAGTAGTAAATAAGGATGGACTTCCACATTCAGGTACTTGGATTTTACCCGATGTTTTAAACAGAGACATTGTAATCATTTGGAGGAGACCGTAAATTTAGATTTCAATTATTGTCATTTTTTATTCTCCTAAATAGGAACTAAATTTGCCCAAATTATTTAATACAACATAGCATGCAACTGTGGAACAAATTAAATAAGGAGGAGCTAGAAGAACAACTAAGAGACATTGGTCATGAATTTATGACCATATCGTTCTATCAGTATGCACAAATTGCAAACCCTCGCTTATTCAGAGACCACCTATTTCTAATGTGGTCAAAACTTGATGTTGTCGGTCGAACCTACATCGCTTCGGAAGGAATCAATTCACAAATCGCAGTACCGACAAAAAACATTAGTCAATTCCGGGAGGAATTATATCAAATTGAATTTTTAAATGGCATTCGATTGAATTTCGCTGTAGACGAAACAGAGGCAGAATTTCCATTCTTAAAACTCAAAATAAAAGTCAGAGACAAAATTTTAGCAGATGGTTTAAATGACAAAACTTTTGACGTGACAGAAAAAGGGAAACATTTAAACGCCGAAGAGTTCAATGCACTGACAAATGATCCAGAAACCCTATTGATTGATTTTAGAAACCACTATGAATCAGAGGTGGGTTATTTTGAAGGTGCGATTCTTCCTGATGTTGATACATTCCGGGACTCATTGCCTAAAATAGAAGAAGAAATACTGAAAGGAAACGAAGATAAAAATATTGTAATGTATTGCACGGGAGGGATTCGTTGTGAAAAAGCATCAGCTTGGTTTAAGCACCGTGGCTTTCCGAATGTTCACCAGCTAGAAGGAGGAATCATTAAATATGCTCGGGATGTGCAAGAGCAGGGTATTCAGAATAAATTCAAAGGAAAAAACTTTGTCTTTGACGAAAGACGTGGAGAGCGAATCACAGAAGAAATCGTCTCTGTTTGTCACTTGTGTGGAACACCCGCTGATACGCATACGAATTGTGCCAATAGCGCTTGTCACCTGCTTTTTATTCAATGTGATAAATGCAAAAAAAAATTAGATAATTGCTGCTCAACAGAGTGCCAAGAGATTTACCATCTTCCTCATGAAGAGCAAAAAGCATTGCGAAAAGGAATTGACAACAGCAATAAAATATTTAAAAAAGGTCGTGCAGATCATCTTACCTATAAAAACAAGGGCTAAAAGCTATATCTTTACCGAAACTAAAACAATAACTATATGATTTTAGCGATAGATTGGACAATGAGCCCGGAAATTATTCCTGGATATAAAACGCCAAATTTATACGGAATTTTATTCGTTACTGGATTGGTACTAGGATATTTCGTAGTCAAACGAATGTTTAAAAAAGAAGGAATCAAAGATGATGTTTTAGACAAACTTGTTATGTATATGGTTATAGGGACCATTGTAGGAGCAAGATTGGGACATGTTCTATTTTATGGTCCTTATTATGATGAAGTTATTGATGGCCGATTGGTTGAGGGTTACTTTTCACATCCACTCGATATCTTTAAGGTATGGCAGGGTGGATTGGCAAGTCACGGCGCGGCAATTGCCATCTTAATCGGCTTATATGTATTTTCTAAATACACCGTTAAAAAACCATTCCTATGGATTTTAGACCGTATATCAGCGCCCGTTGCAATCGGCGGTGTTTTCATTCGACTTGGGAACCTTGTAAATCATGAAATCGTTGGGCATCCTACGGATGTTCCGTGGGCATTCAAGTTTCACAACTATTGGAATAGTTCTATGAAAGCATTTGACGCCACACCTCGACATCCAGCACAACTTTATGAGTCAATTTGTTACCTCATCGCTTTCTTTATTCTCATGTTTCTGTTCTGGAAGAGAGAAGCTTGGAAAAAACCTGGTTTTATATTTGGAAGTTTCCTTATTTTGATCTTCGGTGCAAGATTAATTGTAGAATTCTTTAAGGTAGGCCAGACGGCAAGAGATGAAGTTCTATTTTTAAATACAGGACAGCTCTTAAGCATACCGTTTATAATCGTTGGTATCGCATTGATTTACAGATCAATATCAAATAAAAACAAAGAGGGTGACACCAAAGAAACGTGAATATCTTAGTGTCGAACTTACACTTAGCTAAAAGTTAGAAATTCCTTTATATATTTGTTATCTAAAATGATGTCTTATGGCAGTAAAAACGAAACAAGCGAAAGCTTCATCAAGTAAAGCGAAATCTAAGCCTAAGTTTTCAAAAGAAACTTATGTGAAATGGTACAAAGACATGCTTCTTATCAGAAAATTTGAAGAGAAGACTGGCCAATTATATATCCAACAGAAATTTGGAGGATTTTGTCACTTATACATTGGTCAAGAAGCCATTGTCGCAGGTACAGCGAGTGCATGCAAAAAAGACGACAAACATATGACTGCTTATAGAGATCATGGACATCCTATAGCACTTGGAACTGACCCTAGAGTATTAATGGCAGAGCTCTATGGGCGAATTACAGGGTGCTCCAAAGGTAAAGGTGGTTCAATGCACTTTTTTGACAAAGAGAAAAACTTCATGGGAGGGCACGGAATCGTTGGCGCCCAAATTGCCATGGGAGCCGGTGTCGCATTTGCAGAGCAATACAATGGCACATCAAATGTTGCCTTCGTTTCAATGGGTGATGGTGCCGTCCGTCAAGGAGCCTTGCATGAAACATTCAATATGGCTATGATGTGGAAGCTACCTGTTGTATTTATTATTGAAAATAATAATTATGCAATGGGAACATCTGTAGAACGAACGACAAATGTAACTGACCTATCCAAGATTGGCTTGTCATATGAAATGCCATCGAAGATTGTAAACGGGATGCTTCCAGAATCTGTTCATGATGCCATCGAGGAAGCTGCTAGCCGGGCAAGAAAAGGAAATGGTCCTACCCTACTTGATATTAGAACATACAGATATAAAGGTCATTCAATGTCCGATCCACAGAAATACCGTTCAAAAGAAGAGGTAACCGAATGGATAGAGCAAGACCCTATTCTTCATGTACTCAATGTCATTAAAGACAATAAATGGCTGAAGGATTCAGAAATTACAGAAATTAATGAATGGGTAAAAAATGAAGTAAAGGAGTCTGTTGAATTTGCAGAAAACTCTCCTTATCCCGAGGCTAAAGAGCTTTATGAAGACGTATACACTCAGAAAGATTATCCTTACATTAAAGAAAATTAATTAATATAATTCATTATGGCGGAAATAGTTTACATGCCGAAATTGAGCGACACCATGACAGAAGGTGTGGTTGCTGCTTGGAACAAAAAAGTTGGTGAGGATGTCACAGAGGGAGAAATTCTTGCAGAGATTGAAACGGACAAAGCAACGATGGAGTTCGAATCTTTCTATGATGGTGTTCTTCTGCATATCGGTGTTGAAACAGGAAGTGCCGCTCCGGTAAATTCTGTATTGGCTGTAATCGGAGAAAAAGATGAAGACATTGCTGAAATTCTCAAGAATGCAGGTTCAGGTGAAAGCGCGGCTAAAGCGCCGGCTCCTAAAGAAGAAAAGAAAGCTGATGCACCTGTAGCTGATGCAAAGCCAGAGCCGATCGAAGCTGTCCCTCCTAGCCCCGCTTCTAAGCCTTCAAATTCTCCGAGCTCTAATGAAAAAATCTTTGCCTCCCCACTTGCAAAAAAACTCGCAAACGAAAAAGGTATAGACCTAAATACACTTCAAGGTTCAGGTGACAATGGCAGAATCATCAAAAGAGATATCGACCATTACATCCCTTTCACACCTTCAGCTCCGGCAGCTAAATTTTCAAGTGCGCCAGCAGGAACTGAATCGTATAGAGATGAAACAGTGAGCCAAATGCGCAAGACGATTGCAAGAAGATTGGCTGACAGCAAATTTACTGCACCACATTTCTACCTTACACTAGATATTGATATGGACAATGCCATTGCTGCAAGAAAAGTAATGAATGCAATGGAAGGCGTCAAAGTTTCTTTCAATGATATGGTTGTCAAATCCGTAGCACATTCGTTAAAGAAAAATCCAAATGTAAATAGCGCTTGGATGGGAGATTTTATTCGTCGCAATGACCATGTACATATCGGTGTGGCTGTAGCTGTGGAAGATGGACTGCTTGTACCTGTCGTAAAGTTTGCGGATACCAAAGGTCTCATGCAGATTTCTGCGGAAGTCAAAGACTTTGCGCAAAAAGCAAAAGATAAAAAACTTCAGCCTAGTGATTGGGAAGGAAACACCTTCACCATATCTAACCTAGGTATGTTTGGCATCGAATCCTTTACCGCTATTGTGAATCCACCTGATAGCTGTATCCTTGCGATTGGCGGAATAAAGCAAGTACCAGTGGTAAAAGATGGTGCGCTTGTTCCGGGCAATGTCATGAAGGTTACTTTGTCCTGTGACCACCGTGTTGTTGATGGAGCAACGGGTTCGGCGTTCTTACAAGATTTTAAGCAGTTTTTAGAGAATCCTGTATCAATGCTATTATAAAAACACTGTTGTTTTTATATTTTTTTCAATCGTAAATTAATATTAATAGTATATTAGTTGTGTAGTCTAACCTCTACAACTAAACTATTTTTATGAGAAAAACTTTTACCCCCATCCATTGGGCATGTTGTGCCATTTTCATTTTTATTTCCCAAACACTCATATCCCAAGTCTACATCGAGGTCCGTACTTTAAGCGTATCTGTACTTCAGAATATAGATTGCGATAACCTGTTCTTTGATATTACTGGAGATTCTGATTTTGCTTTTGAATACGCAGCCTCAGATAACACCCTAGGCTTTAGCAACAACAACCCAGTTGCTTTTGGTTTAACAGGACAGTTTAACTTTCAAAACAACAACAATAATAATGGACCTTGGAACAGCAGCCCCAACGATCTGTTCTTCAATCATCTGTATGCCTGCCCATCAGACATTCCTTCACAAATAAATATTTCATGGCAAGCTTATGAAAACGACGATCCATTTTTCAATTGGGATTTGACAGGAGGTTTTTCAGATTTACAAACTGGACCTCAAAACGTAAGCATTCCCGTTTCCGGAGCTCCGGGATCCACTGTTACCACTTTTTCTGCTAATGGTTCTGGCGGCGGCTGCGGAACACAGAATTATGAGATCGTATTTGAAGTTACCGTGGTTGAAGCAACAGGAATAACGTTACTGCCTGATAACATATGCGATGCGCTTCTCGTGAATACAAACACAAGCTACAACGTAGCTGTTTGCTCAAGTGCTACTCTTGAAACGGGAGAACCAAATGCAGGAGATGTTGACAATACCGACGCATCATCGTGGTTTAAATTCGTAGCACCAGGAAGTGGTTCAGTAGAGATCACCTCCGATCTTGGAGGTACCGAAATAGGTACCTATTTCCAATTATACCATGCCGCTGACGGACAAGACTGTTCTGCTGGATTGCAACCTATTTCAGGTAACTTAATTAAAGATAAATTCGAATATCTTTCTCATATCGAATTCGCTGATGGAATAGATCTTCTTGGTATTGATCCTGAAGCCGAGCTCACCTTTGATGCCTGTAATCCCATTCCACTTATCAGCTATACCAAATTAATTGCAGGAGAGACTTACTACGTTCAAATGGCATCTGATGGAAATGACCAATCGGGACTTGTGGAGATTCGCGTCAATGATGTTGGCGGTAGCTCCGGTTCTGGAGACGATATACCTTGTCAATCGGGTAATGTTATACTTGGAACAAATGCAATAAGTGCTGCGAATGGTGATACGCAAACAACAACCATTGACTTTGAATGTGCATTTAACTCCGGAAATGATAAAGGTGAAACTGGTGGTGCCACAAACGGAACCAATCCTAATAACTTTCACGCCTATGATTATGATCAAGGTGCTCAGAATAATGGGAATATGAACGAAAGTATTTGGCTAAATTTTACAGCTCCTAACTCAGGAAGAGTTGTCTTTGAGGCGGATTACGGCAGTATTTTATATGCAGAGCACAATGCATTATATGGCTTTGATAAAAGATTTGCACCGGGAACTCCATCTGATTACACTTGTGCAAACCTTGAATTCTTATCCGGCGCTGAGGGTGGCTTGAATGGATTCTTTGGCGGAAATGAAAGTGCAATTGTCTCCAATTATTGCCTAGAGCCGGGGTACAATTATTATGGAATGATTGATCCGGCCAATATTATCGACCCTTTCTCCTCAACAGAAATGAAAAGCTGGTTGTATGACCCTAGTTTATCTGATCCATCATTCAACTCCCCAGGGAATGATATTCTTTGCCTCGCACTTCAAGATACATTATACGAGGTCCCTGTTATACTCGCAGGAACGGATCCTACCTTTCAAGCTGTTTCTGGAAGCAATGTACTCGCATGTAAGGAATACCTGGCAGGGGAACCTGATGCTTCAACGAATCCGGCAAATTGCGCAAATCAAACGGTTTGGCATTACTTTACAGCTCCACCATCGGGAGCAGTTGAGATTAGTGTTAGAGCCTATGTTGGATTAGATACAGTTCGTTACAACATATATGAGCTTCTCAATGGGACGGATTGTTATGGAGGTCTGGGACCGGCAACCTTTACACAAGACGGAACACAATCCACTCCATTAATTACTCCCGTCATTCAGGGCGAGGCAGGATTTGAAGGAAACCAAGAATCAGCATGTTGTATGACGCCGGGAACATTATATGCGATTCAAATTGACGGCGGTTCATCAGGAGATGAAGGGCAATACATTATTGAATACATACAAGAAGTCGAAAGCGATGCCGGTATGTCCGAAATTACACTTGCAAATGGAAACGTAATACAAACTACAGACCTAGATACAAGTTTTATATGCTATTCTGATAGCTATACACCAAGTGTGATGCTTAACGGTATAGGAGAATCGACAGCAAGCTTTCCAGATTGTCTTTCTCCAGGATACATATTACATGAACAAAATCCCGTTCCAGTTCCAGTTTCAGGTTCAGGACTTGAAAATTCAATTATCGCGTCATTGGAAGGGTCCGGTAGCTTTACCAATAACACAGATGGCTCAGGAACACTAGGCAATCCATTGTTTAATACTGTATACTTCTTGTCACCTGCTGCTGATATCCCTTCAGATTGGGCACAATTTTCATGCCTCACCTCCACTGCCTCAGACGGACAACCTGTTGTTTATTTACAAGAACTCACCCCGGTTTTCGCATATGATGACGCAACTTGTACAGTTACATTCATTGCAGATGGCGGATTAAATGGCTTTTACGGAACCCCATACGACTTTACAATAACGAGCCCATTGGGTGAAATTGTAGAACAAGGTCAAGTCAGTCCTGGTGCAGGTTACACCTACTTATCGCCAACAGCGGGCATATACTCCGTTGATATAACTGATGGTGCTTGCTCGGTTGGTTTTACCTATGATGCATCAAATTGTGGAAACCCATGTGAACCCACAACTAACAATGTGAACCTATCGATTTGTGCAGGGCAATCTGCATTCCTGGAGGGAGCAAATCAAACAGAAGCGGGAACGTATTCGGAAGTTTATGTAACGCCACAGGGATGTGATAGTACGGTCATCACTGCGCTTACAATTTTACCGCATACTGAGAGCAGTCCTGAATATACAATTTGTACAGGAGCCTCTATAGCTGTGGGAACAAGCTCCTACGACACCGAAGGTGTATACGTAGATACCCTTGTGAATAGCAATGGCTGTGATAGCATTGTTACCTCTACTCTATTTTTATTACCGACCATCACCGCGAGCGATGAAATGACGATTTGTATGGGAGCGTCCTACGACTTCAATGGTAATACGATTACAACAGAGGGTGTTTATATTGAAACTTTAACGACACCGCTGGGATGTGATTCGATTGTTTATTTATCGGTATTCGTTACAGATCCACCTATCGGATATATGGCAGATATTTCCATCTGCAGCGATGAGACTTATGACTTCAATGGGACCATACTTACGGAAGCTGGGGTGTATTACGATACAATTGCGGCAGCCGACGGATGTGATTCTATTGTAAGACTAGAACTTAGTGTTGCATTCTGCGACCAAGAGATTAGCAATATTGTTACACCAAACGGAGACAATATAAACGAAACTTGGAATATTAAATATCCCGATAGAATTCAAGGATGCACTGTTCAAATATACAATCGGTGGGGTCAGCTTGTTTTTGAGTCCAATAGCTATGAAAACACATGGTCAGGAACCAAAGACGATGAACAGCTCCCGGATGGGGTTTACTATTATTCGATAACGGGATGTGATACCGATTATACGGGATCTATTAATTTATTAAGACTTAAAAAATAAGAAACCATGAAAAAAATCATTTCACTTAGTATCTGTTTACTATCGTTGGTTTCTTATAGCCAACAGACTCCACAACGCAATCTATATGGGTACAATAAATACGCCATTAACCCGGCTTATTCAGGTGCCAGTGGATGTACGCAAATTAATTTTTCACACCTCAATCAATGGTTGAAGGTTGAAGGAGCACCGCTTACAAGTATGATCAGTGCCAATGGTTTGATTGGGAAATCTCTTGGCGTCGGAGGGCAAGTTCTTGTTGATCAAATTGGAATGATTCAGCAGGTATCCGCTATGGGTTCTCTATCCTATGGACTGACTATAGGTAAAACTCATAATATACGACTTGGTGCATCAGTTGGTTACAATCAATATCGTATCGACGCCACTAATGCTATTGCCTTCGAAAATGGGGACCCAATTATTGAAGGTGGGGAGCAAGCTGGTGGGACTCTTAATTCGAATATCGGAATTTTATATCAATGGAAAAATCTAGAGATTAGTATTGGTTCTCAACAACTTATTCAATCTACTAGTAATATGTCTTTTTCGGGCATTGATGGATTTGGGCTCAGAAGACACTTAAATGGTTTGGTTGCTTACAACCAAAAAATCGGTGATAATTGGATGTTGACACCATCGATATACACGAAAGGAACCAATAATGGTTATCAGCTTGACCTTAACGCGGATGCCACTTATAAAAAATATATTTCTGGAGGGCTCGGATATCGAACGTCAGTTGGACTTATCGCCAGAGCTGGAATCCAAGTACAAGATTTATTCTTTATAGGATATGCGTATGAAACACCCATGTCAAATATAGCATCATACAGCTCCGGTTCGCATGAGATTCTATTGGGAATAAAATTTTGTAAAAAGAAGCCCAAAACTATTCCAGAAATTGCAGAGACAAACAAAGAAGCTCAAGACACCACAAATAACGCCTTACGAAATGAGCAAATAACGGAGCTTCCAGCGATGGATACTATTGTAATTACGCGTGTGGATACGGTATACATTGAGGCCGCCGTTGAAGAAATTGCAGAGGTGAAACAGGCAGAAGCAGAAAAGAAAGACTTCATTCCGATTGAAAAGAATGTCCTATTTGAATTTGATAAAGCTGTTGTTCAAAAAGGATCCTTTGGTGCACTTGAGTCGATTGTGAATATATTAAATGCAAAAAGTGAGCTAAAAATCTCTTTGAAAGGGCATACCGATGCCCAAGGACCTGAAAACTATAACGTTATGTTGTCTAAAAATAGAGTGTCAGCCGTTCAAGACTTCTTACTAGCCAATGGAATAAGTGCCGATAGAATAATTATTGAGGCATTTGGTGAAAAAGTTCCGATTGCAGATAATTCCTCAAGTGAAGGGCGAAAGCTAAATAGACGCGTAGAGGTGAGGTTTATTGAGAAATAAAACATGCTTTAACACTTTCTTAAAATTTCTATTTAATGTATATTGCTTGCCTTAATATATGGTAAAAGTAATGGAACAAGAAAGCGTAATAAAAAACCTACGTAAAGTGCTGAAAAACATGCCAAATGATTGGTTAAACCTAACCACTCATCGGCTGGATATTTATGAAGAAAGCCAAGCAAAAACTCAATTTCTTGAAAACTTCGAAGAGCTTATTGAAAAAAACAAGCTTCACGCCTCTGCATTAAATAACCTACCCACCGCTTTCGATTATATCAGATTAGGTCATCCTTTGTCATGTTTATTGGAATGGTCTATTGCAGGACTCAATAATTTACCAGCAGATTCTCTAATTAGCTTTGGCTCAAAGATGGCTCCAATTTTAGCTATTCTAAGAAAGAACTTATTTGAACAAAAAAATACACGCATTCTATATAAAAATTCACTTCCAATTTTTTTTAACTCAGAAAAGCTTACAAAGGTATACGGTTATTTATTCACACTTCAGAAAATAGATGAAACCGACACCATTAATGCCTTT
The DNA here is from genome assembly GCA_002167775.1 of Crocinitomicaceae bacterium TMED16. Lineage (GTDB taxonomy): Bacteria > Bacteroidota > Bacteroidia > Flavobacteriales_D > Crocinitomicaceae > UBA952. Next base: position 36,025 of record NHBV01000026.1, on the reverse strand, counting down.
GAAGGAAGCACGGTATTGCTCTCTCAACAAAATAAACTTTCGGATTTTGAAGTAAATTCAAATATTGACTTCATACTCAATATTCACGATGATCTCGGTAGTATTCTCATCGTCAATGGACAACAAAATGAGCATTACATTTCAGAAATACAACATGTAAGGAGAAGAGAAACAATAGCCATGACACCAATCAATTCATTTCGAGGTCTACAGGCCATCATTGGTGAGCAAATAAAACAAGTCGATTCAAGGCAAAAAGCAAGTAATAAAGAGCGCGTGCTAGCCTCAATCAAAGAGATTACGGAAACACGTATCAACCCAGTTGTAGCCTCTAGTGGACTATCTATTCAATATGCAATTTTGATGGGTCTAATTGATCATGCATTTGAAGAGCACAAAGGAAAAAAAATAAAAATCATTGTTCCTCCGAATTGCTATGGCGGAACAAATGATCAAGCGCGACGGGTTGCAGCTTGTATTGAGGGTGTTGAAATCACAGATTTACTTGTCGATGGCGGAAATGATATGGTTCAAAGCATTGAGCAGGTCCTTGAGCAGACCGCAAAAGAAGATGCAGTACCCTATATTATCGCGGAAATACCTACGAACCCGAGGGTTGAGGTTCCAGACCTTATCGAGCTAAAAGCGGCTTTAAGTAAAGTTAGAAAGACAAAAAACGGAACACATGCAGTTAAACCGGTATTTATATTAGACCAAACATTTTGTCCAAATATCCATTTTTTAGGAGATGGAGAGATATTATCTTCGGTTCGTGCTTTGTCCTATGCAAGTGGTTCAAAATTCCCAAGTGGAGGAAAATGTACAGCTGGATACTGCGTCGCGAACCAAAAAGCTGAACCTTTAATGCAAAAAATTACGCAACATTTGACTATTTGTGACAATGAGGCGACTGCACTCCAGTATGAAATACTCGCAGCCCAATTACCTTCAATGAATACAAGAATTCATGATGCTTATATAAATACGCGTGAATTTGTAAACTTCATAAAGGAAACACTGCCTGAGGCCAAAATAAATTTTGTTTCCGAAGAATTGGCGGAAAAAGGGTTTACCCCCTCAGTATTCTCATTAGACCTTCCAACAAAAGGAAATACGGATGAAGAAAGAGAGGCCAATAAGCGAATACTCAACCATAAGCTCATAGGACTTATGATCAATGAAATCCCGAATGAAAGCAAATATTGTGTGTCCTATGGGCAGCTAAAAGGTTGCTACTGGACAATTCCCGCTACTTCTACTCAAGGAACGACTAAAGAGGGAGATAAAGATTACATTGCCCGTGTCGCTTTATCAGCAGATATGGATTTGAATAAACACAAAGAGGTCTTCGCATCTTTTGTGAAAAACATATAGAGATTAATGTTATCTCGTTCGCAAATTGAGTAGGATTTATTTCCTTCTTCATATCTTATCATATAGTTCTTAACTTAGTAGAAAATCGCTATTGTTTCAAAATAGCGGAAAACACAGGACAATCAATTAGCATTGGAAAAAATGATTGTCGAAATTCAAATATAATGGATCTAAATAAAAACCTGGCTGTGCTTATTGATGGAGACAATATACCATCAGCACAGGTAAAAGAAATGATGGAAGAAATTGCAAAATATGGCAATCCATCTATAAAAAGAATATATGGCGATTGGACAAAACCTCGTCTTTCCAAATGGAAGAACCTACTTCTAGAAAATGCAATTACCCCAATTCAGCAGTATGGCTACACGACAGGGAAAAACGCGACGGATTCAGCCATGATTATTGATGCGATGGATATTCTTTATTCGGGAAAAGTAAATGGCTTTTGTTTGGTTTCAAGCGATAGTGATTTTACGAGACTCGCAACAAGACTTCGCGAAGCTGGAATGCAGGTGATTGGAATAGGTGAAAAGAAAACACCAAACCCTTTCATTGTAGCTTGCGATAAGTTTATCTATATCGAGATTTTAAAATCAAGGGCAGCCAATTTAGAAACGAATAAGGAAAAATCATCTAACAAAGAAAGTGTTGATGTTGTCACCAAGAAAGTAATTCAGTTGATCAGAACGACAATTTCTGATGTCTCTGACGATGATGGATGGGCATTTCTAGGTGATGTAGGAGGTTTAATGGTTAAAAAACAACCAAACTTTGACTCACGAAACTTTGGTTTTGAGAAGCTAACGCCTCTAATCAAATCCATAGGAGAATTTGAGGTAGAGCAGAGAGAAAATGCCAAAAGCCGCCATAAGTTGATTTATGTTCGTATCAAAGAGCAACAGAGCAGGCACAAGAAATAGATTCCTATTTCATATTTTGATTGGTTTTCCTTTTTCTAAGCCAACTGAAATATAGTGGACTCCGCCACCATAGAGTTTATAGGTTCCGGTCCATTCTTGGTCCTCTGATCGCGCATAATAGTGATACGTTCCTCTTCGCTTTCTAACAAGAACCTCTGCTGTCTTTTCATTAGGACGGTTTCTACAAATACTGTAGAAATAATCAGTAACCCGACCAGTTAATGCCTCCGTTTTACCACCATCATAAATATCAATGGGTTTCCCATATCTATTTATAAAGATGACAACAGTCGGAGTGGCTCCTCTAATTGAATCACGGATTCTCCATTCTTCATGTTCCTTTCTATTCGCTTCGTCAGTAGCCTTTTGTACTGCAATTTTTTGCGCTGTTTCCTTTTCTAATTGCGCTGAACTCTTGGCCACATGATAATATTTAAGCGTTGTCATACCATTCAGTGGAATGCGATAATCAAAATCGTGAAAATGTTCCTGTGTAGGCGAGCTAATGCTGTAAGCATCTTGACCAGGTAAATAGATTGTTGTGACACCTGCTGCATTTGTTTCACCTACGAACGTCAATCCCGACTTAGTATCAATACGAATTTGCTCACCTTTCACAAGAAGACCTGATAAATCCTTATATTCAAATATGAGTTTAACTGTGGGGTGTGTATAGCGTGTACCTTTCCACTGAAGATTCCCCCTATCTGGAATTGAAATGGGTGCCGTGTTTTGATATGATCCACAACTTGTCGTGTAGCTTTCACCCTTTGGAACTAAAACTTGAACTAACCCAAACTCATTTGTTTTGGCCTTAAAAATTTCTTTACTCTTTTGTTGAACTAATGATACCTCAGCGCTTTTAAAAGGCGTATCATCCGGGTTTATAAATTTCAAATGCAAAAGCGCATGCGTTTGTGAAGGCTTTAGATTAGTTTGAGAAAATAAGTGCATTGCAATGCTGAAGACAAACGCATTGCAAAGAATGAGGCTAAATTTCATTTGAGATTGGTTCTACTTGATATTCCAATAACAAAAAGCAAGCAAAGGGTTACGAAAGCTCAATTAATCCTTATTCATAGAGTGAATATCGTTGTGTGTTTCTTCTATTTTGTCTTTCACCCGTTGAATACTTTTTGCTAAAATAGCAAGCTGGGGAAGTTTTTTAATAGCGAGCCACTTCCAGCTGTCTTGCTCGTAATCAATTGCGCGTGCAACATGATAGAGATTATGAAAGCCATAATCGAGCAACCATTTTTGCGCCTGACCATTACCTTCACAGCCGTTGATCATCGCCATAATATGCGCATAACCATTATCCATGAGCCAAGTCCGGGAGTCTTCTTTAAGTCGAACTGCATAAGAGGCATGCACCAGCTCTTCGTAATCATTTTCAACAAGCCACTTTTGTAAATCCATATTACCATCAACAGCTTTAGCCCATGCCAAAATGACCATATTGGAATACTGAATAGGACGCAAAGGTACCTTTGAAGAATTTTCCGCCTTCGAGGTAGTCTCTTTTGGTTTTTTACTTTTTTTGAACCAACCCATTTTCCAATTTAAAAAAATATATCTTAAAAATAATCTTCACAATCCTTTGACTTGAAACAAAAAACAAAATTATGCGAAGAAAATATACGAAACAACAATAGCCGCGATGATTCCAATCAAATCAGCAAACAAACCTGCTGTAACAGCATACCTAGTTTTTTTTATCCCCACAGAACCGAAGTATACGGCAAGCACATAAAACGTCGTTTCCGTGCTGCCTTGCATCGTTGCTGCAATAAGCTCTTGCAGTGATCCAATACCAAAATTACTCATAACCTCTACGTAAGCACCTCTTGCCCCTCCTCCACTTAAGGGTTTCATAAATGCAACAGGAAGCGCATCTACCCATTCAGTAACTGATAAACCGGCGCTCAGCACAAACCATCTCACTCCGTTGAGAATACCGTCCAAAGCACCAGAAGCTCGAAATAAAGCTATAGCACACAAAATAGCAATCAGATAAGGAATAATACTAATGGCCACATTAAAACCTCCCTTAGCCCCATCTATAAATGATTCATAGACATTCACCTTTTTTCTAATGGCCAAAATGATAAATGCTGAAATGATACTAAACATAATCCCTCCCCCCACAACAACAGAAACTGCTTCACCTTGACTCGGATGTTCAATAACATAATAGAGTAACAAACCAATCAATAGAGACAAACCACCAATATATGACAGAACAGTTGCATTTAGAAGATTGATCCTTTGCCTGATTGCCACGAATATTAATCCTGCAAGGGAAGCTATGAATGTTGAAATTAGAATAGGTAAAAAAACTTCTGTCGGTGATTCTGCGCCTGATCGAAGTGCAAAAATAGAAATCGGTATAATGGTAAGTCCCGAGGTATTTAAGACTAGAAACATAATTTGGGCATTGGATGCACGGTCCTTTGAAGGGTTAATTTCTTGTAGCTCTTTCATTGCTTTTAGGCCAAGCGGAGTTGCGGCATTATCAAGCCCCAACATATTGGCACTAAAATTCATCATCATAGAGCCAATCGAAGGATGATTCTGTGGAATATCAGGAAATAATCTTAAAAACAATGGCGTCACTGCTCTGGTTAATAGTCCTATGGCACCGCCTTTTTCACCTACTCTCATTATTCCCAGCCACAAGCACATTGCCCCAGTGAGGTATAACGAAAGTTCAAAACCAAGCTTGGCAGAGGAAGAAAGGCTATCAATCATTTCTTTCATGACAGAATAATCGCCCAAAACAAATGTTTTATAAAATCCAAGTGCGATTGCTATCAAAAACATCCCAAACCAAATTCGATTCAATACCATATCACTAATTTCGAATTATTTTACGAATATGCGTTTACGCAACTTAAAAAGCTATCAACATCCTGATATTGATGATTATGCTCGGGCAAAATTAAACAGAAGAAATACTCCTTTTATGAGCATAACAATAATGAGGGGTTTTCATTACATTTGATTTATGAAAACCATTATAAATATTACTTTATTTCTGTGCGCATGCGGAATGCTGAACGCGCAAAATTTTATGAGCAATGCGGATCTTCATGATTTATCCACGCTTGAACAACAATTTAAAAAAGACCCGACGAAACTCTTGAATACCAAATATGTACTAACCAATGAACATAATAAACTTTATTTGAGCCTTGTAGCGAAGACCAAGGATGGATTTAGTCAGGAGCAAATTGAATCATTCGGAGGTCAAGCGCATGTTAGCGTGAACGGTCTTGCGCATCTAAAACTTCCTCTTTCAAAGATAAATAAGCTCAAAGTGCTTGAAGATATTGAATTTGCTTCGCTGTCAAGAAAGTTAAAACCATGCTTGGACAAAGCACTCTTTGACACCCATGCAGATTCAGTTCACCTAGGACTTGGAAACCTACCACAAGGATATGATGGTGAAAATATATTGATTGGTGTTACAGATTGGGGGTTCGATTATAGCTCTCCCGTATTTTATGACTCGCTCCTTCAAGAAACACGCATTTTGGCAGCATGGGACCAATATAAGCTCAGCGGACCGAGTCCAGATAATTTTGACTACGGAACAGAATTTGACACGCCCAATGAGCTTAATTCTGTCGGGAGTGATACAGCGAATATATATAGTTATTCTACACATGGAACGCATGTCGCCTCCATTGCAGGTGGAAGTTCAGTCGGTACAGCTTACAAAGGAATTGCACCTGGAGTACAATTCTTATTTGTTACATTCCTTGTAGATGAGGGAGCAGTGCTAGATGCATGGGAATGGATGTACCAAAAATCCGTTGAGGAAGGAAAAAGACTTGTCATAAACATGAGTTGGGGACTTTATCACCTTGGTTCACTAGACGGAAACTCCGTTTTGAGCACAGCTATTTCCGCATACACTGATTTAGGGGTTGTTTTTGTGAATTCTGGAGGAAATAATGGTAATGTAAATTTTCACCTTAAACATACTTTCGAATCAGATACAATTGCCTCAAGAATACAATTCTACTCATACAGTGCAAATCCAAACATGTGGGGACAAAGTATTCATAGCTGGGGCGAGGTAGGAGAAACATTTTCAAATGCATTAGAGATTAAAAACACAAGTGGTCAAGTGGTCGCACAAACGCCATATTACTCAACCCAAAACACTGATACATACATAGATACTTTTCTAGTCAATGAAATAGACACTATTTGGTACAACATCTCTGCTGATAACATGCATCCATTGAACGGAAGACCTCACATGCGTTTGCGTGTAAAATGTACCTCAAGTGCCTACAGAGTCATGTTTAAATCAGCTGCTAACTCAGGCACAGTGCATAATTGGAATGTTACTGAACTCACCAATGACGTTGGAAATTGGGGTATGCCATTTTCAGCTTATGGAACCGGTTCAATGAGTGGTGATAATGAAAATGGAATTAGCGAACCTTCTTGTGCGGAGGACGTGATAAGTGTAGCTGCCTATGCTTCAGGATGGGTAACACCTACAGGAGTGACAACAGGTGGTGCAATGGCCTCTTTTTCGAGCCAAGGTCCTAGATACGATGGCTTAATGAAACCCGACATTGCAGCCCCAGGCGTATCTATTGGTGCTGCTATTTCATCTTATACAGATGCTTCCTTTTCATCAGTGGAGAGTATAGAATTCAATACACGAACATACCATTTCGCGAAACTTTCGGGAACATCGATGGCCTCGCCTATAGTCGCTGGTGTAGCAGCCTTATTACTTCAGGCAAAGCCTGAGTTAAGTGCAACAGAGGTAAAACAAATTCTCCTATCAACCGCCAGAGAGGACAATAAAACAGGAGATCTTCCAGCCGAGGGAGACCCTAAATGGGGTCACGGAAAAGTAGATGCTATGGCCGCTTTGAGAGAAGCTTTAGAGTTAGGTTTAAGTCAGAGTAACGAGGCATCCTCTTTTAAGGTCTACCCCAACCCTGTACGCAACAAATTGTATTTAGATCAACTTCACAACATGAGTATGAAAGCCATACTTAAAGATTTTTCAGGAAAATCAAGGGAAATTGAAATTGTTAATGGCAGCATAGACTGCACGGAATATTCAGCAGGAATGTACCTCATTGAATTCAAGCATAAAGGACAAACGAGACAGCTAACATTCATTAAGCATTAATATGATTCAAAGATTAGCGAAAAACAAGCTTGAACTGATTCATACAATGGCACATGAAATTTGGCCCATCTGCTTTAAAGAAATGATTAGCCAAGAGCAGATCAAGTATATGCTCGAATGGATGTATAACCTAAAGCAACTTCAACAAAACTTTGACAAAGGCCATGAATTCATTGTACTTCGAGAACAAGAAGAAAATATCGGCTTCGCCTCCTTCGAAATCAGAAACGAAAAATCATGTGTAAGGCTACATAAACTATACGTAAATCCAAAACGACACCATAAAGGTTCGGGGCGAAAGCTACTAGCGTATATTTATGGTGTTGGTCGTAAGCAAAAATTGAATGCCCTTGATTTATTTGTGAATCGCACTAATCCTGCAGTTAATTTCTATCAAAAAATAGGCTTCGAAATAGTAGAGTCGATCGATTTAGATATCGGGAACGGCTACTTCATGAATGATTATAGAATGAAAATAAAAATTTAACTGTATTATGCATGCATAATACTTTTAGTTTTCATATATTTGATGAAATTCTATATCATAATCAACCAACATGAGTGACAATCAACCTATAAAAGGTGGCGAATTCATCATCAGAGATACCGCACCTAAAGACATTTTTACCCCAGAAGAGTGGACAGAAGAACATAAAATGATCGCAAGCATGTGCGAGGATTTTATTCTGCAAGAAATCATTCCTCACTTAGACCGCATTGACAGCCTTGAAGAAGGTTTAATGCCATCCTTATTAAAAAAGGCTGGTGAGCTTGGATTGCTTGGCCTCTCCGTACCAGAAGAATATGGAGGAATGGGCGTTGACTTTAAAACAACCTTACTCGCTACAGAATATTTAGGGTTAGGCTTTTCGTTTTCTGTGGCCTATGGGGCACACACGGGAATTGGAACCCTACCGCTACTCTATTACGGAAATGACGAACAAAAAAACAAGTATTTAGCAAAATTAGCCTCAGGGGAATGGGCCGCAGCCTATTGTTTAACTGAACCTGGATCAGGTTCTGATGCCAACTCTGGAAAAACGAAAGCTGACCTATCTGAGGACGGTTCGCACTATACCATAAATGGTCAGAAAATGTGGATCACCAATGGTGGATTTGCAAATCTATTTACCGTTTTTGCTAAAATTGAAGATGATGAAAACCTTACTGCATTCCTTGTAGAAGCAGATAGCGAAGGCATCACCTTAAACCCAGAAGAGAAAAAAATGGGAATCAAAGGTTCATCCACAAGACAGGTATTCTTTAATAATGTTAAAGTTCCAGTTGCAAACATGCTTTCAGAAAGAGGTAATGGATTTAAAATAGCCTTAAATATTCTAAACATAGGAAGAATTAAATTGGGCGCAGCCGTAATGGGTGGGGCAAAAGGCGGAATTGATGAGTCTGTGAGATATGCACTCGAGAGAGAACAGTTTGGAAGATCTATTTCTAAATATGGTGCAATTCGATACAAGCTGGCCGAACAAGTGATACAAACATATGCCGTTGAATCTGCAACTTACCGAGCAGGTCAGAACATTGACGATGCTATTAAAGGCTTAATGGAAAGCGGAATGGATAAAGCTCAAGCAACGCTTCAAGGGATTGAGCTATTTGCTCCTGAATGTGCCGTAATCAAGGTCGCCGGTTCAGAATGCCTCGACTACGTTGTAGATGAAGCTGTTCAAATATTTGGCGGAATGGGTTATTCAGCCGAATCATCAGTTGAACGTGCCTACCGAGATTCAAGAATCAACAGAATATTTGAAGGTACAAACGAAATCAACAGAATGCTTACTGTCGATATGGTGCTTCGTCGCGCCATGAAAGGAGAGCTCGATTTAATGGGTCCTGCAATGAAAGTTGCTGGAGAGCTTATGAGCATTCCAGAAATAAAAGAACCTTCAAACTCCCCGTTGGGTGACGAACAAAATATGCTTGATGGTTTTAAAAAGACAATCCTAATGGTGGCTGGTTCAGCTGTTCAAAAGCTAATGCAGACGCTAGCCAAAGAGCAAGAGGTATTGATGAATATTGCAGACGTTGCCATATGGACCTATCTTGCAGAATCGGTTTATCTGAGGGTTCAGAAAAAAATAGACAGCCAAGGAGAGGCAGCATGTGAGCATGATATAGCCATTGCAAAAACTTATTTTTACGATACAGCAGACAAAATTGCAAAGGCTGCCAAAGATGCAATTCAATCGTTTGCCGAAGGAGATGAAGCAAGGATGATGCTTATGGGATTAAAACGTTTTACGAAGACACAAGCATTCAATCCAAAAGCTGCTAGACAAATCATTGCACAGAAACTAATTGCCGACGGTAAATATAATTTCTAAAGCAGAAATAATTCAAGATAAACAAGAGCCTCCTTTGAGGCTCTTTTTTTATGTATATTCGTTTCGAAAGCGTCGTATGAATACACAAACTTGTTTCTAATCTATGAAAAGAATTAACGGACACGGTCATATTCTTCCAGAACCTCATCAAATCCCGAAGTTCATGAAGGACAAGAAATTGTTCTGGATTGATGACGATAAAAAATTCATGCGGCAAGGCAATTGGTCCAGACCAATCACCGATCCTAGTTTCTTTTTGAAAGAAAAACTAGAGTGGATGGATACGTACAATATTGACCATGGTGTGATGCTGAACCTCTCTCAAATATATTGTAATGGCTGGAGGCAACAAGACACGAAAGATGCCATAACTTGGCAAAATGACTTTAACGCTTCAGTTCAGGAGGGTTTCCCAGATAAATTCACTAGCGGATTTGTCGTACAACCGCTTTACATGGATGATGCTTTAAAAGAGATCGAACGATGTGTAAGCGAGCTTGGACTTAAGTTGCTTTGCCTCCCGACACACTTTCTAAATGCCAATGATCAATGGACCTCGATTGCTGACCAGTCCGTATTTCCGATATATGAACTCGCTAACAAGTATAATCTAGCGATAGAAATTCATCCATATGATGGTGAAAAAATAGTAAATCTTAAAGACCAATACTGGCGTTTTCATTTGGTTTGGATGATGGCCCAGTGCGCAGACACACTTCATCTATATACATTGAATGATATCCCTAATAAATTCCCGAATATTAGAACTTGTTTCGCACATGGCTGTATGCTTGGAATTGCAAATTATGGAAGACGTCTACAAGGATATGATGGTAGACCCGATTTATTTGAAAATGTTGAAAATCCCAGGGCATCTTTGGGACATAAAAATTTATTTTTTGACTCCTTAGTACATGACTCGTATACCTTAGAACTTTTAAAACGCCGCGTTGGTGTATCACAAATTGTAGCTGGACTTGATGATCCATATCCCTTAGGAGAAATGGAAGGCGTTGGTAATTCTTTCCCAGGAAGGGTAATTGACTTCGCCGTTGAAGTAGATATACTTACACAAAGAGAAGCCGACGAGATCTGGCGGGATAATGTGCTAATGTGGCTTGGTTAGTATTTAATTAATCTCATAGTGAAGGCGCATGGTAATGCTGGCGGTTTTGCGCTTTGAAGAGGTATTGAAACTTCCTCCCCAAGAATATTCATCACTTGAATTTTCGGCAGTTATCTGAAAAACCCCCATACTGGCGTATGTCAATGCCCCAAGTTTTCCTCCCCCGTTCTCCGCAATAGTTTCTGCGCGATTCTTAGCATCTTTGGTTGCAGCCTCAATCATTTTAATTTTCAACTTTGCAAGCTTTGTGTAATAATACTCAGGAGCATATGAATTCAACTCGATACCCGCATCAATGAGCTTTGAAACTTCACGAGACGTTTTTTCTACTAGATCTACAGACTTTGACTGAACCTCAAAAGACTGACTCAAATCGTAGGCTCTAAAAAGGCGTTCAGTAAAATTACCATTCTCGTCATACTGATTATCATAATTCTTACTAATGTCAGCGGCATCAAAAACAACCTCAGCATCCTTTATACCCTGACTCGCAAGGAACTTTTTGACCTTCAAAATATCAGCATTCAAATCTTTATATGCTTGCTTCAAATCAACGGCATTGCGAGAAAAGCTGGCACGCCAAACAATTAAATCAGAGTCAAAAGATTGCTGACCCAGGCCTTTAACAGTAACGGAAGGGTCAGATTTTCCTCGAGACAAATAAGAGCTGCCTAATATATATCCTGTAACAATCACGGCAAGTCCAATCAAAATAGTCGGGACTAACTTTTTCACAAACTTCATCATTAATTATTTAACGATTAATATTCAATTTAACCTCATAATAGGTTTCCGTTACAACCTATCTGACACCCAATAAAAGCAAAATATTCCGGGTAGCACGGACAACAAGATATTCAATGCTAAAAGAAAATAATTGGATTGATTGTAAAGCTGGAAATTTTCAAAAGAAAAGGTACTGAAGGTACTGAACCCCCCACACAAACCTATAATGGCAAAGGGATAAATCCATTCAGTCTTTAATTCTTTCGTCCAAAAATAAAGAATCATAGTAAAAATGAGACAAGCTGTTAAATTAGAAACCAAGGTTGCCAATGGAAAATCAGTCTCCCATTTGGCAAAAACTTTACCTACGCCAAAACGAAGCATACTGCCAATTCCACCACCAAGAAATACCAATAGATAATTCATGAAACCTTTACTTTCTTTAAAAGTATGAATTGTAAAACAAATTGAGCTAAGACAAATCCTAAAAGCGCACCGCAAATGACATCACTCACATAATGAACCCCCAAATATACGCGGCTATAGATGACCAGAAGAGCAATCACAAATAATATTATCTTAACCCATCGCTTTGCTATTAAACCAGACATGATCGTTAATATCCCAAAATAATTAGCGGCGTGAGAAGATACAAAGCCGAACTTGCCTCCTCCATAAAAAGAACCATCTGGGTACTCATGAAGGTGAAGCTGAGATTTGAGCAATAAATTATGCGAGGGACGATACCGCTGAAAAACCTCCTTAAAGGCGTGTACAGATAGCTGATCCGTTAAAATAATCGTAAGCACAATAGCTACAAATATCCAGATCAACTGTTTCGAACGATACTCTTTGAACAAGAAATAAAAAACAAAAGGGATTAGAAAAAATAAAATATATGAACCTGATAAAAACCACATAAATGAATCTAAGAACGTCGAATGCATTGCATTGATAGCCAAAACTAAGCTATGATCAATGGATTCTAATTTTTCAATCATCCTGTAAAAGTTTCCAAATCTCATCCTTCAGCTCAACAATTCCAGACTGTGCCACAGAAGAAATAAACAAATAATTAATGCCTGATAAGCTATTGTCAAGCTCTTTTCTAATTTCGTCTTCAAGCTCTTGATCCAGCATATCCGATTTTGTAATAGCGAGAATAGATTCTTTATGTAAAAGTTCTGGATTATATGCCTTCAGCTCGGACTTCAAAATGCGATACTCTTCTGCTATATCATCAGCATCAGCGGGAACCATAAATAAAAGAAGTGAATTTCGTTCAATATGCCTCAAGAAACGATACCCTAGACCTTTTCCTTTAGATGCTCCTTCAATAATTCCTGGAATATCAGCCATCACAAAAGAGCGATGCTCTCGATACGAAACAATTCCTAAATTGGGCCGAATGGTCGTAAAAGGATAATCGCCAATTTCTGGTTTCGCAGCAGATACAACAGAAAGCAGCGTGCTTTTGCCGGCATTTGGGAAGCCTACCAACCCCACATCTGCTAAAATTTTAAGCTCAAGAACTTTCCATCCTTCAATACCCGGCTCTCCTGGCTGCGCATGACGTGGCGTTTGATGAGTTGATGACTTAAAGTTGTTATTTCCCAGACCTCCGCGGCCACCCTTCTGAACAATTTTTTCTTCACCATCTTCAGTAATTTCAAAAAGAACCTCATCTGATTCCTCATCACGGACAATCGTACCCAAGGGAACATCGATATATACGTCCTTTCCCTGAGACCCAGTTTTCAAATTACTAGAGCCGTGTGCGCCATGGTCCGCCTTAACATGCTTTTTAAATTTCAAATGCAATAGCGTCCAAAGCTGTTTGTTTCCCCTCAAATACACATGACCACCACGACCCCCATCCCCTCCATCAGGGCCTCCTTTTGGTATATACTTTTCTCGTCTAAAATGAGTGGATCCTCCTCCTCCATTTCCAGATTTGACATGAATCTTTACGTAATCAACAAAGTTGTCTGAAGCCATTGGATGGATTAAATTGCGTTTATTGAAGTAAACAGGCGCGCTGTAATCTCATCTACGCTGCCCATTCCTGCAATAGAAACCAATTTCCCTTGTCGCTCATAAAAGGATTTAACGGGCGCAGTTTCTTTATGATAAACGGCAATTCTATTGTCAATGATCTTTGGATCTGCATCATCTGCCCGTCCGCTTACCTCAGCTCGTTTAATCAATCTTTTTTTCAGCTCTTCCTCTTCAACATCTAATGAAAGCATTATTTTAATAGAAGTGTCTATGGATTCAAGAAAAACATCTAAAGCCTTTGCTTGTGCATTTGTTCGAGGAAAACCATCAAAAATAAACCCTTTTGGCGAACTGTGTTTCAGTACCTCCGAACGGAGTAAATCAATGGTTACACTGTCAGGAACCAATTTTCCCTGATCCATATAACTCTTAGCGAGCTTTCCTAGCTCGGTTTCTCCTTTTATATTTGATCTGAAAATATCACCTGTAGAGAGGTGCACCAAACCCAATTCATTTATCAATCGTTCAGATTGCGTACCTTTTCCTGCTCCCGGTGGGCCAAATAGCACAATATTCAACATAACTTTATTCTTTTAATTGATATAATTCTTTAATATTTCTTCCAGCTTCATCGTAATCTAAGCCATATCCGACGACAAATTTATTAGGAATTTCGAATCCAATATACTTTGGAACCTTTTGACCTTCAAATGCTGTCGGTTTAAAAAGCAACGTACATACTTCTATACTGTGGGCACCATGAGGTTTAAGTAGCTCCATGAATTTATCTATGGTATTACCCGTATCTACAATATCCTCAAGGATAACAACATGCTTATCTTTTATGTTCTTATTTAAACCAATCAGCTCTCGAACAATACCTGAGCTTTCAGTCCCTTGATAGGATGCAAGCTTAACAAAAGAGATTTCAAGATTCATCTCCAGAGATTTCATGAGATCAGATGTAAACATAAATGCACCATTTAGTACACTTAGAAAAATGACATCTTTATCCGAATAATCCTGTTCAAGATCATTTGCAAGGATTGTAACTCTATTCATTATTTCATCCGCAGCTAGATATGGATAAAATGTTTTGTCAAGAAGACGAATTTCTGGCTTCATAGAAGCAGCAAAGATACAATTTTAGGTTCGAAGATGAAATTAATTTGATTAGAGCCGTATCTTTGTATTATGAATAGGAGATGGAATTCTAAAGATTTTAAAATTGGCGTTCTTGGCGGTGGCCAATTAGGGCGAATGCTAATTCAAGAGGCAATAGACCTAGATGTTCATCTGCATATGATTGACCCCGACCCAAATGCGCCATGTGCACTAATTGCACACTCCTTTACGTGCGGTTCAATAACGGACTATGATACAGTAATAGAATTTGGAAAGGACAAGGACCTAATTACAGTTGAAATAGAAAACGTAAATATTGAGGCTCTTGAGGCACTTGAGCAAAATGGTGTGAAAATTTTTCCGCAGCCAAGAGTTTTGAGAATTATTAAGGACAAGGGAATCCAAAAACAATTTTATGTTGATCACAACATACCGACAGCTCCTTTTACACTTTATGATAATGCAAATGCCCTAGAAGAAGCGAATATTAGCTATCCGATTATCCAAAAGATGAGAACGGGAGGTTATGACGGTAAAGGTGTTCAATTACTTCAACAATCCTCCCATTCTTATGATGCCCCTAACCTCTGTGAATCACTCATTGATTTCGATAAAGAGTTATCCGTTATCGTAGCAAGAAATGAGAACGGAGATGTTCAATGTTTTCCATCCGTTGAATGTGAATTCAACTCAGAGGCCAACCTCGTAGAATATTTATTCTCACCAGCTAATATTTCAAAAGAAATAACACAAAAAGCAAATTCAATAGCCATGGACCTAATTCAGAAGCTAGACATGATTGGGCTGCTTGCCGTAGAATTCTTTCTTGGTAAGAATGGTGAGCTACTGGTAAACGAAATTGCGCCTAGACCTCACAATAGCGGTCACCATACGATTGAATGTTGCAATACCTCACAATATGCCCAACACCTAAGGTCTGTTTTAAACCTTCCTTTGGGAGATACGACACTCATTACTCCAGGTGCCATGATCAATATCCTTGGAGAAAAAGGGTTTACTGGACCTGCCATTTATGAAGGTCTAGAAAAGATCTTAGGAATCTCGGGGGTACATCCACATATTTACGGAAAAAGTGATACCAAACCATTTCGAAAGATGGGACATGTCACCATTACAGGAGAGACGCTTATCCAAGTAAAAAGAATTGCAGACGAGGTCAAAGAAACGATAAAAGTAAAAGCATAAAAAAAGCCACCGAAGTGGCTCTTTACTTATTTTCAAATCGTTTATTCGACTACAAAACGCTTCATTTTATTTCCATTGTCACTCGTATATGATATTGCATAAACGCCAGGTGAAAAATCAGAGATATCAATTGAATAGCTCCAACTACCATTATTTTCAATCATTTCAAAATCTTTCACGACTTGACCTTGAGCATTAAATATTCTTAAATGATTTGAATTAGACTTGACGATATCAATCGTTACGTTCAGTATCGTAGATGCAGGATTAGGATACACTTTCAGTTTGTCATCGATTTGATTGTTAAATCCATCAAATAAACCGACGTTTGGACCCTCTTCATATCCATTGCCTACTGCCTCTGTAATTGATGTTGAAGCTGCGTTGTCAATTCTTCCATCGGGAGATATAAGCAAACCTACGATGTGCATATTGTTCTCATCCCAATCCGTAGGAAGTGTAAATGAATAATTACTAACTACACTTTCGCCCGCATTGACATTTGCAGGAAAAGATATCGAGGAACCTTCAAAGCTAGGTGCTATTGAACGTGCAACATGATCATACACCATTTGAGCAGCGGGCACCGAGCTAGGAAGAGATTCATATCCTCCCATTACACCATTACCGCCGCCTGCATAGGCATTAGATTGATTATAACCTGCATCCGTCCCGGTTACGCCATCCTCTGTCAAGGCACAAGCTAATTTGTATGAATTTGTTACAGCCTGAGAAAAGGTAGATTTTACAGATACATCTAAAACTCTCGAAACTGGATCCCAATTTGCACCATTTACTATAACACCTGCTGGCGCTGTTAAAAGACGGTCTAAAAAGTCAGCATTCATAGCTGATGGATCCACATCTGCTCCTCGGTCAACCAATGCACTCGGGTATCCACCAATCGAACCCCCGATTCCGGCATCATAAACTGCGTCTGCCATAGGGTCACCATTGTGAACCGCGATTCCTACCCAGTAATCGCCATACTGTTCTTCAAATAAATCCATATATACAGCTCCCCTCGGACACCACTGACACCATGTTCCAGTTGCCTCTTCACCAACAACCATTTTGCCTTCAGCGGGCACAATAGGATCAATACTAATCACTTTAGAATCATCAGAGGCGTCATCATCGGCACTAACTCCATTAACATTTGAGATTGTTACGGTTAAATCGTTGTTTCCCAATACAGGTGTTAAAGCCGTTCCAAAAGTATGCTCATAAGTATCCAATGAAGCTAAATTTAAACCGGTAATATTTTCAGTAAAATCTGCACCATTATAATTATATGTCAAATCAAAAGAATTGATCTCAGACTGACCAAGGTTCCTTGCTGTAGCCACTACATCATAGCTCAAACCAGCTATCCCACTAATTTGTGTAATAAAAGAGACTCCACCGTTTAATTGCGGTAAGGTGGCAGGTAGATGGGTGTAGCTAATATCATCTACAAAGAATCCTGAGATACCATTTCCACCCTGGCCTGCTGGATTTACTGGATATAAGTCCAAAATTCCAATTTGCCCAGTTGGATTTGAAAAAGAACCTTGAGAAACATTATCAATGAAAAGCTCCCAAACATTTGATGTAAGGTCCATATCCACTCTTAGGTTAAACCATTGTGCGCTTGGGTAATTTGCATTTATATATGGTGTCCCCTGATTGGAAAGCTTTAAAGTACCGTCTTCTAGCATATAACAATCAAGCGCCCAAACCTGAGCGACAACAAGTGTACCCTGCAGATTGAAATAAGCACCCTTTCCTGCTTCAACATAAAAGTTCGCCTCGAAAGAAAAATTTCCGGAATTGTATACCTGATCAAATGGGAGTACTACATCGGCAGGCCCTCCATTTGGTGAAGTTGAGCTGAAATAAATTGAATTGGAACCACTGCTCGCGTTATTATCGGTAATCTGAACGTCTTCAGCACCACCCTCTGTTCCGCTCCAAGTCGTCCAGTCAGCAGAACTAGAACCCAAATAAGATCCCGTTGTATAGGATTCAAAATCATCCGAAAAGGTTTGGGAAAATGTAAAAGAGGCGAAGCAAGCCATCATAAATAGTAGAAATGTTTTTTTCATTGTTTTAAATTAAGTTTAACTAAATCTCATTGTTGCAATAGTGCAATCGCTTTAAAATAAGAAGCGGACCCTAATATCGTCATTTTTGATGAAAAATCATTTAAAACGAACAATTCATATAATTTGATTGTTGCACCACATTTTTTAGTAAATTCGGATTCAATTATTAAAAATATATTATGTCAGAAACAGTAAAAGAAGGACACCCGAAAGGACTATCATCCTTATTCTTTACAGAAATGTGGGAACGTTTTAGCTATTATGGAATGCGAGCATTACTCACAATTTTCCTAACTGCCGAGTTGGCAACAGGGGGATTCGGGATGGATCGCGCCGAATCATTGGCTATATATGGTGTTTTCACAGCACTTGTATACCTAACACCAATTATCGGAGGGTGGTTTGCAGACAATCTGATAGGCCAGAGGAAATCCATATATATTGGAGGAATTACCATGGCAATTGGTCAATTTTTGCTTGCAGCTAGTTCGACTGCATCGATAATCTCGGACATAGACAGCAGATTGAGTATATTTTATTTAGGCCTCGGAGTACTTATTTTAGGTAACGGATTCTTCAAACCTAATATATCTACCATTGTCGGTGACCTATATGAAAATGATGACCCGAGAAAAGACGGTGGTTTCACTATTTTTTACATGGGAATCAATATTGGAGCTTTTCTTTCTCCTTTTATTGCAGGTACTTTAGGAGAAAAAGTAGGATGGCCTTATGGGTTTTTATCTGCAGGTGTAGGAATGCTCATCGGTGTCATTTGGTTTTACTGGAGAAGGCATACATTAGGCACACTTGGTTTACCACCAGGAGAAGCAGAAAAGGGAAGTACATCGCTCGTTGTAAAAGACTGGAGAGACATACTGTTTTATTCTGTAGCGAACCTAACCCTTGTATATGCAATTATGGCATTTTGGGGCTCAACAGGAGCGCTAATTCACAGTATTACCGCCTGGACCATAGGCATTGCTGGTGGTGGATTTTTGGCTTTTTCAATTTTTAAAGGAACTACCGGTAACGTTGAATGGAGTCGTGTCTTGGTGATTATCATTCTTGCCTTCTTTAACATTGTCTTCTGGGCAGGTTTCGAGCAAGCTGGTGGTACATTTAATTTATTTGCACAAGAAAATACAAATAGAGTTGTTGGAGGATTTACAATTCCGACAACGTGGTTTCAAAATATCAATCCGATTGCAATTGTAACCCTTGCTCCTATTTTCTCTTTGATTTGGTTAAAACTCTCAAAACGAAATTTAAACCCAAGAACACCTATAAAATTTGCTTTGGCAATGTTCATAGGTGCAGCAGCTTTTTATATCATGTCCATTGCATTTGATTTAGCACAAGATGGCACGCTCATTAGCCCAATGTGGTTGGTTGTGGTTTATGTTTTATTAACCATTGGAGAATTGATGCTTTCACCTATTGGTTTGTCCATGGTAACCAAGCTTTCCCCTAGAAAAATAACCTCAGTAATGATGGGTGTTTGGATGGCTAGTTTTGCACTTGGTAACTATCTAGCAGCAACACTTGAAAGTATACTTGAAACCTACGAATTTGAACTTTATCCTTTTATTGCGATGCTGATGATGATTTCAGGAGTATGCTTACTTCTTTTAACGCCTTTATTAAATAAGTTCATGAAAGGCATTCACTAATACGCGACTAAAATATTTTAAGGCTGCCAAGTGCAGCCTTTTTTTTAGGCCCTTCTCTTTACAATTTAATTTATCATCATGAAAAAAATAATCGGTTTAGTAAGCTTATTCATATGTGGACTGATTTTTTCACTTTTTAGCCAAACGAAAGTTGAAACTTCAAACTATCTTAATAACAGCGATAAAAACAAGGCTATTTCATTTAATGACCTAGAGGGAATATTCTATGCATCTGAAGATCCAAATTTGACGATAACCTTCGAAGAGATGTATGATTATGCTGTTTACTTTGACGCTAAAAATACAGAGCTATTATCCAATACAGATGTTTTTCTGAAAGATTTGCAAAGAGGAGACCATACCATAACCTTGAAGAAGGTAAATGCAGCTGGAGATTCTGAAGAGATAAGTAAATCTTTCAAGATTAAAGCCGCGAGACCATGGTTTTCAAATGATGCGACAGTATTTGGATTATTAATGATTGTTCTATTTTTTGTTTTCAAGACAGCAAAAAGTGAGCGTAGTTACTTCAAGAAATTCTATAAGGTCGTACCGGCCTTATTACTATGCTATTTTATCCCTGCAGGGCTGAACTCATTCGGAATTATTTCTTCAGAAGAATCCAATCTATACTTTATAGCATCGCGGTATCTGTTGCCGGCCAGTTTGATATTACTTTGCTTAAGTATAGACATTCCTGCAATCAAAAGACTTGGCTCAAAAGCGATTATTATGTTTTTCGCAGCTACGGCAGGAATTGTTGTCGGTGGCCCTCTAGCGCTTTACGTGGTTTCTTTGTTTGCCCCTGAGGTCCTAAATGGAGAAATTTGGAGAGGCTTATCAACTGTTGCTGGATCTTGGATCGGTGGTGGAGCCAATCAAACGGCTATGAAAGAGATTTATGGCGCTAGCGACCAAATGTTTTCTGCTATGATTGTTGTAGATGTATTCGTGGCCAATCTATTTATGTCCGTATTGCTTTTTGGAACTGGATACAACAAAAAACTCAACCGTTTCTTTAAAGCCGACGACTCGGCTATTGAAAGCTTGAAAACCAAAATGGAAGAATTTCAGATGAGTGTCTCTAAAATTGCAAGCTTCAATGACCTCATTTATATGTTAGGAATCACTTTTTGCTGCGTAGGTATTGCACATTTAGGAGCAGACTATATTGGCCCATGGGTAACTGAAATACTCAACGGAATGGAAAATCAGACAGCAGCGCGATTAATGGTTTCTTTTGGTAATGGTTTCTTCTGGTTGGTAGTTCTTTCTACCCTATTTGGTGTTGGACTATCCTTTACCAAATACCGAGAATTCGAGGGAGTTGGCGCATCAAAAATAGGAAGTGTATTCCTGTATGTTCTTGTGGCTACAATCGGTATGAAAATGGACATAATGGAACTGATTGCAAATTGGGGTGTATTTAAATTCTTGCTCTCGATTGGTTTAATTTGGATTATGGTGCACGCTTTGTTCTTATTTGTCGTTGCAAAAATCATAAAGGCACCTTTCTTTTATGTAGCTGTAGGAAGTCAAGCAAACGTGGGAGGAGCGGCCTCTGCGCCTATCGTAGCAAGTGCATTCAGTCCATCATTAGCACCCGTTGGAGTGCTGCTTGCAGTCCTTGGTTATGCCGTTGGAACATTTGGAGCGATTGTGTGCACCTTGATGATGCAAGCACTTTCCGTTTAAAACTGAATTTTCTAGTTAAAGGTCCCTATTCTTTTACTTACGAGGGATTCTACTTTTTGGCAGAATTGTAAAGGCCTAAAAGTCCGCCACTCAAGCTCTTCTAGCTGTCCACCCATTGCAAAATAATGGTCGAGGTTCGCAGACATAAATTCCTTGACCACGTGCTCATGAAAATTCACCATCGCGATCCAGCCATCCTCTACATCGTCAAACCATTCATCATAGTAGCATTCATCCGAGGAATGAAAGTTCAAGACATTTTCACCAATAAGAATAAACTTGTCTATTCCTGCTTTCATAATTGGCTCAACTACGTCTCTTTTTAGCAACATAATGTCATTTTCAATGGCATCATTCCATTCTCCTATAAGCTCAAGAACGGCGTGCCCCAAATCGTAATCTACGAAAAGTACTTTGACAAAAAGCGTAGGTGAACCAAAAAAATCCCATTGTGGATGAATGAGAAAATTATAGATGCGATTAGAATACTCAAATTCACTGTAAACCCTCTGATAAAATGGCGAAGACGGATCCTCTGAGGCAATGTAATATCCTCTCCAATTATAATATGGCTCAATGAAGTGCATACCCAAATTTAATCAAGTGATTTGACATATTCTTATTAATTTTGAGGAACTTTTAAAACGCACATTTTATGCGCAATTACATCGCTATTTTAGGTACAGTATGTTTACTTTTTTCATGCAAAAACATGGAGGAAAGTGAAGCTAAAGTACCTTCTAAAGAAATTTGGCAGAAATCAGCGGAAGCCTATCTAGCAAGCGAATCTAATCTAATATCATTCGGTGCAATACGCTTTGGTCAATTACTTACAAAAGCCATTTATGATTCAAAATTATCTGAATCTGGACTAGTTCCTTTGGATATGATCGAGGATTATTCAGAGGTGATTTACACCGAATTACCGATGTATTACGCCGTCAAGTCTAATTTAAAAGATATCACCTCCCCTGAAGTGGTTTTGGTTTGCAAAATAAAAAGTGCAACCTTGGCCATTGAGACAATGAAAAAAGATTTCCAAATAGGCGAAATCATTGAAGAAAATGGAGTGAAATTCCTATTTACAAGCGATTTCAAAATTGGCCTTTCTGATAACGAGATGATTGTCTTTATGTCTGAAAATATTGACAATAAGCGGGCTCAAACGGCAATTGAAAACACAATTATTGGATTGAAGAGTAAAAAAACAAATTCAGAAATAGCACAAACAATTGCTAACAAATCTGACCTTTCCTTTGCATTAAATATAGCACAGATACAAAGCGCTATTCATTCCCTGATCGGTACTCCAGTCCCTAAATCCAAACAAATTGCAAAAGGCACGGTTGCCATGCATTTATCTTTTGAAAAAGGAAAGATTATATTGACGAATAAAAACTACTTATCTCAACAGGCTATCGGATTGAATATATTTGCTGAAAATAGTAAGGCTATGCTAAAGAAGCTAGGGGCAGGTTCACCCAGCGCTGCAATAACATTGGCGCTTAATATGGAAGGCCTTGAAAAATTACGAAAGCAGTACCTCCCCAAAAGTATATCAAATGCCATACAGGATTCAGATCTTGACGCTAGCATAAAAAGCTCAGTCCCAAGAGAGCTATCAGTCATTGAGGCGTTCATTCAAAAAGATGGACTTCAACGTTATATCGATGGGAATTTCGCCTTTGGGCAGTACTCAGTTGATGAGAAACACATGGAATATAGCGCATATTTGGGCATTGGTGCCGGATTAGAAGAAATACTAAAAAATGAATTCAATCCAATAGAAGGATTTTTTCATTCATTAGAAATAGATGACACTAGAATGGAACTATATACTTCCGAAGTAAATGGACCTCAGAATAATGTAAATAAATTGCAATTAAAACCCGATTTTGAGGTGCTAGGTGCTAAACCAATATCTGCTTTTTGGGATATTGAACGACATCCCTACAAGGAATTCTTCAAAAATGACAGAGTAACTGAGCGTATTTTAGAACTACTAAAACATATGACTTTGAACGCTGATCAAATGGGTGGAGAACTCACGATTACAATGAAAAATGAAAAAGAAAATTCAATGACCCAAATAGCCAACCTTATTCCAAGTCTAGTTCTAGGATCAATATTTCAATAAGCATGGGAAAAGATAAATTATGGCGGTTTTCTGAAATAAAAAGGTTTCCAAATGTAACAGAAGCGCCATTTTCAGAAACGTTTCCCAAAAAGGGAAAATGGAAAGAAGAAATTTTCAAAAACGACAAGCCTATTGTTTTAGAGCTTGGTTGTGGCAAAGGTGAATATGCCGTTGGATTGGGTAAAATGTTTCCAGAAAAGAACTTTTTAGGCATCGATATCAAAGGAAACAGAATGTACATTGGTGCAAAAGAAGCACTTGAAAACAACATGGATAATGTGCAGTTTTTACGTACAAGAATTGACTTTATAGAAAACTTCTTCTCAGAAAACGAGATTGATGAAATTTGGCTAACCTTTTCGGATCCGCAGCCTAAAAAACCAAGAAAAAGGCTTACATCTCCCCTATTCATTAAACGATATAAGAAATTCTTAAAGAAAAATGGTTTGGTTCACGTCAAGACAGACAGTGATGTGTTATTTGAATATACGGAGGAACAAATCAAGGAAGAAGGCTATAAATGTCATGCGCTCACCTGGGACCTTTATGGTTCATTTCAAACTAAGCTTACCAATAAGGAAAAAGAAATTTTTAAAATCAAAACACACTACGAGGAGCTATTCGCAAGTAGAGGATCGGTTATAAAGTATTGTTGTTTCGAAATTTAGATTATTTATCTAAAACTTTAGGAATCCTAAAATAGTCAGAGTCGCTTTTTGGTGCATTTGCCAAGGCGTTTTCTTTGGTTAAAGTCTGGTTAGAGATATCCTCACGAAGGACATTTACCTTTTCATTCATGAAAATAAGTGGCGCTACATTTTCAGTATCGATTTCAGATAGCTTATCCATGAAACCAATTATTTTTTCCATATCTCCTTTGATTGCATCTAGTTCATCACCTTTGAAGTCCAGTCGCGCTAAATGAGAAATATGTTTTACGATCTCGTCTGTTACTTTCACGAGACAAAGTTAAGCATTTCATTGAGTTGAATACAAATGAGGATATTCCTTTTTCAATGGAGCCTCTACCCGATCAAAGCAGATTTTATTAAGCTCTAAGAAACTCATGCTTTCGACATCCTCTTTTGGGACATATTGGCCGATATAGAATCTAGACAAACCGGGTCTGGCTGGACCAAAAATGTCAGTAGGATCAGAAAAAAGCAAATGATTCGTGGTAAAAGTAATGGGTACAATGGGCACCTTGGCCTCCTTTGCGATTTTAAACGCTCCATTTTTAAATGGTACCATTTTAGGAATATTTTCTGCGGGTATCGTGCCTTCAGGAAAGATAACCAATGACCAACCTTCTTTAATTGCCTCAACGGCAAGGGTAAAGGATAGACCAACCTTTTTGCGGTCAAATCTAAAAACTGGAATATTTAAATTTTTAAAGTAGGTACGAATGATTGGGTAGGTTAAAATCTCGCTCTTACCTAAAAAGACAAAAGGATGCTTGGGCAGCATCGAATACATAAAGAAGATATCTAAATAAGAGGTATGGTTGGCTACGATAATATATGGTCCGTCAGGAAGCTCGGCACTTTGAACATTGCGCACAATATAAAAACAAAAGATCCGCATCAGCCAGCTCCAAATCATAAATAGCTTAAAGCTATATTTCTTCCATGATTTTTTAAATAGGACCACACGAAAAAAAGGGTAAAGCAATACTGCAAAGACAGAAAACACCAAAAAGATGTAGATCTTCCATAAATTTCGCAAGAATCCAAATAGAAATTTCATTACAAAGAAAATTAAGAAAAAGTTTTGGAAATCAAAGGAAATATATTTTCTACTTTTACATTAAATCTTATGGCACGAATCTTAACCGGAATACAGAGCACAGGCACGACGCATTTAGGAAACCTTTTGGGTGCCATCATACCTGCAATTGAACTTGCGAAAAGTAGTCAAAATGAATCCTTTTTATTTATTGCAGATCTGCATTCCCTGACACAAGTGAAAGACTCGGACCTACTAAAAGAAAACACCTACAAAACTGCTGCTGCCTGGCTAGCCTGTGGGTTAGACCCATCGAAAACCACATTTTACCGACAAAGTGATATACCCGAGGTTACTGAATTAATGTGGCATCTGCTGTGTTTTTACCCTTATAAACGGCTCACATTAGCACATTCATTTAAAGATAAAGCAGATCGCCTAGATGACGTAAATGGAGGGTTATTTACTTATCCCATGCTCATGGCGGCAGACATTCTTCTTTATGATGCGCAAATTGTTCCAGTAGGAAAAGACCAAAAACAGCACATTGAAATGACAAGAGATGTTGCGACAAAATTCAATCTTCAGCTTGGCGAAACCTTTGTGATTCCAGAAGAAGCCACAACCGAAGAAACANAATTNATACCAGGAACAGACGGTCATAAGATGAGCAAATCACGGAATAATCTGATTGATATCTTTCTTCCAGAAAAGAAACTTAGAAAACAAATCATGTCAATTGTATCTAANAGCGAAGCTTTGGAAGACCCGAAAGATCCGGATGGCTGTAATATTTTTGCCTTATACTCNATANTAGCGGAAAAGGACGCTGTTTCCCAGATGAGAAAGAGCTATGAAAAGGGCGGCTATGGATATGGACATGCGAAACAAGCGCTTTATGAGCTGATTCTTGAAAAATTCAAATCAGAACGAGAAAGATANATTTATCTCATGGAGCATAAAAACGAAATTGATGANGCNNTATCTATTGGTGCTCAAAAGGCGAAAAAAATAGCCAACACTGTTTTAAGTCGGGTCCGCCAAAAAGTAGGCTATAGTCATCACTAAGTCACTTTATTTTGACTTATGCTTCTTTGTCTTGAACATTTGTGTCTACCAACCGTAAACACCCTTTTGGCTTGATGCTTGGTNCCTCTCCCTTGCACTCTTTTTCNCCATCGCTTCCAGCTGCTATTCTTCAATTCAGAACGCATGAGAACGATTACCTCTTTTTCAGATAAACCAAACTGAAACTCGATTGCATCGAATGGNGTTCGGTCTTCCCAAGCCATTTCAATTACTCTGTTGATTTCCCTTTCGTTCATGGATTAAAAACAATACATCAAATCAAAATGTTTAGCCAAATGTGAAAACGGTTAAAAAAGANAACTTTCCAGNCAAAATTTGCACCGTGTGTAAAAAAGAATTTGTGTGGCGAAAAAAATGGAAGTCTTGCTGGAATGAAGTCAAATATTGCAGNNANCGNTGCAGAAGACAGAAAAAAGCTTAACGAATCACAGGACAGTTATTNCCCTTCCCAAGTCGAAACGTTATCATTCCTCCCGCATANACATACCAATCCTTATTTGTAGAATTCCCTCGTCTTCCCTGAAAAGAACCGTCCAGACTTCTGTTAGATAAAGCAACTGCATCAGAACCATTAATTGCTTCCAAAGAAGCAGCATCCATNTAGGTATCGGCGCCTACATCATCAAGATGATCGGTAAACGTTTTTCGTATGGCGATGTCCAAATTAAAAGAACAAAATTTTCCCAAAGATAATTTAACCCCCAAACCTANNGGAATACANAGCTGGTATCTGCTATANGGTTTTGACCCACCCGTAGTGCTTTGACCTTCTGTNCCNATCGATTGCAGNGCAATCATCTCNCCGTTATATTCAGTTTTCGGATTCATGTGAAACACCCCGATCTGAGTNATCATATATGCCGTTCCAATATANCGGCGATTTCCAAATTGGAAAGGCATGTAATGAAATTCAAGCCCACCAGCCAATTCCTGAATCTGAGATTTGAAATTTAAATTTCGATTGACAATAAGTGCCTGACGCGCATCACTGTCATCTGCCTCAACATTACCATATGTAGCATTAAAGCGCAGCGTCATTCTCGAATGAACATTGAAACGATAAACCAAGCTTCCAGCCAATTTACTTTTGTAAAACGGTTTAAACTGATTTAGGTCACCTATATAGAACATGGTACCCANATGAACACCAATCTCCGAACGGGAAAAAAAATTAGGCTGCTGCGCACGTAAAGTACACGCGAAAAACAGAACAATTATAAGGAGACATCTAGTTATCACAGTAAATAAACGATTCGAAAGCTATTTTATTACGCTTTTCAGCTTANAAATTTAGTTTTTTTGAGCGCGCTTCCTATCCATTTCCNTTAGAAGGATTTTACGAATTCTTAGGGTTGATGGCGTAACCTCTACATATTCATCACGCTGAATATACTCCAAGCATTCCTCCAAGCTNAAAATTCTAGGTGGCGCAATGCGTACTTTATCATCTGCTCCTGAGGAACGCATGTTTGACATTTTCTTTGTTTTGGTAACATTGACACACAAATCACCAGTTCGAGAATTTTCTCCAATTACCTGACCTTCATAGATGTCCTGATTTGAGCCAATAAAGAAAGTNCCTCTCTCCTGAAGNTTATTCAATGAAAATGGAATAGACTTTCCAAGCTCCAATGAAATAAGNGAACCATTTTGACGACCCGGTATATCTCCCTTAAAAGGTTGNTATTCNATATATCTATGCGTCATAATCGCTTCTCCTGCCGTTTGAGTCAACAAATAATTTCTCAACCCAATAATTCCACGNGAAGGAATTTGAAATTGCATCACCATTCTGGCNCCCTTAGGTTCCATGTTGAGCATCTCACCTCTTCGTTTTGTGACGGCCTCTACAGCAGTNCCGCTGAATTCCTCAGGCAAATCAATAGTCAGTTCCTCAATAGGTTCGCATTTTTTACCATCTATNTCTTTTAGAATTACTTGGGGNTGTCCAACCTGAAGTTCGTAACCTTCCCGTCGCATTGTTTCTATAAGGACAGATAAATGTAGCACTCCTCTTCCGTAAACCAACCATTTATCTGCCTTGTCCGTTTCATGAACGCGCAATGCAAGATTCTTTTCAAGCTCTTTGGTTAATCTTTCTTGTATGTGTCTTGAGGTAACAAACTTACCTTCCTTTCCGAAAAAAGGAGAATCATTAATTGAAAAAAGCATCGACATCGTTGGCTCATCCATATTAATGGTTGGAAGCGCTTCAGGGTTCTCCGCATCACATATAGAATCTCCAATCTCAAATCCTTCGATACCCGTTACTGCGCATATATCACCTGGAGTGACCGAAGCCACTTTCACACGCTGAATTCCTTCAAAAATAAAAAGCTCTTTCACACGATGTCGCTCAGTGGTACCGTCTCTTTTCGTTAATAGAATGGGCATATTTTCTTTCAACTCGCCTCGCGTAAGTCGTCCGATAGCAATACGTCCAACATATGATGAAAAATCTAATGACGTAATNAGCATTTGGGTATTACCTTCTTCAATTTCTTTCGGTGGAAAGTAATTGAGTACCTCATCTAATAGAGGTGAGATTGTGCCAGAAGGTGNCTTCCAGTCTGTAGACATCCAATTGTTTTTTGCAGAACCATAAATAGTTGGAAAATCGAGCTGTTCTTCAGATGCGTCAAGCTCAAACATCAAATCAAAAACTTTTTCATGCACTTCCTCTGGCGTGCAGTTTTCTTTATCAACCTTGTTTACAACAACTAGCGGTTTTAATCCCATTGAAAGTGCTTTACCCAANACAAACCTTGTTTGTGGCATAGGCCCTTCAAAAGCATCTACAAGTAAACAAACACCATCAGCCATATTCAATACCCGTTCAACCTCACCGCCAAAATCCGCGTGACCTGGTGTATCAATAATATTTATTTTGGTGTTTTTATAAGTAACCGATACGTTTTTTGAAACGATGGTTATCCCTCTTTCTTTTTCCAAGTCGTTATTATCCATTATGAGCTCACCCGTGGGTCGATCTCGTTCATTGATAAAATCACCTGCTTCAATCATTTTGTCTACCAAAGTCGTTTTACCGTGGTCAACGTGTGCTATAATAGCTATATTCCTTATCTCCATTAAAATAGTATTGTATTAACGACCTCTATGTCTTGATCTATCTGAACCTGATCNACGATCAGAACCTCCATTTCTATCTCCTGAACGTCGGTCAGAACCTCCGCGCCCTCTATCTCTATCTCTATCTCTATCTCTACTACCTCCACCCGATCTCTTGCTTCTGAAATTACTACCACCAGATCTACNGAATCCACCGCCGCCAGATCGNCTGCCTCCTGAACGACCACCACNAGATCTGCGGTCTCCACCACCTGATCCTTTAGATCCACCATTTTGGGTGTTTGTAACTTCTACGGATAATTTTGTTCCTTCGAATTCGGTTCCGTTTACACTTTTAAGTATTCGTTCGGTATGTGCTTCATCTACATCAAAGAAGGCATAAGACGTCATAATATCTATCCGACCAATAACATCCGACTTTATTCCAGCTGCATCACAAACAACGCGTAGTAATGCTCCTGGGTTCAGACCATCTCTGCGTCCAGCACTGAGGAAAAAACGTGTTTTTCCTTCATCTCTAGCNCGCTGTCCCTTATCTTTACGATCTCCGCGCTCACGACCAGTATCTTGTTTTGCGCGCTGATTCAAATCGCCTGCGCGATCGTAATACTCAATAAAACGNTTGAACTCAGCAGAGACGAATTTCTTTATAATCTCGGTCTTGTCCATCGATTCAAATGAAGCNAAAATTTGAGGCATAAACTTTTCAATGTCTTTTTCTTTTACATTGATATCTATTGTATTTTGAATCAGCTTCATGAGCTGGATTTCACATATCTCCTCTGCATTNGGAACCTGGCCTTGTGCAAATTCNGTGCGCATTTGCTTTTCGATCGATTTNATTTTAAATCCTTCTTTAGGNGTAATTAAAACCAAGGACTGGCCNTTTTTACCCGCGCGCGCAGTACGCCCGCTTCTATGGGTATAATTNTCATTGTCGTCNGGAAGGTTATAGTTNATTACATGCGTTATGTCATCTACATCAATNCCACGNGCNGCAACNTCAGTNGCGACTAATATCTGNAGCTCTTTGCTTCTAAATCGAGCCATTACGCGGTCACGCATTGGCTGCGTTAAATCACCATGCAAAGGCTCTGCATTATATCCTTCACGGGCAAGTTTTTCTGCCACCGTTCCTGTTTCATGTTTGGTTCTACAAAAAATCAAACCATATATCTTGGGATGGAAATCAATCAAGCGCTTTACCGCCTCATAACGATCTCTTTCTTTGACCACATAATAGATATGCTCAATGTTTTCATTCGTTTGATTCTTATGCCCAATAGATACTTCTAATGGGTCCGTCATATAGGTTTGTGCTATTCGTGCAACATCTTTTGGCATTGTCGCTGAGAACAACCAAACATTTTTAGAATCTGGAGTTGTCTCTAGAATGTCATCAATATCCTCTTTAAACCCCATATTGAGCATTTCATCGGCTTCATCCAAAACTACATTTTGAACTTCGGAAAGCTGAATGGCCTTTCTTTTTATTAAATCAAGGAGTCTTCCAGGAGTCGCAACAATTATCGCAGCACCCTTCTTAACCTGTGTCATTTGACGTCTAATGTCTGCTCCTCCATATACGGAAACTACAGGGCATTTGACGTATTTAGAAAAGATTTCTAAATCTCTGGTAATTTGCAAGCACAACTCACGGGTTGGACAGATAATCAGTCCTTGTGGTCGGTTAGACTTAGCGTTGATAGAATTTATTAATGGCAAACCAAATGCTGCCGTTTTCCCCGTTCCGGTCTGTGCTAACCCAACGAAATCACAATCGTCTTTCATTAGGTGGGGAATTGCTTGTTCCTGGATGGGAGTCGGTGCTTCAAAACCCAATTCTTTTAACGACTTAAGCACCTCTTCTCTCAATCCCAGCTCTTCAAATGTCATTCTTAATTATTTAAATTGGGTGCAAAGGTACGTATAAAAGAGTGCCTAGACGATTATTCGACCTTTATTTACTTGTATTACAGATATTCTAGAAGGAATTGTACACTTGTCAAGTGAAGTTTTTCTATTTTTGGACAAAGTTTTTAAATGGAATTAAAAGAAATTATTTCAATAACAGGAAGACCGGGGCTATTCAAAGTTGTTGCCCAAGGAAAAAACAATGTGATCGTAGAATCAATTGTAGATAAAAAAAGATTTCCTGCCTATGCCTCTGATAGAATCTCTACACTTGGAGATATCAGCATCTACACAACAGATGAAGATGCGAAGCTAACCGATGTGTTGGCATCCTTTCATGATCATTACGAAGGAAAAGCCTGCCCATCTCACAAAGAGGAGCTCTCCGTGCTTGAAGGATTGCTTGAAAAAATTCTTCCCAATTACGATAAAGATCGCGTATACAAATCGGATTTACGTAAGATTTTTCAATGGTATAATATCCTGATCAAAGCAGGAATTAAAATCAAGGAGACAGCTGAAAAAGCAGCATCGAAAGATGGCGACACTGAAGAAAAAGAAGTAAAAAAAGCAGCACCGAAAAAAGCAGCACCTAAAAAAGCAGCACCTAAGGCCAAAGGAGGGAAACCTTCTTCAGCAAAAAAATCAGGACCTACAAAAACAGGTTCACAAAGGGGTAAATAAATCTAGCATTCATGATGAATAAATATCGTCGCTCATTTGTAGACGACCCAATGGTCATTGATTCATTTGAATCAGTTGAAAAATATCTAACACTTCTGCTCGAGAGAAATCTGGATTCCATTGAAGCTTTAAGACAGTGGCTGAAAGATAAAAGTGAGCTCGAAGCCGTTTTGGAAGAAGATATGGCTTGGCGTTATATTAGAATGTCTATTGATACGGCAAATGAGGAGAATCAGAAAGCATATACCTTTTTTGTAACTGAAATTCAATCTAAGCTTGCACCAATCGATGATGCACTGAACAAAAAATTTATCGCTTGCCCGTTCCATGCCGCATTAGAAAAAGAAGAGGCATTTGCAATTCACATTCGAAGCGTAAAAAGCCAACTCGAATTATACAGAGAGGAAAATATCGAAATACAAGCCTTTTTGTCAGAAAAAACACAGGAGTTTGGCGCCATAAGCGGCGCACAAAGTATTGAACACGATGGAGAGTCCATCACAATGCAAAAAGCTGGATTGTACCTTAAAGAACAAGATGAAAGGTTAAGAAAAAGCATATTTGAAAAAATGGCTGCTAGACGTTCTTCGGATATCGCTGAACTTGATACGCTGTTTGATATACTCATTCAAAAGCGCACGGAATTAGCGAAAAATGCTGGGTTTGACAACTATCGCGATTATAAATTCAAAGAAATGGGGCGTTTTGATTATACGAAGGAATCCTGCTTTGAATTCCATGACTCGGTCGAAAAACATATCGTTCCTTTGGTTAAGAAAATACAACAAGAACGGCTTTCCAAAATGAATAAAGAAATCTTCAGACCATGGGATACAGCTGTAAATGCTGAAGGGAAAGCCCCTTTGAAGCCTTTTGAAACAGCTAAAGAAATGTTAGACGGAACCATTGCCGTTTTTGAGAAAATAAATCCTGAATTTTCTGGATTTCTCAAAACAATGGAGGAAATGAAGCATTTTGATCTAGAGTCCAAACCAGGAAAGGCACCAGGCGGTTACAATTATCCACTCTAT
The DNA here is from genome assembly GCA_002167775.1 of Crocinitomicaceae bacterium TMED16. GTDB lineage: Bacteria > Bacteroidota > Bacteroidia > Flavobacteriales_D > Crocinitomicaceae > UBA952. Next base: position 2,913 of record NHBV01000026.1, on the reverse strand, counting down.
GAAACCGGAGCTCCATTTATTTTTATGAATGCCGTTGGTTCTCAAGGAGACGTATCCACAATGATTCATGAAGGCGGTCATGCTATTCATAGCTTCTTAACACATAAATTGGAGCTCACAGCGTTCAAAAGCTTTCCATCTGAAATTGCCGAGCTCGCATCTATGTCCATGGAATTACTGACAATGGAGCATTGGGATGAATTTTATGATAAGGCAGACGATTTGAACCGAGCAAAAAAAGAACAGCTTCAGGGAACAATCACACTTTTGCCTTGGATTGCACAAATTGACGCCTTTCAACATTGGATCTACGAGAACCACAAGCATACAGCCGCAGAGCGAACAGCCTATTGGATGGAACTCAACAAGAGATTTGGCACCGGACTTGTTGATTGGAAAGGGTACGAAGAAACCCTTGCATCCTCATGGCAAAGACAAATGCATTTATTTGAGGTTCCATTTTACTACATTGAATACGGAATTGCACAGCTAGGTGCTATTGGCGTATGGAAAAACAGTAAAACAAATTTCAAGGAATCTATTGAGAATTATAGAACCGCATTGGGCCTTGGTTATACAAAATCGATGCCGGAGGTATATGCGCAAGCAGGAATTGAATTTAAATTTTCAGGGGACCATATTTGCATGCTAGCAGATTTTGTAGCCTCGGAGCTTGAAAAGCTTGACGCATAATTAGATTCTTTTTTAAAAATCTACTTATATTTGCACGCGAAATGGCGAGGTAGCTCAGTTGGTTAGAGCGCCGGATTCATAACCCGGAGGTCGGGAGTTCAAATCTCCCTCTCGCTACAATAAGGGATCTTAATCCCAGAAAGGTTTCAGACAATCATCTGGAACCTTTTTGTATTTCATCAACCCTCTCTTGCTAGGAACTGTGCTAGGTCTTGTGAAAGAAATTTCCTCGTTTTAGGGTTTTTAAGATAAAAAAAGACCCTCATTTCTGAAGGTCCTGATATGTTTTAAAATTTTTAGACTCAATTTAATAGAACCCTCTTCAGATTCATTTATATAAATTGTCTTAATATTCCATATGATTTCGATCAGATAAACTATTCATAAAAGCAATGATCTGATCAATTTCTTCTTCACTTAAATCTAATGGCGTGGGCGCCAATGTCTGATTATCAAGTGTAATATCTAATCCTGCACCACCTCCCAAATTATAAAACTCCATTACCTCGTGAAGGTTACGAAAAGCACCATTATGCATAAAAGGCGCCGTGAATTCAACATTTCTAATTGTGGGTGTTTTAAAAGAGTACTTGAAAAAGTCTACTTGTTCCTTAAGAATACGATTAGAAAACCTTCCTAAATCATCATCAATTTCGTAAGGTTTATCATATCTGTTAGGAACACCTAATACTTCGGACTCATTCTCCATATAATCAGGTGGAACAAGCCCAGAAAATGAAGGAACAAAGTGACATGTAGCGCAGGCTGCTTTACCAGTAAATAAATTATACCCTGATTTTACATCATCGGAAATAGTCGCGGACTCTCCCCTTACGAATTGATCAAATTCAGAATTATATGATCTTAGTGATGAAACATAGGCAGAAATAACATTTGTAATTCTTTCTCGATTTATTTCTCCATTACCAAAAGCATCTTTGAACATTTCAGAGTAAGTGACAGAGTTAGATAATTTAGTTGCAATCGCTTTGTAAGTCGTATTAAATTCATCGGGGTTAAGAACTACATGGTCCATCTGTGACGAAAGGCGATCTGTTCTTAAGTCATAAAAAAATTGGGTTGCATATACTGCATTTAAAAGAGTTGGTGCATTGCGCTGCAACGTAACATCTATTTGATTTGATTTACTTTTAGAAAGGCCATCCGTGAATGCCAGCTCAGGTTTATGACACGAGGCACATGAGGACAAGTTATCAGAGGACAAGATCGGGTCATAGAACAATTTCTTTCCTAGAGAAACCCGAAGTCCATGTTCACTTATCCCATAATTTTCAGAGAAGAAATCAATATTGTAAAAGTCATCCGAAAATATGGAATTGGCATTGTAATTGACAGCAAATGGAATACCTGGAGCTCTTTGATAAGGCATTTCAATAAACAACTGTTTTTGAACCGTGCCCAATTCTCGTAAACAAGGATCGATGATTTTTCTAAGGAATTCAAGTCGATCAAAACGATCAAATGAATTTTTGAAATAAACATTTGACTTGCTGGATAAAATATTCAATTTATCTTTTGAGGCATCCACAACATACTCCTTGTACTCATTAAAATAACTCAGCATAGCGTTAAATGAAATTTCAGATTCATTTATTGTTTCCTCAGTACTTGCTGGGGAATCAAAACCAGTTACGCCTAATGCATATAAACGAATCAAACCAAAATGCAAACATTCAAAAAAAACAGGATCTGTCAATTCATTTACATAGAAGCTCGACTGGTATTTTTCTATATTTTCACTTAGTAATAGGTATTGATTTTGAATTTCAGACAAATTTAATTGTTCACTAAAAATAAGTTCTTGTAATACCTGCAAACCTTTGGGCTCAAGAACATTGATGTTCGGGACATGCTTCTCTAATTTTGGTAAAGGTGCTCCATTGATATATTGATTGAAATGCTGAATATCAATATAGGCCAGAAGAAATTCAATTTTCTTGAACTGATTTCTTATCTCTTGATAATCCGAAACCAAGGAGCTAGAATCAACACTTAAATTTATGTTAGCCGTTTTGACTAAACGAATCAATTTGTTTAAATCATCATTAAATCTAAATTGAACTTCAATAATTGGTTTTTTTTGAACCAAAAATTCATTTTTGGATAAGTCAAAAGAATAAAAAAGACCTATCGTGAGAAGGAAAAATAATATAAATAACTTTTTCATATATACAAAAAGTCCCCTCTTTCGAGGGGACT
>NHBV01000025.1 GCA_002167775.1 Crocinitomicaceae bacterium TMED16 | reverse complement strand
TTATTCGCTATCAAACTCCTAAACAGTAAAAAATCCTCTCGCTTAATACAAACAAAAAGGACTCTTGCAAATAACTTCGCTTAATTACTTGCGGGGTGCAAAGGTAAACACTCTTTTTATTATACCAAGAAAAAAATGAAAAAAAAGTTAAAAAAAAATAAGCTAGATGAACAAAGCATAACACCCTATGAATATTAAAAGCCTAAAGACTAGGATTTAACGGGTATTGAAAGCGCCTTTTTTTGGTCAAAAGAATCTATTAATAGAGTAAATTTTATTTCAGCTTTGTTCACAGGGTCACCTTTCGACAGTGAAAAAATCCAATTAGCATTTACAACGAAATCATCGGTCCAATTTTCACACACGTATATGTAAGCTGTTTGGATTGCCTCTCTTCTCTCCAATAATTGATTGTTACCGTCAACGAATTTAACCCTTGAAAGCAAAATTCCAATTCGGTTTAGAATTATATCCTTGTCCTCAGAGGAAATACTTTTAAAAGATGAAAAATCTTTATTCAAATCAAAAAGATCATTTTTATTGAGTACAACTCGAGGCACGATATTATTTCTGTTGCGCGCAACAGAGAACCAAAAACGCAGCGCAACTAGCAAAAGTATGACCAACATTGCTCCCAAAACCTTTGCTAAAGGCAGATTTTCTAGAACCATCACACTGAAAGGAATGGAAATAAGCAGAAAAGAAAATACCGCTATCCAAAATGGAAAGCGGTATTCAGTTATTTTATTGAAAACCATAGGCTACACTCCAACCCATTTATCGTCGCACATCTCCCCTTTGATTTTAACAAGTTTCGTTCTTGCATAATCTTCTGCAGCAATGAGCATTTGCTCTTTAGTATCCCTTCTGATTAAGATAGAAGATGAGCCTTGGGACTTTACTTCTATATAAAATCCGTTTCTCAGTCTTGCTGGTCTTGTTGGTGGTCTTCCCATATTTTTTGTTGAATTTTAAAACTCTAAGATAAACACCTTTTCCGTATTTTTGTTCATTTTTACCAAATTTTAAGAGCCTTTAACAATTTACAAGCCTGCATAAATGATTCAATTCGATCAAGTCAGCTACTTTTTACCGCAAGGATATTTATTTGAGAACGTCAGAGTTCAAATGAATAAAGGTGATAAAATTGGTTTAGTTGGTAAAAATGGTGCCGGAAAATCTACGCTGCTTAAACTAATTTCAAAAGAATTGAATCCATCAGAGGGTAAGATTATTATCCCGAAAGAAAATACCATTGGTTATTTAAAGCAGGAGCTACACTTTGAATCGAAATCCAGTTTAAAAGATTACCTGCTAAGATCAAATGAAAAATTAAACAGAATACAAGATCGGCTTGAGGAAATAAATATTGAGCTTACAACAAGAACTGATTATGAGTCTGAGGCTTATTTAAATCTTTTAAATGAGCTAAATGAGCTAAATGAAGAGCTCGATTTGTTGGAAGGATATAAATGGGCTGAAAAAATCGAAACTACGCTGAAAGGATTAGGATTTCAAAATGATGATTTTGGAAAACCGGTATTTGAATTTTCTGGAGGATGGAAGATGAGATTAGAGCTCGCTCGCATCCTTGTAAATCAACCAGATATACTATTACTTGATGAACCTACTAATCATTTGGATATATTATCTATTGGGTGGTTAGAGCAATTTTTAATTAAATTCGAAGGAATCGCAATCATTATTTCTCATGATAGGTTGTTCCTTGATGCGATTACAAAAAGAACTTTAGAGATTAGCCTAAAAAAGATTTTTGACTTCCCATACCCTTACTCAAAATACAAAGTCAAACGAGAAGAAGAAAATGCACTGAGAGAAAATGAAAAGAAACAGCAAGAAAAAGACATTAAACAAACTGAACGACTCATTTCAAAATTTAGGGCCAAAAGTAGCAAAGCAGCCTTTGCGCAATCGCTAATTAAAAAACTTGAGAAAACAGAAATAATAGAGCTTGAAAACTCAAATGAAGGTGCAATTAAAATCCAATTCCCGCTAAGTGTACAGCCTGGAAAAAAAGTGTTAGAAATAGAGAATCTAGAAAAAAGCTATGACACAAAAAGTATTCTGAATAAGGTTTCAATGACATTGGGCCGTGGTGAAAAAATAGCGCTCCTAGGAGCCAATGGAACCGGCAAGACTACCCTTCTCAAATGTATAAATGGAGAAACAAGCTATGACGGTTCAGTTCAACTTGGACACAATGTTAATGTGACCTATTTTGCCCAAGACCAGGCCGATCAATTGGATAAAACGAAAACCGTTTTTGAAACCGTAGATGACATCGCAAAAGGTGAAATACGCTTAAAACTTAGAAATATTTTAGGATCTTTTCTATTCTCACAGGATGACATTACAAAAAAAGTAGCTTCACTATCGGGAGGAGAAAAAACGCGTCTAGCTCTATGTCAGCTGCTTTTGAGTCCTTCTAATTTCTTAATACTTGATGAACCTACAAACCATTTAGATATTGCGAGTAAAAACGTTTTAAAACAAGCATTAATGACGTATGAAGGAACCTTCATTGTCGTTTCCCATGACCGAGATTTCTTACAAGGATTAACCAATAGAATTTGGGATATAAAAGACAAGAAAGTTCGCATACACTTTGACGATGTTCAAGGTTATTTAAACTCATTTCAGGAAGAAGATTTAACTGAAAAAAGCAAAGTGACTGAGAAGCCTAAACAAAAGGAGAAAAAAGGCAAAAATGAACATCAATCCCAAAAAAAAAATAAAAAGGTTGAGCGCGAAATCCAGAGATTAGAGCAAAAAATTGAAACTTTAGAGCTAGACATCAAGCGCCTAGAGGAGAAAATTCAAGATCCATCACAACTTACTGAAAAAGAGAGAAACTCAATTTACTTCGAGCATGCTGAAAAATCAAGAGAGGCATTAGAAATGCTAGAGTTATGGGAAGTAAAAACCAATGAAATTCAAGGGTAATACCGGATTACCTGGCACTTGTCAAATTAGAGTTATTAACATTTTTTTTTTAAATATGTTGATAAATGTTAATAACTTTTAACCTGTCTCAAATCATCATTTAGTATATTGCGAATGCTAAAACGGGCGATACAACCTCCTTAATGTTGTGGAAGCCTTTTATTAAACTATTAACTAATATCATTTACTATGAAAAAATCACTCGTGATTTTGTCGGTATTTGCCGTGGGTTTATCCTATGCGCAAAAGTCGACGAAAAGCCCGACGTTTTCCGTTGAAAGGGAAAAAGTCAAAAACGCCGTTCTCCCCTCTGGAGACCGGGAATTCAAATCCAAGGCCGAAAAACAAGCTTTTACCCAAGAGACTGCCCGAGCCGAGGAAACTACAATTATTTCTTCAGAAGCAAGCTTTCCCAAGTATGTGAATACCGGAAACAAAAAAGCGGATGCCAGCAACTACGCAAGACGCAAAGCTGAATGGGTTGAAAACAATCCGGAGAAATACGAAAAGATGAATTCTTATTCTAAAAAGAATGCAGAGTCTATTCGCGCAAGAGAGCAGAAAAATAATATTAACCAAAAACACTAAGCCATGAAAAGAAACTTTATTTTAAGTATAGGATTGTTTGTATTGGCTTTTGGTTTTATGTTTAATTCCAATGCTCAATGTCCAAACGACAATATCCCATTTTATTTTTGGGATCTAAGTGATGAAGGCGAAACCGCCTCAACCACATGTATTTTCGGCGGAGAATATGCCTCACTCAATGTTATTGAAGGTGCATCTTACGAAATCTCAACATGTGGATCTAGTTTTGACACTCAAGTTACCTTGTATGATGCATTTACTGGAGCCGTTGTAGGCTATAATGATGACGCTTGTGGATTACAATCTATTGTAAATTTCACTGCTGCGTCAACAGGAACAGTAAACTTACTCGTCGACAGATACAACTGTCAAGATGAGTTTTCATGTGCTCAAATGACGGCTACTCTGGTTTCTCTACCAGGCGGCCCTCAACCTTGTGATAATCCGCAGGCAATGGTATGTGGTTCTCCACTATCTTTTGACCTTGCCGATGGCGCTGGATCCTATAACCCAACCGACGGTCCTTGGGGTACTCCCGGAAACGAAGCAGTATTTTCTTTTACACCAGATGTAAACGGTTCATATGCAATCTCTGTATCTAATGATGAATACTATGTTGACTTGTTTTATCAAGCAGCTACATGTGAAGCAGAAGGTTGGTTGTATGTAGATGATGTACTTTCGGCGGCAACCAATTCGGTTGATTTAACCGGTGGTGTTACATATTACTTCTTGCTAGATGACGAAAACACAAGCCAAAGTACTGGGGTTATTGAAGTCATTTGCCCAACAGAGGCCTCTAATCCGTGCGATGACCTAACGGTCATGAACTGTGGTGAAGAGTACAACTGGTCAACAGGTGCAGGTGAAGGTACGCTTAATCCAGAATCAGGCCCTTGGGGCACGCCTGGTCAAGAGGCAGTATTCGCTTACACACCTGATTCAGATGGTTCTTACCTAATTGAAATGACCAATGTTGGTTATTATTCTGATCTGTTTATAGGGTTTTCTTGTACAAGCACGGAGACAGCTGTAGTGGATTTCACACTCAACATGTTTGATTCATGGGGTGACGGATGGAATGGCAATGCAATCACCATCCTAGCTGACGGTGTTCCTGTTTTGGAAAATGCTACAATTGGTTCGGGGTCATCAGGTTCAGAGACATTCTCTGCGGCAGAAGGCGCTGTTTTGACTGCAACATGGACAACAGGTTCATTTACTTCAGAAGTGTCTTTTGAAATCGCAGATGCATCAGGTTCAGTTGTTGCCGGTGGAGACTTCGGTAATACAATTGATTACACTATTCCTGATTCTAGCGTTCCACAGGCTTCCTTTACACTTAACTTGCTCGATTCATGGGGTGACGGATGGAATGGTAATGCAATCACTATTTTAGCTGATGGCGTTCCTGTTTTGACAAATGCGACGCTTGGATCTGGATCATCTGGATCAGAGACTTTCTCTGCACCAGAAGGTGCAGTTTTGACTGCTACGTGGACTACGGGTTCATTTACTTCAGAAGTCTCTTTTGAATTAGTAGATGCCTCAGGCACAATTGTTGCTGGTGGTGACTTCGGTAATACAATTGACTATACTATTCCAGTTGTTACTGTTGTTGAAGGTGACGAATGGATTTACATTGATGATGTATTTTCTGCATCTAACATTACAATCGAACTAACAGGTGGAGTTACATACTATTTCCTTATTGATGATGAGGACACCAGTCCAAGTAATGGAACACTTACTGTTTCATGTCCTTGTATTCCGCCAGCTGGAGGAATAGATGGTTCATTTGCATATGACGGAGATTTCGTAATCTCAGGGACAACGGATGGAGCATGTAATGACTGTGATTTAAGAACTTCTCAAGATAGAATATATGAGATCTCTGTGCCTTGCGCAGGAACTTATAACTTCTCTACATGTGGAGGGGCTTCATGGGATACATATCTATACCTAACGACTGCACCTTGCGGTGGAGAAACAATAGCACTAAATGACGATGCTTGTGGTCTTCAGTCTTCTGTGACTGCTGCTTTGGCGCCAGGCACATATTATGTGGCTGTTGAGGCTTTCTCTTCTTTTTCTTTTGGAGAGTTTGACTTAGCTGTGAGTGGTACGTACGATACACCAGTAATCGGAGCTATCTCTGGTGCAGGTGAAGTTTGTGCAGGGACTCAAGGTGAAGCCTACACGGTTTCGGGAGCGTTTGATTCTTTCGACTGGTCAACTTCAATGGACGCAACTGCGACAGGTGATGGTGAATCAGCCTCAGTTGATTTCGGAACAAATTCAGGATCAATTAGTGTTACTGGAACGAATGCTTGTGGATCAAACACGGCATCAATAAACGTTACGGTGAACAGTACTCCAACATATGATCTTTCTAGTGAAGATGCGCTATGTAATGGAGATGACAATGGCAGCATCACTGTTAATACAACAGAAGGATCGGCGCCATTTACTTACACCATTAATGGTGAGTCAGTAACTGAGTCACTTGTTGTAGATGTGAATGCATCTGATAACTACATTGGTTATATGAATGTATTTGATAATCCTGCTGACCCATGTTGTGGTGGTGGATATATTTTTGGTAGCCCATGGGCACTTCCTGATGTATTATCTACTTTAGACGCTGGTGCAAATACAATTACATTACAGCCAAACTTCAATACATATAATGCTGCGGATCCATTTTGGTCTGATGGTAATGAAGGCGGTAACAAAATCATGGAAGCAAATACGTACCTTGAGAATGCTGCTTGGAATGGCCAAGACTTAACATTCAGCGGTTCAGTTGTTTCAAATACTATAGATGATGGTTATGTTGTTCAGTATTTCATTAAAGCGCTTAACCCAGCAAATGGTTTCCAGGATGCTCTTGGTGGTTCTGCGACTATTGAAATGCCTGCTAGTGGTGACTTTAGCGTAAGCGTACCAGCTTCAAGTTTAACTGATGGATTAATCATCCAGGTTGGATTCTCTGTTACTGGTCTTAATGCTAACCCAGTAAATGCAGATGCTTTAGGTAGTGTGGTCGTAACTGGAGGTTCTTTAGTTAACGGGGCTTACACGTTTGACGGATTAACTGCAGGAGACTATACTATTGGATTATCTGATAACAATGGTTGTGTTGCTGATGAGGCTACTGTTACAATCAACGAACCTGAGGTTCTTACTGTTGATGCAAATGGTTGTGGTGTTGTTTACCTTGGAGCAGGCGAAGAGTACGCTTGTGCTACTATCGGTACAACTGTTGCTGGTGGTACACCTGGTTATGATTTCGAATGGTCAAATACAGAAGTATCAGAAGGCATCACGGTTTGTCCTACTGAAACATCAACATACGATGTTCAGATTACTGATGCAAACGGTTGCCAAGCAACTACAAGCTGGACGGTTGAGGTAATAGACATTCAGTGTACTCCTGGAGGTTCATCCTCATCTTCACATGGATCATCTTCATCTGCATCTAATAGTGGATCTGGATCTTCATCTCACGCTTCTAGTGTAGAAATCGTTGATCCTTGGAATGTGCAAAGTGGAAGTGGACCAAGCTGTTCATCTTCACATGGATCTTCATCTAACAGTGGTTCAAGTTCATCTTCACATGGATCTTCATCTGCATCTAACAGTGGATCTGGATCTTCATCTAACAGTGGTTCAAGTTCATCTTGTCACCTATCTTCATATTCTTCTTTAGGTTCTGCGTTTAGCGGTTCTGGGAGTTGTTCGAACTCAAGTTCAAGTGCACTATGTGCAGCTTACGGAGGTTCAAAATCTGGTAAGAAAAGAGGAAAAGTACTCATGTGCTTTGAAGGCGTAACTTATTGTGTAAATGCTAAAAACATTGACAAGAAGTTAAACTGTGGTTACTCATTAGGACCATGTGATGCGCAACAAACAGAGGCATGTAATAACTCTACCGCAACTGAAGAGCCAGTATCATGTGTTTGTGATGGTAAAATCGAATCAATTACAGTTAGATGGGTAGGTCCTTCTTTCTCAAGCGCGAATGTTCACGCTAAGAAAAATTGCAACATCCTTCTAGCGGCAGTAACTGATTTGATGACGGGTGATGAGTTCACAATAAATGCATCAGATGCAGGATTAGCATACTTGAGAAAAGATACTTATTTCGAGTGGGCTGGTGTGAACAGATACAAGATCCCAACTAATTGTTGTGACAATCCAGTAGGTCAGAATTTCTTCCCATTCGAAGTAATCGGATGGACAGATACTGAAGGCAATACGTGCAGTGTGAATTCACAAGCAAGCGCAGATGCTGGAGAGATTAATGATGAAGATGCAATTACTGGATTTGATGGAGCTATGATAAAGCAATATCCAAACCCAGCAAGTAACAATGCAACTTTTGAATTTTCTGTTACCGAAGACCAAAATGTGAGTGTAAACATTTTGAATATCAACGGTCAACTTGTAGGCACAATTTACAGCGGTAGCGTTAGAGCTAACGAGGTTAATAAATTGGACTACAGTTTAATGACTCTACAGAGTGGTATTTACTATGTGCATCTTAATACACCTAGTGGTGTTTTAAAGAAAAAGTTTGTTGTTCTTAAATAACAGCTAACCTATATTAAGGGCCTCCCCGCATTGCGGGGGGGCTTTTTTATTACCTTTATTATTCAAAGAACTAGACAAATCAACAACAATGAAAAGAATCTGTTGCTCCATACTCTTTTGCTTCCAAATCATCCTTTTTAATTTGCAAAGCCAAACAATTCTCATCAATGAGATTTTAGCGGCTAACTCAAAAATTAATTACGACGGTTTCGGAGAAAAAGACGATTGGGTTGAGTTTTACAATCCTTCTGAAGACACAATTCAGATGAGTGGAATGTTCATCACAAACGACTCCTTAAATCCTACAAAGCATCAAATTGGGAAAAAAAGTGAAAACTGGACAAAAATAAATCCAAAGTCTTACACCTTGTATTGGCTTGACAATGATCCGGAGCAGGGTCAACGTCACATTTCATTCACAATAAAAAAGAAAGGAGGGTACCTTGCTTTGTATGATAGGGATACAAATATTATTGATTATATAATGTTTGGAAAACAGACTGAAAACGTATCCTTCGGAAAAATCACTCCGGAATCAAGAGAACTTGGTTTCTTTAAGAAACCTTCCCCTAATCAAGAAAATAAAAATGGACTGAGAATAAATATGAAACCTAGTCAGGTGAAATTCAGTCTAGCTGCTGGGTTTTATAAAAGCCCTCAAAAAATCTCATTATCAGTGGACAAAAATTCTGATATCTATTATAGCGTTGATGGTTCAGTTCCAACAACAAAAAGCAAGCTTTATACCCAACCCATTCAAATCGATTCAAATACAGTATTACGAGCAAGAATAATATCAGAAGGATACATGCCTGATATTATTACAAATGCATCTTATTTTATAAATGAAAAAAGTGAATTATCAGTAGTTTCACTTATCGTTGCTCCTAAAGATTTGTGGCGTAAACGTAAGGGTATATATACCAATTTTGAAAAGCGTGGAATGGAAGTACCTGCTTATGTTGAATATTTTGATACCACTAGCGATGGAAGCTTTAAACTTTCAATTTCAAAATCTGCAAAAACGAGAATCGCAGGAAAAACAAGTCGAAGGCAACCGAAAAAATCATTTGCTTTTTTTGCTACAAATGACGATAGAAAAGGTGAGCGATTCAATTACCCTGTATTTAAAGATAAAAACATTGATAGCTTTGGAGGACTTTGGGTACGTGCAGACGCGACCTCTGGAAGAAATGTATCAGATCTATGGGTGGGGGAAAGATTTAAAAACGAGCTTCTATATGAGGTAAATAAACAAATGAATGGAGAAGTTGACATGCAGGCATATGAGCCAGTTTCTGTTTTTCTTAATGGACAATATTGGGGTTTGTACAACCTTATGGAACGAAAAGGAAAAGACTTTATTTACAATAACCATGGACAAAAAGATGTGGATGTATTGACCTCTGGAGAGGCGAAGGCTGTTGCAGGTAACATAAACGAGTACGATCAAATGATCTTCTACATCGCTCAAAATGATATTACAACGGATTCTGTTTATCAGAAAATAGCAAGCAAAATCAATATTGAAAGCTATATCGATTATTGGATCAACGAAACATATTGCGGTGCAAAAGATATTTATGTTAATATTCGCTACTGGAAATCAAAAGCCCCCGGTTCGAAATGGAGATGGATTAGCTATGATCAAGATTCCTGGTATACTTCTCAGGAGAAATCATTGAATTACTATTTAGATAAAGGAAAAGTTTTTCTGTTTGAAAGATTGATGAAAAACCAAACATATAGAAACCAATGGATCAATAGAATGTGTGATTACTTAAATAAGGGATTTAGAGCTGACAATGTATCTTCCTTGGTAAATCAAATCACAAGTAGAATAGAAAATGAGGTTCTAAGAGATAGGGACAGGTGGTCAGACTCAATGCTTTATATCAGAAAAGGAGAACGTATAAAATGGATAAACGATTATGCGGTGCAAAGACCTAAATTTATTAGAGAACATATCATTGAATATTTCGAACTTGAGAACGGAATATCAGATATTCAAGTTATACAGAATACTAATATGGGCCGGGTTAAAATCAATTCTTTAGAAATAAAAGATTCCTTTTGGACAGGTAAGTATATTGAAAATATTCCAATTCAAATTGAGGCCATTCCAAATGAAGGGTATGTTTTTGATAAATGGAAGAGTCGACGTCTTCCACAAGAGCCTTTAATAACAGTGAAGACAAAAAAAAATAAAAAGTTTATACCGATATTTAAGAAAATAGAATGATTTAAGGCACTGAACTTATTTAGCCCTCCTTCGCTGCTTCCTTTTGTGCCGCTTTAGTTTACGGTCACTTTTACGCAGCAATTTTCTATTCTCCCTGCTTTGGTTTTTACGATGCATTTTAAATTTTTTCTCAAAGTACTTCTTTTTCGAGCGCTCTCTTTTTCGTTCTTGTCGTAAAATTTTCTTTGTCAGCTTAGGGTCCATTTGAGCAGAAGTATTCGCACTCGAAGCACATCCAAGGCAAATTGAACTTAGAAAAATAACAAGCAGTATCAGGAAAACTCTCCTCAAGTTTGGGTATCTTTGAGAAATGAAATTACAAATCTTATTCGTAATCTCCTTATTCCTCGTGAGTGGTTCCTGCGGAAAGCAAAACACCCACCCCGTCCCCTATGTTCCTTTTAACCAAAGTATTGACCTAAATCTCCCAAGCTATTATGCACTTGCGGGCGTTGGCGGATTTGCCTACGTAATTGGAGGTTCACGCGGAATTATCGTTTATAGAAGATCTTTAGATGAGTTTGTTGCTTTTGACCGACATTCACCTGCTGATCCAAATGCAGAATGTGAAGAACCCCTCTATCCCGATACAGATAATTTCTTAATACTTAAGGACTCCTGCAGCGGTGCGACATTTTCACTTTATGATGGTAGTCCAATCAATGGATCAGAATATGGTTTAATGCAGTATGCATGCAATTTCAATGGGAACAGCATTGTCACGATTTACAATTAGTCATGGAAGACAATACCATCAAGGTCCATATTATTGACAGAGAGAATAAAGAACATATCCTCGAAGGCCCCACAGACATGAGTATGAATATCATGGAACTCTGCAAAGCATATGAGCTTCCTGTTATCGGAGAGTGCGGAGGAATGGCCATGTGTGCAACATGCCAATGTTATTTGGAATCTGACACTCCCCTACCTGAACAAAGCGATGATGAATTGGATATGCTAGACCAGGCATTCTATGTGAAAAATGAAAGCCGTTTAGGTTGCCAGATACAGCTAGACGATTCGATTGATGGAATTATACTCCGACTCGCTCCTGAAGCATAGGGCTATTTTAATAATCCAACAAAGGCAAGCTTAAACTTTTCTATTTTTGGACGAACCACCGCTTGACAATACATGTTCGATGGGTTGTTCTTCAAATAATCCTTATGATAATTCTCAGCAGCATAAAAACGGTCAAAAGGCGATATTTCAGTTACAATTGGTGCATCCCAAACTTTCTGCTCAGTCAAGCGTGATTTAAATTGCTTTGCCAATTCAGCTTGTCTTTCATTATGGTAAAAAACCACACTTCTATAATGGGTTCCAATGTCATTTCCTTGTCTATTCAATTGCGTTGGATCATGTATAAACCAAAATACACGCAATAATTCTTGAAATGAAATCACATCCTCATCAAATGTAATTTGTGCTACTTCTGCATGTCCGGTGGCGCCAGAGCAAACCTGCTCATAGCTTGGGTTTTCTCGTTTTCCACCTGAAAAACCTGGCACAACCTTATGTACTCCATTGAGCTCATCGAAACAAGCTTCAGTGCACCAGAAGCAGCCCGCCCCAAATGTTGCTATTGACATTTTACTCATTGATTTTTAGGTATAAATTTTAAGGATGCAGAATTCACACAATACCTCATTCCTGTGGGCTGCGGACCGTCATTAAATAAATGGCCAAGATGCCCTTCACATTCCGCACATTGGATTTCAATTCGTCTCATTCCAAAACTCAAGTCGTCTACTTTTTTTACTTTTCCCTCATTCAAAACATCATAATAGCTGGGCCATCCAGAACCTGACTTATACTTATTTTCACTTGAGAATAGTGGATTATCACAAGCCACACAGATATATATACCTTCTGCTTTATGGTCCCAAAACTCACCCGTAAAAGGTCTTTCAGTACCACCATCCTTTACCACACGACAAACATTTTCAGGTAGTATCCGGCCATTAAAGGAATTCTCTTCTGATGAATTCTGGGCCTCACAAGAAACAAAAAAGAACAGAAAAAGATAAAAAATAGAATGTTTCATAAAGATTAAACAAAGAACTGAAATAGATGTTCTCTTGACAATATTACTTTACATTTACACAATGAAATTAAAATATGGAAAAAACTTTTGGCTACTGACCATTTCCATGTTTTTTTTTATGACAAGTTTTAATTTAATTCTTCCAGAACTCAATGATTTTATCTCAAGTCTTGGAGGCGCAGATAAAAAAGGTCTTGTTATCACCCTATTTACCATATCTGCAGCCATATCTAGACCTTTTTCAGGAAAATTAACAGACACCATAGGCCGAAAAAAAGTAATTTATCTAGGCATTTTATTTTCCATTTTAATTTCATGGGCATATCCATTTTCATTTTCAGTACTATTCTTTTTAACCTTACGCTTCTTACACGGATTTAGTGCAGGTTTTACACCGACGGGATCAACTGCATTACTTACGGATATAATTCCAGCAGATCAAAGAGGACGGGCTATGGGACTATGGGGTACATTTATTTCATTAGGATTTGGTGTTGGACAGTTCTCCGGTTCCTGGATTGGGATTAACTTCGGAATGGATGCACTTTTCATTATTTCAGGAGCAACATCATTACTTTCCGGTGTTTTTTTATTAAAAGTTGAAGAAACACTTAAAAACCCACAGAAATTCGATGGTAGTCAGCTAAAAGTAAAATGGAATGATGTCTTAGAACCTTCTGTTATTCCAGCTGCGGTAGTTATGCTATTAACGACCGCATGCACAGGGATGATTTTCGTTCTTACTCCGGAAATATCTGGATTTTTAGACATCGAGAATAAGGGCTTTTTCTTTGGATTTTATGTTATGTCAACGATCCTTGTTAGATTATTTACATCCTCTCTTTCCGACAGGATTGGCAGACGCGAAACGATGATCATTGGCGTTTGTATGCTGTTTTTATCCATGCTCCTTTTGGCCCGCGTTGATTCATACAATTCTTTCGTTTTGGCGGCAATCGTATTCGGCTTGGCAACAGGGGTTTCTAGCCCTACTCTATTCGCTTGGACTGCGGATTTATCTCATATCAGCAGACGCGGTGTTGGTGCTGGGACCATATTTATCGCCTTGGAGGTAGGCATTATGATTGGCTCCCTATCTACATTAATCACCTATGATAATACTGCCGATTCGATTTCAGGCGTTTTTCTTTGGGGAATGGTCATGAGTACTCTCGCGCTTGTTTACTTGCTTTGGCATAAGCTAAACCGCCAATCTGAATTTTAATTCTTCAAGTACCTTTTAATCAAATAATGACCCAAATAGATTAGAGGGGTTAGCAGAATTGCAATAATGATTTTTAGTACATAATTCGTTGGTGCTATGGTCATGAAATCTGCAAAAGATAACGACCCCGGAAGAACAAAACCAATATACAAAACAATATAGGAATCAATCAATTGAGAAACCAAGGTACTTCCTGTACTCCGTAGCCAAATAAATCGATCTCCTGTCTTTGATTTGATCCAGGAAAACAATGAGGCATCTAATAATTGAGAAACCAAAAAAGCACATATGCTTCCAACGATAACCATTTGAGCCTGACCGAAAACCTTGTTATATGCATTATCATCAGAAAGGCTTGATCCAGGAATGTTTACAGCAGGGATTTCCATCGAAAGTCCCACAATTAAGAAACAATAGGCAATTAAAATTGCCGTAATCCAGCTCAACTTTCTGACTGCTTTATAACCATAAAACTCATTTAACAAATCAGTAAGCAGAAAGACAACGGGCCAAGGAAGTATGCCCACAATTGTTACAAAAGGCCCAAATTCACCACCAAAAAAATTGAATTCTATAGGGATCTCAATGAGCTTATTGCTAATAAGCTCTGCAGTTACGGCGTTGGTAATAAATAAACCAGCCAAAAACACAAACAACCACTGTTTCCTTCCCAGTAAAACATTATTCATAGGACCAAAAATTTAAAATCCAACATAGTCCAGACGTTTTGACTTGATATAGCGTGGAACATAATAACTATGGTTGTTGAAGGTGTCAATACGGATACCTGTTCTTGCAGCGTGGATAAACTGTATGATTCCATCAGTGGTGTCAACAACTAAGGCTACGTGACCGACAACTCTTGAGTTTAAATTTCGTGCTTTAAAAAACATTAAATCACCTGGCTGAAGGTTTTTCAGCGTTACAGTTGTTCCTAGCTCTGCCAAACCGTAGCTCGTTCTTGTCAAGCTAAAACCAAAACCTCTGAAAACATAATTTATAAATCCAGAACAATCAAAACCAGAAGGACTCATTCCTCCCCAAACATATGGAACGCCCAAAAACTGCTTGGCGTATTTAATAATCGCGTCCGATTTTTGCTCAATAATTGAATCAATTTCATTATCCGAAACAAATGAACTATCATTATCTACAATGTCAGTTTGTGCTGTTATATGTTTCAGAGAAACAAACAGAATTAGAATTAAAAAAATATTTTTAGACAATATAAACCGCATCAAGAATGCAAAATTATAACTATTTTCGATAATAATTTAATTACAGTCGTGCCAGTTATTGATACACAACATCTTACCAAACTATACTACAGCATTGGAGAGCTTGCAGAAATGCTTGATGTAAATGCTTCACTTTTAAGATTTTGGGAGAAAGAATTCAATCTGAAAGTTTCGAAAAGGAATAAAAAAGGCAACCGCCTATATTCAGTAAAGGAGATTGAAGAAATCAATAAAATATATGCCTTAGTCAAAGTTCAACTGTTCACATTAGATGGAGCTAAAAAAGCAATAAAAACAAAAGATAAAAGCCTCATTTTCGATGCTAAACAAACCGTAGCATCTAAATTAGATAACATTAAAACAAGGTTACTAAAGTTAAAATCTTAGCCTAAAGCATTCTTACTGGGTCAACGTTGCCTATCTCACAACGATCTTTAAACAAGCGGTACCTATATTTTGAGACTACATTGTAAAAAAAGTCTCGGATAACTTTTGGGACGATCCAAAAGACTAAAAAAACATTAAAATACCACTTCAGATAAGGAATTAAACACAAGGCTGCTGTTGATCTATCATATATCGTTCCTGCCTTAAATAAATAAAAGGTTGTCATATCAATATGATCAATCCCTTCTTTGGGTAGNAAAGACCTNGCGTGTTCCCCTTGCAATGCAGAAAAGAAAAGGTTTTNATTTCGCTCTTGCTTTAATATAAAGCGAACTACTCTTGAACATAACGGACAAGCCGCGTCATAAAATATGATATCCTTCATAGCAGTTTCTTTAGCGTGTTTTTGAAATAATCAGCTGCAGGAAGCATTCGNGAACCATACCAGGAAAACATCTCACCATCTACAAGAATGATTTTCGAACGCGGAAAAAGAGATTGGTATTTTTCCTTATGTTTTTCTTCAAAAGGAAAAGGCTCAGAACTTAAAAAGACGTAATTAGGNTCGCAATCGCCTAAGTTCTNAACATCTGGGTAACGCTCGAGATGTGCCTTATTTTTGAATCCTAAGGTTTCAATGATACTNCCTATAAAAGTNAACTGACCTGCCACATAAGATGGATTATCCCAAATAAAATANAGAACAGAAAGGTTTTGACCTATATCTCTTATCTCGCCATAGGCAAACTCAAGATCGCTTGTCAACGTATTACAAGCCTGTTCTTTCGAAAGTATNANCCCTAATTGTTTGATCATTTTAATGNCATCATCAAAGCTATTGACATCNCTCATCCAAACNGGAGCAAAATGCTCGAGTGCCGNAATATCTTCTTTGGTATTTTCCTCCTTATTTCCGATAATAAGATCAGGTNCAAGGGCCCTAATCCGATCAATATTTAGGCGCTTGGTCCCTCCTANACGCTCCTTTTNTTCAAACCAAATATTAGGATGGATGCAAAACTTAGTAATACCAATTATCTCTTCATCAAATCCTAAGTAATGAAAAAACTCAGTGAGCGACGGAACTAAAGAGACAATTCTCTTTGGTTCGTTGTTTATGCGGACATCACGATTTAATTGATCAACAAATGTTCGCGTATTCATACTATGACATGGCAGATATAATATCATATCTTGTTACGATATGCATAGATCCCGAATCTGATTCAACAAGAACAGCNGGTGTGGTTTTATTAATGAGCTTNCACAANTCATCTAACTGAGTTCCACTTTTAACAATAGGAAAGGCAGCTCCCATAATCGATGATATCGGNGCATCTCTTAGCTCAGGTTGATCAACCAAGGTTTGGTATATGACACTATCATCNATTGAGCCGACAAATTGATTGTCCTTCATTACAGGAATTTGCGAAATCCCAAATTTTCTCATTTTAGCAATCGCATGAGAAACAAGCTCCTCAGCAAAAACCGAAACCAAGGGTTTGTCATGGTGGTTTTTAACCAAATCTTTGGCCGTGAGAATTTCTTCTTCTAAAAAGCCTCTTTCACGCATCCAATCATCGTTGTACATTTTGCCCACATACCTACTTCCCGANTCGTGTAACAAAACCACCACAACATCGTCTTTTGAAAAATTTTCCTTAAGCTGTATAAGCCCTTTTACGGCTGCTCCACAAGAGTTGCCGGCAAATATACCTTCCTCACGCGCCATTTTTCTCGTATATACTGCAGCATCTTTATCCGTTACCTTTTCAAATCCATCAATCACGCTGAAATCTACATTTTCAGGCAAAATATCTTCACCTATGCCTTCGGTGATATAGGAGTAAATTTCATTTTCATCAAATATCCCCGTTTCATGGTATTTTTTAAAAACAGATCCATAAGTGTCAATACCCCAAATNTTAATGTTAGGGTTTTTCTCCTTTAGGTATTTTCCAACGCCCGAAATGGTTCCNCCGGTGCCNACGCCAACAACAAAATGGGTTATTTTACCATCCGTTTGTTCCCANATCTCCGGACCAGTTTGCTCATAATGTGCAACTGCATTCGAGGGNTTATCATACTGATTTACATACCANGAATTAGGCGTTTCTTCTGCAATTCTTTTGGATGTAGAATAATAAGACCTAGGGTCNTTTGGATCAACATCTGTTGGGCAAACGATTACCTCAGCTCCAACAGCACGAAGAATGTCAAATTTTTCTTTAGACTGTTTATCTGTGGAAACACAAATGAGCTTATACCCTTTTACAATGGCAGCTAAAGCNAATCCCATACCGGTATTNCCAGATGTTCCTTCAACAATGGTTCCTCCTGGTTGTAAACGGCCATCGGCCTCNGCATCCTCAACCATTTTAACNGCCATACGGTCCTTCACAGAGTTACCAGGGTTAAAAAANTCAACCTTTGCCAAAACCATAGCATCAACCTCCTTCATTAACTTATTCAGTTTAACAAGTGGAGTATTGCCTATGGTTTCTANGATATTATTTGAAATCTTCATTTANTTTTCTTTGTGCAAAGTTAATGATAAAGTAGAATTTAGACTCAGCGATAAAGGTCAATTATTATATCTAATACGTAACTTAGAGGGATATGAATTGTCAAATACAAAAAACGTTCATCCTAATCTTCTTTTTATGCTCATTTTTTGATTGTAAATCACAAAAACGAGCTGAGTGCCAAATACTGCCTACACCTGTTGTTTATAANAGAGTTAAAGGTAATTTGTANTTACCNTCTTCACTNGGAGTCAACAAAAATGATTGGCCAAAAGGAACCTTGAATCAAATGGAATCAATGCTCAATANATTTCACAAGATTCAAATAAAAGATACAACAGGAAAAGCATTTATCAGACTTAGANAACTAAAAAATGTGCCCAAGGACTTTTATTCTATATCCGTNAGTGATTACATATTTATATCTTACTCAAATGATAAATCGCTCTACTATGCCATGCAATCTCTTGCCCAGCTCATAAAAACAGAGGANGAAATAAAATACATACCAAAAGCATTCGTTCAAGATTACCCAAAATTTCAATGGCGCGGGCTTCATTTAGATGTTTCCAGACATTTTTTTTCGGTTGAGGAAATTAAAAAATATTTGGATTTAATGGCCATTTATAAATTCAATACTTTTCATTGGCACCTCACAGATGATCAAGGTTGGAGAATTGAGATTCAAGCATATCCTAAATTAACNNAGACNGGTGCATTCAGGGATAGCACATTGATCGGGCATTACACACAAAACCCTAGACANTACGACAAGACAAGATACGGGGGTTTTTACACGCAAGAACAAGTTCAAGAAATCATTGCGTATGCGAAAGAAAGATACATCGATATCGTACCTGAAATTGAGATGCCCGGGCATAGTAGAGCNGCCTTGGCAGCATATCCAGAATTTTCATGTTCTGGAGTACGGCAGGAAGTACCTGGCATATGGGGAGNATTTGAAGACATTTATTGCACTNAAGAAGAAAGCTTTCAATTCGTTATGAAGATCTTGGAAGANGTAATCAGTCTCTTCCCAGGGAAATATATACATATCGGTGGAGATGAAGCGCCNAAGTCAAGATGGAAGACCTGCGAAAAATGCCAAAGTGTAATGAAAAAAAATGGATTAGCTGACGAACATGAGCTGCAGAGCTATTTCATCACTAGAATTGAAAAGTTCCTCGATAAAAAAGGGAAAAAACTTATCGGATGGGATGAAATCCTTGAAGGAGGGCTATCTCCAAAGGCGACAGTAATGTCTTGGCGAGGTTTTAAAGGAGGAATTANAGCCGCTAAGAAAGGGCATTATGTAGTCATGACTCCTGGTTCGCATTGCTATTTTGACCATTATCAGGGAAAATCGAATGAAGAACCATTAGCAATTGGCGGGTATACTCCTTTAGAAAAGGTATACGAATTTAATCCTATACCGAAGGCATTAGACGCTGCACAAGCTAATTTTATACTTGGAGGGCAAGCAAACTTATGGACTGAATACATTCAGGATTTTGAACAATTGGAATACATGGCTTATCCACGAGCAATTGCATTAAGTCAGGTTTTATGGTGTAATGAAAAGCCAGCGTATGATGACTTTTGTAAAGTTTTATATGATTCGCATTATAAAAAACTATCGCTTTTAGATGTAAATTACGCTAAATCTAGCCAACGAGCTTCAATAATAAGCGAGGTAAATCCAAAGGGGATTTCTCTCAAACTAAATAGTCTCGATACTTCTGATGTTTTTTATACGACAATTCAGTCTGAAGCATTGGACGAGGTTCTTAAATTTAACCTTCAGGTTGGACAAGAGCTAATAATGAAGAGACCAGAAAAACAAATCATCGAAAACAAAATAAAATTTGAAAGTAAAAACACTTCACTTAGCTCAGAAATGGACTTTACGGAACACCATGCATTAGGAGGAGAAGTCAATTACATTACAAAACCAAATCCGCAATACAATTACAAGCCGTATCTTCTCGTAGATGGACAATATGGGGCAAGGCCTTGGCGAGGACACCAGTGGATCGGTTTCGATACAAGTTCCATCGTATTGGAAATCACACTACCCGAAAAAAAGAAAGTAAAGGCAATTGAACTTAGTTTCCTTGAATCTAAGGGCTCATGGATATACTTACCGCAAGAAATCAAAGTATCCAAGGTGTCTAAACGTCAAAAAAAGATTCAAAGTCTAAGAAATATTTATGAGGAACAAAAGACATTAAAAATAAAGAGGAGAATTAAAACGGTTCGTATTCAAATAAATACCTTTTCAAAGATACCTGAAGGACTTCCTGGCGCTGGACATACACCTTGGACTTTCCTTGATGAAATTGTATTTCATTAACAATTATTGCACATCACAGCTTGAAACTAAACCGATTTTAAACCTTTCCTTTCGTTTGATGTTATTATTTTTGCACAAAGCACGTTATGTCAGAAATAAATTGGTCCCCCATAAAAACGTACGAGGATATTACTTTCAACTACTTCAACGGTGTTGCGCGTATCGCATTCAATAGGCCTGAAGTCAGAAATGCTTTTCGTCCAAAAACAGTGGATGAAATGTTGGATGCACTTACTACTTGTCATGAAAGCCAAGAAATAGGAGTTGTTTTAATTTCGGGAGAAGGTCCATCTCCAAAAGATGGTGGATGGGCATTTTGTTCTGGAGGAGACCAGCGTGTTAGAGCGCCTAGAGGTTACAAAGGAACAGATGGTGTTAGTAAATTCAACATATTAGATGTTCAAAGACAAATTCGTTTTATGAATAAAGTCGTGATTGCCGTCGTTCCAGGTTGGGCCGTGGGAGGTGGACATAGTTTACATGTTGTCTGTGATTTAACACTGGCATCTGAAGAACATGCTATTTTTAAACAAACCGATGTAGATGTTGCAAGCTTTGATGGAGGTTTTGGTTCTGCTTACCTTGCAAGACAGGTTGGTCAAAAACGTGCTAGAGAAATCTTTTTCCTAGGCGCAAGCTATTCAGCGAAAGAAGCATTTGAAATGGGAATGGTAAATAAAGTTGTCCCCCATCATGAATTGGAACAAACCGCATTTGATTGGGCACAAGAGATCCTAAAAAAGAGTCCAACTGCTATCAAGATGTCTAAATTTGCTTTTAATCTTATTGATGATGGATTGGTCGGTCAACAAGTATTTGCTGGAGAAGCAACGCGGCTTGCATACATGACTGATGAAGCGGTTGAAGGAAGAAATGCCTTCCTCGAAAAAAGAGATCCTAATTTTAAACAATATCCTAAATTTCCTTAAATGTCAGTACGCTCATTAGCACCCAATAGTCTTTGGAATCATTTTGCAGATCTAAATGCTGTACCTCGCCCATCAAAGAAAGAAGAAAGAGTCATTGAATTCATGATGAACTTTGGTAAGGAACTTGGCTTAGAAACCACAAAAGACAGCATTGGAAATGTTATTATAAAAAAACCAGGCAGTTTGGGTATGGAGGATAAAAAAACAGTTATTCTTCAATCTCATTTAGATATGGTACATCAAAAAAATGGTGATACTACTTTCGACTTTGATCGCCAAGGAATCAGTATGCGTGTTAACGGTGATTGGGTGGATGCAGATGGCACAACACTTGGTGCGGACAACGGCATTGGTGTGGCTACAATAATGGCTACACTATCATCAAAAGACATTGCACATCCCCCTCTAGAAGCATTATTTACAATAGATGAGGAAACAGGAATGACAGGTGCGAAGGAAATGGATGGAAGTCTCTTTAGCGGAGAAATACTATTGAATCTTGACACTGAAGATGATGATGAACTATCCATTGGATGTGCTGGTGGCATTGATACAAACACATCATATACTTGTCAAAGTATTGCAACTCCAGACAATTATAGCTTTATACAAATAAATATTAAAGGTTTATTAGGTGGGCACTCCGGAATGGATATTGATTCGGGACGTGGGAATGCAAATAAATGGATGGCAAGAATACTATGGAACATCTCCAAAAAATCAAACTTATTGATAGGTTCATTAGACGGAGGAGGTTTAAGAAACGCGATTCCAAGAGAAGCTAAATCGATCATTGCTGTTCCATCAGCTGAATTAAAAAATGTTCAAACTGAACTTGAAGAACAAGCGAAGGTTCTTCATGGCGAATATAAAAGCATTGAACCCAACATACAGATAACATTTTCAGCAACGGAGTCTATGCTTGAAGTTATCTCTGAAAAGGATACAAATAAAATTCTGAACACCTTGTGCTGCGTTCATAACGGCGTATTTAGAATGAGTCCGGATATTGCAGGATTGGTTGAAACATCCTCAAGTTTGGCGAGAGTACTTGTTGAAAATAAAGAATTCACAACACAGTCCTTACAGAGAAGTAGCGTGGAATCCACAAAAGACGAAATTGCAATGACCATCAGATGCAGTTTTGAAAGCATGGGATGTAATGTCACACAAACCGGAGATTATCCTGGGTGGCAGCCCAATCCAAATTCAGATATCCTAACCATTATGGAGCAGCTGTATAAGGACCTTTACAATGAAGATCCGCAGGTCAAAGCTTGTCATGCAGGACTAGAATGCGGAATTTTAGGAACACATCTTCCGAATGCCGATATGATTTCATTTGGCCCCAACATTAGAGCAGCCCATTCACCTGATGAAAAAGTTCAAATATCTTCAGTCCAGAAATTTTGGAACTTTTATTTAGAAACATTGAAAGCCATTCCTTCAAAGTAATTTTGAAGAAAACCATTTACAACTAAATACACCTATGGAGTTTAAATTAAATACGATCGAAGAAGCCATTGAAGACATCCAAAAAGGAAGGGTCATTATTGTTGTAGATGATGAAGACCGAGAAAATGAAGGTGATTTTTTAACGGCGGCTAGAAATGCGACACCTGAGCTCATTAATTTTATGGCGACTCACGGAAGAGGCTTAATTTGTGCTCCACTTATCGAAGAGAGATGTGATGAGCTAGGTCTTGAAATGATGGTTCATTCTAATAATTCTCATTTTGACACCCCTTTTACTGTTTCTGTAGATCTCATTGGAAAAGGATGCACAACAGGGATTTCTGCATCAGATCGAGCCAAAACAGTGCAAGCATTAATCGAACCAAATACGAAACCCAACGAATTAGGGAAGCCAGGACACATATTTCCACTGAGAGCAAAAAAAGGTGGTGTTCTGAGAAGAGCAGGTCACACTGAGGCTGCTGTTGACATAAGTAGGCTTGCAGGATATGAACCTGCTGGTTTAATTGTTGAGATAATGAATGAAGACGGCTCTATGGCTAGACTTCCTCAGCTTGTTGATATTGCAAAGAAATTTGATTTAAAAATCGTCTCTATAGAGGACCTTATTGCTTACAGAATGCAGCATGAAACGCTCATCGAGGAATTGGTTCAAATCGATCTACCTACGAAATACGGAGATTTCAAGCTAAAAGCTTTCAAGCAGCTAACCACAGGTGAAGAGCATCTGGCAATAATCAAAGGAGAATGGAATCCCAATGAAGCAGTGCTTGTTCGTGTCCATTCATCGTGCTTCACCGGTGATATTTTGGGCTCTTTACGATGTGATTGTGGCGACCAGCTTGCCGACGCAATGAAAATGATTGAAAGAGAAGGAAAAGGAGTTGTTCTGTACATGAATCAAGAAGGTAGAGGTATAGGTCTTATAAATAAATTAAAAGCCTATAAGCTACAAGAAGAAGGTTATGACACATTAGAAGCCAATCTAAAATTAGGTTTTAAAGGTGATGCAAGAGATTATGGCGTAGGAGCACAAATACTTCGCGCCGCAGGAGTAAACAGAATGAAATTAATAAGTAACAATCCGAAAAAAAGAACAGGTCTTACAGGGTATGGATTAGAAATAACCGAAACGGTTCCTATTGAAATAGATTGCAATATCCACAACAAGGATTACCTAAAGACCAAAAAAGAAAGAATGGGCCATCAATTAAAGCTCAAGAAATGATTCTTGAAGCTAAACAGATTACTAAATCCTATGGTGACTTGCCCATTTTAAATGGTGTTGATCTAGCAGTAAAAGAAAAGGAAATTGTATCAATTGTTGGTTCCTCAGGCGCAGGAAAAACGACGTTACTTCAAATATTAGGTACCCTTGATCAACCGAGTTCAGGAGAATTGCGTATTGACCAGGCCAATCCATTCGAGCTAAATCAGAATGAACTATCCGCATTTAGAAATCAAAAGCTTGGTTTTATTTTTCAATTCCATCAATTACTACCAGAATTTACCGCCGTAGAAAATGTAATGCTTCCTGGCCTTATTAGAGGGGATGCAAAGAAACAGGCGAAAGAAAGAGCGGAAATGCTCCTTGAAAAAATTGGGCTTCAAGATAGACTAAACCACAAACCCTCAGAGCTTTCTGGTGGAGAGCAGCAAAGAGCCGCCGTTTGTCGCGCATTATATAACGAACCTAAAATAATTTTTGGAGACGAACCATCAGGAAATCTGGATACGAAGAACTCACAAGAGCTTCACGAGCTGTTTTTTAAGCTGAGAGAGGAGTTTAATCAAACCTTTGTCATTGTTACACACAATAAAGAATTAGCGGCTATGGCAGACAGGACATTGACTATGAAAGATGGAAATTTCATTCAGTAAATGAATCAGAAAGATCTCAAAGAATATCTAGACTTTAAAGCAGAACAATACGAATGTCCGAGTTTCATTGAAAATGATCCTATACAAATCCCACATAGGTATTCAAAAAAAGAAGACGTAGAGATAGCTGCCTTTTTTATGGCGTCATTGGCTTGGGGAAACCGATTGAGTATTTTAAAAAGTGGTGACCGATTAATGGAATTATTTGGAGATGCGCCTTACGATTTCATCATGGATTACGATAGCTTAAAACCTCTTCCTTTTGTGCATAGAACATTCAATGGAGTAGATTTAAACTTTTTTTGCCGAAGCCTGAAAAACCTATATCAAAATAAAGAAGGTCTTGAAGGTGCATTCAGCGCGGATATTGTAGAAGAAAATGGACTGAAGATGCGCATTTCAAATTTCAGAAGGGCCTTTTTAGAGATATCGCACGAACATAGAAGTGAAAAACACATTTCAAATCCGCTTAAAAATTCAGCGTGCAAAAGATTGGTTATGTTTCTTAGATGGATGGTGAGAAGCAAGGAAAAAGGCGTTGACTTCGGACTGTGGGAGAAAATTGGCCAAAATGAACTCTATGTGCCGCTCGATGTGCATACAGGAAATGTCGCGAGAAATCTAGGTTTATTAAAGAGAAAGCAGAATGACTGGAAAACGAATGAAGAACTCATTCATAAATTGAGGAAAATGGATTCAGAAGATCCTGCCAAATATGACTTTGCATTATTTGGCGTTGGCGTAAATAAAGAGCTTTAGTTCAAATAATTGTTCTTCTCTAGAATTGAAAAGACTTCATTGTCCGTTATCAACTGATTTTCACTTGACTCGGCCTCAGATATATAAACATCAAAATAGCTATTCCCCTTCCCCTCCTTGTTAATTGATAAACAATGATCAAATACGTATCTGTCAAGAGAATGGTCAAAGGTAAACCAACAGTTATAGTAGTATCGATCGGTTTTTCCATAAAGCTCCACAAAGCGCATCATTATTCTAGGATAATCAGAGACCAATGTATCTTTCCCCAATAAAATNCCATCAAAAGCATTCTTTTGCATCAAATAACCTTCGATGTTTCGGTCAAAAACATAGGTTTTNAGTAGGTTCTTCTTCTCGGATTCAAATTTACACATCAGAGCAAAACCATCCTGAACTGAGCCATGAATCGGCAAAAAAAGGGTATCAATGATATTTAAACTCCCATTNAGTNCTTCAGAAGAATTCTTTATCTCAGATAAAAGATTTTCACTTATCCGCAGTTTCTTGGAATCTTTGGTTGTAGCATCATCAATATNCGATTCAATTTGCANAGTATTTTGAGAGGCATCATTTTCCCNTCCACAACTTAAAGCGATAGAAAAAATACAAATCCAAAAAAAATTGCGTTGATTCATAAAGCTAGTTGTTGGATTTGAAAACTTGCGAAGAAAACGCTAACGCATCATTAAATGCATCATTCTTAACGCCGTGGGTTATGCCTTGTGCTTCNATCCATTTCAGCAATAATTCTGTTGGCATATTACCCGTTAAATCATCTTTGGCCATAGGACAACCACCAAATCCTTTTATAACACTATCAAACCTGCGACATCCACCATTAAAAGCAGCTTCGGAAAGGTCTTGAACATTNTCCGGTAATACATGTAAATGGGCACCAAATTCAATTGAATTAAAGGAAGCATTGAGNTTTTTAAAAAGCCGCTCAACTTGTCCTGGATTGGCACACCCAATGGTATCA
This sequence comes from Crocinitomicaceae bacterium TMED16, assembly GCA_002167775.1. Lineage (GTDB taxonomy): Bacteria > Bacteroidota > Bacteroidia > Flavobacteriales_D > Crocinitomicaceae > UBA952. The sequence continues at coordinate 14,374 of NHBV01000025.1, read as the reverse complement.
GAAATNGCAATAATTGATGGTGAGAAATTTGAATTCAACNTATGAACCCAATCTTCTACAANCTCTTCGGACCAAGTGTCACCATATGGATTTCCAAATCCCATTGAAAGATACAAAACGACTTCTTTATTTTTATTTCCCGTAATACTATAGAGACGGTCTAATAGNGTCATAGAAGCATCTATGCTTTTATTTATATTCCTTTTTTGAAAAGTCTCAGAGATCGAAAACGGATAACCTAAGCACTGAATACTATCATATTCAACTGCTTCCTTTGCTCCTTGCACATTAGCCACAATCGTCAGAAGTTTCGTGTTCGGGCTNGGGTTGATTTTATCCAATACAATGGANGTATCCTTGAGCTGAGGAATGACTTTAGGTGAGACAAAGCTACCCATATCCAATGTGTCAAACCCGCANTTGATAAGCTTATTAATATATTCAACTTTCAAATCCGTAGGAATGAAATGCTTTAAACCTTGCATCGCATCTCTCGGGCATTCAACAAGTTTTAAAGGAATGTTATTTANTTCTTCTATACTCAATGATTGCTTTATTAATTCTTTTAATTACCGCAGGACCCTCATAAATAAACCCTGTATACATTTGAATCAAGGTAGCTCCCGCTTTTAGCTTTTCNATGGCATCTTCGTCAGAATGAATACCGCCNACNCCGATNATAGGGATTTTACCATCGGATTTACTTGAAATATACCTAATGACTTCTGTAGACCTATTTTTAACTGGAAGTCCAGAAAGTCCACCTGCCCCCATTTCATCNACTAGCTTAGCATCCGTGATCAGATTATCTCTAGAAATTGTGGTATTCGTTGCGATTAAACCATCAATNTGAGTTGACGAAAAAATATCTANAATATCATCCAGTTGCGTATTGGATAAATCNGGAGCGATTTTTAATAAAATTGGCTTGGGGTTGGTNTATGTATTATTTTTAGACACNAGGGTTTTTAATAAATGTTCTAAAGGTTCCTTTTCNTGAAGCGCTCTAAGGTTTGGCGTGTTTGGAGAAGATACGTTCACTACAAAATAATCTACAAAATCAAATAAACGTTCAAAACAAATAAGATAATCATCTACTGCTTTTTCATTAGGCGTAACTTTATTCTTTCCAATATTTCCGCCAACAATTACNCCGTTCTTTCTNGCTTTTTTCAAGTGTTGAATTGCCATTTCCACACCATCATTGTTAAAACCCATTCGATTGATTATCCCTTGATCCTCTTTCAAACGAAACAATCGAACTTTTGGATTGCCAGCTTGCGCCTTCGGGGTTAATGTTCCAATTTCGATGAANCCAAAACCACAATAGGACAATTCATTAATATACTTAGCGTTCTTATCGAATCCAGCAGCCAAACCAACGGGATTCTTAAATTTTAAACCAAAAACTTCTGTTTCTAAATCTGCNTCACTAGAGAGAAATGACCTTTTGAAAAACCAACGAACAGGGGTGANTTTAAGGAGTAATGATAAAGCACCCATCGTGAAATAATGCACCTTTTCTGGATCGAAAACAAAGAGAAATCTTCGGAGTAGNTAGTACATATTCAAAGGTATAAAAAAAGCGAGTATAAACTCGCTTTTAAAATTTTTAACGGAATGGTTATACCTTGTATTTACCCATTGATTTTAAATTAAATTTCTTGCGTTGTTTCGCGTAATCTTTATAAGTCAAGTTTCTTGTAAACACGACATTCATGTGATAATACGCGTCTTTTTGATTTGGATCACCACGTTTATCTCCGACACTATAGGGTGAATCAGGATTAGAGAAATAAGCACCTTCAGNAGATAATGTTGAAGGATCGGCATAGTTTCCACTTACGTCGTCCATGTAATCNGTAAAGGTTTTAACATATGCNAGCTCAATNCCAACACGCCACATTTTAGAAATACCCATTCTAAAACCAATACCAACAGGGAGTGTAAGCGTAANNGGAGAATAAGGCTTGTCTTGGCCTTCAGTTCTGAGCTTCCGTAAGGAAGTCCAATTACCATCAGCNTCTTGAGCCCTTGGATTNAAATAGCATAAACCAATACCACCNAACAGATAATATTGTTGTGACCTATTTTTCTTAGAATAATTACCTGGCAAGTTGTAGGTTGATCCAAATTTTTCATTCGCCGCAAATATCCACTCTATTCNTTGCTGAATTTCCACACCCAAACTTCTAAAGTGAAGATTTCTTTTATAACGACTNAGCTCCTCTGAAAGAGAATCCGCACCTTTAAGATTAAAGACACACAGACTAGTAGTGGTTGCAAAATATGGATGAAAACGTTGGCGATAACCAAGCCAAAATGCAATACCAGTTGAAGGCCAATCAATATCTTTCAAGCTATAGTCCCTTCCAATACCTTCAGCACCTCCCAAGTCTCCGTTGAATTGAGTCGCACCCACGCCAATCTGAAGCTCTTTTTTGTGCAAAGACCAATTCCTCTGAGAATTGAAATTTGCATGCTGTCCTTGGAGAGAAAACAGGAANAATGNAAAGAAAAAGAAGACGGTAACTTTTTTCATNTTAAAACATATTGTAATTCTTTACGAAATTAGGGAAATTTCCCAAGTATACAAAAGGGAAAAGGGTTAATTAATAACTAAAACCCNTTAAATANACATTAAGAAGGACAATATAGATGCNAAACCTATAGTTCCATAGAACCATGGATTCTTCCAATAGTCACGTTGCGCTTGAACTTTTTTTAGAACCAAATCGAAATCACGCATGCTTTTAATTTGATCTGAGCTTAACTCTTTTTTGTTGAATAAAATTTTTCTCATATAGTTATTCCTTAAATAATACCTTCAGCTTTTGCAAGGCTCTAAATGTCTTAACTTTNGCATTGTTTTCCGTTACACTTAAAATTTCACCAATTTCACGATACGATCGTTTTTCAAAATAACGCATCTCAATGAGCGCAAGATCTTTTTCATTTATTTTTCTCAAAACGATTTTCAGCTTTTCCTTATGTTCATCAAGATCATCAACACCTAGCTCCTCAAAAACCTGAACAATTGTAACTTTATCGATGCTCACCGTTCTTTTTGCCTTTTGGTCTCTAAACGACTGATAAACCTCACTTTTTGCAATTCTAAACAACCATGAGGAAAAGGGCAAGCCTCTAAACTCATATTTGGAAAGATTGGTAATTGCCTTGACAAAGACATTCGATGTAATGTCACAAGCCAAATCCGAATCATTTATGCGCTTGANCACATACCTAAAAATGCTTTCGTAATATTGATCATAAAGCGGTGCGAAATGTTGAGGATTAGTTTTAGATTTTTCAATAATTTGAAGTTCCGTTTGAATACGGGTATCACTCTGGTGATACAGTGAAGTTGAGGACATAGTACTTTGTTTTCTAGTTTGACATGGTATAAAATGCACTTGCAGGAGCACCTTATACTTCACCTAACGCAAAAACATTTAAAAAGTAACANTCAAAAAGAAAAATCACAAAGATATCCTGAGCTGGATTGTCAGGTCTGATTTCCGATCCCCCTGTATTTGTTCGGCTCCCGAACCAATCTCATCACGATTATTGTAAAGAAAAAAACCATATTTAACCCACAAATCTGTGGAGCGACCAATTGAATATCTTGCCAAAAGATAACAGCGACTACCCTGAAAGTAATATGCAGGAACAGAGAAAACATATAGAGCATTGTTTTCATATGAATAAATTCGAGTGTCGTAAGTATCCGTATCAAAGAGTGCATACCGGAGGTTGAAGGATAAGGGAAAAGATTTTGGTTTGTAAGCGATATCTTGNGNAATCAGCAGCCCTTTTTCCTTTACNCTACTCTCACGTTTAATAGACACCCATTCTATCCTACTTTTTAANGTGAGCACCTTATTAATTTTATTGCTGATATTAATTCTAAAATTACGCTGTAGCACATTTTCTACATTTGTAATCACACCCGTAGANGGAGACTCATTTTTTTGACGAAGCTGTTCTCGAAACCTGGCATATANCTCAAATGCCTTATTGGGTTTATAGATAGGTTGAATTAAAAACTCGTGACCTTTTGACGGTGCATCAACACCATATTTCATCCATGGAAACTCGAAAACATCNGTGTAGGCATTCATGGACCATGCTTTGGAAAGTTTGAATTTAAANCCTGCATATAAACCATTCTCATTTTGAGTTCTACTCCCNTCAGAAAATCCAGCATTGTACATGGTTTGGTANGATTCATCATAGTCACGGTACAATAGTCCTAAACTAAAGCGCGTATCAATNGCAAGTAAGGCACCATGAAGCATCGCCAATCCAGACTGGTTTTCATTCATAGAATATGAAACCTCCCCAAATACATTAAGATTNCTGTAAANATAATTGTAATCCGAGCTTANGGAAAGACAACTACTCCCACTAAAGTAAAACTGNTTATAAGGTCTTGGATTCAATTGAACCGGCTGATCATAACGCAAATAAACCCCCTGAAAGCCTACCTTTAAAAAGTCATTTTGAAACTGCATTGATGCACCTGTTATAAACTCCTTCAATGCATCCTTTTTTGCAATTTCTGAGTGAGTCCGGTGTAAACCTGAAAGATTTATAGAGGACACAAATTCTAAGTTCTCTTGCAAAGAATCTTGAATACCACTCGCATCAATTCTTTTAAAAGAAGAAAACAAGACTAACTCGAGCTTCTTGTATGCTAAATTAATTGCAGCGCCACGAAAAAATCTAGATTCATCCACAGAGGTATATGGTTTGATAGAAACTGGATTACGCTTCATTGTGAGAATATCCGATGACTTGCCAAAAGCGTAGCTCGACCACAAATTCAAACCCTGCCCCAACTGAATTTGATAATCGCCCAAAGCAACAGATTTGAGGTACTTACCNCCTTTGTAAAATGCNTGAGCCGAATAAAAATCAAAACCATTTTTTTGCGCACCTCTAAAAAAGGATTCCCCTGCGTCTTTTTCGGCAGTAATNCCAACACTTATATTTGTTTTGTATGAATATCTAAAGCGAGAGTAATATTTATGGTCATTGCCATAATAATACTTGCTAGATTGTGCCAATAATGAGTCAGGAACATCTGCATATCCCGCTTTTCGTTCTATCGTGGGCTGAAAACGAAGAAACAAATCAAANTTACCTTCTCTAATGGCCTCTTTAAAAGTAAGATGAAGACCATCTAAGCGTTCGTCGAGTGTGACAAANGGAAGCACTAAATAAATGGTCTCAAGATCCCAAAACTTTAAACTCTGNANCTCATAAATNGAAATTAACTTGCCATGTAATTTTCTATGCACAAGAAGGTCACTAATTTGAATATCAGTGAGTAAACCTAAATCATTTAGGGTTTCCCGAGAAGACTTATTTAAATCTATTGGGTTGTCTATGTAAAAATTGAATTGCTCTAGAAGATTGGTTAAATCTATATTTTCCGTCTCTAATTGTTCAGAAATAAACTCAATGCGTTGCTGAATAATTTCACTTCGCTCTTGCGCCAGAAAGGTGAAGCTTAAAAGCATCGATATGAGGAATAGAACTTGTTTCATTTCTTTAAATCAAATCGAAAAGACATGTTGGGTGACCAACCAAGAATCTGGTGGTATTGTGTGCCGAAATCCAAATGATATCTTTCCGAAAAAAACCAACCCAAACCAAAACTCAACTCAATTGGATTTGTTGCAAAACCAATCCTGAAGATCAGATTATGAAGCGGTTCATATTCGATTCCCGACTTAAATCGCATAGGATTGAGAATGTCCTTTTCCAATTCTGCAACAACTAGAACCATATTAGAAACCTTATAGGCAGTTCCTAATCGCATAGATGAACCATAGCGCTCCAAGGGTTCTTCTATCAATTCATTTCGTCCAACATTGAAAATAGCCATCCCAAAACGCCAGTCTTTCGATACTTTATAAGAAAGACCAAATTCACCAGTAACAGTTTGATTATTCCCATACGGACCCGAAAGTCGGATCATTTGATGATTGATCTGAACACCAATAGATAATGCATCTAAAAGCTTCATCGCGTATCCTACACCATTTTTAAAGGTTCTAAAATCCCTGTAGCCAAAAGTGTTTCCTCCCACAGAAAAAACCCCTCTCCCTAGAGGAATACAAACCGCATAGCTCTGATGCTGAAACTCTTTTAGTAGAAATCTATTTTCATAAGCCAAACCAAAAGAAAGTGCATCTATACTTGCTAAATTTGCAGGATTGTTGTGGTATGAGAACACATCATCTAGACATACGCTAGCGTTTGCAAGACCTTGAGATCTACTTCCAGAAAAACCATAGCCCTGAGCATAAGAGAAGCTATTCAATAAAATAGGGAAAGCAAAAATCATACATGCTTTAGTAAACCGATAAACCCCCATTTTCAAGACGAATTAATTTGTTGTTTTGAAATTACAAAAAAAGATGACTGAGGACAAAACAAATTAGATTCATTTTGCATGATTCACCTCAATAGAATCATTTATTCTATCTTTGAATGAGCAAGCACGTATGAAGTTCAACTTGGATAATTTTAATGCACCAGATCTCGAAGCATGGAGATCCAAAATAAAGGCTGAAACAAAAGCCATTGGAAACCTTTCCTTTAAGAATGAGGTGGAAGGAATAGAATTTGATCACACACAAAAAACATTGGATTATGATTTTGGCACTCAACAAGATAGCGAGCCAAATGATTGGGGCATTACCGCCTACATTCCTGTTTTGGATGAAAAAATAGCGAATCTTTTTGCACTAAAATGCCTCTCGCAAGGAGCCAACGTTTTGTACCTGAATATTTCGGCAAAACCCACAGATTGGAATACGGTTTTTAAAGGAATTCATATCGAGTATATACATATTATCATTGCTTTTGAGCAAGAATCTGAGCTACAGACCTTTATTGACTTTATTCCCAAAAGCGCAAAAGAACATATAAGCATATCCATTGATCCGTTGCGAACGTACGATATAAAACCAGTTCTCGAAGCAGGATTTAAGCTCATGGTAAACGGCTTCCATTTGGAGCAAATTGGTGCGAATTCAATAGATCAGCTCAGTACAATTCTTTATTTCGCAGAATCCTTGATCGGTAAAACGGAACCAAACAACATATCATTTGAAATTGGTATTGGGTCTAATTTTTTTTTAGAACTGGCCAAGGTCAGAGCGTTAAAATGGCTTTGGCGGCACATTCTCCTTAAGAATAACAAAGCAATTCCGAAGACGTCGATATTGGGAAGGATGGGCTGGACAAATAAATCTTTAAAAGATCCTGACACCAATATCCTGAGACAAACAACAGAAAGTATATCCTCGATTAGTGGCGGAGTGAGCGCTATTCTAATTCATTCTTCTCACACCTATTCTTTAGAACCCAACAATTGGTTTTACAAAAGATTGGCGCTGAACATATCACATATCTTAAAAGAGGAATCCTATTTAACGAAGGTTAATGATCCAATGAGAGGTGCTTATCTAAGTGAGAAAATGACATTTGTTTTGATTCAAAATTGTTGGTCTCAATTTAGAAAGTTTATAGAGATAGAGGATAAAGAGGTAATCATTAATCAACTGAAAGAGAGTATTGAAAAAACAAGGGCTTTAAAATCAGAGGCATTTGAAAAAGCTGAGCATGAGCTCATTGGTATTAACCTATTTAAGAATGCGAAGGAGCAAAAAAACAAATGGTCAAACGTTCCGAACTATTTAGGTTTTGATTATTTAATTTTTGAAAAGGGACAAGATGCATAAGTCAAATATATATACAGCCCTTAGCGAAGCAGATTTTCTAACCAAATCCGAAGGAAAAGAGGTAGGAGATACGTTTGAAACTGCGGAAAAAATACACTTTAAAACCCAATATACGGAGGAAGACCTAAATGGCTTGCAACACGTTAAATTTGTTTCAGGCTTTGCCCCATACTTAGGAGGTCCATATAGCTCAATGTATACGAGTCGGCCTTGGACAGTAAGACAATACGCAGGTTTTTCAACTGCAGAAGACTCCAATGCATTTTATAAAAGAAATTTAAAAGCGGGACAAAAGGGACTTTCTGTTGCTTTCGACTTGGCGACGCACAGAGGATACGATTCAGACCATGAACGTGTTCAGGGTGACGTAGGAAAGGCAGGAGTAGCAATCGATAGCATAGAAGACATGAAAACATTGTTCAATGAAATTCCTTTGGACAAAATGTCTGTTTCAATGACCATGAATGGTGCAGTCCTTCCAATAATGGCTTTTTACATTGCAGCGGCGAGAGAATCTGGTGTTGAAGAAAAAGATTTAGCAGGAACCATTCAGAATGACATTCTAAAAGAATTCATGGTCCGGAACACATACATCTACCCTCCTGCCCCATCAATGAGGATTATATCTGATATTTTCAAATATACTTCCAGCCAAATGCCCAAATTTAATAGCATTTCAATATCTGGATACCATATGCACGAAGCGGGTGCAACAGCTTCTATTGAATTAGCATATACGATTGCAGATGGTCTAGAATACGTAAGAACTGGAATAAAGGCAGGCCTTAAAATAGATGATTTCGCACCAAGATTGAGTTTCTTTTGGGCTATCGGTATGAATTACCATATGGAAATTGCCAAATTACGCGCTGGTAGGATTTTATGGGCGAAATTATTAAGTGAGTTCAAGCCAAAAAATCCTAAATCAATGTCATTAAGAACGCATTGCCAAACATCGGGATGGTCCTTAACTGAACAAGACCCCTACAACAATATTTGTAGAACATGCATTGAAGCCATGTCAGCTGCGCTCGGCGGGACCCAATCTTTGCATACAAATGCATTGGATGAAGCCATTGCGCTTCCAACAGACTTCTCAGCACGAATTGCACGAAATACGCAGTTATATCTTCAAAAAGAAATAGGAATAACCTCATTTATAGACCCTTACCACAATAGCTACTTCATAGAAAAAACAACAAATGACTTGCTAGAAGAAGCATCAAAACTAATAACTGAGGTTGAAGAACTTGGTGGAATGGCCAAAGCCATTGAAACAGGAATTCCAAAGCTCAGAATTGAAGAGGCGGCTGCAAAAAAACAGGCCCGTATAGATTCTGGAAAGGATCATATTATAGGACTTAACTTGTTTCCTTATACCGAGGACAAGGAAATTGATATTCTTGATGTCGACAACCAAAAAGTGCGACTTTCACAAATTGAAAAGCTAAAGGAAATTAAATTAAACAGGGATGCGGCGAAGGTAGAAAATTGCCTAAGAAACCTTGAGAATGCGGCAAGAAATGAAAACGGAAATCTACTTGAATTATCTATAAAATGTGCTGAAGCCCGCTGTACATTGGGAGAAATATCAAGTGCATTAGAAAAAGTCTACAAAAGATATACGGCTAAAATAAAATCAATTAGCGGTGTATATTCTAAAGAGGTTGCCATGGACAAAGATTTTAAAAAAGCGAAAGAACTTGTAACAGAATTTGTTGAATTAGAAGGAAGAAGACCTAGAATCATGATTGCCAAAATGGGTCAAGACGGACATGACCGAGGAGCAAAAATTATCGCAAGCTCCTTTGCTGATATTGGTTTCGATGTCGATATAGGTCCCCTATTTCAAACCCCTAAAGAAGCAGCCAAGCAAGCCATTGAAAATGATGTTCATATTTTGGGTATTTCTTCGCTGGCGGCTGGCCACAAAACGCTTGTACCCGAGGTAGTATCTGCACTCGAAGAACTTAATAGAAAAGACATCATGGTTATTGTAGGTGGGGTTATTCCCAAAAAAGACTATGCCTTTTTAGATGAATGCGGCGTATTTGGCATATACGGACCTGGTACAAAAATTTCAAAGGCTGCTCAAGAAATTTTAAAGCTGTTAATACAAAGTCACGAATAAACTTGTATTTTCGGCATAATAATTGAAATGATTATTCGCAACTATGAAATTTAATTCCTTTTTACTCGTATTGCTTGNTCAGTTTAGCGTCTTGCAAACTANGGCACAAGCGCCTTCNCCGACACTCAGTGTAAAACAATCTAAGAAGCTTGTTTTTCTGGACTCGGAAACCAACAAAAAACCATCTGTCACATTCACTTCTGTATTTAAAAACAATGGAGCTAAAAGAGACGTAACGACTTGGCTTTTCTCTGGACGAGAGGGCAAAGATTGGAAATATATTAGCGGTGATGCTAACGCAGAAAACGTTGAGGTTTTATTTCTAAAAGTTGGAAACTATTCCGTTGAACTTGCAGTTACATACACGTATGATGTTGTACTAAAAAACGGAGAAACAGAAATTGAGGAAGATGAAGTTGCCTTTGAGCAAGAATCCATAGTCACGGCCGCAAATAATCTNGACCAGCTCACACAAATACATGCNGACAGTAATTTTTTAAAGCTCGTAAAAAAAGCGTCAGACTATAAGGTTAAACCAGAATATGTAAACGATCCAACCCCAAGTATATTNCTGGCAAAAGGATATTATGGGATTTACAGAAATGAACTTCCNGATCCTATTGTCACTGATCCTTGGGAAGAAACTATAAATTCTATCGCTGAGGCAATTGAATTAGATTTAAATGGAATTTTAAATGAGAAAATCCATAAGATTTGGCTTGATAAATTTCAAAATGATTTTTTAAACAATTATATAATCTACAATTTAGACGAAGAGGATGGATACTACGGCCTTTATAATGGTACAGATAANGAAAAGAAAACAGAATTNTTAGAATTGCTNCTCGAAGGCGTTGAAAACTATTCTTTAATTACAACCCAACCGATTTCTATTAAATTTCTTGAAGCTCCAATCAGAGNAGCTTCAAAAGATGCACGNACAGCAAATACAATTTGGAAAAGTGGAATTGAAGAGCTTAAGAACNTGACACAGGCTGATTTCGACAATATGACTGAGACAGATTTGAAAGCGCTGAAATATGGTGCGATGCTAAGTGCAGTTACATTGACTAACCTTAGACAGTCTAACACAGAGGCATGCGAAATGTTAAGCAGTTTGAAAGATGTATATGCCTATGACAGGGGTTTTTTGGCTTTTCTAAAAACGCGGTACAACAATTGTAAAGAGGAATAATCAACAATCCGAGTTTGATAAGGTTTATTTAGCGACTCACATCCAATGCCTTCATTTTATANATTTGAATGTGAAAAAGTTACTGGCCCTTCTAAAAAATAAGTTCATCATCACATTTGGTATCTTTTTTTTCTACCTTATACTAATAGATGATAATGATATTTTCTATGTTGTAAACCAAAAGAAAAAGCTAAACGATTTGGAACTTCAAAACGAGGCAATGAAGGCAAAACTTCAGCAGACCAAAAACGATTTAAAAAAAATAAGTCATCTTGATCATCTTGAAGCCTATGCAAGAGAGAAGAAGTTTTTTAAACGTAACGATGAAGATATTTTTGTAATCACCAATGACTGATTGGGTTGTTCCAACCGGATAACCGCGCTCCGCGGAAATAAAAGCTAAGAATCTCTTTATAACTGTAACCGCGTTTTACCATTTCCATAGCCCCTTCTTGACACAAACCAATACCGTGACCAAAACCTCTTCCACGAAGCAAAACCTTATCTCCGACAGGTTCACAACTAAAAAAAGTCGAACGCAATTTAAATGTAGACCGTAAGTCGCGGAGAGGAATTCCAAAGGAAGGATGAATAAAAAAAGTTTTTCGCTCATTTTGGGTGAAATTAAATGCCATATCCCTTTGCTCTGGTTTTGAAATATCAAAATAATAGTTCTTTGAAAGATAACTTAAGAACTTTGCTTTGGATATATATACCTCCCAATTTGCCTGTCTAGTATGAACGCAAAAGGTATCCTCATGTGAGACATAATTAGGCAATGATTTATTCCAAATCTGGTCAGTTTCAGCAGACTGCCCTCCACAGTTGGCCGAGAAAAAAGTTGGAAATGAGACATTATTTGAATCCACTAATACCAAACCATTTGTTTCTTTAATACCTTCATTTATTGCAGTAAGTTCTCCTTGATAATTGCCATAATATGCTTGACAATGAACTGCATCACATAAGTTAAATCCTGCATCATCGTGTTTATGTAGATTATTTCTTGCAAATGTTCGGCTGATAATAGCTTGAATTTTATAATACTCTTTCGCACAACGAACCCCCGCCTCTGAGGCTAAGACACCCTCTAAATATGATTCTACAAAAATTGAATTTAAAACCTGAATATGACTATGAAAAGCAGAAATCTCAAAATCACCTTCATATTCTCTTGGTTTGACTTTAGTCTTGTTAGATAAATTCGGTGACAATCGAATATAGTCCAAGTGGCTCGATTGAAACAAAAATAAAGTATCATAGACCCCCATAAAAATTCCATTTTTAGTAACATGAATTTGATTTGAGGAATTGACCTGTAATTTAAGAGATTGGCCTTCATTAATCTCTGATAAAAAACCGTCAGCGCTTTGGACTTGATAGCTACCTAGAACGACCTCCAATTCAATAGAATGGATTTTTTTTTGCGAAAAAACTTGAACCAAAAGATTCTGAGCATCATGGTGACACACATTAAAAAAAAACAAAAAGGAAATCAAATAATTAGTGACTTTCATCTTGAATAAAAACCTATCAAATCGCGTGCAATTTTCTTGCTACAACCTTCATTCCCTAATAAAGTAATCATATCATCGTAAGCCTTTAATAAATTATGCCTGTATGAATCGTTATAAATTAATTGATCAAGTTCCTTCTGGATTTTATTTTTAGAGACATCGCCTTGAATCAGCTCGACAACAACCTCTCTGTCCATAATCAAATTAACAAGTGAAATAAAGCGAATATTAACTAGGGATTTTGCAATCTTATAAGAAAGATAAGAGCTTTTGTAGCAAACTACCTGAGGCACCCTGAAAATTGCTGTTTCTAAGGTGGCGGTTCCTGATGTAACAATTGCAAAATCCGCGATGGATAATAAGTCATAAGTCTTTCCAAAAACAAATTCCGCAAAAGGATAATCTTGCCTGTATTGTGCGTAAAAAGTAGCAGGGAGATTCGGTGCACAAGCAACAATAATATCGAATTCAGTGTACTTTTCGGAGGCCTTAAGCATAATGTTAAGCTTTCTTTTCACCTCCTGCTCTCGGCTCCCTGGAAGGATTGCAATGACAGCTTTGTTTTTTGCAGAGGTGGACTCTTTTTGATCCTCATAATTTTGTTTCGCATCAATTAGGGGATGACCAAAATAAGAAACGTCAAAACCCGCTTTTTCATAATAAGGTTTCTCGAAAGGCAGAATACAATACATTTTATCAACTGTTTCCTTAATCAATTTAATTCGTGATGCTTTCCATGCCCATATCTGAGGAGAAATATAATAGGTTACAGAAATACCTTTTGATTTGGCCCACTTTGCCATTCGAAGATTAAATCCTGGGTAATCCACTAGCAAAAGCATATCAGGCTGAAAGTCTTCAATCTGTTTTTTACACAACTTGAAATTATTAAGAATGGTTCGGATATTTAAAATCACCTCCAAAAACCCCATGAAGGAAAGGTTCCTAATGTGATTTCTAAGCTGAACACCCTGCTTTTCAAGCAAATCTCCGCCCCATCCCTCCCACTTTAAGGAAGGATCAAGCATATACATTTCTTTAACAAGATTCGAGGCATGCAAATCACCCGAAGCCTCACCAACAAGGATAAAAACTTTTTTCATTTACTGGAAGAAATAGATGTAAACCATGTAGGGGGCAAAACAAATCATTCCCAATATGATTCCTCTTGTTAAATGATACTGTTCTTTATTCAAAAAATAATAAAACCACAATAAATTAACGATCATGGCTAATGATAGATATTTACTTGTATTCATATTGTTGCTTGAAATCTGACTCCATATAACTTCAAAATCAATCCCTTTTGATAAAGAAAGAAACAAAATTAAAACCGGAAGAAACAATATTGGTGTTAATATACCAATAAGAGTTCCTAACAAAAGCTGCTTATTAAAATTCTCCTTCATTATCTAAGTATTTTAAATCCTTTAAAACTGAATAATGAGTCAAGTCAAAATGCGTAGGAACTATGGTTGCAAATCCTTTTTTTAGATAATACAAATCAGTATCCACTCTTTGGTCCTTATCACTAAACTCTCCTGTGAGCCAATAATAAGGCCTTCCAAACTGATCCTTTCTTGAATCAAACTTATCCTCCCAATAGGCATGCGCTTGCGTACAAACTCTAAGCCCCTTGAGATCTTTATAAGATACCTTGGGAACATTTACATTCAGTGAGGTGTTTTTGGGCAAACCGTTTTTTAAAACCTTTGGAATCAACTCTTTTGCAACCTCCTTAGTAGCTGAAAAATCGGCATCTGAATCAAAATCA
>NHBV01000024.1 GCA_002167775.1 Crocinitomicaceae bacterium TMED16 | reverse complement strand
CCGGTAGTTCATCGCAAACCTAGGACAACCTGAAGAGCCCGCAAGTGCTGGGTTCAGATAAATTGGGTTTGAGAAGAACTGCGTAAAAGTAGGATCTTGTGAGCGCACCGAATTAAGGTTCGTTGTCGAGAGACAAGCGATCACAAAAACAAATAGGATTAATTGCTTTTTCTTCACACAATTGAGTTTAGTCACGAACAATCTTAACGTGATTATAGTTTGTAAGGTTACAAATATCGTATATTAATTGTAATAATTTGAATAATTTGGCGTTTTTTAGACTATCAATTCAATTGTTTCATTCGGATTATGAATAAGATCTTATTTTTCTCTTTATCTCTTTTTTCTCTCAGCTTTTCATTTTGTCAAGATTTTATAGAGCATATTAAATGGAACAATCCAATTTCTTTGGAGAATGGTGAAAATTCATTTTTGGCTCCGAATTTTGAAAAAGTCCACTATGATAATGGTATACCAAGATTTTTCAGCAAAAAGATTTTAAAGGATAAGGGGCTTAAGGTTCAATCTGTTCAATACATCACAGAAAACGCCTCAAAATCAGATAAAAAGTACTTGCAAGATCTTGAAATACAATTGACCAAGGAAAATTCTTTAGATGTAAAGTTTACATACAGCGCACACAGGCCCTTCCTCGTGGTGTCCGGTATTCCGTTCATAAAAGAAGCTGGTCAACTCAAAAGAGTCACCTCGATCAAAATAAAGGCTTACAAAGAGGTGCTTGCTATTAATAAAGATTTTGTCGCTGAGTCAGTATTACAAAACGGATCAGGTGAGTGGTATAAGATTGCGCTTCAAAATGACGGAATATATAAGATTGATTATGACTTTCTCTCATCTATGGGGATTGACATGTCTAATCTCAACCCTCGAGATNTACATGTTTTCGGTAATGGAGATGGCAAACTACCCGAGTTAAATAGTGTGTATCGGACCGATGATTTGGCGCAGAACTCGGTTCAATATTTTGGTGCTGCGGATAATGTTTTTAATCAAAACGACTTTATTCTGTTTTACGGTTGGGGGCCTAATAGATGGCNTGCCAATGGAACAGGNGAATTTAACCAGATCAAAAATATTTACACCGATTATTCCTATTATTTTATCAATATTAATTCCGATAGACCATCAGCGGAAATCACAACAAGTCAGATTATAACGGATCTACCAGATGAAACAATTACTACTTATGACTACCGTGCATGTTACGAAAACGACTTGATTTCCTTATTGGGTGGCGGACAGCGTTGGTATGGTGAGCTATTTGATATCGATTTAGAACAAACATTCAATTTTTCGATTCCGAATATAGCCAATAGTCCAGTTAATTTTAAAACTTCTATTGCTACAAATGCGACGAGTGGGGCAGGAACATCCCAAAGATACTCTGTGAATGGNTTGACCTTATCAGAGTCCACACTACCCTATACATCAATTGATTTTGTTAGNTCTTCCCAAATTTTTTCATTGTCAAACCCTAGCTCAGGATCAATACCATTAAAAATTACGATNCAGAGGAACAGTCCGAGCGTAATGACTTATTTGGATAGAATACAGTTAAACGCAAAAAGGAACCTTGTTTTTTACGGAAGCCAACTTGGCTTTAGAAATTTAACAGGACCCCAAAGTGGTTTAGGGAATTTTCAGCTTTCAAATTTCCCAAGTACCGGATTTATTTGGAGCCTTGCTGATCGACACCATCCTAAAATTATTTCTGGTATTGCATCAGGTAGCAACTATGAGTTTATTGATTCATTGGGATACAAGGAATATATCGCCAGCAATGGTGGAACATTTTTTAGTCCTGAATTTATTGCACCCGTTGACTATCAAAATTTGCATGCTTTACCGCAAGCGGACTATCTAATTGTTACCCACCCCAACTTCAAAACACAAGCGGACCGTTTGGCAGATTTGCACCGTAGCCAAGGTTTGACTGTGCATGTAGTGACGACAGGTCAGATTTATAATGAATTTAGTTCAGGAGGACCTGATGCAGTNGCCATAAGATCTTTTGCTAAAATGTTTTATGAGCGTNCCCANGCAAATCCTGAAACTGCACCAAAATACCTNTTGCTATTCGGGGATGGTACATATGATCCGAAAAATAGGGTTCCCGACAATAATAATTTTGTATTAACCTATCAAGTTGCGAGCAGCGAAAATCATATTTCAGCTCTAGTAACAGATGACTTCTTTGGTATGTTAGATGATAANGAGGCAATAGCAGGTGGAGATTTACTNGATATTGGTATAGGTCGCATACTGGCCTCAACAATTACACAAGCCGAGCAACAAGTGGATAAAATCGAACACTACATGAATAACGGTTCTGATTTGTTTGCCAACGCAGGTGCGTCTTGTTGCCTTGAGGATAACTCATTAAATACCTTTGGTGATTGGCGTCAGAAATATGTTCAGGTCGCTGATGACGAGGAATCAGGCTACTTCATCAATAATGATACAGAACCTCAATACCTCTACACCAAGGAAAACCACAATGAAATGAATTGTGACAAGCTATATCTTGATTCTTATCCACAGCAGACAAGTGCGGGTGGCCANAGGTATCCAGAGATTGTCTCGGCCATATCAAATCGAATTCAGAGAGGCGCTTTGGTTTTCAATTATGTCGGTCATGGAGGGGAAGTAGGGCTTGCGGAAGAGCGCGTTGTTACAATTCCTCAGATAAATTCATGGAATAATATTAATGCTTTGACACTTTTTGTATCTGCGACTTGTGAGTTCACCAAATACGATGATCCCGCGCGTATTTCGGCGGGAGAATGGGTTTCTCTTAATCCAAATGGCGGGGCAATCGCACTAATGACCACTACGCGTTCTGTATTTTTTGGGGTGAATACAACAACGGGTAACAAGTTTTTTCAAAATGTCTTTGACCGCAATCCAGATGGAACTCCATTGGCTTTTGGTGACATCGTAATGCGTACTAAAAATGAAACAGGTTCGAGCGATAATAAAAGAAGTTTTACGCTGATTGGTGACCCTGCGCTGAAGATTGCATTGCCTGACCTAAANGTTGTTACGGATAGCATCAATGGGATTTCTCCAGAGCTTGCAATAGACACAATAAGAGCATTGAGCAAGGTTGTNATGAAGGGGCATATTGAGGACCATTTTGGGAACCCAATTACAGGATTGAATGGTGTTCTTACTCCTTCAATATTTGATAAAATTAAATTACAAACAACNCTAGGACAGGATCTCTACTCTCCAGAGATTGAATACGAATTACAAAGAAATGTCATTTACAAAGGAAAGGTTTCTGTCACCAATGGTGCATTTGAGTTTTCTTTTGTTGTACCAAAGGATATTTCATTGAATTATGGAAAGGGAAAAATCAGCTATTATGGCTTTGCAGATCAAATAGACGCCGGTGGTTATGACACCTCTGTTGTAATTGGTGGTATTGATCCAAATGGAATTTCAGATGCCGTTGGTCCAGAGGTCACATTGTTTATGAATGACGAAAATTTTGTTGCTGGTGGCCAAACAGATTTTGAGCCTATTTTATTGGCAAAAATATTCGATGAGAATGGTNTAAATACTGTTGGGAATGGCATCGGTCACGACATTACAGCCATTTTAGATGGAAATTCCTCAGAACCATTTATTTTAAATGATTTTTATGTAGCTGACCTAGATTCTTATCAATCTGGGGAAATCCGTTTCCAATTCGATGGTCTGACACCAGGACCTCATACACTAGAATTCAAGGTTTGGGATGTTAATAATAACTCTTCGAAAAGTACCATAGACTTTGTGGTTGTTGATAATGAGAATTTAGTGCTTCAAAATGTGTTGAATTATCCCAACCCTTTTACAACCTCAACTGAGTTCATGTTTGAGCATTCCTTTGCTTGTAATGAATTAGAGGTTCAAATTCAGATTTTTACTGTTTCAGGTCGATTGGTACAAACACTAAACGAAATCATTCCCACTCAAGGTTTTCGGGTGAGTCAAATATTTTGGGATGGGAAAGACAATTATGGTGATCAATTGGCAAAAGGAGTCTATATTTACCGCGTGAAAGTAAAAGACACAAGTGGTCAAACGGCAGAAAAAACAGAAAAATTAGTCATATTGAAATAAGCGCAACAATAAAACTTCCTCTTTTGCGTATATTTACTACCGATTTTATAGAATTTATGAAGAACCTATTTTTATCCTTTATTTTGGTTTCCTTTTCCTTGACTGCTTTTGCTCAGCCAACAGGTGGTAGCGGGGTTACCGATGAGGATTTACAATTGAATACAATTACTACTGCCTTGCCTTTCATGTCGATAACGCCTGATTCAAGAGCTGGCGGAATGGGAGATGCAGGTACAGCATTAAGTCCTAACTCCACATCTGTCTATTGGAATACATCAATTTTAAGCTTTTCTGACCAAACTTCGGAGGTTAGCCTATCTTATACACCGTGGTTACGTCAGTTGACCAACGATATTCATCTTTCCTACTTATCTGGATACTATAAAATTAACAAGTCCCATACGATTGGTGGTGCCTTGCGCTATTTCAGTTTAGGAGAGATTACCTTTACGGATGCCTCTGGTAATGTNATTCGTGATGATAAACCTAGTGAGTTTGAAATTACAGGTGCTTATGCCTTTCGTCTTTCNAATAGGTTGAGTCTCGGAATCAATGGAAAGTTTGCCTACTCCAATCTTACGGGAGGGTTGACTGTTGGAGGCGTAAATACAAAACCTGGTGTTGTTGGTGCGGCAGACCTTTCTTTTACCTATTACAACGATAACGCGAAAATCGGTAACCTTGACGGGGTATACACCTTTGCGACGACGATTAACAATATCGGAAACAAGGTTGCCTATTCGGAGTTAGCAACTAGAGATTTCATACCCATGAATTTAAAGATTGGGAATAGCTTCCTAGCTAATTTCGATGCTTATAATAAAGTGACTTTTTCTTTGGATCTTCAAAAACTATTGGTTCCTACACCTCCTAGTTATTATTTTGATGGCCAAGATTATATTATGACTTCAGGACTGAATCCTGATGTGGGTGTGATCAATGGTATGATTCAATCTTTCTACGACGCTCCAGGTAACGTAGTTGTCGATGAGGATGATGTCCCTGTTGCGGATGCTGACGGAAACTATGAAGTTGTTAAAGGTACTAGGTTCAGAGAGGAGTTGTCAGAAATAAACATTGCATTCGGAACTGAATGGTGGTATAATGACGTTTTTGCCGTGAGGGGGGGTGTTTTCTTTGAAAGTAAAAATAAAGGAAACCGTCAATTNATGAATCTTGGAGCAAGTCTTAAGTACAATATGTTTGCGATTGACTTTTCATATTTAGCCTCTTTGAATGGTCGTCAGAGTCCATTGGCAAATACATTGCGATTTACCGTTCGTTTGTATTTGGACCAAGCAGGAGCGACAGGAGAATAATTACATTTTTCTGCGATAATTTTCTATCTTTTAGTGTTCATAAATTGTTAGTCTTACCTTACGCACTTTATTTATATTTGTAATATGAAATTTAATCCTGAATATTCTAGTAAAGAAACTTTATTGGCGCTATATCAAAAGCCANTATTGGAGCTTGTTTTTGAAGCGGCAACAATTCATCGTAAACACCACAACCCCAGAGAAGTCCAAATGTCTTCCTTATTGAGTATTAAAACCGGAGGTTGTCCTGAAGATTGCGGTTATTGTCCTCAGGCCGCTCGATATCATACCGATGTTGATGCTGAGGGAATTATGAAGGTTGATGATGTACTAGAGCAAGCAAAGAATGCCAAAGCAAATGGTTCATCAAGATTGTGTATGGGTGCTGCTTGGAGAGAGGTTAAAGACAATCGTGATTTCGACAAGGTTNTTGAGATGGTTCAAGGTGTAAACGATATGGGTATGGAGGTTTGCTGTACACTAGGAATGATGAATGAAAACCAAGCAAAACGACTTAAAAATGCAGGTTTATTTGCCTACAATCATAATTTAGATAGCTCAAAAGAATTTTATTCTGATGTCATTTCTACGCGTGAATATGAGCAGCGATTAGATACAATAGACAATGCGAGAAAAGCNGGTATTTCTGTTTGTTCAGGAGGTATTATTGGGATGGGTGANACGGAAGAGGACCGGATCGGTCTTTTAATGAGTTACATGGAAATGGAAAACCCACCTGAGTCCATTCCTATCAATGCATTGGTTGCNGTTGAGGGTACACCTCTAGAAGATCAGAAACCTATTGAACAGTGGGAACTTATAAGAATGGTAGCTACTACTAGAATAGCTTTTCCGGGGTCAATTGTCCGTCTTTCAGCAGGACGTACGAAAATGTCAATGGAGGCACAAGCGCTATGTTTTATGGCCGGTGCGGGTTCTATCTTTGCCGGAGACAAGTTATTGACTACACCAAATCCTGAGTTTAATGAAGACAAAGAGATGTTTTCTATTCTTGGTCTAGTAGCAAAAGAATCATTTGCAGATGGGGAACAACCTACCACTAATCCAGATCCAATTCTTATAGAAAAGAAAAGAATAGCAGCGGAAAGAGAAGCGGCTTATGCCCAAGCCAAATTGAATAAATCAAACAAATCTTTCTCACCTAGAATGGTGAATAAAGTTGAAACTTTAGATGAATGAGAGACTGCTAAAAAAGCTTCTCAAGCGTAAGGAATTAGGAAACTTCAGAACATTACAAATACCTGAGGCAGGGATTGATTTTTTTTCAAACGATTATTTGGGACTTTCAAAAGTAGCAACCAGTAATTCTAAATTGGAATNCAACGGTTCAACAGGTTCTCGATTGCTTTCGGGCAATAGCATTATTGCAGTGGAATGTGAATCAATATTGGCAGCTCATTTTGAGGCTGAGTCAGCATTGGTATTTGGTTCAGGGTACGTTGCTAATTTGGGTCTTCTATCTGCCGTCTTACAGCGTGGTGATTTGGTGTTTTATGATCAGTATATACATGCGAGTTCCAGAGATGGCATTCGTTTATCGATGGCGGATTCAGTTTCATTTAAACACAATGATGTTTTAGACCTTACAAACAAACTTGCTAGTAGTAATTCANAATGTAATTATGTGCTTATCGAATCTTTGTATTCTATGGATGGTGATTTGGCTCCACTTATAGAGATCGCATCAATTTGTGATGAGCACAATGCATATTTGATTGTTGACGAAGCTCATGCCTGCGGTGTATATGGAGAAATGGGAAAGGGTTTGTGCTATCAAAACAATATCTTACCTCAAATTTTTGCACGCATTATTACCTTTGGTAAGGCATATGGCTCCCATGGTGCGGCAGTTTTAGGTGCTGAATCTTTGAAAGCGTATCTCGTCAATTTTTCTAGGTCGTTTATTTATTCAACAGCCTTACCACCTTCGAATTATGAAGATATTTCTAACCATGTTAGGCTCGAAGAGCTAAATGAATTGCGTTCTAATTTGCAGAGCAATGTGTCCTATTTCAGAGCATTATGTAAGGTCTTACCATTTCTATCTGATGAGACTTCGCCTATTCAGATTTTAGAATATACAAATCCTTTGGAGCTTGAAGAGGTCGTATGCAGACTAAAGGATAACTCTATATATAGCAAGGGAATTTATCCTCCAACGGTACCAGAAGGAAAATCTAGATTAAGGCTTTGCATACATGCCTTTAATACAAGAAAAGAATTGGAGGTTTTGGCCAGATGTCTTCAGCAATAGCTTTTTATTTGCTATCCTCCGAAGTCGTCGAACCTTACATTCTCATCTGGAATTCCCCAGTCATCACACATTTTGATAACAGCTTGATTCATGAGTGGAGGTCCNCAAAAATAGACTTCTAAATCTTCTGGCGCCTCATGCTTAGACAAATACTGATCCATTACNACTTGGTGTACGAAACCTGAGAAACCATCACCTTTTTCATCCTCACAGCTCTCTTTATTCACCCAATTATCTTCCGGTAAAGCGTCAGAAAGTACTAAGTAGAATTTGAAGTTTGGAAATTCTTTTTCTAAATCTCTGAAGTAGTGTATGTAGAATAATTCAGCTCGAGACCGTCCTCCATACCAAAAGGTCACTTTGCGGCCTGTCTTTAATGTTTTAAATAATTCATATAAGTGTGAACGCATCGGCGCCATTCCAGCACCACCACCAATGTAGAGCATCTCAGAATCAGAATCATTGATGAAGAATTCCCCATAAGGTCCTGATATTGTTACTTCATCTCCTTCTTTGAGACCGAATATATATGAAGACGCAATACCTGGATTAATATCAGCCCATTTATCATTTGCTCTGTCCCATGGCGGAGCAGCAACCCGAACATTTAACATGATTTTTCTACCTTCTGCAGGATATGACGCCATTGAATAAGCGCGAACGACCTCTTCTTTATTATTCATCACTAAGTCACGCATGGCAAACTTACCCTCGGACCAGTCTTTTTCAAATTTATTAGGTTCTCCTGGATGGTCTTGCGGATGTGCTGTAATATCCATGTCTGCAAATTTTACTTGCGTTTCAGGTATATTGATTTGAATATATCCACCTGCTTTATAATTCATGTCTTCCGGTATATCGACTATAAACTCTTTGATATAGGTCGCAACGTTGTAGTTTGATGATACTTTTGCTTTCCACTCTTTAATCCCTAATACCTCTTCTTCAATATGAATTTTCATATTTTCCTTCACCTTTACCTGGCAACCAAGACGATGATTCGAAGCAATTTCTTTTCTCGAGAAGTGCGGGGCTTCCGTAGGTAGGATTTCCCCTCCACCTTCATTCACCTGACAAATACATTGAACACAGGTTCCACCTCCTCCGCATGCGGAAGGTAGAAATATACCAGCGCTTCCAAGGGTTCCTAATAATGTCCCTCCGCCGTCTACTTCTAGCGTTTTTTCTCCATCATTAATATCGATGATCAGCTTCCCTTTTGGAGATATTTTTGCTTTTACAAATAAAAGCATTGAGGTCAATAATAAAATGACCGTTAAAAATGCGATTAATGTTGTGATCAGAATCGTTCCCATAATTAGTTGATGTTGTTTTCTTGTTTATTATCAATCATAGTTGTGATTGGCTCAGTCTCCTCAGTGCTAGCTTCTTTTCCATATTTTATACCCATGAAACTCATGAAAGCCATTCCCATAAGTCCTGTTACAATAAATGTAATACCCAGTCCCCTGAGTGGACCTGGCACATTTGAGTAGCGCAGTTTTTCGCGAATTGCGGCAATCGCCACAATAGCAATAAACCAACCTATTCCAGAACCTAAAGAAAAAGCAGTTGCATCTAGTATTGTAGAGTANTGACGNTCTTGCATGAATAAAGCTCCTCCCAAAATAGAGCAATTTACTGCAATAAGTGGTAAAAATATACCTAGTGCNCCGTATAAGGCCGGTGCGAATTTCTCTACAAGCATTTCAACCAATTGAACTATTGATGCAACAACGGCAATGTACATGATNAAGGATAGAAAACTAAGGTTTAATTCCGCGTATTCTGTTCCNAACCAGGACAAAGCTCCTTCTTTTAAAACATAATTCTCAAGGAGAAAGTTCACAGGTACGGTAACTGTTAGTACAAAAATAACTGCTGCCCCGAGGCCGACTGCCGTTTTTACTGTTTTTGAAACAGCTAGGTAGGAACACATGCCCAAGAAATATGCGAAAATCATATTCTCGGAAAAAATAGCCTTTACAAATATATCAAGAGTGCTTTCCATAATTCTTTGTTTTAATGTTCTTCAATTAATGCTGTATTCCTTGAGCGTTGCACCCAAATAATGATACCCACAATAATTAATGCCATAGGAGGTAAAATCATGAGGTTGTTATTTTGGTACCCCATTGCATACAATCCAGATTCTTCTCCCGGTAGAGAATTTCCAAAAATGGGGATTCCCATCAATGAACCAGATCCAAATAGTTCTCTAAATACGGCGACGATGATTAAAATTGCACCATAGCCCAATCCATTTCCAAAGCCATCGAGAATTGATGGCCAAGGTTTATTTGCCATTGCAAATGCTTCAAGGCGGCCCATAATAATACAGTTGGTAATAATTAATCCTACGAACACGGAAAGTTTCGCAGATATATCTGGTGAAAAGGCTGCTAAAACTTGGTCTACAATAATTACAAGAGATGCCACAACCAATAATTGAACAATGATTCGAATCCTAGAAGGAATTAAATTTCTCAACAAAGAAACAATTAGGTTACCCATGACAATCACGAAAAGGACTGACATAGACATTACAATAGCTTGGCTCACCTGAACTGTAATGGCAAGTGCAGAACAAATACCTAAAACNTGAATGGTAACAGGGTTATTGTCTGTCAATGGGTCTGTGATCAGCTNTTTGTTTTTCTTCGAAAATAATGGCTCGGTAGATTTCTTTTCAGCACTCATATTATTTTGAATTTAGGTTCTTAAAATAGTTCGAATAAATTTTCAGACTTCGGTTGACCATTTCTTCCACACCTTTGGAAGTAATTGTTCCTCCTGTAATGCCGTCTACTTTGCTAGGGTCAGTAGAGCCTGAATTGTCCTTTACAACTTCATATTTTTGAAAATTACCATCAGTATCGCTAATTTCAGATTTCTTCCATCTGTCCATAAAGAATGGTTTGTTTATTTCAGCTCCTAATCCNGGTGTTTCTGTCTTATGGTCAAATGATACGCCTAGAATCGTTCTCATATCTTCTTCCAAACATATATAACCCCAAATAGGACCCCAAAGGCCTTTTCCTACAACCGGAATAATAAATCGTGATGCACCTGATTTATCTTGTGCTTTAAATAATGGAAATTTCTTGTCATTTTCAGCAAGGTTTTTATCTCGATATTCTTTTTTGATGTCTATCTCAAATGCTTCTTCTCCCATCGAAACCTCTTCTCCTGAATTGTTTAAAATAACCGCTTGACTGAGGTCCACGTATTTTGTGAATTCAGCTTCAGCGTTTGTTCGATCAATTCCTTCTTTTTCAACATCCATCATTGCTGACAAAATATCGATTTGCTTTTTAACGCGAATATTCCCTTCTTGCCGAGGCCTTAGACCCTCTGCGAGCGAAGCAAGAATAACGCCGAGTACGACGACTAGTGCAATCGCAAATCCAAAAGTGAACCCATTTGATTCTTTATTGAGTGCCATAATTATGCTGTTTTTAATCTTTTAAGTCTTCTATTGATGTTTGCCTGAACAATGTAGTGGTCAATGATTGGGGCCATAACATTCATGAAAAGGATAGCTAAAAATACACCTTCAGGATAAGCTGGATTGAGCACACGAATCATAATAGCTAAAAACCCACCAAAAAATCCATAAATAATTTTGCCGTTCGCAGTTTGCGATGCAGTTACAGGATCCGTCGCCATAAATACAGCTCCAAAAGCAAATCCACCAATAATCAAATGATAAAAGGCTGGAAGATCTAAATATGGATTTCCTCCTATCGCGTTTAGTAATAGTCCCATGATGAAACCACCTGCAAAGAAGGATAATATAATTCTCAAGGATCCAACACCAGTAAGTACAAGAAGAAGTCCTCCAATCAGACAAGCCATCGTAGAGGTTTCACCAATAGAGCCAGGAATCATTCCCATAAAGGCCTCCCAAGCGCCATACTCGTTTGAGAAGTTTTGAACAGCCATACTTGACTGTACTGCTTCACCAGCGACAGTTGCTTTGTCAGACATGAAAGAGGCTAAATCTCCTAGGGCAGTTGCTCCTGAAAATCCATCTAAATCTGCGGCATTGGTATTCATTTTTTCTCCCAATCCTGACATCCAAACTTTGTCACCCGACATTGAGGTAGGATAGGCAAAAAACAAAAATGCACGAGCTGTCAATGCTATATTTACAACGTTCATTCCCGTTCCTCCAAAAATCTCTTTACCTATAATGACTGCAAATGCTGTCGCCAAACCAACCATCCACAAAGGAACATCTGCCGGCATCGTCAAAGGAATAAGCATCCCCGAGACCAAGAAACCTTCGTGAAGTGAATGCCCTCTTAGCATTCCGAAAACAAANTCNATTGTTAANCCAACACCGTATGAGACCACTACTACGGGTAAAACAATNGTNAGGCCCATTAAGAACTTAGCGCCCATTTCTGCAAAATAGGGTATATCTCGGTTTCCTTCAGCNACAGCCATTTCCCAATGNCCAGTATTATAAATACCGAAAATTAAACAGGGTATCAGGGCGATTACAACTGTAAACATCGTACGTTTCAGGTCAACCCCATCGCGAATGTGCGTTCCTTTTGTTGTTACGAGTTTTGGCGTAAAAGCAAAAGTTGCAAGTGTCTCAAATAATGGATTCCATTTCTCGTATTTACCACCTTTGATAAAGTGGGGCTCCATTTTGTGTAAATATTTCTCTAAAAATTTCACTGATTCAGTATTTAGTTTACATACATTCGCTAGCAATTAAGTCTAGCCCTTGTCTTATTTTTTCTTGAATATTAATTTTTGTTGTGCACACATATTCGCAGAGTGCAAAATCTTCAGGAGCTACCTCGTAAATCCCTAAATTTTCCATTCCATCGATATCATCTGTAATTGCGGCCTTNGTNAGCTGAACGGGAAGTATGTCAAATGGAAATACACGTTCAAGCTCACCCGAAACGACAAACGCCCTTTCTTCTCCGTTTGTATTTGTATCTAATCGAAACTTTTTGCTTTTTGGCAATAAAAATGTCGGAAACAATCTTGAGTTTGAAAATTTATCAAAACCATGTCCTAGCCATCCACTCGTCANAAAGAATTTATATTCATTCCCTTCTGGTATTACACTAATTTGATTGTGGTAGAAACCGAAATATTCGGTTAAACTTTTTCTGTCACCTGTTAGCACATTTCCTGAGATATAACGTACGTTTTCATGGTCAACGGAATTTTTAACNAGTGATTCCATTACTGTTCCCCGTGTTACATTAAGATAAGTAGGTGATTGGACCTCTGAACCTGTNAGGGCGATTTTCCTGNTTGAATCAACGGAACCTGAACCCAGTAATTTTCCAATTGCAGCAACTTCTTGAATNTTCATTGACCAAACAAATTCTCCCTTGTTCACGGGATCTATATGATGAATCTGTGTTCCAATATTTCCAGCTGGATGCAATCCATCGAAGCTATGATGCGTTACTCCTTTGATTTCGGTAAAGTTTGAGTTTGGCTTACTGCTNAGATGAACTTTACCTTCCATTAGGATAGATAGCGCATCAAATCCTTTTTGAAGGGCGTCCATTTCAGTGCTTAANATAAATTCATAGTCTGGCGCAAGCGGAGCCGAATCAAAAGATGAAACAAATAATCCCTTTGCCTTATTCTCAGGATCGGCAATAACATCCAAAGGCCNTTGCTTCATGGAGCTCCAGAATCCCGATTCTAGAAGAAGATTTTTTACCTCTTCTGCCGAATAGTCATTTACATTTTTTACCGTGAACTTCTTAGCTTCTTGCTTACCGTCTGTATCAATAAGAACATTGGTTATTCTTCTTTTCTCCCCTCGAACAATTTCTTTAACTTTTCCACTTACTGGGCTTACGAATTTTATCTTTTCTTTCTTTTTGTCGAAAAACAGAACATCACCTACTAGGACGGTATCACCTTCTTTGACAACCATTTTCGGTGTTAAACCATGAAAATCCAGGGGGGAAATCCCAACTGTCCCAGATACTGGAACTTCTTTTATTTCTTTTGTCGCTTCTCCTACAAGTCTGATATTCAGACCTTTTCTAATACTGATTGTATTGGACATGAAATTTGCAATTATAATTAGGTTCCAAAATTACGAAATTCCCTTCCGTAGTAAGGTATTGAGAATATATTTTATGCACGTAAATAATAATTTAGAATTATTCTAAATAAAGACCCTTACTTTGCTTGATAAATTTCAATAGCGGCTTTTAATTTATGATTATTTACGTTTTATGAATTGCGCAAAGTGTATTCATATATAGGAAATTATTGGGTAATATCAACAAAAGTTCAGTAATCATGAGGATATTTCAAAAGAATAAAATAACTTTATTTCATGGCGCGTACGCAAACCAAAGGGATAGAGATTTTAGTGAAAAATTGGTTTAGGGATGATTTATCCTTAGAATCCGATTCGAATTATTTTTACAACTATGAAATAACGATTAGGAATCGTCTTTCTTATCCCGTTCAACTTTTGTCTCGCGAGTGGCATGTTGTGCATTTGCTACATGGCGTTTCTAACGTCAGCGGAGAAGGGGTTGTAGGAGAGACACCTACGTTAATGCCTGGTCAAGAATTTACCTACGTCAGCGGTTGTGAGCTACTCAATTCTGTGGGTAGGATGTATGGAAAATTCTTTTTTAAAGATCTCAGCACAAATGATCATTTTTATGCTGAAATTCCGTCTTTCAATTTGATCTTCCCTCCACTACTGAATTAGTGACGAAGCCTCAAGATCTTTTTTGTTTCGAAAAAACTTTCTTTAAAAATTTCGCTTAGTTCGTATGTTCTTGATTTTAGTTCAACAGTGCTTAACTCATCATTAAAATCGCCCCCTTTTAAGTAGTAAATAGAAGAGAATTTTTGGTTTTTTTTCGCAATTAAATGGTGGATTAAGCGCATGAAATTTGGAAGATTGGTGACGGCTCTGCTAACTATATAGTTGTATGAGCCACGATGATTCTCAACACGATCATGTATGGTTTCAATGTTTGATAAACCAAGGCTTTCAGCAACGCCGTCGATTACTTTTAATTTCTTTCCTACTGAGTCCAATAAGACAAAGGAACATGTTGGGTTTGCTATTGCTAGCGGGACTCCAGGGAATCCTCCGCCCGTTCCGATATCTAATATGCGGCTTCCTTCAGGAAATCGAATGGTTTTGAATATCGCTAGAGAGTGCAACACATGTCTTTCTCTAAAGTGCTCCATGTCTTTTCTTGATATCACATTGATTTTTGAATTCCAATCTGCGTATAAAGGTGTAAGTTGGTCCAGCATTTCATGCTGAATAATAGATAATTCAGGAAAATAATGTCGAACAGCGTCCATTTAGATCGTGTCTTTTGTTTTTTCCGCCATACTCGACAGAAAGTCTCGGGCACGAAACAACTGAGCCTTTACTGTTCCGAGAGGAAGTTTAAGCTCTGTTGCGATTTCTTCATAGCTCAATTCTTTGAAGTAGCGCATCTCAACAAGGTCTCTATATTTCGGTTTGAGCTTACTGACAAGCAAGCGCATATGAACCACACGTTGGTCTTGCATGTAAGTTTCTTCAGGATTTAAGGTGTTTGATTTGGCATCAATTTTCATTACATCACCGTTATCTGTTCGCACACCCGTATCCATTGACGTGACTTTTATTCTTTTTTTTCGAATAAAATCAATACAATTATTTGAAGCTATTTTGAATAACCATGTACTGAAAGCAAAACTAGGCGAGTATTGAGGAAGTCTATTGAAGGCTTTACCAAATGCCTCTATGGTAAGGTCATCTGCATCATCCGGATTCTTGACCATTTTCAGCATCATATAGTATATAGATTCCCTATATCTTTCCATTAGGTCCGCATAAGCCAACTGGTCTCCTTTTATGGCAGCTTGAACAAGCGTTAAGTCATGCTTTGCTTTGTCCGATAAATGATCTTTTCCTACCATGTGGCGTTCTTTTTGTTTTTTGCAATCACAAACAATATCGGAATAAAAGCAGCGTAAAATAAATCCCAAAACGGAAAGAATAACGCGAGCTTTTTCTCCTCAAGTTTTATAAGGCACCTAGCGCCGATCCACCATTTTAGGATGTACAAGACAAACATTGATACGGTGAGGTAAAGCTCATGGTAGCTCAATTGTACCAAAGAAACAAAACAAATCCAAGTGAGAATTAATGAGACAGGGTATATTGCTAACAATAGTTTTTTAATAAATGGGTATTTAGGTGCAGTTGTGTAGTGTCGAGATTTTTGCTTGATCCAATCATTCATGTTTTCTTTGGCTGGAGAATACATGGAGGTTTCGGGGGATATCTCAATCGAATAATTGTTATTTTTCACAGCCTCTTGTATGAATAAGTCATCATCTCCCGAAGCAATTGAGTAATGAGATTTAAATCCATTTACAGCAAAAAAGGCACTTTTAGTATATGCCAGATTTCTTCCTACTCCCATGTAAGGGGCGTTATTGAGCGCCATTGACAAATAATTAAGTCCAATCCATGCTGTATCAAATCTCACGAGTTTATTCAAAATCCCTTTTGATTTAATCATTGGTCCATAACCTAGCACAATGTCTTTTCCTTTATTGAATTGAGCGGCCATGTTTTCAATCCATTGGTTTGAATTTGGTTCACAATCAGCATCCGTAAAAATGAGGTGTTCATATTGCGCAGCTTTTATTCCGATAGTCAAGGGTAGCTTTTTTCCAGGCCGTATATGTTTATCCTTTGCAAGCTCAACAATTTTGAGATTTTTATATTGCTTGGAGAACGCTTCTAAAATATCTTTACTATTGTCTATAGACTGATGATTCACAATAATCACTTCGAAATGGCTATATTTTTGTTCAAGGATTTTAGGTAAATTTTTGAAAAGATTCTCACTTTCATTCCGAGCCGCGATAATGATGCTTATTGGAATGTTTATGGGCTCTGTACTTTTTGCTGGTTTGAAAAATGCTAGCCTTCGGTGAATATTTAATATAAAATACAATTGTATAATGAGCGTTATCACAAATACACCCGTAAATAGGAGTATTATGTTCGGACCGATATGCTGATGCAAGTAGTTCATTTATATTGCTTTTACAAATATGACTTATGAATCGTTTTCAATGTATCTTTACCGGATATTGTTATCAACATTCTTATGCACTTTGATATTTCACATAAAGACAAAGATTCTTCTGCAAGAGCGGGGAAACTTCACACTGATCATGGTGTAATTGAAACGCCGATTTTTATGCCTGTTGGCACTGCGGGAACTGTTAAGGGTGTTCATCAAAGAGAGCTAAAGCAAGATATAGAAGCTGAAATCATTTTGGGAAACACATACCATTTGTTTCTTCGTCCCGGTATGGATGTTATTGAAAAGGCAGGTGGGCTTCATCAATTTATAAATTGGGACAGGCCTATTTTGACAGATAGTGGAGGTTATCAAGTGTATTCTCTTTCTGGTGCACGAAAAATCACTGAGGAGGGAGTTAAATTCCAATCTCATATTGATGGAAGTTATCACCATTTCACACCTGAAAAAGCAATTGATATTCAGCGCAGCATTGGTGCCGACATTATTATGGCTTTTGATGAATGTACACCATTTCCTTGCGATTATGCCTATGCCAAAAATTCAATGGCTATGACGCATAGATGGTTGAAAAGATGCATGAATCAAATGGATAAAACTTCCTGTACATATGGCTATAGCCAAGCCTTGTTTCCAATTGTTCAAGGAAGCACTTACAAAGACCTTAGACAAGAATCTGCAAAAGTTATTTCATCTTTTGATGCCGTCGGCAATGCGATTGGAGGCTTATCAGTTGGTGAACCAGAAGAAGATTTATACGAAATGACAGCCCTAGTGACAGAAATTTTGCCTGTCGAAAAACCTAGGTATCTCATGGGGGTCGGTACACCATGGAATTTATTGGAGTGTATTGCTTTAGGAGTTGATATGTTTGATTGTGTTATGCCTTCTAGAAATGCACGTCATGGCCTCTTGTTTACCTCTCAGGGTACGATAAACATCAAAAATCAAAAGTGGTCAAAAGATTTTTCTGCAATTGATGCTGAAAGTCCTTGTTATGTTGATCAGAATTATTCCAAAGCATATTTGCGACACCTCCTAAAATCAGGGGAGTTTCTGGGAATGCAAATTGCAACAATACATAACTTGTCTTTTTATCTTAGACTAATGAAAGAAGCTCGATCACGTATTATCGATGGTACCTTTATGTCTTGGAAGAATAAGATGGTTAAACAAATGAATCAAAGGCTATAATGTTATCTATCATTGACAGATATATCATAAAAAAATTCCTTTCAACATTTTTTTTCATGTTGGGCATCATTATGATGTTTGCCATTGTCTTTGATGTTTCTGAAAAGCTGGGAGACTTTATTTCGAATCAAGCCCCTTTGGATAAAATCATCTTTGACTATTATGTCAATTTCATCATTCTTTATGGTAATATGTTTACCTCTATGATTGTTTTTCTTTCAGTTATTTGGTTCACAACAATTATGGCTAAAGACACAGAAATCATTCCCATATGGTTCAGCGGTAAGCCTTTGTCACGTTATTTGAGACCCTATTTTATTTCGGCGACAATCTTGATGCTTTTTTCTCTTGGTATTAATCATTTTATGGTCCCTCGGGCAAATAAAGTGCGTTTGGCTTTTGAAGAACAATATTATCGTGATGCAATGATTGTAAGGGATTATCATGCAGAGTTCCCGAACAATGAATCTGTATATTTTTCAAATTACAATACCTCAGATGGGCGTGTAAATGATTTTACTTTTCAAAAGTGGTCCGAAAAACGAGAACCAAAATTCTTTTTGAAATCGCGTTATGCTTTGAATGAGCCGAATTCAAAGAATTGGGTTCTTCATGATTTTTATGAAAAACGATTTTATAAAGATTCAATTTCTATTCGACATATTCAGGAGCTAGACACTACGTTTGATTTTAGTATTTCTGACATGGCACAAAGGGAAAATACCGCAGAAACGATGTCGTATTCAGAATTAAAATCATTTATTAACCGGGAGCGTTTAAAAGGTTCTGCTCTTGTTCCTTTGTATGAAATAGAGCTTCATCAAAGAACGTCTTATCCATTCGCAGCGTATATCTTGACGCTAATTGGTGTTTCTGTGGCCTCTCAAAAAAGAAGAGGAGGGGTTGGTGTAAATATTGCGATAGGATTAGGTATTGTTTTTGTTTATATTTTTGCCATGAAAATGTTGACTGTTGCTGCTTTAAACCTTGGGTTTCATCCATTGTTGTCGGTATGGATTCCCAACTTTTTCTTTGCGATTGCCGCGATATTTTTATTTCGTTATTCCCAGAAATAGCATAAAGCTGAGTTTTATTTTCTAAGTATTATCACTTAAATATTCGGCAATCAATACGTATTACTTGTTTCGTAGCCTCGCGTATTTTTAGTTTTCTGACCATATTTTTTTTTTAATGTCAATGAAGTAATAGGAGATTTGTCTCAACTATTAAAAACAACTCAGATATGAAAACTTTAAACTTACTAAAGACCTTATCGTTTGCGATTTTCTTTCTTTCAATTTTTACTGCCAATGCTCAGGATCAACCTCAAGCTAGTATTTGGGCTACGATTTCGAATCCTGCAGACGTACCTTTCTTTGATACTAAAGGACAGCTTATTTCTAATGATTTAGTATTAAATGAGGCGATTAAAGAGTTGGGAATTATTTCAGTTCATCGGGCTTTCCCATCCGCAAGAAAGGCTTCATTAATAAATGTTTTTGAGCTTCGCTCTGAAACGACGAACAGAGTTGATTTGTATGCTAAATTACAAAATGATGTTCCTGCGCTTTCGAAGGTTGAATATGCCCCAGAATATAAAACGCTGGCGACGCCAAATGATTATATCGATACAGGCGTTCATTATGCTATTGGATTAATCAATGCACAAGGCGCCTGGGATTTAACCGCGGGAAATCAAGATATTACAATCGCAATATCTGATCAAAGAGCGGATATCACTCATACTGAACTACAAAGTGAGGTCATCTATTCTGCTCCTGGAAACACAACCTCAACAACTCATGGAACGGCTGTTGCCATCGTTGCTGCAGGTGGAACGAATAATGATACCCTTCAAAGCCACATTGGTTATAATAGTACATTGGCACTTTATAATATGAATTATGACGCAGTACTAGAGGCATCGTATGCTGGATACAAAGTAATTAATATGAGTTGGACATCAGGGTGTGAGTTTAATACTTACGTGCAGGATGTGATTAATACGGCATATGACAATGGTTCTTTTCTAGTTGCAGCAGCAGGGAATGGATCAACCTGTGGTGGAGCTGAAAATTTTGTATACCCGGCATCGTATGAAAATGTTTTTTCAGTAACAAGCATTGGACCGAGTGATAACCATGAGCAAATTATTGGTAATTCCGCATCCACGCATCAGCACAATACTGCTGTTGATATTTGCGCACCTGGTTATAATGTCTATGTGAGTCCTGCTCCAGGATGGAATTTAATTGCATCTGGTACATCTTACGCTGCACCATTGGTTTCAGGAACAGTGGCTTTAATTTTAGCGGTAAACCCCTGTTTGAGTAATGATGATATCGAATATATACTCAAGACTTCATCTGTTTTTGTTGATGATATTAATCCTGACTATGCAGGTTTATTGGGTGAAGGTAGATTGGATGCTGGAGCCGCTGTAGAAATGGCTTTAAATTTCAATGTGTTGGCAATAGATGCAAATATTTCCATTGCTTGCCAAGAAGACGGTGGGCAGGTTACATTAGAAGTTCTTGGAGGGAATGCTCCTTACCAAGCACTGTGGTCAAATGGAGACCAAGGACTTTTTATATCAAACCTTTCAGCAGGTACATATGAGGTTAATATCACGGATTCAATGGGTTGTAATTTGGATACTGCATTTGTTATAGAAGAACCTACTCCAATTTTAATTGAGGAGAACATTCAGCATATAAATTGTCATGGAGCAAGCACTGGAGCAATTGATATTACTGTAATACAAGGCATACCCAATTTTTCTTACGATTGGATGCATGGTGCTACCACAGAGGATATTGATAATTTGGAAGCTGGTACATACAGGTTAGCGCTTACAGACGGCAACGGATGTAGATCTTACTCAAGTTATGAGGTTTTACAACCTGAAGAAATTCATGCGAATGTTGAAATTGAGAACCCGATGACGGATGCATCTTATATAGATATCAATCTCACTGTAGAAGGGGGTACGGCTCCGTATACTTATACATGGAATACTGGAGATGTATCAGAAGACCTTTATAGCGTTTCAGAAGGTTTTTATCAGGTAACGGTTATGGATATTAATGGTTGTTCAAAAGAAGTTCATACCAATGTAATCAGTAATGATCTTGCGCATACTAATGAGCTTTTTTCAGAGATAGTAAAAGTATATCCAAATCCAACCTCAGAGCTTGCTACAGTGACTTGGACAAATAATAATTTCAATACTTTGACCATTTTGAATGCTAGTGGTCAAACCATTGATCATATGGACATTGCGATGCAAAATTCATATCAAACTAAAAGATTGAAACCAGGAATTTATTTTATCAATCTTTCTAATCAAAATCAATATGCTACAACTCAAAAACTTGTTGTACAATAAGTCTCTTTAATGTTTAAGTTTCTTCAATTAAAGCCTTCTTTCTAGGAGGCTTTTTTATTTAATGAGGGTCACAATTCCAATTGAAGAATCTGTGAAACTGTCATTGTATTCGATGATGAAATAATATGTTCCAACAGGAAGATTTTGTCCTTCGTAGCGACCATCCCATTTCATTTGATTATAGCCACCCTCAACTGATTCATAAATCAAGCTTCCCCATCTGTTATAGACGAATACTTTGTTGTTAGGATATACAGCATCAATGTTTTCTAAATCCCAAAAATCATTTGCATTGTCTCCGTCAGGAGTAAAAGCGGTTGGAATCACAATTCCACAATCTTGAATCTCAATTTCAATCTGTTCAAAGGGTCCTTCGCAATTGCTTTCAGAGGCAGTCACAAAATAGGAAGTTATGCCTATTAAATTTTCTGGCATATAGGTAGGGCCATTTCCAATAACTTGAGATAGAGCTAGGTCAGAATACCAAGTGTAAGTATCATTGCTCCCTTGGGCTTCCATGAGATTGAGTACTTCATTATTACAATAGATTAGATTATCCGAAACGATTGGCGCATTGGGCAAAGGATTTACGGATACGTTGACGGCTTCAATATCCATACACCCGAAGTTATTCTCGCTTTGAACATAATACACACCTGATGATGTAATTGCGGATTCATTCAAAAGAACTGAAGTCGCTTCTGCATCTGTCCAATAGCTTAGCGAGCCCCCTCCCGTGCTACCTTCAGTTATTTCTATGGCTGATAAATTTACGGATTGTGGTTCACAAACTGCCGCAGGATCAGTGATTTGAAGATTAGGAACGCTCGGTGCTTCAAATAAATCAAGCGATGAATATGAGCAGCTGTTTTCGGCACTAAACGCGGCATTGACATCGACCGATTGACCATCTGCAATAAGTCCATTAATGACTACTGTTTGTGGACTGGAGGTTATAGCGAAGGATTGTGTATCCGGCATTGAGATCTCAAGTGTTCCATTTTCTGGGTTTGCTGAGTAAGTTACGGTTACTTCAGCGCTATAAGTATTATCGACAGGATTACAGTTCATGACAGAGCCTGAGACATCTGTAATTTGACATATTTCAGGGTAGTAATAGGATTCACAATGGTCCACCAAGTCACATCCGGATGGCACTGTGAATCTCACTTCTAAAATATAGGTGGTATTGGCTGTTAAACCTGTGAATTCAGGGTTGTAAAACGGAGAGCCATTCGATCCTAAGGATGACGGTGCTATGCCTGTTCCAGCTGTACAAGGTCCATTTACAGGATAAAGATTCGCTATCCGATCTACAGTGCAGGAAGTCCCTCCC
Organism: Crocinitomicaceae bacterium TMED16; assembly: GCA_002167775.1. Lineage (GTDB taxonomy): Bacteria > Bacteroidota > Bacteroidia > Flavobacteriales_D > Crocinitomicaceae > UBA952. The sequence continues at coordinate 207 of NHBV01000024.1, read as the reverse complement.
GCAGCATTAACACCAACAGAGATAATAATACCAATTGTTCCATCTGGGGATGAGGTCAATTCATGATATGATGTAAATACACCACCATTAATTGGGTTTGAGGCCATCAAGTTTATTTGTGAACACTGATTCACAGGATCAGCGGCGGTTTCATAGTCTGGATACGCGCCAGCAATAAGGCAATCAGGAGTTGTACAGCTTCCACAT
>NHBV01000023.1:15071-48764 GCA_002167775.1 Crocinitomicaceae bacterium TMED16 | reverse complement strand
CATCACTTTAATCTTATATTGCTTGGTAGGATCCATATTGATATTGACAGACCAAGTTATTGGTCCATCGTTATTATATTCGTAATTGGATTGATAGATTAGATTTCCATCTTCCAAAAGCTGAAAATAGGGATCTGGATTATTACCATTTAATGGTTCCCAGCCCCACGGTTGTCCCAGCCAATTTTCACCGACGTTTAATATGGTAACCTCCGTAAGGGTATAATTGTCCAACGTATCCATATTGCTATATCCTGAATACTGAACAGGATAAGTGCCCGGCTGAGTATATGTTTGAACTCCTGGGTTTTCATCATTAGAAGTGACACCGTTTCCAAAATCCCATTCATAATAAAGCAATCCTGGGTTGTTATTGGTGAAATCAACCTCAAGCGGTAGACAACCAATCGGTGGGTTAGAATTAAATCCAGAATTTCCAATGGCAGGCGTCTGAATTTCAAGCGTAATAAAGAAAGGCACTGGAATATTTTCAATATTAGCCCCTGAAGCGGTTACATCAACTAAAATACTGACCTCTACTTCATAAACACCGGCAAGAATAGGCGTACCATATACATTTATACATCCATACACATTGTTCTGAGGATTGTAATTACATCCATTAGCGGCATTGTTGCAAACCCAGCTGAGTCCAACAGGAAGCGCGATACTAACAATTTCAAAGTTATTAATGGTCGCGCCACTTGTATCTGTGGGCATCACAAAAGTGATATCTTCAGAATATGGCTGACCTGCGAACCCTACCGGAAGTGGATCTGGATAAATCCCAGCGACGGTGTAGCTATTGTCTACTGTGCATTGTGCAAGTGAATAATTAGTTATAAATAGAGAAATAAAAAGAAGCGAAATAATGAACAATGGTCTCATAGCTTGTCTATATGTTGGCATAGATATTTTAGATTCGTTGGTCTAAATATAATAGTATTTATTTTAAGGTTTTCAACAATTGTTGATAAGTACAAGTTATAATATGTTGATAAGTAGAACCTTAACTATGAATAACTTCGGTTTCGCATTCTTGCTTTTCCGAAACATGTTTTGTTATTTTAGAGAACCAAACGAGGGATAAAAGGTTTGTCAGCGGACAAATTCCTCCCGATAAATTTCTTGCTAGATGTATTTAGAAGGGTATTGAGCAATGCGAATAAAGCTTTTTACTGAGAAGGGTTTAACCCTCAGAATTTATACCAAGCATTTGATGCTGTGAAAACAAAAATCAAAAGAAAGTTTGTCTAAGGGACATTGCGCGAGTAATTGTTCTAAGTGTTGAATGAAAATTGAGCGTCAGTCGCATGGAAATCAAGATTCAGGATTCAGAATCATCGAAAGCAAAGAAAGCCCTGGGGTTTGAAAGCAGAGATGATTGGAAGTTTAGAAGTATTATTTTGAGTTTTCGGGCGATAAATATTACGGAAGCCTCATAACAGTAGTTTGGCGATAGATGTTGTTCGCAACTGAATTGAAAGCGGTTTGCAATCCTTCGCGGAATGCAAGTCGCTTTACTGTTTTAAGGACTTTAGTTTTTCTTAAATACCTTTAGAGATCTATTCCCTAGTTTTAGATAATATACATTTGAACTCAACCCCGAAAGGTTGATTTGAGGATTTATTTCATTCAGCTGACCTTCAAATATAAGTTTGCCATCTATACCAAAAAGTGAATACTGCATTGGGTATTGTATTGCTCCTTTTATCATAATAATATGAGCAGAAGGATTGGGATAAACTGAAATTTGCTTAGGATCATACTCAGAAAGCGATGTAAATGGGTTACAATCCACAACCGAAGACAAATAATTGAAGCGGGTCTCAATGAAGGATTTTAAACCATATATCGTTCCACCAGGTCCAGGTCCAGTATTCAAATTGGATTCAATATTGGTATCAAATTCGTTATTACTGTACATTTTGTTATTGTCTGCATATACGTATTGCTGAATCAAGGCCTTATAATTATCAATAATTGCATTCAGATAAGTCGGATTAAATACCGTATTTAATAGCAAGCAAATCTCTGAAGTGTACTGGCTCATAAATAAATCGTTCTCAAATACACGTTCCAATAAAGGTCGCTGTCCCTGATAAAAGTCAATGGATAAATTGGTCATCGGTGTTTGAACACCAAAAGCGTAGGAGCCAAAAGTTTCATTCGCATCCCATTTAATCCAATGCCATTGGTCTGTAGACATATTGTGATAGAGGTAATAATTTCTTGCGGATAGCGTATACGTGTCGAGATTACTGAATAAATTATTGAATGCAACAGAGCTTAAAAATGGACCTATATCCAAGCGAGAGGGCAAACCTGATTCAAATTCCGCATCTGAAGAACTATTTAAGAAATAAATAAAATCTATCAGATCATACCAGTCATTAACCTCCTCATTGGATTTAAGCTCATATGAAGATTCATATAAGGACTGATCTAGACCCAAATATTCAAGACTCGCCTCCCCATCTCCTCCTCCAAAATTTGAGCCAGCCTTGAAGAGGTTTCCGTCATCATCTCCTATTCGCCAATCTAAAAATTGGTCATCAATTTGTTCAATCATCGTATAAAAGCCCCAAGCTTGACCGTTGTAGGTTACACTCGCATAATTAGCTCTTGGTGCTGGCACGCCTCTTTCTCTGCACAAGTCAAAAAATAGTTTTTCCCGCATGAAAGTTGGGTCTTTGAATCCATTGCTGAAATTTAGTTTTTTCAAACCATCATAATTCTGATCTAAAACAAATCTATTAAAGTCGATTTTAAAAGACTTTTTATCCCCAGGATGCATGCCACTTGAATTACCCTTTAATCGAATTCCCACACTATCAAAAGTATAAGTCCCCGTTATATCTGTTAAAGTTAAATTTGCGGGAATATATACAGAGCCATTAATATCCATGTCTTCGTAATTTTGTTCGAGCTGTTGCCAAAAATCACTTTGAGGAAAATCAAGCTCTATCGATACCACCTGATTGGTAGAAAATAGATTTGCTCCTTCAATTTGTGAGAAGATATTTCCAGTAAAAAATATAAACGATATAAGAAAAAGTAATTTTGATATTTTCATTTGAGATTGAATTCGAAGTTTATAGTCACGTTTTAATCATTTTACGAATCTTTGATGGTGTAAGTTAACATTTCCATTAAAATTAATTCACATTTATAAAATAAGCGGTCATTGATAAAACATTCATTTATAAAAAACTTAAATTTGATAAATACATTTATGATGTCTTTCAAAGTCAAACTTATTTTTCTTTTATTGAGTCCATTGATGGCCTGGACGCAACCAAACTATACAATCTTAACCAATACAAATCCTCACCCTGGAAATTTATTTTTTCATGTAGGAGGGCCACCAAGCAAACCGGTCAATATTCTAGAGGCATCAGGAGAACTAATTTACTCCGAAGACCTTGGACTCAAAGGCTGGGCTTGGCAGGTAAATCTAAACAATAAAATCACCTATTTTGATAGGCAATCTAAGGGGTGGTTCGTAATGGACTCATTAAAAAACGTTGTCGATAGCGTCTATTGTAAAAATGAATACATCGCAGATCTCCATGATTTTCTTGCCTTAGAAAACGGTAATTATGTTTTATTTTCCTATGATGAACAAGAATATGCCACGGATACGATCTCTCCCAATGGAAGCCAAGATGAAACAGTCATAGGTCTGGTCATACAGGAGCTAGATTCAGCGCACAATGTTATTTTTGAATGGAAGAGCTGGGACCATTTTTATATGTCTGATTATCCCGATATAAATTATAATAATAATACTATTGACTTTTTACATTGCAATGCCATTGATATTGATGAAGATGGTCACTTTTTAATCTCAAATAGAACAATTTCGGAAATAACGAAGATTCACAGAACAACTGGAGAAATCATCTGGAGATTCGGCGGAGCGCAAAGCGATTTTACTTTTTTAAATGATTACCCTTTTTCTCAACAACATTGTATAAAAAGTCTAGGGAATAATAAGTATTTACTGTATGACAATGGTAACCGGAGTGATACATATACGGGTGGTATAAAAAGATCAAGAGGCGTAGAATATGAACTTAATCTAAATGACTACACGGCCACGAAAACATGGGATTATGTGCATCCCGATTCCTTATTCACACCGTCAATTGGAAGTATCCAAAGACTAGATAATGGCAATACGCTAATTAACTTTGGCAATAACCAATCTATTGGAAGAGGATCAGTTATTACCGAGGTAGATTCAAATAATATAGTTGTTTTTGAAATTGAATTAGATACTGGAGAAAGATCATATTGCGCGAATAAAGCGGAGTGGAATTTTTATACTGAACCTACTGTCGAGCTTGGCGACTTAAATGAAAAAACAAGCGAACAAATATCGATTTATCCTAATCCGTCGAGTGCAAGTTTTCAAATTGAATTGGAACAACAAGACGAAATGTTCAGAGAGATTGAAATTTTTAATCTAAATGGAGAAGCGCTCGTTTCGATGCGATTTCTTGAGGAAAATGCAACACACATAGTGTCCATAAATGAGAAACTTAGGACGGGCGTTTATATTGTAAAAGCGACATCGAATAAATATTCCTATTGCAGTAGAATCTGTATTACGAACTAAGTTTGATTCTAGAATCAACCAAGATGTACCTCTTCGATTACCGACGTCACAGCATTTAGTACTTCAAAAGCGGCGATTGCCATTCTATTCTCGGTATCTAAGGTTGGGTTGACCTCAACAACCTCAAAACATGCTGTTTTGCCCGTACGAATAAAGGTATTAATGATTTCAATTACTTCATCTGTATCAAAACCTCGTGGAACAGGTGTTCCTGTTCCTTTAGAAATTCGATCACAGTCGAGACTATCTACATCAAAGGATATATAAATTACATCACAAGAGGAAAGCTTCTGAACGGCCTCGTCTAAGCATGCATTCATTCCTCTAAAACGAATTTCATCCACTGTATAATTTTTGATGTCATGGGCTTTCATACAGGCATCCTCGGGGGCTTCCGTATCTCTGACGCCAAAATAAATAAGCTCAGATGCTTCAAGTTTTTTACCGTCTACGCCAATATTTTTAAGATTCTTCCAATGTAATGCAGTTTCCTCTGGAACTTCATTGATTTGGTGTGTCATATTATCAATAGACAAACCCGCAGCAAGCGGCATTCCATGAACATTTCCTGATGGAGAGGTATATGGTGAATGTAAATCAGCATGTGCATCCACCCAAATTACACCTAGTTTTTTATCCGAATGCGCGGCCTTGACACCGCTCATTGTTCCCAATGCAGAGGAATGATCGCCAGACAAAACAATAGGATATGAATTGGCTTCAATATTTTTATGAACGCATTCGCTTACACGACTGCATACATTTACGACACTCCCAATTCTCTTTGCAAAGCTATTTTTTACTTTGTTGTAAATGGATTCGTTTTCAGTTTCAACATCCTCATGAAGATATCGATTGAAATAATTATGGTTCTGATTAATCGCCGCAATTTCAATAGCATCAATCCCTAAATCTGCTCCTCGAGTCCCAGCACCTATATCCGATCTATTTTTTAACAACTTTATCTCTTTCATCATTCTAATGTGACTTTATGTATAACCAATTGCTTTGCGCCGAAGCTAATAAAATTTCTCAAGAAATAATATTATTCGATTTGAAATCAAGGTTTTTCACGGAGTATTATGAGGTCGGATTACTTTGTTTTGTACCTTTCAAAAAAAGTAGCATTACATAAGTAAATAAGAAAACCTATGGTCCTCAAAAGTGCTTTCAAGAAAATGAAAATGCTCATTGTACTTCAGTTTTTGTCAATCACTTCGTTATTTGGGCAGTTATCTACGTCATTTTCTGGAGAGTTAATTTACAGCATTGAAAAAATTGATGCAAACAACTTGCAAAGTAGCTTCGGTAATGAGAATTCAAACACAGAAGAAAAACTAATCATTTACGCGAAAGACTCTTTAATCAAACGTGTTCATTTCAATTCTGAAAATGGCATTCAGGAAAGCATCGAGCATTTATCCTATGGAAAAAAAATCTTACTACTCAGCATTGATTCTGTGCATTATGCTGTTCAGGTACCAACGGAAAAAACCAATGACGAAAAACATCTTGATAGTACCTATCAGCTTTCCAATAAATGCTTTCCCAAAGTCCGTTTTGCTGGCCTGAAAGGAAAACCCATGTTGCTCTCACACCCGATGCTCAGCAATGAACTTCACATATGGTTCAATAAAAGAATACCTCCTAAATACAATGCAGTATATGACCAGCTACCTGGACTTCCATTGAAATACTACGTTATATCCGAAAAAGGGCTTTACTTGTATGAATTAGAGTCATTAAAAAAGTATGATCCTCCCCTTTCCATCTTTCAAATTCCATTGAATACTGTGATCCTTTCACTTAAGGAATTTATTGATCTTCTAGAAAACCAAGAGTAACCAAAGCCTTCTATTTAGTTTATAATGAACACTTGAGTGTTCAAATATATGGAGCAAAAGTCCAAATTCTGAGTGGCTTAAGGTTATATTCGTAAAACAGTACAAAACGAATGGAGGAAAACGAATTTATACCCGTAGATAATACAAAAACAAAAAGACGTCCTGCTAAAAAAACTAGTAAGTCAAAAAAATCTAGTAAACCAAAAAAGGGAAGCTCCGTATTTGCAAAAATTGATACGCAAAAGCTTACAACTATTTTAGGCTCATTTTTCCTTCTTTTTTCTATCTTCTTATTTCTCGCCTGTGTGTCCTATTTATTTACCTGGCAGCAAGATCAGGACAAGCTGATAAATGCGTCCTTTTTTGATTTCATATTTGGTCAATCCAATGTTGAAGTTCAAAATTGGCTTGGGAAATTTGGTGCATGGATGTCTCACATGTTGATTTATAACCTTTTTGGTATCACGTCGATTGGTCTCTGTTTCCTAATGTTTTTATTTGGCTTCAAAATTTTATTCAAAAGATCATTGGTCGCAGGAGGAAAGGCTTTTTCAATAACGATGGCGTTTATGCTTTGGGGTTCGCTCTTTTTATCCTTCTTCTCAGAAGCGATTCACATGCTTGGAGGAACGTTTGGCTTTTATGCCAACAACTGGCTGCTTCAAACGCTTGGATCTATTGGAACCATTAGCTTAGATTTATTATTGCTTTACATCATCATTACACTCATATTCAACCCAGATTATAAAGCTATTTTCAATTACTTGTTCCCGAAGAAAGAAATAATTGAAGGCAATACCGCTGACGATAAAGAGCTTTCCGAAGATGATAACATGGTTGTAATTAACCCTATAACGGAGGAAGAGATCCAAGAAGATGTCGTTTCGGAAACCTTAGATTTTAGTGACGAACAAAAAATAGAAGAACCGTTAACAGAAGAGGCAAATACGGCCGAAAATGAACCGCTAGAAATCAAGGATCCAATCAATGGTTCAACCGAACAAAATGAAAATGAAAAACTAGCATCAGACGAAGCATTTGAAATTGAAATAGCCGAAGAAGAGGCGATGGTTGATGAAAGCGAGCTTGGAGAACAAACATTGGCAGAAAAGCTAGTTGAAGAGCATGGTGAATTTGATCCAAAAGCCGATTTAGAGGGCTACCTTCTTCCATCGGTAGAGCTTCTTAAAGATTATGGATCAAGTGGGGTTTCGGTCAATAAAGAAGAGCTAGAGACCAATAAAGATAAAATTATTGAGACCCTATCAAATTATAAGATTGACATCGCTAAAATAAAAGCAACGGTTGGACCTACTGTAACGCTTTACGAAATCGTGCCTGCACCAGGAGTTCGAATCTCAAAAATAAAAAACCTTGAAGATGATATTGCTTTGAGTCTGAGTGCGCTAGGAATCAGAATTATTGCACCTATTCCCGGAAAAGGAACCATAGGTATTGAAGTTCCTAATTCTAGCCCTGATATGGTTAGTATGCGCTCATTGATTGCTTCTGAGAAATTTCAAAACCACGACGGTCAACTTTCAATTGTGATGGGTAAAACAATTACCAATGAAACGTTTGTATTCGACCTAACCAAAATGCCTCACTTACTCGTAGCAGGTGCAACAGGCCAGGGTAAATCGGTTGGACTCAATGCAATTTTAATATCTATTTTATACAGAAAACATCCTTCACAGGTCAAATTTGTACTTGTAGATCCTAAAAAAGTAGAGCTTACACTCTATAATAAAATTGAAAGGCATTTCCTAGCCAAGCTTCCTGGAGAAGAAGAGGCAATCATTACAGATACCTCAAAGGTTGTCAATACATTGAACTCTCTTTGTATTGAAATGGATGAGCGATATGAATTACTAAAAGACGCGCAGGTTAGAACAATAAAAGAGTATAACGAAAAATTTATCAAAAGGAAATTGAACCCTGAAAAAGGCCACAAATACCTTCCATACATTGTTGTACTGATTGATGAGTTTGCCGATCTAATTATGACCGCAGGAAAAGAGGTTGAGCATCCTATTGCAAGAATTGCTCAGCTAGCTCGAGCCATAGGGATACACCTCATCGTTGCAACTCAGAGGCCTTCAGTAAATGTTATTACGGGAATGATCAAAGCAAATTTCCCAGCTCGAATTGCTTTTAGAGTATTGTCCAAAATAGATTCTCGAACAATTCTAGATGGCTCTGGGGCAGATCAGCTAATTGGAAGAGGAGATATGCTGATCTCGACAGGACAAGAAATGATCCGACTGCAATGTGGATTTGTCGATACGCCCGAGGTTGAGGAAATATGTAGCTTCATTGGAGACCAAAGAGCTTATCCGGACGCACTGATCCTACCAGAATATGTGCCTGAAGGAAGTGAAAGCAAAGGGGATATGGATATGGATGAAATGGATGCAATGTTTGTGGATGCGGCTCGTATTGTCGTTATCAACCAGCAAGGTTCAGCAAGTCTTTTACAGCGAAAATTGAAATTAGGATACAACAGAGCAGGTCGTATTGTAGATCAGCTGGAGTCATTGGGGATTATTGGTCCATTTCAGGGAAGTAAAGCAAGAGATGTGCTATATGCGGATATAGATTCTTTGGAGGAATATTTGAAAGTAAAAGGATTACTCTAGGCTATTTAATATCGAGCGGCATTGAATAATGCTTTATATGAGGAATTAAGTATTCAGAATAAGTAGGATTAGCCAATACCAAAAATTCATCTTCATTTAATCTCGCCTTATCACCCAGATTCTGAATTACCTGTTGTGCCCAAAGCTTCCGTTCTTGAGGTTTAACAAAATTGAGATTGAAATCGTAAGGATTTATCTTCTCATCTAGCTCGAGTAAGCCATACTTTCCAGATAAAATATAAATTTGATTTGCTCCCCATGATTCCGCATAGTTCATCCAGGATTTAAAAACCTTAGATACATACATGTCCTTTGCTTTGACAGACCTAGACTGTTTCTCTTTAACACAAGCAACAAGGGCTATTCTTCGCTTAGTCATTGTCGAAATATAAAGCATTTGCCACCAATAGCTTTCCGTTTTCCCAAAACCCCCTAAAAAGCGGATTGTCACAGAAATAAATCAACTCTCCTTTGCCGTAATTTTCAATACCGAGAATCATTGCATTTCCTTGATTATCTGCCGCCTTTGACCCGACAAATCCTGAAACTTGCTGAGCATTTTCCGAAAGAGATAAAACCGTCTTTCCATTTTTCAAGCTAAAGTTAGATGCTGATTGTCGCAATGAATAATACCCCTCATAACCGAAAGTGAGCGGACTAGATTTAGCAAGCAAGTCGCATTTATAGATGGCTCCCGTTATCAGACCACTTAGCTCTTCTCGTTCAGTTGCAGAATAATCTGGGTCAATATCTCTGACAGAAATATCAAAATCGGCAACAAAATTATAGGAAGCGTCACCGAAGACAAGCAAACGTCCACCATTCTCAATCCAAGGTTTAAGCTGTTCAAGTGCGCTAGCGGAAAGCTCTCCTTCTGGAAGAACGATTAAATCAAGTTCATCAATACGATCCAATTCAGATACGCGAAACATTCTAAATGGCACAGCCAATTCTTTTTCAAAAAAATGCCAAATCTCACCTGTATTCAAAGGAGATAAGTCCCCGCCGGAAAGAACTCCTACTTGTGGAAGGAATATTTCGTTGTAAGACGACGAACCAAAATCTTTCCCCTTTGAAACATAACCAGAGGCCACAGGATGTATATCAATCCATGAATCTTTTGCAGCACCTTGCAGAATTTCATCGAATTCAGCGATGTCCTTATTGATTCCTCTAGGAATGACAAGCGTACCAACTGGAAATACCTCATCCTCAATCTGAAATTCCTTTTCAGCCACTTTTACAGCGATATTCTGTGACAGAATTGATTGTAAAAATGCCGCTGAATTCATTGAATTCCATTTGCACAAATAAGCGTAACAATTTGGCATCGGATTCCGCTCAAAGCTTTGAGACCAATTGTCAGAAACTTCTAGGTCACCTTTAAAACCATGGGCATCTAAGCCATAGGCATAGGGTAAAGACCAAGCCGTGATGTCGTAAGTTAAGGAATCAGAAAGGTAAGTTTGTGGTTCGAAAAGTACCTCAACCATAGGTCCTTTGGGCTGATTCGTCGAAACCACTAAATCACTTGTTGTATATTTCAAAGTCTCCTGCGACTGACTGTCAAACGACCAAGCATTTGCAACACCTTCTTTTGCAACATGACCAAATTCAATATCATGCGCGCGCAATAAGTTTATTATTTTTTGAAGTTTATCATTTGCGCCTCGGAGGATATAATGGTCATACTTATATTTCCGATTTAGGCTAAACGCATTGTAATTTTCAATTAACTCCTTTTTATTTTGAAAGCTCACCTCTACTGTTGACAATCCAGTTGTAACGTGGTGATCAATGCGGTCCTTAAGCGTTAAAGTATCCCCTAGGTTTGTACGCACACTTTTACCAGCCCTACCACTACCCGCTTGCTCATAGGTCATCCCGATTGCACCATTATACATGGGATATGTATCACCATAGCTTGGATACAGCAAATCAAAAATTTCTTTCGAGAAATATAACCAACCTTCCTTATCAAAGTACTTCGCGTGATTTTTACCAATTCGCTCCTGAAATTCTCTTTGCCAATCTGTAATGATTTCATGAAATGGCTCAGCTGCCGGTGGAAAATAATAGGGCTCATTGTATCCTTGCTCATGAAAATCTACATGCACATGGGGTAACCATTGGTTATAAACCTTTATTCTTTGCTGACTTTCCACTTGCGTAAGCCATGCCCAATCGCGATTAAGGTCAAATAAGTAGTGATTAAAACGTCCACCTGGCCAAGGCTCTTTATGTTCTATTGACGAAGGATCTATATTTTCAGTAATGGATCCGTATTGTTTGAAAAAATTGACATAGCGGTCTCTTCCGTCAGGATTCAGACAAGGATCAATAATTACAATTGTTTCTTTCAACCAGTCTTTATGCTCAGTTAAAAGTTTATATGCCGTTAGAATAGCTGATTCTGTCGCTGAACTTTCGTTTCCGTGTACATTATAGCTCAACCAAATTATGGGTAGTTTCGAGCTGCTATCGCGAAGCGAATGTATATTTCGCAATTCATCTAAGCTCTTGACGTTTTCCTCGCTGCTCATAAAAAACAAAATCAGCTTACGGCCTTCGTTGGTTTCTCCATATTCTAGTATTTTACTTTCGTTCTCAAAAGTATTATGGAGGTTTTCATAAAAAGAGATTACTTCATGATGCCTTGTAAACTCCAAACCTATTTCATGACCTAAAAGAGATTTTAAGGAAGGGAATTCTTGAGAAAATGCATTTGATGAAAGAAATAGTATAGTAAGGAGGATAAACTTTTTCATGATAAAATTTTACTAAAAGTAATAAATAAACATTGCCTCGAGTTAAGCATCAAGCTGCTGCATCTCAACAAGTTTCGCATAAACGCCTTTATTCGACATCAAGTCCTTATGCTTGCCTGATTCTGCGACTACTCCATTTTCAAGCACCAAAATCATATCTGCTTTTTTAATGGTAGAGAGGCGATGGGCAATAACAATGGAAGTTCGATCCTTCATCAAGAGGTCTAAAGCCTCCTGAACCAACTTCTCTGAGACAGAATCAAGTGCCGATGTTGCTTCATCTAAAATCAGAATAGTCGGGTTCTTTAAAATAGCTCTTGCGATGGCTATACGCTGTTTTTGACCACCTGAAAGTTGTATTCCACGGTCACCGACTTCCGTATCTAAAGCATCCGGAAAAGTCTGAATAAATTCCCAAGCATTGGCTTTTTTTGCGGCATCTACAACTTCATCTTTCGAAGCGCTTGGGTTTCCAAATTGGATATTCTCGAATATACTTCCGGAAAATAAGAGGACATCCTGAGGCACATATGCCATATTTTCACGCAAATAATTTAAATCAAATTCCTCAATAGATTTATTGTTCATTTTGATAACGCCACCTGATACTGAATAGAAATTTAATATTAGACTGGCTATCGTTGTTTTACCAGAGCCACTTGAACCCACTAACGCAACGCGATCGTTTTTATATATATCAAAAGAAACGTCTCTTAAAACTTCTACATCATCTCTTTGGGCATAGCGAAAATTAACATGTTGAAAGGAAATAGACCCATCTATTCCTGTTGCGTCTTTACCTGATTTTAATTGTGTCTCCCCTAGATCATTGAGAATCATCATAAGATTTTCAATGGCGCCACGTGTCTTTTGGATATTCGCATATAAATCAGGCAGTGATCCAACACTGGCGCCCATCATAATGGTGAAGAGTACAAATTGATAAAAACCTTCGTTTGAAAGCTCTGGTTGAGGACCTTGTGTCATTAATAGACCCTGCCAAACTATAAAAACAATGGCGCCAAATAAACAAAAGATGATAAAGGATACAAACAAACCACGCCAAATGCCGCTCTTTACATTTAAATTTCTGATTTCTTTTGTTTTCTTACCATAATTTAATATTGAAAAACGTTCAAAAGTGAAAGCTTTTACATTTGAAATTCCGGATAAGGTTTCTTCAATGATTGAATTTGACTCCGCTGCATAATCCTGTGCCTGCTTGCTTAATTTGCGGANAAACCNTCCAAAAACNACCGGCTAGANCAGCCATAACAGGAACGGTCCCTAGCATTATTAGGGCAAGCTTCCAAGAAATCATAAATAAAAACGCTACACCTCCCAATATGATAATCACCTGTCGAAAAAACTCTGCGATCGTCGTACGCAGTGTTTCTTGAATTTGGGTAATATCCGACGAGACCCTACTGGTTAACTCACCAACTTTATTAACGTCAAAAAAATTCATTGGCATATAAACCATTTTTTTGAACGCCGCATCACGAATATCACGCAAGGTATTTTCCGTGACATTATTAAATATAACAACGCGNACAAAAGAGAACAACGCCTGAAATGCAAATAGAATAAACAAGGCGAATGCCACATCCGTAGCATTTTCAAAAGTCAAGANTTCAATACCTTCCTTCGAAACAGATGTATTGGTTGTTGTAGAGCCCAAAAGCTTGCCCATTAAATAAGGAAAAACCAATCCTGCGGANGAAGACAGAAAAAGGAATACCCAACCAACAAGATACCACCATAGATANGGACGGATAAAGTAAAGAAGTGAAATTTTTGATTGAAACCTTTGTTTTTCTTNCATGGAGCCTTGTCCCAAAATGAGTCTAATTTTTCAAATACAAAAATAATGGTTTCATCGAGTATAGCTTTTTTTTAAATATTTTTCTTCGATACATTTGTATTCTATAAAAAAAACCTATCTTTGCAGTCCTCAAATGAACATTAATTTGAATTTAAAGAAATGAAAAGAACGTTTCAACCNTCGTTAAGAAAAAGAAGAAATAAACANGGTTTTAGAAGCAGAATGGCGACTAAAAACGGAAGACGTGTGCTTGCTGCACGAAGAAGAAAAGGAAGAAAGAAATTAAGTGTTTCCTCTGAAACACTAGCAAAGAGATAGTTAAACGTCTTTTTGATAATATTGAAAAGCCCTCTTTTGAGGGCTTTTTTTTATGGGAAATAACCTAGAAAGTAATCCTTGAACTTTGAATATATTGAATATATTGAATAACTAAAAAAGCNCTCNNNNGAGGGCTTTTTTTNAATANGTTGATGCAAGCATTTTACACCAATATTTTTGGCGCCGCTGCAAGAATTGTAGGATCTGTCTCAGCTTTAAATGTCTCAAAATTCTCAACAAATTTAGATGCAAGCTTTGNTGCTGTGTCATCGTACGCTGCACCATCAGCCCAAGTTTGCTTAGGATTCAAAATCTCATTAGGGACATTCGGACAACTCGTNGGATACGCCANCTCAAAAACAGGNAGTGTATCAAAAGAATTTTCATCAAGCTGTCCTTCNAGCGCAGCAGTAATCATGGCCCGAGTATAAGAAAGCTTAATTCGGCTNCCAACGCCGTAGCTTCCACCAGACCAACCAGTNTTGACCAACCATACCTTNGTGTCAGAAGTTGAAAGTTTTTCTCCCAATAGTTTCGCGTACTTCGCAGGGTGCAAAGGTAAAAATGCAGCACCAAAACACGCCGAAAATGTTGTTGTTGGTTCTGTAATACCAACCTCAGTTCCAGCAACTTTAGCTGTNTAGCCAGACATAAAGTGATACATNGCCTGCTCGNTAGTTAACCTAGAGATTGGCGGTATAACACCAAAAGCATCTGCAGTCAAAAAGAATATATTNTTGGGTGCACCACCTTTTGAAGGCAAAACAACATTATCGATATNATGAATCGGATAAGAAACGCGTGTATTCTCTGTTATCGATCCGTCTGTATAATCAGGTGTGGAACTTTCATTTTCAAAGCCAATATTCTCTAACAAAGCACCAAATTTAATGGCATCATAAATTTGTGGCTCTTTCTCCCNAGAAAGATCTATTGTTTTAGCGTAGCATCCACCTTCAAANTTAAAAACCGTCTCATTACTCCAACCATGCTCATCGTCACCGATTAAAGCTCTNTGCGGGTCTGAGGACAAGGTTGTCTTACCTGTTCCAGATAAACCGAAAAATATGGCCGTGTCGCCCTGTTTACCAATATTAGCNGAGCAATGCATTGACAAAACGTTTCTATCGTGAGGTAAAATAAAATTGAGTACNGAAAAGATTCCTTTTTTAATTTCACCGGTATATCCTGTACCACCGATTAAGATCATTTTTTTAGAAAAATTCAAGACNGCAAAGTTGTGCTGTCTTGTCCCGTCAATTTCGGGATCTGCATAAAAACCAGGAGCACATACTATGTGCCAATCTGGTAAGAAATTTTCTAACTCATGATTTTCAGGGCGCAAAAACATGTTATAAGCAAACATATTTGACCACGGAAGCTCTGTAATTATCCTAATATTCATTCTAAAATCATCATCAGTNCATGCATATGAATCTCGAACATACAAATCTCGTCCTGAAAGATAAGCNTGCATNCGCTCATAAAGCGTATCAAAATGNGCNTCGCTTATTCCTTTGTTGATTCCGCCCCACCANACTGAATCCNTGGTAATGTCGTCCTNTACTATAAATCTGTCTTGTGGTGAGCGTCCGGTGAATTCACCAGTATCGATTGCTAAGGCTCCAGTATCTGAGAGAAGCCCTTGTCCCTGAAGTATTGTATCTTCTACTAATTCTGCAGGTGTTAAATTCCAAAATTGGTTTCCTGTNTTCTTCAGACCGATTGAACTAGCAAGNTCTGANGTGGAACCAAAATTCCCGAATAAATCCATAAAGTGTTTTTTAAGCCAAGGCTTATATTTATACTACAAAATTAGTGTTCAAGGACTGAAAACAAAGAGAAATACAATCTATTTTACTAACAATAACGTTTTGTAGTGTTCGTAAATTAATTATTTAGTAACCTAAATATTTTGTATATTAAGTAAGTGTCATTTTCACACATTGCAAGTGGCATGGGTTTTGA
Source organism: Crocinitomicaceae bacterium TMED16 (assembly GCA_002167775.1). Classification (GTDB taxonomy): domain Bacteria; phylum Bacteroidota; class Bacteroidia; order Flavobacteriales_D; family Crocinitomicaceae; genus UBA952. The sequence continues at coordinate 32,778 of NHBV01000023.1, read as the reverse complement.
TTTACCTGGTAAGAATTACAAACTACAACCATGGAATCAAGACAGAACAACATCAATTTTATATCAAATGGACTACTTTTCGCGTCGTCCATATTATTTGCAGCTTTCAGCTATTCTGAAAAAGATAAAATAAGAACCGATTTAGAGAAAGNACAATCAACGGTTATTAAATACCAAACCACAAAAAAAGATGAACCTCGAAGAAAAAAAGAGATCAAGAAACGCAAACAGCCGCAAAAGAAAAATAAAACAAAAAAATCNATAGACCTAAAAAGTCAACCCACTCATAAAATTAAAGTATCAAAGAATAATCCTGACTCTTCAAGTACAGTAAATATACTTCCGAATCCATTTGACTTTGATAGCACAGTTGTATATAAGCCCGTAGATATTANACCTGAAGTGGTCGACTTTCCTGACCAAGAAGCAAAATTTATAGGCGGTGTTGGCGCAATGACTAAATTCATCATACATCATTTAGATATAAATGAAATGGACCTATCTGAAGGCNAAAACATANTGATTCATGTGGAATTTATCATAGATACTANAGGTGAGGTAACATCCATCAATGTAAAAGGAGGTTGTCATAATAGTATTGAAAGTGAAATTAAACGAATGATTCTGTCTATGCCAAGTTGGATTCCAGGAGAACATGAGGGAAGAAAAGTACATACTAGAATGTACCTACCCATCAGAATAGATTTACAGTAAACTTGTTGAGAACTATAGTGTAAAATTTAACATTTAAAAAAGAAAAATATTTAGCTTCGTCTGGAATTGATGCGCATGANATACACCCTCCTTTTTGTCCTTTTTATTTTGAGCCTTTTGCCTTTTGCAAATGCTCAAATCTCACATGAGTCTGAAAATGACTCTTTGCTCTATATTTTCCAAAACAACGATGATCTATTGCCGCTTGATAAGCTGAATCGAAGTGTTTTTAGAACAGCTTATGGAATGAACCCTTCAGGCTTTGGCGAAATGCTCAATCGATTCACGGATGTTCCTAAAATCTCAAGAGATAGCAGCTCGTTTTTAAAAAGCCGAGAGCCAAATGATGTGCATATCGTTTCCTTTATGGCGCCTGAAAATGANTCCATTGCTGCATTGGCCCTTGGCAAGTTTATTCAGAGCCTACAAAAACTCCCAAATGAAAAAGTAATCGCTATTGTATTCGGGATAAAAAAATACTACAATCCTGACCACATTATGGGCTTACCCTTTTCAAATTGCACCGCTATTTTATACTGCAACGACACAACAACGCATGCACAGCAGGAAGCCGCACAATTAATTATGGGTGCAAGGAAGAATAGCCCACCCAAAACAATCAGTCCAGGAATAAAATATATACTAGGATTTAAACAAATAGAACAAAAGGAAATCGAAACTAATGGCCGCTTGCGCTATGCCAATGCTTCATCAGTNGGAATNNATNANNANTCATTTAAGGANATTGANAGNATNGCGTTAAACGGGATCTCGGANGGAGCTTTTCCAGGGTGTCAGGTTTTAGTTTCAATCAAGGGCAACATTGTTTACCAAAAAAGTTTTGGACATCACACCTACGAATCAGATGCCAATGAAGTAAAAAATGATGATGTCTACGACATTGCTTCNNTAACAAAAATTGCAGGAAGNACNCTNCTGGCCATGTATCTCGAGCATTTCAACCTATTTAATGTAGACGATTCACTTGGNAAATACATTCCCGAGCTCACAGNAAACACCGGTTATCAAAAAATTATTATTCGTGAAATGATGGCGCACCAGGCAGGATTAAAATCTTGGATTCCTTTTTATATCAAAACACTAAAGGAAGGTGAGTTAAACCCAGAAATCTATAGGAAAAAGCAAGACTCATTATACTCAATAGAGGTGGCCNAGAATATTTTTATTCATCAGGACTATACTAATTATATGTACGACAAAATATTAAGTACTTCATTGGGGCCGAAAAAATATAAGTACTCTGATTTGTGCTACTATTTCACGCAAAAAGTGTTTGAATCAATTCTAGATGAAGGACAAGACGCATTCTTGCACAGAGCGATATATGAACCCATGGGGCTTCAGAATATCCGATACAATCCCTTAAAGCACTTTGNAAAAGAACGAATTATCCCAACAGAATATGACCAAAAATTCAGAAAACAACTGATTCATGGANATGTGCATGATCCAGGTGCTGCAATGCTCGGAGGTGTTGGAGGGCATGCAGGAATTTTTAGCAATGCAGCAGACTTGGCTTCGATTATGCAGCTATTTCTTAAAAATGGAAGCTACGCGGGTAATACNTTTTTCACAGAATTAATTCGGGAAAANTTTACAAAGAAGCAATTCGAAAAAAACAGAAGAGGGATTGGTTTTGATCGTCCAAGAGAAAATGGTGGCGGTACTTGCGATAAATTAGCCTCTCAAATAAGCTTTGGTCACTCAGGATTTACGGGAGCACTAGCTTGGGCAGACCCAAAAGACGANGTAATATTTATTTTCCTATCCAATAGAGTTCATCCCGATCAAGAGAACTGGAAGATTAGAGATATGAACATTCGCACNGATATGCAGCANGTTGTTTACAAGGCGTTAAATCGTTAATCCTTATAGCGATTTAAGCCCATTAGCTTTAAGATAATCCAAGGAAGTGATTTACCNGGCTTTCTATTTTTCAAGTGAATGTACCAACCGAACTTCTTAAGAATGGGCACCTTNTGTGTTTCTACAAATTCAATTAGTGTCCCATCAGGGTCCTCAACATATGAAAATCTACCTCCTGCCTCGCCCATATCAAAAGTATCAGAGCTGTCAACAGTAAAAGGAAATCCTTTTTCTTCGCATTCTTGCTTCAAAGCATNCATTCCTTGGACATCAAAACACAAATGAATAAAACCCCAATCACCCCAAAATCTGTTTTCAAATATTTTTCGACAATCCTTTCGCTCAAGAGACTGCACCAATTCAATGGTAGAATCACCCAAAAGAGGTGCAAACGGACCGGTTCTTTTACTACTGTGNTTCAACAGAACACGTCTAAACTTACCCGCGCCAGAAGGAAAAAAATTAAGGTCTTGAAAATGTCCTGTTTCATCATATACAACCTCATCATAATTCAATATATCTTGATACAAATGCATAGATGTATCAATATTCGAAACACCTATAATAGAACCATAAACGCCACCGCAATGAGAAGGGTGGTTTGTTTTTGAAAACCAATCTGAGGATTCAATAACCTCAAAAATATTTCCATTTGGCCCTTTTACATAAAAATGATTTTTATTGTCAGGGTTTTGCTTGATATCAGATAAATCTTTTACTCCATTTCGAAGCATGTTGTCATGCGTTGCTCTGACATCTCTCGATTTTATTTTACAAGCAATCATACCAAAATCACCAAGCTGTAGNTCAAATCCTGCCTTTTCAGTCGGGCGAGAAGTGAATTGCCAGATTTCAAATCCACCACCACCGTCCATACTCAATGCTAAAGTTGCCGTTCTTGACTGAACTACGCCACCTGTATAATCAATCATAAGTGGAGCCTCAGCCGCCTCTTCAAAAATTCTAATATCGACTCCAAAGTTCTTTCTATACCAGGCCCATGCATTTTGAACATCTGGTACACCGATTCCCATTTGTTGAATACCACAAATTCTTTTTTTCATTTTGCTTTATTTAACGTATTGCACGATCATTAAAAATAACATATCCATAGCTCACCTGAAAGGAGAGCGGTTCTTTTTGTTTAGGAAAATAATTAAACGTCGCACGAATGGGACCAACAAGACTGTGAAATATTATGGATGCNGATGTCAAAAACTCGGCATCCTTTATAGGNTCTGCATATTGATATGAAACATTCTCGATCTTTGAAAGCATCAATATTGGTTGGTACATATACCCGTCTACCCTAAAATCAACTTTAGGATTGAAAGAAAATATAAAATTTAAGCCTGCTCCAANGAATTGAGGGGAACGAAATTCTGGCAAGAAAAATGTTTTTGAATCGGGGATCAAATCAAAGCTCGGGCTCGATAATAAAGAGGCCGTATAATTCGCGAACAAGGTTTGAGTGCTCCAAACGCCCTTTCCGTGAACGCCCAAATGAAAAAGCTTTTCATCAATTGGAAAAAGCTGAAATTCACTATTAAAAGTTAACCAATTGTGTCTATTTGAAATCGTATCCTCTAAAAGCGATGTTGAACCTGGGTAGGANGTTTCCCTTCCAGAAACATAACGCGCCGAAAATTCAAAAGCNCTCCCGGAGCTAGAAAATTGCTTNCGATTCANGGTGTTTTGCTTAAAGGTATATGCAACAGAATTCCCATCAAAGCGAGTAAAATCAGCCGTATCGATATTGGTGAAATCTTCAATTTGATAGTAATCATCTTCTAATCCAAAAATCCTATAATCTAGCTGAGAATAGGAGTTATTTCGCAATGTTGATTTTAGAGAAATACCCCCATACATCTCAAACTGAACCAAAAAAGAAGGTGTCACATCTTCGAAAAAGGTTGCAAAGCTTCTGAAAAAATCCCAACGATTCATGGTATAATAACCAGAAATAGAAAAGGGAATCGTCGTGGGTAAATTGAGTTCAAAAGATGTATTTACTGAGCCATAAAACTTACCGAAATAAGATTCAGCGCGAATCGTAAACGCACTTTTGCCCATATTCTGATACCCCAAACCTAAATAACCTGTATTCACAGGCCGAGAAGAAAAATGACCACCCACGTCCACAGTAAACTCCTTCGCTTTATTGACTTTGAGATCTAAATGATAAGTTGAATCACTTTTCAAGGAAAGATTTGGGTACATATACCAGATAGAGGGTGTAGCACTCAATCGAAAATACCGCTTCTCAAAAACCTCTTTCGAAAGAACTTCCTTTTTCTTTTTACGCATCAAGCTTCTATTTGCAAATAAAACTTCTTTTTGTCTGCCATTATGGGTTTCAATTGAAGATATTTTCAGCTCGGGTAGACTTGCCCTAAATTGATTTCTCTTCGAAACCAAAAGTTCAGGTTCTACCTTTCTTCCAACCAGTTTTACTATTGAATCAATTTTCTCCAAAGTTTTAGAATAGCCCTCATCAATGGCTTCCTTTGCTCTTTCAAATTCAAAAACACCTATATCTGTTTTGGCCTCTACAACAATTCCATCGCAACAGGACAGCGCATAATTCGTGGGTGTTGTTAGCATAGATCTGAGTACACCAAACATGTCTCTTTCATCGGGAAGTTTCATGTTACTGGAAACATTGCTTCCGATGACAAAATCTGGACTAAAATCATCACACATGACATTTGAAGGAAAATTATTATACATCCCGCCATCAAAATAGATAACACCATCAATTTTAATAGGATTGACATATAAAGGGTAGGTCATTGAAGCGCGTACCGCTTCATTTAAATTTCCTTTCGAAAACGTAACGCTATTCTTCCCATAAACATCAGAAGCCACACATCTAAAAGGAATGAATAAATTATCAAAGTCATGCTCAGCACTTGCACTTGTANGTCCTAATACCTTAAGCATTTCAAAATCCAACAAGGTTGGTGTTACTACATTTAAAGGAATGGACTTTCTTACTATGCTATCCTTTGCTAAGGAAAAACCTAAGGTTGAGGCATCGTAGTCCTTTTCACGAAGTAAGAACTGATTCTCTGGTCTTAAACCTCCCTTAGACATAAGCAAGAAGTCTTCAGAAAGTACAAATTGCTCAATCTCTAATGGGCTATAACCACAAGAATATAAACTACCAACTAAAGCCCCGGCCGATGAACCGGTAATGTAATCAATGGGGATGTTATACTCCTCTAAAGCTTTAAGCACTCCAACATGCGCCAAGGCAGACGCACCACCACCACTCAGAACAAGACCTATTTTCTTTTGTGCATAAGCGCTATGGAAAAGAAATAATGCAAAAATTAGGAGGAAACTCGTTTTCAATGTGTTCTTTTGTAGAAGAATTATAAAATTAGATAAAATGAGTGGGACAATTCAAGGTTTCTCGAAAGAATTAACCCTTACTGTTAAATGTTTTTTTGGATTTGAAGAAACGCTTATAGAAGAACTCCATGAATTCGGATTTAAAAAAATAACAAAACTCAACCGGGCAGTTCAGCTCAAAGGGAATTGGAAAGATGTCTATTTTTTAAATCTTCATTTGCGTTGTGCTATTTCGATACTTGTTGAAATCACTACATTTAAAATTAAATCAGAAGATGACCTATACAGGCAAGCATTAAAAATAAATTGGTCTAATTTTTTTGATGTAAGAAAAACGTTTGCAGTCCGTGGNGCAATATTCTCAGATTTATTTACGAGTACGCACTACCCCAATTTATTGCTAAAAGATGCCGTTGTTGACCATTTCAGAGAAAAAGATGGCAATAGACCGGATGTTGAGCTTAAAAGACCGCAGGTAATGCTTGANCTCTACATCAATAATTATGAGGCAACTATATCAGTAAATACAAGTGGTAATCCTCTATTTCAAAGAGGATATAGGAGTACCGCTGGGGATGCCCCTATTAACGAGGTGGTTGCAGCGAGTTTAATCAGAATGTCAGGTTGGGATCGAAAAACAACTTTTATTGATCCATTTTGTGGATCAGGTACGTTTTTAATTGAGGCTGCGTTACTTGCTTCAGGTATACCATCAAACATAGAGCGACAGCACTATGCCTTTAAGAACTTTAAGAATTTTGATGAAGCGCTTTGGGAAAAAACATATGCCGATGCNACTCGGATCGTTAGAAGTCTACCTTGCGAAATTNTAGGTTCCGATATTTCAGATGAAATGGTCCTAAAATCAAGACGAAACTTAAGAACTTTTAGCTTTGGGAGATTTGTAAAGGTTAGCCCAAAACCATTCGAGGAGGTACAACCAGAGGATTCTCCGGTATTTATTTTATCAAATCCACCTTATGACGTTCGAATGGAAGCTGATGTTGAGGAGCTATATCAAAATATNGGTTCGTGGCTAAAACATGAAATTAAAGAAGGTACGGCCTGTATTATCTCATCTAGTGTCGAAGGGCTAAAATCAATTGGNTTAAAGCCTTCACGAAAAGTCCGAGTATACAACGGAAACNTAGACTGCAGCTTTAGGTTCTATGAATTATTCGAAGGTAAGCGTATAGAAAATTTAGATTGATTATTTCCTTTTGGAGACGTCAACATAATCTCTATTGCCATGTCCAGTATAGATTTGTCTNGGACGACCNATTGGNTCTCCNTTTTCAGTCATTTCTTTCCACTGTGCAATCCATCCNGGNAANCGNCCAANNGCGAACATAACNGTAAACATTTCTGTTGGAATTCTCAAGGCNTTNTATATNATTCCNGAATAGAAATCAACATTNGGATATAAATTTCTNTCTTTAAAGTATTCATCTTCAAGCGCTACTTTTTCNAGCTTCTTCGCAATATCAAGAAGCGGGTCNTCGACGCCAAGTTTNTCTAAGACATCATCACAAGATTTCTTGATTATTTTCGCTCTCGGATCAAAGTTTTTGTATACTCTATGACCAAAACCCATTAACCTAAATGGATCATTTTTGTCTTTCGCTTTTTCNACCCACTTATCAACGTTTCCTCCGTCAATATGNATTTTNANNANCATNTCNATTACTTTTTGATTTGCNCCNCCATGNANAGGNCCCCACANNGCACAAATACCNGCAGANANNGATGANTANANATTGGCTTGAGAAGAACCTACAATNCNAACTGTTGANGTAGAACAATTTTGNTCGTGATCNGCATGNAGNATNANAAGNTTNTTGATNGCATCNNCAATNACAGGATCGATATTNTAATCCTCCGTTGGCATNGCAAACATCATATTNAANAAGTTNTCACAATAATTCAANTGATTTTTNGGATACATAAANGGATGCCTNATAGANTTNTTGTAAGACCANGCNGCNANNGTNGGNAGCTTTGCAATCAACCTNTGAATNGTNANATTNATNGCCTCNGAATTNCNATCNGGNTTTTGNGANTCNGGATANAANGTAGCAAANGANGANACCNTNGAAGAAAGAACACCCATNGGNTGNGCTTTNGCNGGNTANGCNTCAAAAAANCGCTTCATATCNTCATGCACTAAGCGTATGNNTNTTNATNNTATNCTTCAAAAAGNTGNAGTTCNACTGCATTNGGTAANTCTCCNTANATTAANAANTANGNAACNTCCANNAANGANGCATTNNNAGCNAGNTGCTCNATTGGATANCCNCNNTAACGAAGAATTCCCTTTTCTCCATCTAAAAATGTNATNGCNCTNGTCGTAGCACCAGTATTTTTATANCCTGGNTCGATAGTAATATAACCTGTNGAGGCTCTAAGTTTTGAGATATCNATGGCATTTTCATTTTCCGAACCAGTNACAACTGGNAAATCATGCTCATTTTCATTTAATACTATCTTGGCTGTTCGACTCATATTGCGTTTACTTCTTTAGGTTTANAATTATTCCGGGTGCAAAAATACAAAAAAGACCTGTTTTATAAAAACACACGGACTATCCTATACTTGAAATTTGCAGAAAGGTTTCAATTTTATTAGAGATTCTCAAGGATATAATCAAACATCATTTGAAATAAATGATTTCTTGTATTTCCTCCGTAGATCCCATGATTTTTATTCGGGTATATAAATAAGTCAAACTGTTTATTGGCGGCAACCATTGCATTGACCATCTCCATAGTGTTTTGATAATGCACATTGTCATCAGCTGCACCATGAATCAAGAGATAATTCCCTTTGAGTTTTGAAACATGATTGATCGGACTATTGTCATCATATCCTTTCGCATTCTCTTGAGGAGTGCGCATAAATCGCTCCGTATAAATATTATCATAATACCTCCAACTTGTGACGGGCGCAACGGCAATAGCCATTTTAAAAAGGTCAGCTCCCTTGGTTATTGCAAGAGATGACATAAAACCTCCGTAGCTCCACCCCATGATTCCTATTCGCTCTTTATCAATCCAAGAATATTCACCTAATACTTTTGCACAATTTAAAATATCNTCCGTCTCTAATTTTCCTAACTCTAGATAAGTGCTTTTTTTNAACTCAGCTCCGCGGTACATGGTTCCCCTTGGGTCAACACAAAATACAATGTAGCCTTGCTGCGCTAAAAGCTGATGGTACATGTAATCACTTCCATCCCACGAATCTAAAACCTCGTTATGTCCTGGACCACCGTATACATTAAAATAAACAGGATACTTCTTTGTTGAATCAAAATCATGCGGCAGAATCATCCAAGTATTTAGAATAANATCCTTTGTTTTGATAGTTGAAAATNTTTTGGGAGAAAGGGTNTAAGAAGAATTAAGTAATGCAGCCAAANGACCATTATCCTCAAGTGTTTCTATTAATTTCCCTTTCGAATTTCTTAAACAAATTACCGGTGGTGTATTGGCATTCGAATACGTATGAATAAAATATTTCATCCCTTTTAAAAATTCGGCATTGTTGTATCCTNTTAGGGGAGTGAGCTCTTTTTTGTTTTTACCATTTACTTGGACACCATAAACTGATTTCTGNGTAGCATGCGGTTCGCAAGATGAATAATAAATTGTATTGGTTTTTGTATCAAGCCCTAAAAAATCTATCACATCCCATTTACCTGATGTGACTTGGGTATGCNTGCCATCAAATGAAAGCTTATAAATATGTTTGTACCCATCAATCTCACTCGTTCTCAGCAAAGAGTTTCCNTCTTTNAGAAAGACCAAGTTGTCATCAACATCAACATAGGTTTTAGCATTTTCTTCAAATATCACCGAGGATTCCCACTTACCATCCATATAATCAACCAAATGATACTTTAAACTGCTTTGATGTCTATTCATTGATTGAAGAATCAATTGATTCATGGAGGGGGACCATTCCATTCTGGGTATGTACTCATATTGACCGAGNAAAACTTCCTGCTTCTTTCCACTCGCAATGTCCGTAATATGAATGCCTACCTTACTGTTTTCTTCTCCCGCTTTGGGATATTTAAAATCATAAGAATCCGGATACAATTCGTTGTAAAAGGTCATGCTANATTCTTTTACATCACGCTCGTCAAATTTCAAATAAGCAATGAACTTNCTATCGGGNGACCAATCGTATGCCTTAATTAAAGCAAACTCTTCCTCATATACCCAATCTGTGGTTCCATTGATTAATGCATTTTTTTCNCCATCACTCGTCAATTCAGTAACAAGTCCTGTTTTTAGGTTTTTAACATAAATATTATTCTGATAGATATAAGATACATGATTTCCATCCGGTGAATATTCAGCAAGCGTTTGAGGCTGGCGTTTTTCATCTAATGGCTGTAGCTTTTCGGTTTCTCTATCGTATAAATAATAATTTGCGCTGTAACTATACCGATAAATACTTTCTATCGCTGTTAGGAACAAAATCTTTGTTTCGTCTGCATTGAACTCATATCCATCATAACTGAAATTTTTACGCGGCTTGAAAACAAGCTGCTCCCTGTTGTTGCCTTCAAAACTTCTTTTTACAATGGAGTTGTCACTTTCGCGAACCGAATAAGATTCTCCATCTGACATGGCATTATACCCCTCCACCCCTTTCGGATAATAATTATAATACTTCCAAATCTTTTCAATACTTATTTTCTCNTGAGAAAACANGGTNAAATTGAAAATCANAAATAATAGTAAGCTATATTTTTTAGACATATTTTTTTTCGTGAAGGTAATGATGAATTACTTTTTAGTCAAATTATAAACTTTAAAATACGTTAATGAATCAATAACATGAGAAAAATAAAATACCCCAATTGATAGAACTTATTTTTTGTATTTTTGAATTATTAAAAATCCAAACTAAATAACGAAACCATGAATAAACTTTTACTTGCGTTTGCCCTTTTAATATCTACTTTCTCATTTGCTCAATTGTCAGATTGTAATGACTTATTCATTTCAGAGTATGTGGAAGGTTGGTCAAATAACAAAGCCCTAGAAATATACAACCCAACNGATGCTGCGATTGACCTAAGTGCTTATATGGTCATTCGTTATTCCAATGGCTCAACAAGTGCNAGTTCTGGAAACGCAGTTCAANTGACAGGTACCATTGCAGCAGGAGATGTTCACGTAGGTGTTTTGGAGAAGCTTGACGAGAATGGAGAAGGACAAGAGGCTCCCATTTGGGATTCACTTCAAGTGAAAGCAGATGCATTTTATTGTCCCGAATATAATACCTCAAATGCATGGTATTTTAACGGAAATGATGCGGTTGTTCTTGCAAAAGGTTCCGTAAATGACATAAACAGTGCAATNCTTGTAGATATCTTCGGAAAGATTGGTGAAGATCCNGGAGTCGCTTGGACAAGTGAATTCCCATATACCGGGGCAGGTTTAGAAGTTACAAAAGATCANTCCTTGATCCGTAAATCTTCTATATTAAAGGGTGAGATAAACCCAGTAATTTCATTTTTTGACCCGTTGATGGAATATGATTCTATCCCAGCCGTTGTTGAACGTGTAGATGAGAATGGTGATCCTGTTTTGGGATCGAGTGGAAACCCAATATTAGATGGAAACTGGGGGTCATTAGGGTCTCATGATTGTGAATGTACTAGCGGAAACATTGGTGATTTGATTGGTGCTAACATTGAGATTTACCCAAACCCCTCTAATGGCGTTTTCCACATTGACAATATTGCAGATGTGCATTCCATAAAGGTCAATGATATTTTAGGAAAAGGTATTCTTGAAATAATGAATACGAAAAACAACATTACCATTGAACTAAANGAAAAAAATGGTGTCTATTTCATNNAATTAGANTACCAAAATGGTAAAAAAGTAATTCGTAAAGTTGTCATCAAATAGATTGAACAACAGAAAATCCAATGAAAAACTTTTTGTTATTTATCTGCCTGTGTTTTATTCAAAATATTGTAGCACAGGAAACACTTCTGAAAGGAAATATTTCTGAATCCCTTACTAGAGGTATCCTTGTAGGAGCCAAAGTAGCGTTGCANAAGCAAAATAATAAGGTTTTGTTGACACGCTCAAATCTCGATGGACAGTATGTCTTCAATAATTTNGAGGCAGGGCAATATACGGCAACAATCACGATGTTATCTTTTGATACCCTTACGATTGAGTTAGAAATCAAAGCTGGTTTTAATACCTATGATTTTATTGTTGGCGGAGGTCAGGAGCTAGAAGAAGTTCAGGTCATAGGAAATCTTGCNATTGACAGAAAAACTCCGGTTGCTGTAACACGAATATCGACCAAACAGATNGCTGAAGAGCTCGGCTCACAGGATTTACCAATGATTTTAAATTCGACCCCAGGAGTNCATGCAACACAACAAGGAGGGGGAGATGGAGATGCTCGAATTACCATTCGGGGTTTTGATCAAAGAAATGTAGGCGTGATGATCGACGGAGTTCCCGTGAATGATATGGANAATGGGGCTGTTTATTGGTCCAATTGGTTCGGTCTTGATGCGATTACCGGACAGATTCAAGTACAGCGTGGATTGGGTGCAACAAAGTTAGCCATGCCATCTGTGGGTGGAACGATGAATATTTTAACACANGCCACTGGAGGTAAACGGATGATTCGAGTTGCACAGGAATATGGAACAGGAGATTTTCTTAGGACCTCACTTTCCTATAAATCAGGGACTTTGAAAAATGGATGGGGNGTTCTATTCTCAGGATCTTACAAACAAGGGAATGGATGGGTTGACGGTGCCAATACACAAGGAGCTTTCTACTANTTAAAAGTCCAGAAAAAAATCAAGAATCATATNATTTCATTGAGTGGNTTTGGTGCACCACAGCAACACGGACAGCGTTCTTATTCNCAGCCTATTGAATATTGGGATTCGGATTATGCCAGAAGCGTCGGTATTGCAGATTCATCAATTGACGCAGAAAGAGATCGAGGTATCCAATTCAATCAGCATTGGGGTTATAGAAATGGTGAAGTCTTTAATGAGCGCCGAAATTATTATCATAAACCTCAAATTACACTTAAAGACTTTTGGAAAGTCAATGACAAATTATCCTGGTCCAACATCGCATANACCTCAATAGGTCGCGGAGGTGGTCAACGCTATTTTAATTCAGCCTCAACCATTGTAAGNGATGAANCAGGGCTTGTTGATTGGGATACCATTGTATACAACAACCAATATAAAACCCTCTTTGGTCAAGTTTATTCAACTGCTGATGCCGCTTATGACCCTACCCTGCTCAAATCTTCTCAAATACTTTCAGCTTCCGTCAATAATCACTTTTGGGTGGGTGGCTTATCTCAATTTGATTACAAGCCAAATGAGTTTTGGAATATTGCAGGTGGTTTGGATTACAGATATTACAAGGGTGAGCACTACACAGAGGTAATCGATTTGCTCGGGGGAGATTACTTTATCAACGAATCAGATTTAAATGCCTCAACCACNATGAAAGTTGAAGGCGACAAAATTGCAAGAGAAGATCGACCCTATCAAAACCATAGAGATGGGCTTGTGCAATGGGCCGGTGCCTTTGGACAAGCAGAATATTCTAAAGGAAAATGGACCGCGTTTGTAAATGCTTCTACAGTATTGAATTTCTACAAAGGCATTGATTACTTCCGAAAAAAGCAACTAGCAATAGGTGATACGCTCATTGAAATAGGCTATGCTGATACCGTGAATTATGAAGGTCAAACGTATACAAGGAATTCAGAAGGATTAAAACACAATGAAACGGATTGGATTTCGCGAACGGGTTTTACCTTTAAAACCGGTGCTAACTTCAATGTAACAGAAACCTCCAATGTATTCCTGAATCTTGGTTATCTAAATAGAACGCCTCAATACAGCAATGTAGTAGATAATAACACCAATACATTTTTTGACAACTTGGTCAATGAAAAAATTCTGGCCATTGAGATGGGTTATGGATTCAGNTCTAAACGTTTTAGTCTAAACTCTAATGGATACCTTACGCGATGGGAAAATAGACCTTTACCCTATGGATTATCTGTTCCAGATCCATTGGATCCATCTGAATTCATACGCGTGAATGTTCCAGGAATGGATGCAATTCATATGGGCATTGAAACTGATTTCGCTGTGATTTTGCATAAAAAACTTAGCTTNGAGGGAATGGTAAGTATCGGAGATTGGAGATGGGCCTCAAAAGAGGACATTGTCATCTATTCGGATACTATTTCTTTCGATGCTCGCGGGGTTCATGTAGGCGATGCGGCACAATCTACCTATGCTGCAAGTTTGAGATATGCCTTTGTGAAAAATGGCTATNTAAAACTCAAATACACCTTCTTTGATCGATATTATAGTGATTTCAATCCAAATTCNCTTTCNGGTGAAACNAGNGGAAAAGATTCTTGGCGNATNCCTTCNTATGGATTATTGAGTATTCACGCNGGNTATACCGTTCGCTTTGAAAAAAGTCAGCTTCGATTTAAAGCGAATATATTCAATGCACTTAATAGCCTTTANATTTCGGACGCAAGAAACAATTATCATTTAGATGGNTCNTCTGATTTTGATGCAAATTCAGCAACAGTATTTATCGGCCAAGGACTNCGCTTCAATGTNTCTATTGGCTTTCAATTTTAAACAACTATGAAAAAAACTTTAACATTACTTCTACTCACATTTAGCCAATTTTATTTTAGTCAAACAATTGCAGAGGCAAGAAATCAAAGTATTGGACAAACGGTAACCATTAACGGAGTTGCAACCAACGGCGGCGAGCTTGGAGCAATAAGATACATTCAGGATGCGACTGCTGCCCTGCCTGCATATGGAAATAACCTTTCAAGTATCCAGCGAGGAGATTCTGTTTCCGTAACTGGGGTGATGTTTGAATTTAGCGGCCTTCTCGAACTTTCTCCAACCACAAGCTATACTATTCTTGGTCAGGGAACCATGCCTNAACCACTTTTAATTCCAATTACTAGTGCTAATGAAGATNTAGAGGCNCAATTGGTGCGTTTTGACAATGTTAGTTTCGTACAGTCCGGNTTTTTCAGTANCGGAAGCAGTACTGTGCAAATTACAGATGGGACAAACACGCTAGATGTCCGCGTCAATGGTTCTACCAATATCGATGGATCTGAGATACCTAGCGGACCAATANCAATTGTTGGATTGGTAGGTCAATTTAATGCCAATNACCAATTGATTCCTCGTGATTTAGAGGACATATTCCCTTACGTTGCGCCGGCAAAAGAAATCAACATCAAAATGGATGGTAATGATGTGCTCAATAATGGCACCTATGTCGTNGGAAATTCANGNANTACAACGATTACCGTTGAAAATACAGGTTCTGAGCCTTTAAATGTAACAGGCGTATATCTTTCTGGGGCCAATGCTACAGATTTTTCAACGGATCTNACTTCCACAATAATTGCTCCACTATCATCTCAAGACTATACTCTTAACTTTAGTCCAAGTACAATAGGTTCTATGTTCGCGACCCTGGTGATTGATAATGATGATAGTGATGAAAATCCATATAATATAAATCTTCAAGCTTTTGGAACAGACAATTTAGCGACTGAACCAAGTATAAACACCTCCTCTNTGGTCTTCAATACAATCGAAGCTTATACNTTAAATGGNACTTATCAAGANGCTAGTGCAGATGGCTATTTGGTCCTTTGGAAAAATGGCAGCCCAATTACAGAAGAACCTCAGGACGGAACNAGCTATCTNAGAGGGGATTATGTAGGTGATGCGAAAGTGGCATATGTAGGAAGTGGNACAAGTGTAACACCNAGAGGAGTAATTGCGAACCAAAATTATTACTTTAAAGTTTTTGCTTTCAATGGTTCAAACGGTTTTGAAAACTATCGGACTTCAGACCCTGCTGAAGGTCAAGTGACAAGCTTAGGAGCTCAAATTGGANATTATTACAGTGGTATTTCGAGTACATCAAGCACCCTTTTAGCAGATTTAAATGCCTTGATTAATCCGCACAACTACATTTCATACTTTTTATATAAAACTACCATTATGAGTCAGTTTGAAGTAAAAGATACCACAAATGGACAGTCCTATGTGACCTGTTGCTATTCGGGCGAAAACAAGGTATTCAACGATCCCTTTGATTGGTCAGATAATGACTACTCACGNGAGCACACCTANGCACATTCTTGGATGGGNACTTTTCCAGCGGATAATCCTGAACAAGAAGAATATGCAGATCAGCATAATCTTTATCCTGCAAATTTACCCAACGCTAANTCACCAAGAAGTAATTTACCGCTCGAGGACATCGCAGGAGATGTAGTATTCAATTATTTAGAAGGAAGCGTTGGTTACAATGACAATAATCAATTGGTTTATGAGCCGAGAGCATCCCATAAAGGAAATGCTGCGCGTGCCATATTTTACATGGCAACTTGTTATACTGGAAACGGCGGAAACAACTGGGCAGTTCCAATCAATCAAAGTGCTGCATCCCTGGTGAACTGGCACTTCNACGATTTACCAGATAATTATGAAATTGCACGTCATGAATATATTTACAATCTCCAAAANAATAGAAACCCTTATATTGATTCCGTTGACTATGCCTGCTACATCGATTTCTCAAATATGAGTTATAAACCCGATGGATGNGGNGAGATGGGTATTGAAGAGATGCTCAATCAGAACTTTTCTGTATTCCCAATACCTACTTCGAATAAACTTTATGCGCAAATTAATGGANAAAAAATTACGGCTTACGAACTGATCAGTATCGAAGGAAAGAAAATCGATTCCAAAAGAAATTTAAATCTATCTGTTTTGGAACTCAATACTTCAAGCTATATTGCTGGTACCTATATATTAAATGTGACCTCACCAAAAGGTATTGTCCAAAAGAAGGTAATCATTGAATAAAATCCGCTTATTTTTTGTTGTAGGGATNNTNTCNGCAAGCTTTTTNTCATGNNCACCCCAGCTACAAATNANNAGNAANCNAATCCANCTNGATANNNATTTANCNGNTGATCNACGANNTGTCNAANTTNATCNCANCCTATTCNAAAGAAATGGATNNNCAGATGANTGTGAAAATTGCGGAATCNAAAAATGANTTTATTGTNGCAAGACCNNGCTCAAACCTNATGAATTGGATGGCAGATGCNGTTTTTTCAAATCAAACNANAAATAAAAGNCTAANTCANCCNACATTCTGTCTNTTGAANACTGGNGGTATTCGTTCNAGCATTGGAAAGGGAGATGTCAANCTGAANGATATTTATAAANTAATGCCCTTTGACAANAGTATNNTTTGGGTAAANCTTCCNTTNGNNACTTTAGATGAAATTTCAANATACCTNAANAANTCNGGAGGNGAACCNATNTCAAATATTCAAATGCGNTCNGGANAATTAATATTNAATGNNGNTNNAGAAACAGATTTCTTTTGGGTAATTACCTCNGACTATCTATATCAGTGGTGGNGATCATATGGANTTCTTTNAAAGAATCNATTGANGTAATNGAAACCAAAACACTNATAAGAGATGCGCTCGTGGANGAGGCGAAATTNCAAAAGGTACTNATCAATGATACAACAATACGNATTCAATGAAAAGAAGANGNTTTCTTGAAAAATTCGNACTGAGNNCTGCTGGTNTTATTCTAATGAAACCNTCATTNGCTNNTACAAGAANATTCNTC
>NHBV01000023.1:0-15066 GCA_002167775.1 Crocinitomicaceae bacterium TMED16 | reverse complement strand
ANAAAANNAGNCTNGTTATTCTGCATACCAACGANACCCATTCNAATATTGANCCATTTCCAGANAANCATTCAAANTATCCNGGAATGGGNGGAATCGCCAAAAGGTATTCAATNGTNAAANAAATNAGAGCGCNAGAANCAAATGTNNTACTCTTNGANTCTGGAGATATNTTTCAGGGNACNCCCTATTTTAATACNTTNAATGGCGTACTCGAAATGAAATGTATGAGNAANCTCGGATATGATGCCTCCACAATGGGNAACCANGANTTTGATATNGGNATGGATGGGTTTTTANANGCNAANNANNATNCTGACTTTCCATTTTTATGTGCAAACTATGACTTTTCAAANACNATATTAAAANGCNAAACACANGCCTTNAAAATATTTAANAAAGGNAATTTAAAAATAGGNGTNTTCGGNNTTGGNNTNGANCTTANTGGNCTTGTGCCAAGANCAGCNTANGGNGATACTNTNTACAANGACCCAATAGAAATTGCAAANGAGACTGCNNCAAAACTNAAAAAAGAGAAGTGCGATCTTATCATTTGTCTTTCTCATTTGGGTTTCGAATACCNAGATGNTCAAATAGTATCAGANANGATGCTTGCACGAAATTCATCNNATATAGATATCATACTNGGCGGACATACNCANACTTTTCTTGACAAGCCNGTNNTTGAAAAGAACAAAGNAAAAAANAANGTGCTGATCAANCANGTTGGATGGGCNGGNNTTCAGCTNGGAAGAATTGANATTGATTTNAATNCNGTNAAANTNGGTTCAGAAAATCTNATTATCCATTAACTTTTTAACTGAAGTCGACTAAAACAGAGNAAATCAGATTCAAATATCTATCGAGACACATTGTCCTGCTATCCTTAAAGGAAACCCATCTGATTTCCCTATCTTTGCCTCCAAATTTGAATTATGNCTTTAAATAAAGTACGNGTTAGNTTCGCNCCCTCTCCAACCGGTCCATTGCACATGGGTGGAGTTNGAACAGCATTGTACAATTACCTNTTTGCAAAAAAAAANAACGGANCTTTTATCCTNCGAATTGANGATACNGATCAAACTAGATTTGTAAAAGGTGCACAAGATTATATATTNGANTCCTTTAANTGGTGNGGNATTACNCCNGATGAGGGCCCGGGNATAGGNGGAGAATATGGNCCNTATNTNCAATCNGAAAGNAAGGANATNTATNATGANTATGCNCANANTCTAATTNATACNGANAAGGCATATTATGCTTTTGATACTTCAGATGAGNTGACNAAAATGCGNGATGAAGCAAAAAAAATGGGTATGCCNAATTGGCAATACAATGGTGTNAGTAGAATGANCATGCGAAATTCATTAACACTTCCGCAATCAGAAGTAGAANCNTTAATTGCCANCAATACACCTTATGTAATTCGNATGAAAATGCCNCGAAANGAAGATGTGCGTTTTGAAGATGANATNAGNGGNTGGGTNGTNGTNAATACAAATAANCTAGACGATAANGTNCTTTTTAANAGTGACGGAATGCCAACCTATCANNTNGCAAACATTGTAGATGACCATGCNATGGAAATTAGTCATGTAATTAGAGGAGAAGANTGGCTNCCCTCTGCCCCATTACATGTTTTNCTNTANGANGCANTGAATTGGGAACGNCCNAAATTNGCNCANCTNCCNCTTTTATTGAGACCAGANGGNAATGGNAANNTATCTAAAAGAGANGGCGACAGNTTAGGNTTTCCNGTATTTCCANTNGATTGGACAACTNTTGACGGTGANNTGTATTCAGGTTATAGAGAAAAAGGTTATTTCCCNGAAGCATTTATNAANATGCTTGCCTTTTTAGGTTGGAACCCNGGNACACAGCAAGAAATATTNAGNCTNAAAGAATTATCNGANGCTTTTAGTTTAGANCGNGTATCAAAAGGAGGAGCNAAATTTGATCCTGATAAAACCAAATGGTTTCAGCAACAATANATTNGANCNANAAATGCNGANGATTTAGCTNAAATGCTNGNAAATNATTTTCCANCNGGATTNAGTCATTCAGAAAANNTGANNATNTGTTCACTTATGAAAGAAAGGGCAACTTTCTTGGACGACATNCTCAAAGACGGNGNATATNTATTNGAAAANCCNAAAGNNTACGATGAAAAAGTACTTGCAAANAAATGGAAANCNCNTACAGCAGGGCTTATTGAAGATTGGGTGAAGATCATAGAAGACATCAATGAATTCTCAGCAGCAAATATAGAATCAAAATTCAAAGCTTTCCTTGAAGCAAGGGAATTAGGATTCGGTGCCGTTTTATTACCCTTTAGATTATTAGTAACAGGCGTAGGTGCCGGTCCAGGAATGTTCGATATAGCTGAATTCTTGGGAAAGGAAGAAGTTTTGAATAGAATAAAAACCGGCTTACTTCACATCGATAATATTAAGAATGAAGCATAGTATTAGTGTTGAAGACATAAAGCTATACGCCCATCACGGATGTCTTGAAGAAGAAGAAAAAATTGGTGGCCATTACAGTGTTGATGTATTTATAGAAACGGATTTCACAGAGGCGGCTGAGCAAGATGCACTCATCAAGACCGTTGATTACGTTTTGGTGAATCAGATTGTAAAAGAAGAAATGGCTATCAGATCTAAGCTAATAGAGTCCGTTGGTCAACGAATCATGAATAGGTTGAAAAATGCATTTGAAAGCTCAGAGTTTAAGGTGGTCATCAAAAAGCTAAACCCACCAATTAATGGAGATGTTGCGCTTGTTTCAATTAGCATTGACTCTAGGCATTAGCCACTAAAGATGAGCTTTCTTACTTTGCAGATAGTTTAAACCTGCTTCCAGCCCAGCACGATAATCTAGCTCGATATTCTTAACAGCAGTCGTAAATATTTGTGTGTTCAGTGGCGTTTTTGGGGCAATTTGTTCAACGGTGACATGCTCAGGCAGGTCGTCAATATAATCTATAGACGCTTTAATGTTTAATTGGAAACGTTCAACATCTGAAATGATCTTATCACTCGCGCGCAAAAATTTGGAAACCAAATATTCGGGTCGAAACATCCCTGGATTAAAATCAAAATGAGTTGTACGAATTAAAACAATATCTGTGGCGCCATTTTCCACAGCCCACCGAATCGGAATAGGGTCCGAAATCCCTCCATCTGAATAATGTCGCCCGTTTACTTTATGCTTCCCTTTGGTTAACATTGGAACGGTACTTGCTGCGATGGTCATGTCAATCCAATTCTCTCTTGTTGGCTCTAAGTAATGGGTTGAACCATCTTGACTATCTGTGAGCACTATAAAGTAGTCTTTCTGCTCTAACTCCTTACATGCTGTGTCAAAGTCAAAGGGGAATTCTGTTTCGGCAATATCATAAAAGAAATCTAAATTCATTAATCCATCGCTAAATGCCTTGCTGTATTGAATGAATCGCTCATCTTGACACAAGGCACGCATACATTGGTAGAAATAACCATACTTATTGCTCAAGAAATAAGAAATTGCAATACTCCCTCCCGATACACCGATATAGGATTGAAAGGGATCAAATGAAACAGATCTAAAAGCGTCCAAAACCCCACCCGTAAATGAAGTTTTGAAGCCTCCGCCTTCCAGAATCAGTACTTTTTTACCTGCAAAAACTCCTTTTTCATTCATTTTAATCTTTTCTTTTTAGGTATTGATCTTACCCATTAAATAGGCTTTTAACTTTGCGAAAGCACGCGCACGGTGACTAAATTTATTCTTTTCTTCCAATGTCATTTGAGCAAAGGTTAATTGAGAACCATCAGGAATAAAGATTGGGTCATAACCAAAACCGTAATTCCCTCTCCTTTCGGCTATAATTTTTCCCTCAACGACTCCTTCAAACTGAGTGGTCTCCTTTTCCTCTCTGAACGTAATAACCGTTCGGAAACGAGCTTTTTTATTTGGAAAACCAGCTAGATTTTTCAACAATAAAGCCATATTCTTAGATGAATTGCAATCTAAGCCACTATATCGCGCTGAAAAAACACCAGGAGCACCATTTAATGCTTCCACTTCAAGTCCAGTATCATCAGCAAAGCAGGGACGATTAAACGACTTAAATACCACATCAGCTTTCAGCTTAGAGTTCCCTTCTAAGGTCGTTTCTGTTTCTTCGATCTCTTGTGTAAAAGATAAGTCCTTCAAACTCTGAATTTGAATAAATTCACCCATTAACTCCTGGAGCTCAATGGCCTTATTATCGTTCGCTGTTGCAAAAATTAATTTCATTTAAATAGGTTAAGGTATTCTTGAGAATAAGCCAATACAGAATATTTACGTGTAACAGTATCTTTACCAGCAGCGCCTATGCGCATACGCTCACTTTTATCTTGAATTAATTTTTCTAAAGCATCCTCCCATTGTTGTTCACTTTCCACGAGAAGACCATTTACGTTATGATTTACGATTACATTGTTAACACCTACAGGAGAGACAACAGCTGGAATACCCAAAGACATATATTGCAAACATTTGAAGCCACACTTGCCTTCTGACCAAATATCATGCACTAAAGGCATTACACCAATTGAAATTTGATTAAGATCTGAAATTTCTGTCTCTCTCTTCCATTGCATAAAATTCAATGAGCGCAAATCATAATCAGGCTCCTTATTGGAGATAACCCTGAACTCAAAATCATATCTTGCCTCAAGTTTTTTAATAATAGGCACGAGAAAGTCTAAGAAACGCATGGTTGAATGTGTTCCTGTCCAACCAATCACAATTTTTTGATCATAATCAGTAGTGATATTGTGATAATGAAGTGTATCGATCGTCGTTGGTATGATGGTCACATTAACATTGATTTTTTTAGCATAATCCGACAAATACGTATTCCCTACGGTTATGTGACCGGCCCACTTTATGCAATATTTCACCTTCCAATATGCTTTGAGCCGATGTACCTTTGCATTTGATTCACTATAATTTGCCAACCAAATCGCATCATCAAAATCATAGATATACTTTTTTCTAAAAATTTTGGCAATAATAAACTCAAAAATTGGAGGACCTATGTGTGATGCTTCCCTATGAATAAAAACAAAATCATATTTATAAATTGTAAGAATCGTAATTAAACGTCTCGCAAAACTTCGAATAATGCCGGTGATTTTTTTAAAAAAGCCTCCTTCCTTATATAATTTTTCCCAAGTCTTCTTATCTAAAAAAGGAGCAAAATGAATTTGATAACCATTCTGTTCTAAAAGAGATATATACTGTTCGAACCGAAAACGCTGAGAGGGCGCTTCTCCATGTGGATATGGAACAATGAATATAATTGACTTCTTTTTCTGTAGTGTCATTACGCGCTGATGGTTTTATAAATCTCCATGTATGTATTCACACCAAAGTCAAGCCCGAAAAAAGCATTTGCTCCTTGTATTGCTCGATCGCGGTCAAAATTAAATTCATTCAATATACATGTATCAATTTCAGCGGCTGGTACAACAAATCCAGCACTATATTTTCGAACTATCTCCGCTGTATCACCAACCCCGTCATTACATATGATAGGAATTCCCATAGACATTAACTCACCCTGCTTGGTTGGAGAACTTGCTTTTTTGGAATAGGCTGGAAGGATAAAAAAGATAGAACAAGAAAATAAGCTCATATAGCTCGGTACCTCATGATGCATAGATGAAACCACACGAATAGATTCCCCACTGATGCCCTTGTCAGCCGCAGATTCAAAAATATAGGAAGGTTTCTCTTTGGATACAAACAAAAAAACAGGCTTGTTTTTTTGTTTTGTATTTCGATGAAAGAAAGATAGCATCTCATCTAGCATATACCAAGTACCTATTGAACCTACATAGCCCATCACGTATGAGTCATTGTCAATCTTTAACTTGGAGCGAAGCTCATTTTTTAATGTATCAGAAATTAAGGTGGAGTCAAATTTTTGGGTGTTAACACAACACGGAATAACACTTATTTTAGGCCCCAAATCATCCATTTCATCCCAACTCATAATCTCATTTTTACCCGCTTTGGTCAACGAAACCACATGATCTGACTCACGAAAAAAATGAACCTCTTTTTTCTTGAAATAACCATAAACCCACTTAAAAATTGGGTTTTTAAGTTGCCAGATCCCCCCATCTACACGCTCATCTGCCCAAAAACCTCTCATGTCAAATAAGAATGGAATACCTTTTTGTCTTTTAAAGCTTAAACCAATTAATGCCGAAATATAGCTGCGACAATGAATCAATGACAACCCGTGCTTATTATGTAATTGATTAGATATACGGCGCATTTTCAAAACATCCCAAACGGTAGAAAGTAAAGGAGGCCTTTTGGTGTACTTAAGCGGATGCCATTCAATGCTGTTTTCTTTACAAATAGCCTCAATAGTTAGACGGTTTTCATTGTACCTGTCAGGCTTCTCAAAGCTAACTAAATGAAAGGAATAACCTGCTTTTGTTAATCCGATAATGTAGGGCAAAACTTGTGACTGACCGAGTGGATCCGTCATTCCATCATAAGAAAGGTACAGGACGTGTTTCACCATTTCAACAAAGATATCATTCTTAGAAATATGCCGTATATCCAAAATGGATTTTACTTGAACGAAAATCAATTGGATTCGAGAACTCGCGCCCCAATGCATAGGTGATTGAAAAAACACCAATTTTAGACCCAAATGATATTCCTCCTCCAAAACCCAAAGGCTGATCGCTGTAATAATTTAAAGATGCGTTTTCATAAAAACACTGGTCATAAAAGAGAAATATATTACTATTCTCATCTAACAAGAATCTATATTCAAAGGTAAGCTGCCCCTTAGTAGACGCAAAAAGCTGCTCCTCATTAAAACCACGTAGCGTATTTAGGCCACCAAAACGATAAAGCTCATTTTCAAAAATAATTGGACTCGTGTAAAAGTCAAACAGCAACCCAAATAGCAAAACATGTCTCGGAAAAATAGAGACATATTCTCGATAGAAGAAATGACCTGAATAAGTTGTGTTCTTTTCGGAAATAGCATCAGTCGCATCTCCTAATAATTTTCTTTGACCAACATAAAGCTTCGCATTTAAAATACGACCTTTACTTGGGTTTACTAAATTATCGAGAAGAGATCTTTCTATTGACAAGCCATAAGAATTGGTGCGGTAAGAATTCAGACTGCTAAACTCCACACTCGATGCACCGCCACTTAAAATACTGGACGACATAAAACGATAATGTGCCCTAATTCGGAATCCATTCTTTAAGGCATAGGATAGGTTTAGCTCCGAATTTAGATCTAAAAAGGTAGAATCTCTCTTGTAAAGCAGTAGCTGAGATTCAATTCCAAAAGGAGATTGAAACAAATAAGGATAATTAAAATTAAGATTCATCCGTTGTGTTTGCGGCTTGATACTTCTCCAATTAAACTTTAAAAGTTCTCCCTTCTTTAGGGCATTTTCCAGCTTCAAGTTGAGTTCACCAGTCAAAGCCATCTTTTGACTCACAGGGTTTGGTTGCAGACCGATCGCCCCTCTAACGTAGCTTACTTTCGTCGATTTCAAATAAAGAAAGAGCTCAAAGCCGTCACTCGTATACATTATTTCAGAGGGCTTAATAGCGGATAAAAAAGATATTTGCTTTATCTTACGATCAATATCACCGATTTTTTTTTCAGCATAAACTTCGTCTATGCTGTAATCAATAATTCCTTGTATCGTTTTATTTGAAATACTGGAATCTCCGCGCACATGAATTTTTCTTAAGCTAAAATAGCGTCCTTTACTTAATTTCAATACTGCCCTGATCTTAAGATCTTTTATCTCGACTGAATCAAGAGAGACATTCACAAAAGGAAAACCCTGATTCGCAAATAGACTTATTTTCTCCGCTAAAAAAAGACTAAGCTCATTCGGAGAGAAGCTTGCTGATTTATTATTTTTCTTGAAGATACTGAGTTCTGCATCTTGTAAATTTCTAATCTCAATTTCATTAAATCGAGTACCCTCGTTAACAGAAAGCTGCTTCAAGGTTGAATCTTGCTCCAAAGTAAACAAAAAATAACCTTTGTCGATGAGTGAATTTCCCAGAGAACGGATACTTTTATTTGCTGTAAGCGCAATTGAGGCATCAATTGAAATAAATTTTGAAAACTTTTTCTTTAAAGTTGTATTGCTGAATTTGAGTTCGTATTTATCCTGCGCTAGAAGTGATGGACTTCCTAAAGAGCCTATTATTAACAAGAAAAACAATACACGTACTTTCACTTAGAAGCTTCTCATATATAACGCATAAAATTCGATTATTTGTATCCTATATCCAATAAAAATTAAATAAAATTGTAACTTTATGCTATATAGGCTCGTTAGACTTAACACGAACAACAAAACACACTACCATGAAAACTAAAGCAACATTATTATTTTTACTAGCCTTTGTAACGACTATTTTAATTTCTTGTGGATCTGGAAGAACAGCGAGCTGCGATGCTTACGGAAGTATTGACACAGATAACCAAGAGTTAGTGACAAAATAAAGGATTAGTAAAATCCCAAGACTTTAATGAAAGCGTCTTAAATGCAGTTCCATTGCGGATTGAATTTTAGACGCTTCTTTTTTTGCCGAAATAGCAAAGTCTTTAGAAGAATCCGCATAGATAATTCCTCTAGACGAGTTCACAAGCAAACCGCAATCGGCATTCATCCCATACTGAACAACTTCATCAAGAGAGCCGCCCTGTGCACCTACTCCAGGCACCAAAAAGAAATGATCGGGAGCAAGCTCGCGAATCTTTGCAATATCTTGAGACCTAGTAGCACCGACAACAAACATTAAATTTTCCGAGCTTCCCCAGAGCAAACACTTTTTCACCACCGATTCAAAGAGTGGTGCCTGCCCTTCTGAGGTGAGAAATTGAAAATCCTTCGCCCCTTCATTTGAAGTTAAGGCAAGTACAACAGCCCATTTGTTAGAATGTGTTAAAAAAGGTTCTACGCTATCGGATCCCATATAAGGGGCAATTGTTAGGGCGTCACAATTATATGTTTCGAAAAATGTTTTGGCATAGTACAGTGAGGTATTTCCGATATCACCCCTTTTCGCATCTGCAATGACTAAACATTCTTTTGGAATATATTCTATGGTTTTCTGAAATGATTTCCATCCCTCAACCCCTAAACATT
Source organism: Crocinitomicaceae bacterium TMED16 (assembly GCA_002167775.1). Classification (GTDB taxonomy): domain Bacteria; phylum Bacteroidota; class Bacteroidia; order Flavobacteriales_D; family Crocinitomicaceae; genus UBA952. Next base: position 5,875 of record NHBV01000023.1, on the reverse strand, counting down.
CGAAAAATGCAAGATTTGGTTTGTAGGCAACGGCATATTCCTTTGTAGCATCAATAATCGCCTTGTTAAATTCAAATATAGGATCTTCTAATGCTAAGAGATGCTTTGGGATTTTAGCTAAATCAGGATCTAAACCAACACAAAGAAATGATTTCTTCGCCTGTATTTGTTCAATTAGTTTGGCTCTGTTCATTCTGTATCCCCTTTTAATTTCTCAGCATTTTCTGCCATTTTCAATGCATCTATCATATCTTGAATGTCGCCATTCATAAATGAGCCCAAATTATACATGGTTTTATTGATTCTATGGTCTGTGATTCTTCCTTGCGGATAATTATAGGTCCGAACCTTCGCAGATCTATCCCCCGAGGCAACAAGCGTTTTTCTTTGTGCTGCGCGCTCATCATTGATCCGGTCCAATTCTGCTTGATACAATCTTGATCTTAAAACCGAGACTGCTTTTTCAAGATTCTTATGCTGACTTCTACCATCCTGACACTCGACAACGAACCCTGTCGGAATATGGGTCAAACGAATCGCGGATTCCGTTTTGTTTACATGCTGACCACCTGCTCCTGAAGCTCTAAAGGTATCTCTTCTGACATCGGTCATATTTAGTTCAAAATCAACCTCCTCTGCCTCCGGAAGAACGGCTACAGTAATCGCTGAAGTGTGCACACGTCCTTGAGATTCAGTCTCGGGAACGCGTTGAACACGATGCGCACCAGATTCAAATTTAAGTGTTCCATAAATCCCATCACCCTCAACACTCATGGAGATTTCTTTATATCCTTTTACCGTACCTTCAGATGAATTTATAATATCATGTTTCCAAGACTTTTCTTTAAAGTACATGGTATACATTCTAAATATATCTTCCACAAAAATACATGCCTCATCCCCACCTGTTCCTGCACGTAATTCAATAATTACGTTTTTGTCGTCTTCTGGATCCTTCGGGATGAGCATGACCTTAATTTCTTCTTCTAATGTGGGTCTCTTCTCGTCGAGCTCGCTGATCTCCATCTTCGCCATTTCACGCATTTCATCATCCGTCTCACTTTCAAGTAGCTCGCGGGCACTTTTCAAATTGGAAAGTAAATTGCTATACGTTTTATAGGTTTGGTCAAGAACCTCTAAATCACGATACTCCTTATTGAGTTTCACATAGCGTTTCATATCTGCTATAATGTCCGGATCTGTAATCAGATTTCCCACCTCGATAAATCGAAAATGAATCGCCTCTAGCTTCGTAAGTAAATCAGACATATAACTAATAATGATTGGAATGCTAAAATAATTATAATATCACGAAAGGACCGAAGCTCGACAAATAAAAAAAGCTACACCGAAAGGTGTAGCTTTATATAGATTTTTAGTTAAAATCAGTCAATTGAACCTTGAACCCTTTTCATAAAGTCATTCAGCGCTGCTTTTTTATCTGCACCTGCTTTCATGGCCTCATGCACTTCGAGCGCACCGGAAAGATTGGAAAGTAATTCTCCAATCACATCTAGCTCTTCATCCTTTAGGGAGTCTAAATCGATAAGATCCTCAAGCGTTTCCATGGTCTCAACGACATAGTCCTCATCATTATTCTCTATAAAAGAGACGATATGCTTAATTACTGGCAACCGCATGTAAGACCTGTTCTATGGTTTCGATTTTGTTTCCTTGAGCTTCTTCAACAAGTTTTCCGTTCTTAAAACTAGCAAAGGTAGGAAGGTTACTGACATTAGCCAACTGTCTCGATTCAGGATATTTCTCCGCATCCACATAAATGAATAAAATATCCTCATATTCTCGGGCAAATCGTTTGAACTTTGGTTTGGTAATTTTGCAATTTCCACACCAAGTCGCACCATACTGCACCATTACCTTTTGGTGCTCCTCGATTTTAGATTTTAAATCATCTGCGTTAGCTTCAACAAACATTTTAGTGTTTTTTTAGGTAGTCTGCAACGCTATCTCTGGTTTCATCCATTGCTTCTTTTCCTTCCTCCCAATTTGCAGGACAAACTTCACCATGTTTTTGGTTGTGCGCATAGGCATCGATCAAACGAAGTACCTCTTGAATGTTTCTCCCTACTGGGAAAAAGTTAACTGCTTCATGAAATACAAAGCCTTCTTCATCTAAAAGATAAGTCGCTCTGTAAGGTACATTGTCTCCGTCACCTGGCTCTTCATCAAATAAATTAAAATCTAGAATATCAAGCTCCATAGCCAATACTCTTGTTGAGTCTGCAATCAAAGGAAATTGAACACCCTCAATTCCACCATCTTCCTTAGAGGTGCTTAACCATGCAAAATGAACCTCTGACGTATCACAAGAAGCACCAATTAAAATGGTATTTCTTTTTTCAAATTCTTTTGCTGCCTCTTGAAACGCATGAATCTCAGTAGGACATACATAAGTAAAATCTTTTGGATACCAAAAAAGGCATACTTTCTTTTTATTATCAACTGCTTGCTTTAATACATTGATTTGAAATGCATCTCCCATTTCATCAATTGCCTTTACAGACATGTCTGGGAATGTTTTACCAACTAGGGCCATAATTGTTATTTTAGGTTATTAATTATCGTACTGTGAATGCAAAAATAATACTAATCCTTCTTTCAACTGCAAAGATGTTTTATTATTTAACACACATTATCACCAACAAATGTTGAAATAATTTTGTTTTGCATTTACGTGAAAAAGAATTTACGCTTACTTCTTAGAAGCCTTTTTTACAAAGTCATCATAAGAAAGCTTTTTCTCTTTCATTGGCACATTCGCTTGGAAATAATCTGAAAGCTTTTTCTCTGTAATACGATCGTAGATTCCATTTACCTGCTCTTTGTCCTTTAAAAGGCGCATTGCAGTCTCAGTAAGCTCCTTGTCCTCAGGCGCTGGCATTCCGTATTGGGCATAATTGGAAATAAGCAAAGACTTTGTAAACTCCATCACCTCTTCATTTGAAATTTGGATGTCATTTTCCTTGAAAATTTTACCTTGTATCAATTGCCATTTCATTGATTTTAAATAACTATCAAACTCCTTGTTCAAGGTCTCATCGTCAATTGGTTTTTCATTAGAAAGCTTAATCCATCTCTTCAAAAAGGCTTCAGGTAACGCCATTTTAGTTTTTTCCATCAAAAAATCATAGACTGTTTGTGTAAACAATCGATCCGAATCTGTCTTGAACATATTCTCTAAATCAGCCACAACCTTAGCTTTCATTTCTTCTTCAGAGCTTACGTTTTGGTTTGGAAATAGCTTGTCGTATAAATCAGTGTTCAATTCTGCCAATTCCATTCTTTTGACATCATTAACAGTGAACTTGAATTTATTTGATAAATCGGCTAAAGTAGCCTCTTCAATACCTAGCATAGATGCCAAATCTTTATCATCTTTGGCTACTGTTTTCGGATCTAAGACAAGGGAATCATCAACTTTCATTCCCATAATTGACTTAATGGCTTTCTTATCTTTCAAAAATTCCATTGAAATGGTTGAATTATTCTCAACTCCATTTTCTTTCGGCTCTCCTGAAGCATCAAGCTCTCTGAATAAACCAAGCACCATATCTTTCTCTCCAACCTCAGGTGTCGACTCCATTTTACCATAGCGTCTTCTAAGATCCTCAATTTGACTTGAAATAAGCTTATCGTCAACCTTCACTGCAAAGTACTCGATGCTCTTTCTTGAAGAAATTGGAATATCAAATTTAGGCGAAAAACCAATTTCATATGCAAATTCAAAATCTCCAGGGTTCTCCATGTCTCCCTTGAACTTTTCATCTTCAGTAGGGATTGGATTTCCTAAGATCTCTAGTTTCTCCTCAGTGATATACTTGTACAGGCTATCATTAGCGAGTTTGTTTAACTCTTCAGCCAATACAGATTTACCATATTGCTTTTCAATCATACCAAAAGGTACTTTGCCTGGTCTAAATCCAGGTACTTTTGCAGATTTACGGTATTTTTCTAAAGACGTTTTAACCTTATTTTGATAGTCCTCAGATTTAATTTCAACCTTTAAAATTGCATTCAATTTATCAACGCTCTGTTGTAATACCTTCATTTTTATATTTTTTAAAATAAAAAAGGTCTCGTTTTATGAAACGAGACCTTAAATGGTGCGGATGGAGGGAGTCGAACCCACACACCTCACGGCACTAGATCCTAAGTCTAGCGTGTCTACCAATTTCACCACATCCGCATTTTATATCTAATCGCTAAGTTTTAACCTAGCTACGCCTCAAACTTTTTCAAAGCGGGTTGCAAAGATAATTTTTTTTAATAACTATGGAAAATTAGTTCCTGGAATTTTGAATGTTTGCCCTAATTTCTTTCATAAATTCAGAGGCATAAACAAAATTTGTGATTTCAGGATTGTCTGCTGTTATGATAGATTCGCGATCACCTTGCCACCAGCACTTGCCTTGGAAGATAAATAAAACATTTTCGCCTATCTCAATTACAGAATTCATGTCATGGGTTATGACAATAGTTGTCATGTTAAATTCCTCTGTAATGTCCTGAATTAATCCATCTATCACAATAGCTGTTTTTGGATCTAAGCCAGAGTTAGGCTCATCGCAAAACAAATACTTGGGATTCATAGAAATCGCTCTTGCAATTCCAATTCTCTTTTGCATTCCTCCACTACATTCAGATGGTAAAAGCTTATTTTTTCCAACAAGGTTTACACGTTCCAAACAAAAGTCTACTCTTTTTTGAATCTCTTTAGGTGTCATTTTGGTAAACATCTTCAGCGGAAATCCAATATTTTCCTCGACATTCATTGAATCAAATAATGCTGAACCCTGAAAAAGCATGCCTATTTCTTGTCGAAGTTTACTTTTCTCTGCGCTCCGCATTTTTATAAAATCCGCATCTCCGTACAAGATCTCACCTGAGTCCACCTCATGCAATCCTACCATACATTTTGCAAGAACAGACTTTCCTTGACCTGATTGGCCAATAATTAGGTTGACCTTACCTTTTTCAAATACTGTATTGATATCAAACAATATTTGATCCTCCCCGAAAGATTTATTTACGCCTTTGATTTCAATCATTACAAGAGCAATAAATAAGTAAGCAAGAAATTCATAATTAAAATCGCAACAGTACTACTGACCACTGCCTGAGTCGATGCTTTTCCAACATCTAGAGAACCACCCTTGACATAATAACCGTAATAAGATGAAATAGAAACAATTAAGAAACCAAAAAACACCGTTTTAATCAAAGCGTAGGTAATGTGAAAAGGATTAAAAAACGATCGAATACCCAAAACATATGTCTCTGTGGTTGTTAAGTCAGAAAAAAGAAGCGCCAACCACCCTCCAATCAGCGACAAAGCCATCGAGAAAATGACTAATATCGGAAAAAACAATACCGCACCTATGATTTTAGGAAGTACGAGAAAATTCAAAGAGTTAACACCCATTATTTCTAAAGCATCGATTTGTTCTGTGACCCTCATTGTACCTATTTCAGAGGCAATATTAGAGCCTACTTTACCCGCTAATATTAAAGAGATAATAGTAGGTGAGAATTCCAAAATTGTACTAGATTGGGTAATGTATCCGACAGTATAATCTGGCAATAAAGGAGTCGTCATATTCGATGCCGTTTGCAGTGCAATAACACCGCCCATAAAAGATGACATCAAGGCAACTATCGGAAGAGAATTAATGCCAATAATATGTAGCTCGGAGACGATTCGTTTCCACAAAATATTCCATTTCGATGGCACCGCAAACAAGGTACGTAGCATCAAAAAATATCGTCCTACATGAAACAACAAATTCACGAGTCTAAATTAAACATTATTTCCTTCGAATTTATTGGAACTCCTTCAGATTATTACTTTTGAGGT